>JBKHWS010000055.1:0-15472 GCA_046566385.1 Bacteriovoracia bacterium | reverse complement strand
GAGACGCTTTTTGTCTCTGTTAACCGGTTGTTTAAAGAAATTGATGTGGCCGAAGCTCAGGGGAATTATCTGACTTATCTTTCTCGCCTCAGTAAGGTTCGTCTTCTCATCCTCGATGACTTTGGACTCCGAAATTACTCTCACAAAGAAGCGACGATCTTCTATGAAATTCTTGAAGACCGTTATCGTAAGGGATCTGTGATTATTACGTCTCAAGTGAAGCCTCAAGGTTGGTCCACACTTTTTGAAGATAAAGTCATTGCTGAAGCTATTTTAGATCGTCTCAGTGCCAGTTCGCAGACGATTGATGTGAAGGGAGATTCATTTAGAAAAGGTCAGGGTAAAAAGAAGATAGACCAAGAAGAAAATTGATGTAAGAATTTTGAAACGAGGCAATTCTTTGGCCGTCGAGTTATCTTTAATTGATCTGTCGAGTTATACCTTTATTCATCAGAAAATCATAAAGAGATATTCTCCTTTCCTCTGAATCCTTGAAATTAAGCAATGAAAAGTTTAGCTCATTATTCCAAATCCAACCTTGGTTTTGCTTCTGTAGTAGAAATCGGTAAGAAGGAAGAATGATGGAGGAGTAACTTTTGTCTCCCAGGTCACCTTCCTGCTTCAGATAAAAGTGGTAAGGAGAAGCAGCGGCGCCTGCTCTCCATGAAGGTTCAGAGTAGGCAGACAGTGTTGCAAGTGTTGCAAACACTGCAATAGTGATTCTGAAAAACTTATTCATTTTTTTATCTTAATGAAATTTTAAGATTTTACCAGATGGGATAAAGAAGATGGCAGTGTACACAAGTGTGTACACTGCCAAAGATAAGGCTTAGTAAGAGAGAAGTTTTCTAAGTGCTTCCACCACATCGTTTGTCTGAGGAAGAATAACTTCTTCAAGATCCGGGCAGTAAGCAACGTGAGTATCTTTTGAGCAAACACGCAAGATCGGAGCGTCCAGAGCTTCAAAACATTCTTCGTTCACACGGGCAGCGATTTCACCAGCGTACCCGGATGTCTTATGCTCTTCATGACAAATTAGAAGACGATTCGTTTTCTTGAGAGAATTGAAAACAGCTTCATAATCAAATGGAGCAATTGTTCGGGCATCAAGAATTTCGATTGAGTAACCTTCAGCTTCGAGAACCTTAGCAGCTTCCACTGATTTCTGAACCAGAGCTCCCCATGCAACGATGGTGGCATGCTTTCCAGCTTTAACCAGACGGGCCTTTCCGAAAGGAATCATATAATCCTCACCCGGATCAGCGGAACGGTTATAGCCCTGGTAATAGAGGTGTTTGTGCTCAAGGAACATGACAGGGTCATCGCAACGAATAGCTGTTCTTAAAAGTCCCATCGCATCGAGGGCGTTTGATGGATAAACAACTCTGATACCAGGATTGTGAGTGAAAAGGGATTCGCCTGACTGAGAGTGATACATGGCACCTCCACGAAGGTAACCACCGATCGGCACTCTCACAACCATTGGACACTTGAAGTCTCCTCCAGAACGATAACGGGTAGTCGCCATTTCATTCTTAAGTTGCATGTAAGCAGTCCAGATATAATCAAAGAACTGAATTTCAACGACTGGTTTAAGTCCACGCATCGCCATACCGATAGCGCGGCCAATGATATTGGCCTCAGCAAGTGGTGAATTGAAAACCTGGCCTGGTTTAGCGGCCTTCTGAACTCCATGGGTAACTTTAAATACCCCACCCTTACCTTTGAGTTCAGGGTTGTCGTATTTTTCAACTTCAGTGAAGTCAGCAACATCTTCTCCGAACACCATCATCAGAGGGTTCTTCTTGATCTCAGACTTCAAAGTCATGTTGATGGCAGTAGCAAGAGGAATATCTTCCTTTCCAGAAAGCTTCGCTTCAGTTTCGAAGTCTGATGAAGTCGGATCAACGTCCGGTGAGTATAAGTGAGCATCAAATGTGTCTTTAGAAGGCCAGGCTGTTTCAATTGCACGGGTCATGGCCTCACGAACTTCTTTCGTCGCTTCGTCCAGGATTTCTTTAACTTCATCGCTGGTTAAAAGCCCTGTCTCGGTTAAGAACTTCGGATAAGAGTTAAAAACATCCTTTGCTGATTCTTCAGCAAGATCTTCTTTTGTTCTGTAATAAGAGTGGTCATCAGAAAGTGAATGGGAGTAAGGACGAGTGACGTTCGCATGAACAAGGGCAGGTCCCTTTCCTGAGCGCAAGTATTTCTCAGTCTCAACCATTGTGTTGTAAGAATCAATCGGGCAGTTCCCGTCACAAGTGAAGATCTTGAGTCCCGGAAAATTTGCAAGAGCTACTGAAATTGAAGCTCCTGGAGTCTGAACTCTTACCGGAACAGAAATGGCATAGCCATTATCTTCCACCATGAAAAGCACAGGAAGCTTATTCACGCATGCCGTGGTAAGCCCTTCCCAGAATTCACCCTGGGAAGTTGTCCCATCACCGCAAGAGACGTAAACGATCTCCTGATCATGATAAACAGGAGAATCTTTGAGGTTCATTCTTTTCAGGTGAAGACCAGCTTCAGCAACTCCTACCGCCTGAAGGAATTGAGTCCCGGTACAGGAAGACTTAGAGATAATATTAAGTTTCACATTACCCCAGTGGGCAGGCATCTGGCGCCCGTGGGAGGCAGTATCCCCGGTGTTTCCATTGGCCTGACAAAGCATCTCATAAGGAGTGACACCAAGTCCGAGGCAAAGAGCACGATCTCGGTAGTAAGGAATAAAATAATCATGCTTCGGTTTTAAAACCTTGGCGGCAGCTGAAAGAATTCCCTCGTGGCCAGCACCAGAAATCTGAAAGAATGCTTTGTTCTGCTTCTTCATGGTGATTTCGGCATCATCAGTCTTACGGGAAATGTATACGTTTTTCAAAAACCATTTAAGATCAGCTTTTGAGAGTTTATTTTTTTTAATGAGATCGAGCTTTTTATTGTAAGCCGGATTAGATTTCGAATTCACTGCAGTTGCCTCTGTTTCGGAGATATTTGTGCGCATAGTAATTCCTCTAAAATGTTCGCCTTATACTACCCTCTAGAGGGAAAAAAATCCACTTTTTGGGCCCTAAGATCAGGGTAAAAGTCCATAAGGCATAGATTAGGCGATATGAGAGGGAAAATATGTCATTTCTACAGGAAGTGTCATGAAGAAGTTACCACTCCTGTACGTGGTGATAGCGGAATATTTTAGGCATGAAGACACCCATGGCCCTCACAGAAAAATACATAATCTGATTATCATCTGGATAAATTACCCGAAACTGCCAAACTCCTTCTCCCACTTGCTTAAAATCCTCAACGTATCCAAGTCCTTCAAACATGACATCAGGTTGATCCGGCATCTGCACAGGTTTGTTGTTTTCATCGACCAGCTTCAATTGCAGTTTTAAATAATGATTGCGTTTTTCAAGCACGGAAATTTTTGATTTGGTCTTACTCGGTAAAGTAAAATGAAGCTTAAACTTTTCCTTAAGCGGTTTGTCCTGAATGTAGAAGTTCAACTGGTGAGAACTGACAGCAGGAGTTTTCTCAACCGTCAGATAGTATCGGCCTGGAAGCTGCCTTTCATACTCAAAGAAGATGGGTTCACCTTTGCTAGTGGTAAGTGAGATGTCCCCGGGTTCGCAATCGACATAATTTCCATTCTGATCTTTTAATTGAACATAGAAGTAGTACCAGACACCGGATTCAGAGGCGACCGCTGGGAAAATCTGGACTTCGCTCCTCTTCAAATCAATTTCCCCAAACCTCATCATCAGATCTTCTGAGGCAATTTTCCGGCCTACGTCACGGCTGGCGCAACTGACGGTAAATAGTAAAAGGAAAATAATTAACAGCTTCATCCTGGACCATATCGGTCAGGAACTGGAAAAACTTGGCCAAAGATTCTTCAAAAAAGAAGGGCCCCGAAGGGCCCCTTAAGGAAAGTCTTATTTCAACAGGTTAGCTGCTTCAAAAGCATCCACAATCGAACCAAAAGTGGAAAGAGTGGAGAAAAGCACTGGAGTCTCAGTTCCAGGAAGATTTACCTCAAGCTTAGGGTATCTTCTGGAAGTATCAATCATAAGAGCTTTTACAGCGTCAGCATCCATGGATGGATCATATGAAAGAAGAAGAGCGGCCACACCAGCAGCTGTTGGAGAGGCCATCGAAGTACCAGAGTAAGTGTCGTATTGGTTATCCGGAGTTGTTGAATAGATATCAACACCTGGGGCGAAGAAATCAACAGTCTTCTTACCGAAGTTAGAGAAGTCAGCAGGAAGAGAAAGTCCTTTCTTGTATGAAGAAGCACCAATCTCTAACCAGTTATTAAATTCTCTATTTTCTTTTCTGTAAGTTCTTTCCGGGTAACTTGGAAGATAGTCATTGTTCTTATTGTCGTTACCAGCAGCATGAACTAAAAGAACACCTTTAGATTCAGCATACTTTACAGCTTCATCAACTGCTCTCTTGAATGGAGAATAGGCCTTACCAAAGCTCATGTTGATGATTCGTGCACCATTATCAACGGCATAACGGATTCCGTTAGCAACGTCTTTATCACGCTCGTCACCGTTTGGTACCACTCTGATGGCCATGATCTTTACATTCGTAGCAACACCTTTGATACCAAGGCTGTTGTCGCGAACAGCAGCGATAGAGCCGGACACGTGAGTCCCGTGACCAGAATCAGGACCGATGACATCATTGTTACCGTATACTTTTTCATTCAAGTCTGAATAGTTGTCACCAACGATGGTTCTAGGGTTGAAGCTCTCATTGTAGTAGTACTGAAGCTGATCACCGTAGTAATCAAGAATGCGGTTAAGACGGGCCTCAGTAAGACCATTTGACAGTAGAGCAAGCATAGTATTTTTTGCTTCTAATACTGCCGGATCTTCGGATTCAAGAGCACGGACAGCTTCAACAGTCATCGTTGAAACACCTGCTGTTTTCAGAACTTCTTCAGCGGCCTTGTAGCTCTTAAGTCTGGCAGAGTAATTCGTAATAACGTCTCTTGCGGTTGTTACAGCTTCACCAACAACCTTCTGAACTTTTTCAAGATAAGCTGCCTGTAGAGGAGTAAGGGATTCTCCTAACTCTTCCACACGCTGTTTGAGCTTTTTCATTCTTACAAGTTCTCTTGTCACTTCAAGAGTATCAGCATCGATCTGAGCGGCAGGGTCACCTTTCACAAGACGAATACCATTTTTAAGAGTTTCATCTTTAACGATAGTGGCCATACCGTTAGAGCCACCAATGAAGTTCCAACCGAAAACGTCATCAACATAGCCGTTTCCGTCGTTATCAATTCCGTCATTAGCAACTTCATCTTCATTAATCCAGATATTCCCCTGAAGGTCTTCGTGGTTAACATCCACTCCAGAGTCAATAACAGCTACGATAATATCTTCTGACTGAGGCATTCCAAACGTATTATAGGCCTCTTCAGTTCTCACACCTTCAGCACCATCAGCAGGAGAAAGGTTGAACCAGTTCTCAGGAGCAGCGGCCTTAAGAAAGGTCGAGGCATTAAGGATTGTTCCCTTGGCGTTCTTTAGAACATAGCGGGATTCATTTTTTGTGAGGGCCTTAAGGTCCTGAACTGCTTTAGGGATTTGCTGAGTTTTAGCAAAAGCAGCAGAGAACGTAAGTGGAAGAGCGAGCACAAGAAGTGCTTTTTTAGACATCATAGGGTTCCTTCCTTTGTTGATGAAACTGCAGAAGGTTAAACCCCAAATTAAAATCTATTACAAGTCCCTTTGAAAGTTTGTCAGAATTTTTTGTTCCAAGTGGTGTAATTTTTACACCACCCTCTGGACTTTCTAAGAGTTCAACTCAATTCCAACCTTGATAGGACGTTCGATTTCAAGGCCTCTGGACTCCAGAAGCTCTATGATCTCTGAAGGCCTGATGCTGGCACCCTGCTTAACTTGCGCTGTGATATAGATTCCTGGAAGACGACAAGGCGACACCTCGTCGATAATTTCCAGGACTTTCTCATTGAGATCCAACTCGCCTCTTGAGATATCAAGAATCATGGGCCTGATATCCTTATCCAGAAGCTTTTCATCTTTCTTTGAGTAAGACTGGATAACTATCTGCTCTGATGAAGTGAGGTCTTTCACCACATTTTCAATCTCATTTTTGCTCTTCACGGGCACAAAGTACTTAAAGGACTTCGCAGAATCCTGGATAGAAGGCGTCTTACTGTTAATAACAGAAATATCCTTAAAGATGATTCCCGGCTCGGAGTGCAATTGCAAACGATTGAGAATCTCCTGAAAATCTGTCCATTCTTCCGGAACCCTCACATCAAAATATTCAGTCAGTGAGCTGATTCCAAGGGTCAATGCAGGCCCAAAAGAAAGGAGCGGTCTGATGTTGTAGCCCTCTGAGTGCAAAGTCTCCATGCTCGCCCGCTTAAAGATCCTCATCATTACTTTCTGAAGATCAAGGTGGGAAATGAATGTGATCGGGCCAAGCTTTGAAAATTCAATTCTATATTTAAAGCCCACCGCCTGATTTCTTTTCTCCCGCATTTCAACGATGTCCTTCTTCAACTTCTCTGGCTGAACATAAGGAACATCCTCAATAGCGTTCATCCCCTTAAGGAAATCACGTCTTTCTTCAACCATCCCTTTAAGGTCACAGGCCACTCCGCAGTGGTAACAAACGAGCTTCTTCTTATCGATGTCAAATGTCTTCTCAAGAGTCTCAAGATTGGAATGATGAACGATCATTCCAAAGACTTTCCCGCAAGGAGGAGAAAGTCGATTATGGGTAGCTTTCTTCCATTCTATCTCAAGGAAGCGCTCAGTAAGGCCAACATCAATATGATCCCACGCAAGTTTTCCATTCATAGGAATGGTGCCAAGGAAAATCTGAGTATCAATTCCCGAGTCTTCGACACATTTCATCCACAGATCATAGTCAAAAGTTTCATCCCAGCCATCAAAACGCGCCCCGCCTTTCCAGGCATTGTAGATGATGTCGGCTACTCTCCGATCACCTCTTGAAACAATTCCTTCCAGAGCAGAGATTTTGGAAAAATGTTTACGGAAATTGAGCCGGTATTTTTCAGCATGGTCTTTCAGGAGATTCTGCTTCCGGATGATTTCCGGTAGCGTAATCATGCTGGACCATTGAAAAGGAGTATGTGGCTTAGGAACAAAAGAAGAGACCGAAACAGTGACTGTTGGATTTCTCACTCCACATTCCATGGCCCTCTTTCTTGCCTTCCCCGCAGTTTCCATAATGGCAATGACATCTTCATCTTCTTCAGTAGGAAGACCAATCATGAAGTAAAGCTTCATCTTCGTCCAGCCGCGGGAGAAAACACTTTCCGCTGTTTTCATGAGATCTTCTTCAGAAACATTCTTATTGATCACGTCTCTCATTCTCTGAGAGCCAGCCTCTGGAGCAAAAGTTAAGGAGGAGTTCTTCACCTCTGCCAATTTATCCAGGATTCTCTCATCAAGACCATAGGCCCTGAGGGAAGAGATACCGAGTGTCGCATTTTCCTTCTGAAGTTTATCCAGAAGTTCAATGACCAGGGGAGTGACTGCAGAATAATCAGCTGTGGAGAGACAAGTAAGGGAGGCTTCATCGAAACCTCCGTTCTTCAGTCCATCCATCATCATCCGCACAACGTTCTCAGGATTTCTTTCCCTGACCGGCCGGTAAATCATCCCTGCCTGGCAGAAGCGACAACCTTCAGTGCACCCACGCGCCAGTTCAACCGAGAAACGATCAAAGATGGCCGTCATATGCGGAATCGGTGAGCGGGTGGGAAAAGGATAATTAGCGAGGTTATCCACAAAGTATCGCTGAACTCTATCCGGAACAACACCAGCGAGCTCCGCTTTCGGCCCTGTCACTACTTCCATTTGAGTCATTGGATCAATTGCAGTGTCGTAAAACTTAGGAACATAAATTCCTTTCCACTTTGAAAGTTCAAAGAGGATCTCATCTCTTTTTAATCCCTGCGCCCTAGCTTCGCCGATGAAGTGGGTAATCCTGGCAAATAACTTTTCTCCATCACCAATAACCACGAAGTCCATAAACGGAGCAAGTGGTTCAGGATGAGTGGCACAAGGTCCACCACAGATGACAAAAGGCTCTTCTTCCTTACGGTCTTTGGTCCAGATGGAGACTCCCCCCAGATCAAGCATGTTAAGAATATTTGTATAGGACATTTCGTACTGAAGAGAAAAGCCCACTACATGGAAGTCTTTTAACGGTTTAAAATTTTCCAGAGATACCAGATGTAATCCGCGCTCTCTGATTTGCTTTTCCATATCAACCCAGGGAGCGAAGACTCTTTCAGCCAGCATACCTGGATGTTGATTGATTTCATCATAAAGTATTTTCATTCCCAGGTGACTCATACCGATCTCGTATGTATCCGGGAAACAAAGGGCCACTCTGGAGAGAGTTTCGTCCCAACTCTTACGGGTAACAAAATGTTCGCCACCGATATAACGAGCAGGCTTTTCAACTTTATCTAAAAATGAAGCGTAAGGATTGTGTGAGGCCACAAAGAAACTCCTGATTTGTTTATTTCACTCAAGTTAATGAATGGAAGGATTCGAACCTTCTGTTAAGAATGAGGTCTTTTTAGCAGAACTGTGAATTATTGAAAAGTTTTAAAGTCAGAGGGCCGGGAGCCGGTCCACTTCTTAAAATTCTGAATAAACTGGGATAAAGAGTTGTAACCACATTCAAAGGCTACCTCTGTGAGACTTAGTTTACCCTCAAAAATAAGTTCAGTGGCCTTCTGGATTCTGTAAAAAGTATGCAGTTCATTCGGAGTGAGCCCCAGATGTTCCCTCGTCAGCCGGGATAGAGATCGGTGGGAAAGTCCTGTCGCTGAAGCAATATCACCAATTCCACTTTCAAGATGAAGCGGCAGAAGGGAAACAATCTTTTTTATCAGGGCATTCTGAGCAGTCAGAATCTTTTGCTGAGTTTTAAACAAGTCATTCACGGCCTCTTCTTTTTCTTTGGTGAGGTCAGAAATGAGAATCTCATTAACAAGTGAAACCATCGTTTTGCTGAAAGACTCTTCTGGGTAGTTAAAGAGATTTAAAACAGTATTTAGAAGCAACTGATTTACTGGAAGTATGGAAACCTTGGATTTGAATTTTACTTTCTCAATCTGCAAAATAAGTCTCTCACCCATTTCACTTTCAGAAGAAAAGCTATGTTCAACAGAGCCACCAATAAACATCATCTGCCCGGACTTAACCTGATAACTGACATCGTCGACGATAAGAGTAATAGATCCCTGCAAAGGAATAAAAAGATGGGCTTCCTGATGAGAGTGTTCTTTCAGCTGTTTTTTCGGAAAATTCTGGTGATAAAGGGTTAAGCCATGACTTTTAAAAACTCTCTCTTTACCTTTATCCATACTGTCCCTATTTCATAAGCAATTGGCCCAAAATCAAAAGAGTTCCAGGCCCCCTTCATTTATATTCCTTGCAACTGATCCGGAAGGATAACTAACAAGGGAGATAGATATGAAGGCTTTAATCATTACAATTATAACACTTTTCTCGCAAATCACTTTTGCCAACAACTGGAAACATATTTACCACCAGAATGACCAGTATAGCATTCGATTAAGCTATACGAGCTCTTACCTCCCCGCAACCTACGGGAGCAACGGGGGAGTGATTGCGGGACTCTTTTACATCGACGTTTATTCAGCTCAAGCTTTCAGAAGTGATCGTGTTGAAATTTTTGAAATTCAGCCAGAGGGAAGATTATACAAAGTGACTCAATTCAACATGATTGAAAATCACGGAAGGCATGCCTTCGGTCAAAAGCCGAAAGGCAGAACATATGGAGATGAGATCTGGAAAAGAAGAAGCTATCTCTATCAGATTTATGTTGATGGCAGAATCGTCGAAGGAATATTTAAGATTTAAAATCCTGAAGAGAGGGAGATGACCCACCTACGGTCTTCTTCCTCGCGGAATCCATTCCGTGCGCGATCTACAGCATATGTCGTGAGATCAAGTATGAAGGTCCTGGTACGAACACCGAGTCCACCTGAACCCCATCCATCTCCCCATCCTGCACGGAAGAATAAGCGTCGATTAAAATCGAGTTCAGCACCAGCAGCAAATCGTCTCTTAGTATTGGTTTCATAAGCATTGCCAACATCTTTATAGTTAGCCTCCAGATGAATCCGTGTTCTTTTTCCAATCTGGGGGGTAAGAGAAAAACCGACATCAAGAGTTTGCTCAATCGGTTCTGGCGTTTGCAATGCTTCTCCATCAAAGTCGCTGTCTGTGGCATTCCTTAACACAGCGGAAAAAGTAGGAAGAAGAGTCCATGGTAAAGTTAAACGTGTTCCTGCAATAAGCTGGAAGCTACTCCCCTTTTTATAGTCAGCATCGGAGATAACAGTGGGTTCAGTTGGACCAAAAGACTTATAGAGCTGCTTACGGTTTAAATAGAGACCAGTGGCTCCTACTTTTAAAATTCCACCAAACAAAGAAGCCGTTAATGACATCACGGGGCCCTGATCTCTTCTCTCTGCAACTTCAAAGTTATTGGCGACATCATCATTAATGATCGCCCTGTTTCTTTGAGAATAAAAATAACCAAGAGTAAGACCACGGACAGTTATGTTAGGAAATAAGTTAAATCGTGAATGGGCAAGCTTTCCCTGATGTTGTGCAAGTTCGGTTCTGAAGTCCTCCACATCAAAGGAATCTACGAATTTTCCCGGAACTTCAGAAGCAGGGCCATCTCCAATGACATCCATCAGTCCGCTACTGGCCTCGATATGTCCATTCAAAATATGAAACTGAGGTTTTCGAACTGTACCCAATCCAGCTGGATTGTAAAAAGCAGACCAGGAGTCATCCACCTTGTTGAGATAAGCATTCCCTAAGGCCAGGGCCCTTGCAGATGTCACAAATTCCGGAAAGGAATGATCCTCAAAGTCTAATACTGCCTTTGCTGGGCTGATTAGCAGAATAAAAAATAATAGTAAAAGGGTCTTCAAATATAACTCTCCCACCCAGATATTTTATAGGATGAGTAAACTTGGCTCAATGGAGGGATAAAAACTCCCCGTTCACCAGCTAAACCCCATGGAAAGGCCCATGAGCTTTCTCTCAGATTCTTTGGTGTCAGAGGTAGCGAGTCGTTGATAAGTAAACTCAATCTTTGCAAAGAAGGATTCAATGGAGAATTCCGTGCCGATGTTGAGCGCCCTGCTATCAGAGACAAACTCGGGCCGAAGTCCGTTTAAGCTTCCTGAGGTAATTTTACCTCTGAAGTTGTAGGTGGCATAAGAAAAGCTTGTGTAAGGAAAGATGTTCTCACTAATCCGGAAGCCATACAGGATGAGGTACTCGCGGGAAGTTAATTCAAATTCAACATCTTCCTCTTCTGACTCATGCTCATTGCCCCCCATTAAGAGTGCCAGAGCCGCTTTATGACCGGCCCCTTTTCCACTTCTGGGGTCTCCGAAGAATTGAAACTTTCCGCCAATCATAGAATTAGAGCTTCCAGTGTGTGACCAAACAAGGTCGAACTGATTGAAAAGAGAACCTGAAAGAAGAAAGCCTGTTCTTGCCACTTCTTTGTATCTCACCCCTTCGTTGACCGTTCCACTACTGGTGTCAATGGTGGCCAGAGTTGCGCCGGTTTGCTGCAATTCCAGCTGCCCCTGAAAAATTCCCCCCTGAGATTCGGGAGTAATAAATCGGTTACCAGGAATGATGTACTTGGTGGCACAGCTTGAGACGAAGAATAAGGATATCAGGATAAAGTTTCTCATTACACCTCAGAATAGATTTTCGGCTATGTCCTTGAATTCTCAAAACACGGCAAAAAGTACCTACCTCGAACCATCTCCTTTAGAAAAATGCCTTCGAAAGCCGATAAAGTACCCAAGATGAGAAGCATAGGATTTGTTTTTCTTTTACTGTCATTGATGATCTCCACCTCCTGTCAGGTGAAACAGACCGCTGCGTCCGGCGGCCTCATTTCAGGACATGTTCCTGTCACCAATAAATTCACCATTGATACTCCAACGACAAAAACCTATGTCGCCGCAGAAGTGATTTCCCTCACCTTAAGTTTTCCCTTCGACATCATCATGGACACTCTCGGAGGATCACCTCGCCTTGCCATTACAGTCGGTGGAACCGCCTACTACGCCAACTATGTTTCTCAACCTACAGCAAAGCAAATGACCTTTACTTATACCGTGATAGCCGGAGATAACGATACTGACGGAATTGTTGTTAATGCTCTTGAATTGAATGGCAGCCTTCTGACTTTCAACAACAATGGAGTGATTACCAATTGTGATGTCACAACAATAACAACAACAAATCTCCCAGGTGTTAAAGTTGATACGACAGCCCCAACGATTTCGAACTTTACTCTAAATAATGTTCCTGGTTATTACAATGAAGGGGAAGTGATCAACTTCTCAATGGTTTTCTCTGAAGCAGTTTATGTCACAGGAGCTCCCAAATTCGTTATGAATCTAACAACAGGAGGAGCTGTAGACGTAACCTATGCTTCTGGTTCAGGAACTACAACTCTCGCCTTCACCTTTACCGTAGGAACTACTCATGCGGATGTCGACGGCTATGACAGCATCACGTCCCCAATTGATATTACAAGTTCCTCGATAAAAGATACCGTAGGTAATAATGCGAATCTTGATTTTTCAGCATATATCGCGGCAGTAATCACAGCTAGCGCCAATGTCCTTATTAATGGTCAAACTCCCTATGTCGTAGCGATCACTCCCCCTACAAATGGAACTTACCAGGCTAGTCAAAACCTAGACTTCATTTTTGAGTTTGACCGAGCGGTGAATGTGACTGGCTCCCCTTATGTCGGATTAACCATTGGCTCTACTGCCAGGCAGGCTGTTTACACTTCAGGTTCAGGAACCTAATTTATTACTTTCCGCTATTCAACAGTTCCAGGAGACACTGATACTGATGGTATTACTGTCGCAACTTCCATTACCCAGAATGGAGGAAACATTCGAGATGCTCTTTCTCCTTTCGGATCATTTTTTGCCCATGCCCTTAACAACTCTTTCAGTGCAGGAGATACTTCCGGAATACTAGTGGAAGCCATTCAACCTCAAGCAACGGCAGTCGCAAGAAACACAGACTCGACTCTTTCAACCGCTGGAGCAACGGATGATGTCTGGATCATAGGGCAGGCTCTTTACCTAACTGTGACCTTCAACACAAATATGTATGTCGATCAAAGCGGGGGAACCCCTTCTATTCCTCTAACGATAGGAGCCACTGTCAGACAAGCGACCTATCTTTCAGGAGGAAATGGTCAAACATCTCTCGTTTTTGTCTATACTATCCAGGAAGGAGATCTTGATACAGATGCCTCAATCGCTCTCTCGGATATAAGCCTTAACGGAGGAGTGATTACAGATGCCAATAATACCAATACACTTCTTACTCTCCCGATTGCCAGTCTTACTTCAACCACTGTTGATGGTGTGAGACCTACCGTTTCAAGTGTAGGAGCTCCCGCTGACGGAACTTATTCAGAAGTGACCCCACTTGATGCTGCGGCGATGGATTTTACTGTCAACTGGTCAGAGGCAGTGAATTTTAGTGCTACGACTGCAGGAGCAGCTTATTTAACAGTTGATATTGGAGGAACGGCAGTTAATGCGCAATACGTTACAGGAAATAATACTGCATCCACTACCCATACACCTGCCTCACTTGCAACCTTAAATGATGCCAATGGAATAACTTTGAGTTCTCCCTTTGCCGGGACTGCCACAATCAAAGATCTCGCCGGTAATACCATTTCAGACAAGACTTTCACTCCTCCTACAACTACAGGGATTCTCGTTGATACAACGGCTCCTACTGTAAGTAGTGTCGTTGCAGCTACCGCCAATGGTACTTATAAGGCCGGAGAAAATTTAGATTTCACGGTAACCTTTTCAGAAACAGTAACGACTAGTGTTTCTGGAGGCTACCCACGCATTCCCATCACCATAGATGCAACCACCCATTATCTTACTCCCACCGCTGATACAACAGCTACGACTCATACTTTCCGTTATACCATTCAGGCCACCGATGGGACGGACACTGACGGAGTTGTTGTAGGAACTGCTGTTGAAAATAGTACCGGTTATGTAAGAGACGCAGGCAGAAACAATGTTACAGGGACCTTCACTTCACCTGATACGACTTTATTAAAAGTAGATACAGATGCTCCAACAGTAAGTTCAACAGCCATTTCAACTGCTCGTACTTATGTGAGTGGAGAAACCCTTCAGATTCAAATCACCTTTTCAGAAATTGTTGATGTGAATACGGGAGGAGGAACTCCTTATATCGCAGTTGATTTTGATCTTGGAACGGATAATTTCGCTTACAGTACAGGAACAGGAACAACCACTTTAACATTCTCCCGTCTTCTTGATGGAAACCATTTTGATATGACAGGTCTTCCTGCTTCCATTTCTGCCATTACCCTGAACGGCGGAACCATTCAGGATGCGGGGAGAAATAATGCTCCTACTACTTTTACCGCGGTTGATTTTTCTGCTCATTATGTGACTTATCCTGAAGTAAGACTTTGGGTAAGAAGTGATTTTGTAAACATGGCACCTCCTGGAGGTGTTACGATCTCCCACACCGGGACGGGTACTCAGGAAGCCTGCGGAGCAGGTACAGCTAATTGCCGTATCTTTGATGGGACAAATGACTCTCTTTCACTCACCAGTAGCTTAAATAATACCAGCGCAGTCCTCATGGCGATTAAAATGCCAGGAACAGTTAGCCCGGGTAATACAGTTTTTGATATCTTTGATACAGGAATTGGACTTCAAGAAGATTGGTCCAACACTACTTTCGATTTAAATACCCTAGACGCTAATGTAAACGGAAATGTTACATCGGCTACGTCCCACAATTTAGACATGGCAGTATCAACTCTTTACATTCTAAGAGTTGAATTCACAACACTCCAAGCATTTAGTACACTCCTGATTGAAACTGCTTTTGCTGGATCCATCGGAGAAATCATTGCTGTCGATGGGACTCTCACATCTACACAGCTAGGTAATATAGAAACTTATTTAAATGGAAGATTTTAAGACCCGCCCATTGGCAGGCCTTAAAAATTATTGGTGAAGATCATCAGGATGGGTATCAAGACCTTTGGTGTAGAAGCGATCACTTAAATTGGAGCTATGTTTTCTGTTTCTATAGTCCTGATGTTCATCGGCCTCATCAGGATCAAAGGTATCCTCTTCTCCGAAGCTATCAATTCCAACCGCTGCGGCCTTATCAGCTCCACGAGCAAATTCCGAATTTTCTGTATAATTATACTTAATCCCGGGACCTGGATCTTTATTCAAAGTTAATTGAAGATCATCCACACGATGGGATTCATAGTGGTAGTTGTCGATGTGGATTTTTTCAGGAGAACTTTTATCGCTTTTTCTGGA
>JBKHWS010000054.1:0-15824 GCA_046566385.1 Bacteriovoracia bacterium | reverse complement strand
AAGATCGCTGAGCAGTACCAGGATGCGGAACTTGAAGAGCTCTCAAAAAGGATCATCAAGCTCTCTGAAGTGAACATAGAAAAATGTTACAACGATGAGTACGAGTGCTACATGTCGGACCAGACGAAGCAGATCTTCGATGCCAGCGCATTCCTCCTCATCATTCTGAACTATCTTCATCCTGACGATGTCCGAACCCATAAGCACTTTCAGCGCCTTCAGCAGGAGTTACTCACACCGGAGGGAATGGTTTACCGTTACCGTGCCCACGACGATTTCGGTGAAACCCATGCCACTTTCCTGATCTGTACTTACTGGTATATTGAATCTCTCATCCGCCTTGATTTCCTGGATGAGGCCGAAGAGACTCTGAGAAAGATCATCGTTCACGCCAACCATGTGGGACTTTTAAGCGAAGACATGAGTTCGGAAGACTTCGGGCAGTGGGGGAACTTTCCCCAGACCTACAGTCATGTTGGTCTCATCAATACAGTTTCCAGGCTGGCCCGGAAAAGAGACATGTTGATCTTTGAATAGTGGCCCAATGAGTGTCAATAGAGTAAAATGCCGCCATGAAAAAGGCTAAAACACTGGACTTACGATGAGAGTTGTTTCACTAAAACCAGTCTCTATTTTTCTTATATTGATTGTGGTTGCTTCGGTCATGACTGATGTCCTGCAGACGGGAGAATTCGGAGAGATAAATTTCTTCAGAAACCATTCTGTCTTTTTCCTTATTTTTATCACCATCTTTCCCCGCTTAACTCTGCTCTTTTCTTCTGTGGCAACGGGAGGATTCATCTGGTGGCTCGGCTTCATTTTCTGTCCCCGGGTTTTAGTAGCAAGCCTTGCGACTGTGGCCTATCTTCATACTAATCCCGTCCTGGTGACAATCAGCTGGGTGGTGGCCTTTTTTGGCGAGACCCTTGAGAAAGCGGGCCTCGGAACAGGGAGAAAGAAATTCATTTTCAGAACCTTCCGCTCAGGACCAATTGCCAGTGATATCTACGAAGAGGAGCATACCACCAGGGTCCATCGCTCTCTTGATAAAGACGATGCAATTGAAGCTGAATTTACTAAGAAGTCGTGATAGAGGTCCTCATGGCAAAAAAAGTCTTACGCTCTAACCTTGAACTTTCAGGCATCGCTCCTAATCTCCTGCTTAAAGATGTGGAAGTCACGGCACCTTTTATCTTTAAAGGTGAAGTGAATCTTGAAGGAAAGCAGCGGGAGTATCTTTCGAAGCTGGTCTTCTACAAGAAAAATCTCAATGCGCTTAAGTACATAAGTCTCACTGAATACTTCTACATCTGCATGGCCGCACATTGGGCGACGGCGGGGACCTATGTTCCCACCAATGTTGATAATCAGATCCGTGAAGGCCTATGGAAGCATAAAGAGATCGGGGCGCACATTGAGAAGATGGCCAGGATTACCGTTGATTCATGGAATTGGGACTATGAGCAGGTGACAAACCGGAAGTCCTATAATCCGGACAATGGCCAGGTGATGAGTACCCATGAAGGAACCTGGTTAAGTGTTGCCATCGGTGCCTACAATGCTCTTGTTAAAAACAAGAAGAGCGCTCTGGCAAAAGAGGTTGCGGACGTCATCCTCGCAGAGATAGAAAAAGAAGAAAAACTTCTGACAGAACTTCGGGAAAAAAGAGATCACATCAATTTTTTAAGATCAACCGCTCTCATGGCCCATAACTTCGGTGACCTTGATCGGGTGATAGATCAATGGCAAATGAGTGAAGATGATCCTTTCAGGAAAAGGATTTACAAATTAGGCCATCAGTTAAACGAGAACTATTCACCTGTCCTTGCCTATGCCGGACAGGTGAACAAAACTTTTCTTTCAGTGGAAAATCATCGACACATGTCCATGCGACAGGCCAGGTGTTTAAGAAAGTCCTATCGCTACCTGATTCCCGTAGGTCCGTTCATGGATCAGTGGGGGGAAATTCTGGGGACATCAGCGGGACTATCTACTTCCGAAAAAGGCGAAATCGTCATTTGTCTTTTTGAAGGCTTTAAACGTCAGGACCAGGCCTATGGTTACGCCCGTGCCTTCCGAGGTCTTGTTCATGCGCTCCCGGAGGGGCTTGATACACTTTCACAGGACATCGCTTTTGATGTTGCTCTCGAGATAAAGAAATCGAAGTTTTCTCAGATCGCAGATATGCCACAGGAAGAATTTGAAAGTGAGTTTAAGAAGAAGCTTGAAGATTTTCTTTGTCCAGTCACCGGGCTTAAGTTTTAAGAACCAGACCGCAGGATGGTTACGGCCTGGTTCGATCTTTAATTATTCAAAGAGAGATTCGTCGGCCTTTTTCATTTCTTCCGACTCTTGAGATTCAGGAGATTCTTCCTGCATCTGTTGCTCTTCAGGAGTTGGTGAGCCTGATTCTTTTGACTGTGATTCATCTGCCTGATCGATGATGATCACGTCAACTTCTCCCTGTCCTGCTTGCTGTTCCTGTTTTTTAGCGCCGCTTTTATCCTGCTGAAGTTCCTGAGACTGCATCATCGAATCAGGGTCAGAAGTATTGCCGCGGGTCTGGAAATTAAGACTGCTTAGCAGTGGGTTAGTACCACCGGCCATCAATTCTTCTGCGTTTCTGCGATACTGACGACGGGCCTCTTCAACGGTAATTTCACCCCGTACGATTTTGTCCGCGAGGTTAAAGGCCAGGATGTTCATTTCTTCCCGTTGGTTTCTGGAAGAGAGTTCACCCTTTGTTCGGTCAATCAAAAGGGAGCCATCAAACTTATTCAGTTGGCTTACCTTATCTAGTGGGACGCGGTAACTGATTGTTTGCTGAAGTACGTCAGAATGCTGGACAGGGAACATGTGATTGACTTCTTCTTTGTAAACAATACCGCGCTTGAATGGCTCTATATCATTCCATACAACCATTTCTTCAGTTACGGCATCAGGTAGCCCATACTTATCCTTCATTGTTTTAATGGCATCCTGTGAAGCTTGCGGCCAGGTATCCGTAATTTTATTCAGGCTTTCCTGGCTGACTTCTGTTGATAGGGACGCTGTTTCCGGAGCTGGGCGGTCTTTCTTCTTGTCGTCTTTCTTGTGACTACAAGCTGATAAGACTAAGAATGCTGAAAGAAGCATAGAACCGACAAATGTTTTTTTCATATGACCTCCTGGTTCATAAAATTATCTTTTTTTAAGAAGCAAAGCCCGGGCCATTATCGCGGTAAAGTACTATTATGAAAGAGAGTCTTACTCAGGAGATTGTATGAACTACACTTTTGCTGCTTGTAACAATTGTCACGCTATTAACCGCATTCAAACTGATAAAGCTTCAAAGGCAGTTTGCGGAAAATGCCAGAGGCCTATTCCTTTCCATGGGCTCGTGAGTGATGTGAGTACTCAGGATTTTTCTAAAATTTTGAAGGCCAGTGATAAACCTGTCATCGTCGATTTTTGGGCCAGCTGGTGCGGTCCCTGCAAGATGTATGGACCAGAATTCGAGAAGGCCTCTCTGCAAAATACCAACGCCGTCTTCCTCAAAGTAAACACTGAAAGTGAACCTGAACTTTCTTCCCAGTTAGGTATCCGTGGCATTCCTTGCACCATCATTTTTAAAGATGGAAAGGAAATCAAAAGACAGGCCGGAGCTATGGACTCCTCCGGTGTCAGTGCCCTGGTAAGAACCGTCTCTTAGTTTGTAATCTTTACATACTGTTGACTCAATTTTTCTTGATTTTATTTGTTAAGGCTTTCTTTATGGTAGCCCTAGGGAATGATTTTCGATTTTGACCACACCATACTTTCCTGGAAGAAGCGCATTGGATTAAATTTAATCCTCATCATCATCTTTTTCCTCCTAGCAGAAGCCGGTCATCTTTATAATAGTCAGGTGGCCTTAATCTCACCGATGTGGGTATCAAGTGGCATAAGCCTTGGAGTGATTCTGATTTTTGGTGTCGTTCAAGCAACTCCAGGAATCGTGATCGGTAACCTACTCCTGACCTCACCATTTGATCTCCCCGGGATTACTTCCATGGGTCTTGGGTTATCGAAGATAATTGAAGTTCTCCTGGCCTTCATGCTCCTTATATCCGTGAGTAAAGGCAGATTCAGATTAAATACACCAAAAGACATTTTTAACTTCGTCCTTCTTGCTGGTTTCCTTGCCCCTTTCGTTTCCAGTACCGTAAGTGTCGCCTTTACTTATCTAGGTGGGTTTGATCCTGAGCTCATTCCGAATTTATGGATCGGAAATTACTCCCGCGCTGTCCTCGGAATTCTCGTCTTCACTCCTTTAGTTCTAAGCTTTTTTGATAAAAGCCTGAGAACCAGGAAAGGTGGAAATAAAGAAGCAGTACTGCTCTTCTCCATCCTTGCAGGGATTAGCTACTGGGCCTTTGAATCCAAAAGTTCAAAAGTCTATCTTATCATCCCCATCCTCACCTGGGCTGCCTTGAGGTTTAGCTTTCGTGGAATGAGTGTCGCTGCCATAATAGTAAGTGCCATGGCAATCTGGAGAAGTGAAGAACTCTGGCTCTCTAAAGACCTGTTTGAGGCTCAGTCATACCTGTTTGGGATCCAATGCATGATTGCCGGGATTTCCATCGTTGGTTATTTCATGTCAACTGTCGGTACCAGCCAGCAGGTTATTCAGGAAAGGGAAATAGAACTTACGATCAACCGGAGAAACACCAAGATCGCTGAAGAGGCCCTGGCCATTCTTGATCAGTCTCTACATAAAAGCCCTATGGGTTTTGCACTGATTGATAAAGACTACCGCTACATCAGAATTAATGAAACCTTGGCGAAGATCAATGGCGTTTCTGTAGAAAACCATATTGGTAAAACCATTCAGGAAGTGGTTCCCTCCATTGTCCCAAAAGTTGTGCCTCTTATTAACCGGGTTTTTGAAACCGGTGAATCCCTTACCAATGCTCCTTTCCAGGGACATCTGGTAAGGACAACAGGTGAAATGACTTCAGGGCTGGTGAGCTATTATCCTATACGTCATCCCAGTACCAATGAAGTCTTCGCAGTTGCCTTCAGCTTTCAGGATGTGACTCAGTTGTTCCGGACACAAACTCTCTTACGTGAGAATCAGGAAAGACTAACGTTTGCTCAGGAAGCGGGAAAGATCGGAGCTTTTGAATGGTGCCTTAATACCCAAACAATTCTCTGGACCCCTGAACTAGAACAAATCTACGGCCTGGGGCAAGGCGAGTTTGGAGGACTCTTCGAGAGCTGGATGAAGTGGGTCCATCCGGAAGACGTCACTCTAACCAAGGAAGAGTTTGAAAAAGTAATAAAAGGCGAAAAAGAATTAAACCACGAATTCAGAATCATTACAAAAGCACAGGATGTAAGATGGATCCTGGCCAGGGGGAAGATGGTTGAAGAGGGCAATAAGAAGCCAAAACTCATTGGAATCAATATTGATCTTACCGAACAAAAAAACTATGAACAAAAACTCCGTTTAACTGAGGCCAACCTGCTCCATGCCTTGTCGGTGCGGGATGAATTCGTAGCAACGGCTTCCCATGAATTAAAAACGCCTTTGACTTCCCTTAAGCTTCAGATACAGATGTTTCAAAGAGGACTTGAAAAAAGTCCTGAAGTTTCCTTCAAGGAAGAGAAAGTCCAAGGTCTCCTGGATAAGAACATTCGACAACTTGACCGACTGACCCGCCTGGTGGATGACATGCTGGATATTTCCCGCATCAGGACCGGTAAGCTCTCACTTAAAAAAGAACAGTGCGACCTCACGGCCGTCCTGAATGAAATTCTTAACAGGATGAAGGAGCAGTTTGAAACCTCCGGCTCCGGGCAACCTGTGATTGAATGCATGGATCATGCATCTGGGGAATGGGATTCTCTTCGTATTGAGCAGGTTCTGACTAATATTCTCTCAAACGCGATCCGTTACGGGCAAGGAAAACCAATAACTCTTTCTGTGAAGAATTATCAGGAAAGCGTCAGGATCACTGTTAAGGATCAGGGGCTGGGAATTCCGAAATCGGATCAGTATAAAATTTTCGAGAAGTATGAAAGGGGACTCCTGAGAAGGGAAGTGAGTGGACTAGGACTGGGTCTTTTCATAACTCAACAAATCATTGAAGCTCATGGAGGAAAAATCTGGGTGGAAAGTGAAGTGAACAATGGCGCCGCTTTCTTTGTCGAGCTTCCACGAATGCCAGAGCAAATTGAAATGGTTACGGCGTTAACTGAAAAAGAAAGTTTGAAAGAGGGATGACAAAAAGACCACTTACGAAGTGAGTAATTTTAAAGGGCTTTCCTTTCAGGGAACTCTCATAAATTTCAAGACCTACTGATGTCATCATTGCCCCGCCTGCTAGTGAAAGGAAAAACGGCAAAAGCATATTCGTTTCCTGCAAGAATAAACCTGAAACAATCGCTCCGCTCATTTCAAGAATTCCGGAGGCCACTCCTCCGGCCACTGAAAAGATGAGTCTTAGACCTAATCCCTGAAGAAGAAGGGTGAGAAGAAGTCCTTCGACGATATTTTGAAGTGAAAGGGCGACTTGGAGGGGGATGGCATCATGCAAAGTCATCCCCGCAAGAGAAGCACCGGCCCCCATGCCTTCAGGAAGGTTGTGGAAAACCAGTGCGGAAATCAGGAGAAGGTTGCTTGATGGTCTTTGTACTTTTCCATTGAACCACTCAATCATTTTATGAGTGACGATAATGAATGTTCCACCGGTCATTATTCCTGACAGGACAAGGAATAAGTCTTTTCCTCTGACGAGTTCGGGGCCAACCAATGAAAATGCCACAGCTGAGAGCATGACTCCCAGAGCGAAGTCCATGCTCATGTGATATCTTCTTAGATTTTCAAAGCGGGTAAAAAGGGGAGCGAGTAGAGATCCTAAAGATGTGCTGAGGGCCGAGATTAGTCCACCGATAGTTGATAAGAGTAAAACGCTCATAAAAGTCTCCTTATACCTATTATCGTGGAGAATGAATTTCTTCTCCAATCACTTGTGTTGATAGTCTGATAGAGCAAGGCTATATTAGGGCCATGAAGTTTGATAACACATTCAAGAACTTACCCGCCTTCTTCTATGAGGAAGTCGTTCCCACTCCTCTTTCCAATCCAAAGCTCATTCATTTGTCCGACATGAAAAAGAAACTCGGAATAAGTTTAAGTGATGAGGAAGTTGCGTCCTGGCTGAATGGCACCAAAACTCTTCCCGGAGAACAGCGGATTGCAACTCGTTATGCCGGTCATCAGTTTGGAGTCTGGGCCGGACAATTGGGAGATGGTAGGGCCATCTCTCTGGGAGAGATACTCACCGATGAAGGCCGCCTGGAAGTGCAGACCAAAGGTTCAGGACTTACCCCCTTTTCCAGAATGGGAGATGGAAAGGCAGTGATTCGTTCTTCCGTGAGGGAGTACCTATGCTCTGAAGCGATGGCGGGACTGGGAATTCCAACGACCCGTGTGCTTGCCCTTATGACAGGTGAGGATCCAGTTTATCGGGAAACCATTGAGAAGTGCGCACTCGTGGCAAGAGTCTTTCCTACGAACATAAGATTCGGACATTTTGAAATGTGTTTTCATTTCAATAAGGAGCAGGAACTTAAGGCCCTGATCGATTACACCAGAAGATATTTTTTTAATGGAGCCTCGGTCCCTGAAATGCTTCAGGAAATCGTCGACCGCACGGCCAGTCTCATGGCCCATTGGCAGAATGTGGGATTTTGTCACGGGGTAATGAATACGGATAATATGTCGATTCTCGGTCTTACCATTGATTATGGTCCCTTTGGATTCTTAGAAGACACAAAACTTAATCACATCTGTAATCACTCTGATCACCAGGGTAGGTATGCTTACAATCAGCAGCCTTCCATTGCTATGTGGAATCTTGAAAGGCTTCTGGTATGTTTTATGAAAGAACTACCGAAAGAAAAGCTCGAAGAGATCTTAGGTTCTTATCCTGAAAAGTTTGAAAAAGAGTACCTGAGGCTATCGAGAGAAAAAATGGGATTAACGACTGCAGAAGAAGATGACTATCAACTTCTGGTGAAGGCCCTGCAGATGCTGAACACTCTTTCTGTTGATTACACTTTTTTCTGGCGAACTCTTTCTCAATATAAGCGGGGTAATAAAGAAAGTTTCAAGGAGATTTGGGATTACTACGGGAACCGCGAAGAAATGATCAGTTGGCTCAAGCTTTATGATGAAAGGCTCCAAAGAGAAAACTCTCTTGATTCGGAAAGATCAGAAAGAATGAGAAAAGTTAATCCTAAATTCGTGCTTAAAAATTATATCGCTCAGGAAGTGATCGAAGACGTCGAGCAGGGGAATGCAGAGAAACTTCAGAACTGGCTGAGAGTGTTTTCCCGGCCCTTTGATGAACATCCCGAATTTGAGAAGTATTCACGGCCGACTCCACCCGAGCATAAGGATTATGAAGTTTCCTGTTCATCCTAGCCAAGAGAGTCGAGGGCCTTTTTAAGTTCTTCTGTATCAAAGAGATGAACCTGGTCTTCCATCCACTTCTCAATGTCTTTGCACCTGTTGGTGATGATTTTTAGAACTTCTTCCCGGGCCTCTTCCTTGTCATCGGTTTTCACAACATGCCAGGGACAGTCTTTGGAATCCGTTTCTTTAATCATGTCATCAAAGGCCAGGGAGTAATCATCCCACTTCGCCCTGTTTCTGATGTCCGCTTCAGAGATCTTCCATTGTTTATAAGGATCTTTGAGCCGGGCCTCGAATCTCTTCAATTGTTCAGTCTTTGATATCTGCAGGAAAATTTTGATCAGGATCACACCATCATCGGCCAGGAGTTTTTCGAATTGATTGATTTCGTTATAGGCACTTTTCCATTTCTTTTCAGGAATAAGATTTTCCACTCTTTCAACTAAAACTCTTCCATACCAGGTCCTATCAAAGATAGAGATTGAACCCGGTGCCGGAATTTTAGTCCAAAAGCGGTAGAGGTAGTGTTTCCCCTGATCCTCAGGAGAGGGAATGCCAATGGGATGGACAAAATAGCTTCTGGGATCAAGTTTTTCCGTGATCCTTCTGATGACACCACCTTTTCCGGAGGCATCAACTCCCTCAATGGCAATGATGAGCCGCTCTTTACGATGGTAAATACCCTGTTGTGCCCGCAGCATCTTAAGCTGTAGTTTCTTCAGAGTCTCTTTATGAGAAGACATTGGGTGATCCTTAAAAACTTCCTGGTGCATTTTCCAGAGTCGTCTTGATCTGATTATCCAATGTAATGGTATCCATTGCATCAATCAATGCATCAATATCAAGGTCAAGAGTTCCGTCCGCACTGACAACATACACACCATCAAATTTTATTGTCGTGTGATCATTTGTGGATCTTACTCCAGAGTTGTTGGTGAAGACGACACTTGGCTTTGCCATATCCCCATCGCAGCCATTCTCCAGGTCAAACTCAATGCGGGTATAGGTTCCCTCTGGTACAGACACTGAAAGAAGATTTGTTCCTGCCGGATTAATCGTTACTTGTCCAAGAACAAGATCATAATTACTCCCATCCGTTGATGAGTCCGGCTTAAATCGAAGTCTCTTAAAACAGAAGCTGATGTTAGAAACAGCAGCGTATGCTGACGGGATGATGGAATCAGAAAGATTTTTAATCCACGCAAGGGGCTGCTGGTCTTCCATTCTGATGCTCACTGTTCTTTGAACAGGATTTCCCGTGGTGGTTCCTCCTCCACAGGAGGATAAAAATATTAATGAAGATAGAATTAAAATTTTCATTTCTGCTCCTCAGTGAGCGGAAACCCTAGTAAGGCCACGTGAAAAACTTCTTTTTCTTTATCGGCTTTTTCCGCTAATTTCGTGATCTTCTCCAGAGTTTCATCCAGTATATCTTTAATTTCATTTAATTGGTCTTTAGAAACAATGAGAGTGTGTCCCAGTATATGTCTGCCGTCAGAATTGACTTTGTAAATCGACTCAACGGCTTTCGTCAGAATCTGCTGATGGAAGGTAGATAGTGACAGGCGATAGATATCGCCCTGACAATCGAGCCTTCGGAAATTTTCATACTTTGCCAGAAGTTTATGCTTATTGAGAAAATTCAGAGACTTTCTGATGTCCGTAAGGGACACTTTAAACAGCAGCCGCTCCTGAATCCAGTTCTCGTCCTCAATGAAGTCCGGCAGATCACTCATCTCTCTGATGGCCACATTCCACCATTTCTGAAGGTACTTAAAAGTCAGAATTTCCTGAGAAGATTCCTCTTTGAATGTCTTGAAGCGAGACATACTTTTCATCGCCTCTCTCTTTTCTTCCGTTGAAGCAGTTTCAAGAAGAATGATTTTCTTGAGCCAGGTGACCTCTTGTGGAGTCCATTCAAAGTACGTGGCCCAGATATCAACATTCTCTTCAGTGAGATGCCTCTTACCATTGGCAACGAGGGAGAGCAGAGAAGGGGAGACCAGAAGTTTTTTTGCGAGATTTCTTAAGGAGATGTTCTGACTTTTATACCAGGTGATAAGATCGGCCAGATAAACCTGAGGCTGTCGGTAGTTAAAGATGTTTGGTTTATCCGGCCGATTCTTCATAAAATTCTGCTTTCCTTAAAGGTTACCGCTAACATTTTCAAAAGTTTCTTTAAGAGTTCCCACACCATTGTATGCATTGGCCGCGTTCAGAATATCCTGGACGCCAAGCTCGAGGTTGGTACTTCCGTCTACAACAAAGACTCCATCAAATTTAATCTTTATTGTTTCTGCAGCTGAGTATACTCCAAAGTCATTTGAGAGATTTAAACTCTTACCCGCGCACTCCGGTTCAAGGTCAAACTCCACCCGATAGTAAGTACCGGCAGGAACGACAACCGATCCCAGCAGAGTTCCACTCGTGGAAAGTGTGACTTCACCCAGAGGAAAATCAATATTGTCTCCGGGAATCGTGTCATCGAGAGTTGTTTTAAAACGCAGTCTCTTGAAACAAACTCTTAAATCGCTGACGTTTGCATAGGCCTCAGAAATAAAGAAATTCATCACCCTGGCCGTGGTATAGCTACCCATACTCAAACTCACTGGATAACTTTCTCCTCCTGAGCTTTTTCCTTCATTGGTCTGACAACTTACTAATCCTAGAAGCAAAATGGTTGAGATTAATGCTTTCATGCTACCCTCCATATCAAAGACCCTTATTAGTCTTTGTCCTGAGTAACATTCTCAAGGTTTTTGCCGTGCCGCGCAATGCAGTTTTAAAAAACTGTCAACACTTTGATTATATCACCTTTTAAAATTGGATACTTGTTATTAAACCTGTAAACGAGAGTTAAAAAATGTGTAAACATTATATATAAGTAAAACCTATCAAGACTATTAAAATTATATAATTTTAATTTAACTACGGGTTAGGCATAATGGGTTTTAAAAGAAAGGAGTTTCTATGATTACTCATTTAGCAGATACAAGGGGCAGGGCCGATCACGGTTGGTTGAAGAGTTACCACACTTTCAGTTTTGCTGACTACCATAATCCCGATCGCATGAACTTTGGGGCCTTGCGGGTAATTAACGATGACATCATCGAACCTGGGATGGGTTTCGGAACTCATGGACACCAGGATATGGAGATCATCACCATTCCTCTGGAAGGAAATCTCCAGCATAAAGACTCTGTGGGAAACGCCAGCATCATTAAAAAAGGTGAAGTGCAGATCATGTCTGCCGGAACAGGAATATATCACTCTGAATTCAATGCCTCAAAAACTGAACGGGTGAAATTGCTGCAAATCTGGGTTCTTCCCGGGAAGAGAGGTGTGAGGCCCCGTTATGAGCAAAAGTCGTTTTCTCACGAGGGGCGCCAGAATAAGATTCAAAAGGTGGTATCTCCTGATGGAAGGGAAGGTTCCATATCCATTAACCAGAACGCTTTCTTTTCTCTTTCCGATCTGGGAGAAGGACAAGAAATCACTTACCGTAAAAACGCCGAAGGAAATGGTCTTTATCTTTTCATCATAAAAGGAAGAATTGAAGTCAGCGGGCAGGAGTTTTCGGATAAGGATGGTATTGGTTTCCCTGAGTTTGATGAACTTAAAATAAGAGCAGTGACAGAAAGTGAAATTCTCCTGATGGAAGTTCCGGTTTAAGAAACTCTTCTCACCATGGGAAAGAGAATATTGTCTTCAATCTGGATATGATTCAGAATGATCCGCTCCAGCTCTCGTAATTTGTCGTAATACTCAAGGCATTTATAGTGAGTGTTTTCCGTCACTTCGAAATTCTTTGTGATCTGTCTTATTTTAAGCAAGGTCACTTTCATCTTTTCGTGATCATCTTCCAGGTGCGGAAGATAGGGAGTGCGATCCACACCTGTTTCAATAAAAGGGAACAGGTTTTTTTCTTCCAGCGTAAGATGGAGTTTAATCTCCATCATGAATTTTTTTATGAGGGGAGGCAAAGCTTCCGGGAATTCCTCGTTCTGCCTTTCGAGAACAGCAACCTCGGCCGAAAGGAGTGAAAGCTCCTTAATCATCGTATGGAGGCTTTCGTGACAGCTTTCTTTCACGAAGAAGAGGAGGTCTGATAATTGGAGTTCAAAAACATCTTTCATTTAATGTTTCTCCTGCCCCTAGTCTCCCTCCAAATGGAATGGGATTCAAATGAATTTATGCCTTTGAAAACATGAAGATTTCCTTTGATGGCAGATCTGGCGCTAATTTATTCGTGTATTCAGCCGATAAGAAGGCCTATCAAAGGCCAATCTCATGATCGATTCAAATTTTATTAATCCTTTCCTCAGTGCAACCCTTAATGTCCTCAAGGTTCAGGCGGAAATTTCTGCCGAGGCAGGTAAAATTTATCGCAAGAAAGCCGGAGAAGAAATGATAGGTGACGTCTCCGGTGTCATAGGAATAGTCTCTGACACTTTTAATGGGTCGGTCTCCATCACCTTTCCTGAGGCCACTTTTTTAAAAATCATGTCGGCCATGCTGGGTGAAGAGTATACCGTACTGGACAAGGACCTACTGGACGGAGCAGGGGAAATCACCAACATGATCTTTGGCCAGGCCAAGATCAAACTCAATGATCGAGGTTATGGAATTAAGATGGCCCTCCCTCAGGTCATCTCCGGAAAAAATCACACTCTCACTTCCTTATCGAAAGGACCCACGGTGGTCGTGCCCTTTAAGAGCACCGCTGGAGATTTTTTTGTGGAAGTGTTTCTTTCAGAGTAATCAAAAGAGCGTTGATTCCCAGGAGAAGTAAAAAAAGACTCCGGGATTGGTCTTCTCATCATTAAAGACAACTGGAAAAGCGATCCCGGGCACGATCTGGGACTTTTGCCAGTCAATATTCCAAGCGAATCTCACTCCAGGGTTCAAGTTGAATCTTACTTCGCTTTCAATCTCACCCCTGTCATCGATCATCTCCTCACTTTCAAAGAGACCTTCAAGGAGAAAGTTCAAATCTTCCTGGTAGTAATAAACAAGACTCGTGCCTCCGATGAAATTCGTGAGGGTTCTGTCATCACTTGTAGAGGGGGACTCGGCATTGGGGTAAACCCTCACTCCGAGATTCCAGTGATTGGAAATCTTCTCATTAAAAACCACTGTGGCCGATTGTAGCCACTCATATCCCACAACTCCATGATCGGACTCATTTCTCAAACTGCCAGTGGGGAGAATGATTCTCAGTCCTTCCGTCAGCATTTTCCCTTCAACATTTATCGCTTGAAAGCGATAGCCCACTTCCAGGTCCGACAAATTTTCCTGTCTGCCGATTGCCAGGGAAAATTGATGAGTGTTGTCCGTGATCGGAGCTTCAATCTCCACTCCGTACTCCGGCCGCTCATGCTGAAAGGTCTGGTATCTCTGAATCAGCTGGATTTCACCAGGGTTCTGGTTATAGGCCTCTTCGAGGAGAAATGAGTTATCCTCAACTCTCGCCAGGACAGGTCCAGTCAAAAGAATAAAAAGCAGTAAGCTTCTTCTCATCAGAGTTGAGGGACGTGATCCTGAAGTTCAGTAATACCCTGAGCGCGGGCACAGCCGGCACAACAGAAGTAGTCATCTCCGGACTCCATTCCATGACCGATTATCTGCGTTCCGCAAGTCTTACAAATCGGGGCCAGGAGTCCAATGGCGCACTCAAAACAATCGAATGTGTAGGTTTTATCGTTTTTAAGAACTTTGAATGTTCGCTCGTAAGCATTGCCGCACTTGTCACATCTTTCCATAGGCACACTCCTTGTGAATGAAAGGATGCAATTACCAGGAAGATTTTAAAAGTAGCGGAGTTTCAATCCTGAATAACTAAGGTTGGAAAGTGAAGCGGTAGTTCTGGCCGTTCTGGCTATCCCACTGTCCCCAACGATCAACAAAGGCCACTTCAATTTCCCAACCATTGGCGCGTCCGTAATTGTCGCGGGCATAGAAAAAGAGTTCTGCTTCATTACTGCGGGGAGGTTCAAAAAACCACAGGAGAGTTTGCGATTGGGCATTATAACGTCTGACGAAATCCTCCGGACACTTGGGATAATCCCCGGGAGCAACTTCATCCACATTGAGACAACGATGCACACTTCTGAAGTGGTTTAACAGAAGAACCTGTCCTTCAATCGGGAAGCGTCCTTCACGCCCATTTAAACGGATCCAGACATCCACATCATGAGGATAACCGTATTGAATCGTAAGCTGAGGATGGCCCGTGTGCTGGTTTAAAGCACAAACCGTCACATGTTTCTGGGTCTGACATTCTTTCTCAAAAATGTGGCCAGGAGGGACGTCAGAGGCGAGGGCAAAAGAAGCAAAAAGGAAGGATAAAATAAACGTTTTCATAGGAGCGGTAATGTCGTGAATTTCGCTCAAGTTGTCATCCACAAAATAGGGAATTGAGTCAGTCTTAAGATTCAGATTAAATTATATTAACGGTTATATTGGGAGATGATGGTGGTTCCTCCCACGGAGCCCTCAAAGAACCTGCCCTTAATCTTTTTGTAGTCCGGATGATTAAAGAAGGCATTCATGTTTTCCTCATCCTTAAAGTAAATGGCAAAGACCCTGTTAATGGGATGATCTGATTCGGTCTTTAAAACCTCTGAGACTTTGAAATCATAGCGAAATCCACCGCCATGCTGAATCAGAAGAGGGCGCATATTTTCCCGGTATTCCGTATAAAGATCGTCATTTGTGACGGTAAGTCCAACCATCATTTCATAGGCCATTAAAAGCTCCTTTAAGACTCTTGCTGACTTTTTATTTAGTTTTTGCTATTATGCCATAACTTATCCGGGGGTGCCCAGGTTTCGACGGGGAACTAGAAGGATTGAGTGCGTGCAGTGGTTGATCGACAGGCCACTTCAAAAGTCGATCACATTTTAATCGGCAACGATTATGCAATGGCTGCTTAATTTAACTACGTTAAATTGACACCTGAGGGGCCAGCACCGATAACAAAAAGCTGGTAAAAACGTTGGCGGAACGTTCGAAATCTAAACCGCAAAGAGACTTGGCGTGAAACTCTTTAAAAACAACGACAGTTTGTTGGTCCTGTAAAAACCAAAAATAGTATCGGTACTAACTTACCGGAGACGCACGTGGGACTCTCTATTGGAAGGTTTTTCGGACGTGGGTTCGATTCCCACCACCTCCACCAACACAATGGATAGGCGAACTCTTGGACGAAAAAAATCCAAGGGTTTGGCTTGTTCTCCAGCTCGATGAAATAGAATCGCCATCGGAGTTTTTCTCCGATGGCTTTTTTGTTTTTACTAAATTCCCAATTAAATTTTTAGATTCTGCCAAATGGTAAAAGACTTTAATGCCAGTGTCGGTCGCAACTAATTGCTGAAAAAGC
>JBKHWS010000053.1:0-16897 GCA_046566385.1 Bacteriovoracia bacterium | reverse complement strand
GTTTTTGAGCTATATGGAAGCGTAAAAGTGAAACTGGCTGCTTAGCATCCTGTTCGCGATCAATCTTTAGACAACAGCCACTTAAAAATTGGATTTTCTGAGCTTCAGTGGTAATCGCTAGGAAAGGACTTTTTATGAAATATTTTGCATTTCTTCTGACTCTATCCCTATCTCTGAACATATTTGCCCAGGATTATTTCCAGGTCGAAACCAGAAAGATGGACTTCAAGGCGCAGGATGCACTAAGGAAAGTTGAAACTGTCCTAAGTGATCCGGAAGATCTTCTCGAGAAGTACACTCCGGCAGGAGCGGAAATTTCACAGAAGACAGTTACCAACGACACCATTAAGTTTCATGCTAAGAAAAGAGTGGGATTGATTACTAAGAGTGTCTGGGTCCTCGGTAAGTTTGATGTTTATCCAGCAGCCGGGATCTGTAACAAGGGAGAGGCTGGATACATGATTACCATGAATTTTCATGGTTCAGATGACCTGGTTTATGAAAACATCGAAAAATTCGATGGGGCCCTCTGCCTTCTGGAGAAGAACTATTCTTTTGTCGCGTCTTATATAAATGTTAAAATTTTTAAAGGGTCCAGTTATTCAGGAATCTTTGGAAGTATCGTCAGGGATATTATAGAGGCCCAGATTGATCCTCTTTTGAAAGCGCTCAGCGATGAAGTTCAAAAGAAAGATTAATGTCTAAGAGCTAAGAGATCTGAGATGTGCCTGCTTAATTTCATGCCACAAATGGGAGTCTTTCTTTTTGCACAAAAGCTCCCATCGGTTAAATTTTTCTATTTCTTCAGTAAGTTCAGAAGTCTTCCAAAGCTTTGAAGTACTTTGTAGATCCTTATCATACTGAGTCAGTCGAGGCTTCTGTGCAAGATAAGACGGGTCCGCCATCTTGATCAGATGTGACTGCATGAACATGAAGAAGCCCCTCATTTTTTCAAAATCCCCTTCAAGGGCAATGAGACGCTGATAGAAATCTTTATGTTTTTTTCGGGCCACGAAAGAGGCCATCTGAAACTGATCAAGTTTCTCCAAGGTCAGGAGCTCTTTTACTTCAGCTGTTCCAACTTCTTTAGCATCAGGATAGTTTAACTTAATGAGGCAGCAGGCATTATAGAAATTCCCGAGATTATTTTCCATGGCCTCCAGAATCCAGTTTCTGGCATCATAACTTAATGGAAGCCTCAAATGGTTACAGACGAAATCGAGAAGCTTATTGAATTCCCAGAAGCGCGGAGATTCAATGATGAGAGCAGGAATTCTCTTTTCTTTTAAAAGCTTTTTCCATGCTGTCTGTTCGTTTTCAAAGCTAAGAAGAAGAAATCTTCCCGTGATCTCGAGGCTTGAGATTAGTTCCAGAATATCTGCAGGCAGGTCATTGGCCTGATGAATGAAAAAGCTTTCAGAATTTCCAAAAAGACTCAGGGTCTGAAATTCTTCCTCTATCCAGTTCTTAGTCACCTCAGAGGCCATCTTGTAATGAAGAGAATTTTCTTCCAGGCCCCGGGTAAGATAGTCTTTGACCAGCTTTAAGCAAACCGAATCAAAAGTATTGAGCGCAAGGACACCTTCCTGACTCTTCAAAGAATCTCTGTCGTAGGATGAAAAGAAGTCCCAGATTTGCCATTTAGAATGCATATAGAATCATATCCCGCACGGATACTGCCGCTTGTTCAGCAAGTTTTTTCAGGATCTTTCTCTGAACTCCGTAGTTCTGTGTTGCCACGACTTCGACACCTCTGTTATCCAGAACTTCCCGAGTGTATTGGATATGGAGAGGTATTATTTCATTGAACAGAATCTTCGAATTTGATTTGATCTGATCACCGATCCCTGACTTTAAAAGTGAAATTTCTTCCTCAGTGGGTTTTTTTATCAAAACAACGTGAAGAAATAAATGAACATCCGAAGTTCCCGGAATGTAAAAATTGTCTCTGGTTTCGCCAATGGCATTTTCCGCTTTTTCCTGGGCAAGGCGAAGGTTTGATGCACGAATAGTATCGGCCAGTTTCTCAGGGGTTTTAATGATACCTATGAGGACCGCATCTGAGTTTCTGTTATAACCAGTTTCAAGTTTAAGACCTGAGAAGGTTGTCAAAAGTTGATAGGTTTCTCGGGTGAAATCAGTATGAACTTCTGTAAGATTGGAATAATTATAAAACATGGGTACGGAAAGGGTCCTGATCCCATACTGTGCCAGGGGATTTTCCTGCTGAGAAAAACGGTAGCCGCTACATCCGCAAAGAATCAATAAAAAGATATACTTGAACATGTTAAAATCTATATCATGGACAAGAGGGAAGAGCTAGGTTACAGGTTAGGAATCATGTTTAAAAAAATTGAGTTTAAAGGATTAAATTACAAGGATTTGGACCGCTTAGACTCCCACGATCTGAAGCGTGAGACCATGCACTCTTTTTATCAGACCTTCGACTTCCTGGAACTGGTGAAAAAGTGGCCGGAAATTATCGGCCCAGCCCTGAACTCCGTTACCTCCCCTCTGAAAATTAAAGGGGATTCTTTAATCATCATGTCCAAACATGCCAGTTACTCACAGAACATTTCTTTCTTATCGGAAGAGATAAAGCAGAAAATATTCCAACAATTTCCCCAGCTAAGGCCCGTCATTAAGAAACTTAATTTCCAGACCCAGGAAAGTTATTTTAATCAGAAGGAGCACCTGGAAGAACAGAAGAAGCCTGCGCAAAAGCTTCACCCCCAGGATCCGAGGGTGAAAATTCTTAAAATTGAGGCGGAAAGGCTTTTCGGAGATATTGAGGACGAAGAGTTAAGGCAACTCATGACCTCTATCTTCATGCAAACGAGATAATTCTATAAAGAAGAGATCACCCTCTGAGGAAAACTCACTCCTGAGGAGTCCCTGATGTCTTTTAATTTCATCGACAATTCTCTGATCATTTTTGATTACCAGAAAGCATTTTCCTTCCTGAGAAAGGGCCACTTGAATTTTTTCCAGGAGTATTTTCCAGTCATCGACTAAAAAGCTACGCGCATTTCCCCTTCTCTCATCCTTATTTTTTTGTCCATGTCCGGGAAGATAATAGGGAGGATTACAAACAATGAGATCGTATGTGCCGGAAGATTTCCAGGTGCTGAATGAGCAGATTTCAATTTTAGATTCAACGATTGCTGGTGGAAGCAGAAGCTCAAGGTTTTTTACCAGAAACTCTTCATATTCTTTTTGAAGCTCAACGAGGGTAAGACTTCTCGGTAAGAAACTTATAGCGAGCTCAATTCCAATAACTCCACAACCAGCACCCAAATCAAGGATTCGTTCAGCCTTTTTAACTCTCTGTCTGACCTTTTCAACCAGCTTCAATGAATCTTCACTAAATCGATAAAAGTCTGGCTGGAGATAATCAGTCATTCACAAGTCGCTCGGTCGTTTTCTGAACCAGACCCGGATTGATATCTCCGAATTCTATTAGTTTATAAAGACTAAGCATGAACGAGTCTTTCTCTTCCAGTTTTTCTTTAAGATATGGCCTTCTTCCGGGGAGGAAGCTCTTTTCCTCTCTTCTCGAATAGAGATCAAACAGCTTCTCATTATTCATAAGATAAATGAACCAGAGCTGGTCTTGCTCTTCCAGATGGGAAAGCCCAGGCACTAATTCTTTTGAAATCAATGGATCAATATCCATAAAAGGCCAAACCCAATAGGCCTGTTCTTCAAGGGGAAACTTTTTAAAATTTCTCAGATCATTTATCCTGTCTGATTCTTTCTTCCTTTGAAGTCTCAGGAACTTCACGATCGGCGGGGCCAGGCCTTCTATGAATTTAAGACCAAGCTTTGATTCAACATCACTGGTATCAATATCCCGGGCGACATCCAGAAGCGACGGTTCATTGTAAAAATTCTGCAGATACAAATTAAAAAGCTCAAAGTTCTTTCTGTCGGCCGGGTGCCTGCTTAACTTGGCCATAATTTGAGGAGTGAACTCCCTTCCCAGACGGTGATAAAAACTGGCATTGATTCCGGAGCGGGCCCAGTTTACACGGGGAGGTGTTGATGCAAGGTCACGGAGAATATTATCAGACCTTGTCACATTTCCAATCATCAGATAGAGATAGGATTTTAGAAGTTTTTCGGCCACGGTTTCTTCCGGTATCTCATAAAGAATACTGATGATTTCATTTTTAACCTTCAAGTCTGTTATGAGATTAAACTGTGACGTGAGAATCTCAGAAATGAATCTTTCGCGCTTCTGCTGTTTAGCAGATAACTCCCGTGGTTCACCAACCCACTTCATCCACTTCTTGAGAGGATGAGATTCAGAGAGCTTAAGGACACAGTCTCTAAGCCGGATAAGGAATTTTTCATTTATCACTTCAGGAGGATGGAGAACAATCGCAAGCTGATAAATCTCATTATCCAGATCGCTGCATTGGATTTCCTGAATATCAAAGGAGCTTATGACCTTAAATCCGTCGAGACCTACAGAAGGTTTAAATGTCACCTTTTCGAGGACAACGGTGCTGTCTAAAAGCTTTTTTTTTTCTCAGGAAGAGTTTCCTGCGCGTGTGCAACACTTATAATTCGGGTCGAAAGCTGAGTCAGTTCACCATGGAAAAGGTACTGAATGATAGATTTTCTAAAGTAGACCAGCATGAGTAAAATAGCGAATCCAAGATACCCCACATATTTTAACCAGTTTTGTTTCTTGTGAGGCTTCTTCGGCTGCTTGGGAACAACTTTAGGTTTTGGAGTTAGGTTATTTTTTTTTTTTATTTCCGTTGGAACCGTTTCTTTTACAGTAGAGGTAACCGGCCCAGGAGGTACAGGCTGAATTTCTGCTTTCTCAGGAATCGGAGGAACAGGTGCTTGAGCTTCCTGCAACATGGAAATATTCACACCGCCAACCATCGTAATGTCTTCTGTTACAGGTTCAGGAGTGTTCGGTTGCCCGTCGTTTGAGACAGTGAGCACATCTTTTGCTTCACTAATAGGATTATAGCCCTGAACCTCTGATCCCAGCAGGAATCTGGCAACCAGATCATCCTCACGAATAAAGAACCAATAACCATTTCCACTGCAAACTTCATCATCAGGTTTAATAGAACCATTATGATACAACTCCAGGACCTTGTCTTTTGAGACAGGTCCGAGGATGTGATTAGATTTTGTTCTGATGAGCCAGTTTTTATCCATAACTACCTGGCAAAAACGCCAATAAGTGCAGCAAGATCCTGATCAGTAAATCGCAGTCCAAGGGAGATGGTGGCACTTTGCTGACCATCTTTGGAAACCAGATCCTCACCTGCTACACGAGTATATAATACATTCCAAAGTCTAACTTCGGTATACAAACGTAAATTTGGCCCTGCATCTTTCTGATAGTCAAACATTTCCAGCCCGGTCCTGACGCCAAAATCAGGAAAGAGATAATCAATCCCCACTCCACCAGTGGACTCAATCAAGCCTGCACGTAAGGCCCAGCGCTGAATTCTTCTTCCGATTTGAAAGTTAAACTTTAACTGGTCTTTTCTGATCTTTCTTGTCGAAGTCTTGACTTCACGCCCACCATCTACTGAAGTGAAGGTTGAAGACTCCTTCTCATTTGCCGGGCCAAATTCATTTGTCACAATACCCAGACGGAAAAAGCGCTCAGGAGCTGGATAGATGTCAAGGTCAAAGCGTGTGTCGGAACCGATTCTGGTGTTCGCTCCGGTTGCCAGAGATACTTCAGCTTCAATGTTATTGATTCGGTTAACGAGCCTGTTTACAGAAGAAAGTGTTTGTGAAACCTGATCGACAACAGCGTCATCCCGAAGAAGTTTTCCAACTGTCCCTTTACCATCCTTAACGTCAGAAACAATCGTCTTCAGGTCTTTTACAGTGGCGTCAACATTATCCAGAATGGGCCCAAACTTTGCCATATCTCCCATGAGGGAATTTTTCTGGTAGCGGTCTGTTTCATGGGCCAGCTGAGAAGCAATGGCCTCTACATCATCAATGATTTTATTTATTTTATCTTCATTACCGGTACTGATACGTCGCAGGCTTGCTGACATTTCATTGATATTTTCAACAATCTCTTTAATGAGGTTTCTCCCCTCATCATCTCTCAATCCTTCTTTAATCGTGCCGGTAATTTCTTTAACCTCTTTGAGAATGGAAGAAGCGTCCTTAGCTAAATTATCTAAGCCTTCTCCTCCAGAGGAAGGAACCATTGACCCTTCAGGTAGACGTTCGGCTTGCTGGGTTCCAATGTCCATATCAATAAACTTATCCCCCAGAAGACCAACACTTTTAATTTTGATCTTCGCTTCAGGCGTTATCTTTATCTTTTCAAGGATTTCAAAGGTAATAAGGGCCTTATTACCTTCCAGTTCTATACTTTTAATTCTACCGGCGTTTATACCAGCAACTTTAATGGGAGTTTTTTCAAAAATACCGGAAGCATCTTCCAGTATGGTTTTATACTCAACATGCTCACCAAAACCTGATTGGTTTTGAGTGATCTTGAGCGACATCACCACTACACTGGCAAGGGCCGCCAATGTTAAAAGTCCAACTTTCAGTGGATTCAAGGAATTTTACTCCATCAAAATTCTATAACACTAACTATCGGTTATTAATATGATGATAATCGATTCCGCCTATAACTCAAGGAATCTTCGTATGACAGGATTTTCCGATTTTTTAAAACTTTCCACATCTAAATGCTCAACTACCCGGCCTTTTTCCATGAAGACAATGTAATCTGAGTATTTGAGTGTGGCATGAATATCATGAGAAATGATGATGGAAGTAAACCCTCGCTTCTCATTCCGTCGATGGGTGTCTCTCATGAGATCATAAACTGTGTGGGTAGTAATAGGATCAAGACCGGAAGTGGGCTCATCATAGAGCATGATGTGAGGATCGAGAGCAAGACCACGAGCAAGACCTACTCTTTTCCTCATTCCTCCAGAAAGTTCAGAAGGAAGTTTGTAAGCAGCTTCCTTGGGAAGACCTACAGCTTCGAGGAGATCCATGACCTTGGTTTTTATTTCGGCCTCAGTCATCTTGGTGAATTCCCTTAAAGGGAAAGCAATATTCTCGAAAGAATTAAGAAAGTCAAAAAGGGCAGCATACTGGAAAACCATTCCGAAATTCCGACGAAACTCCCGCAACTCAAGCTCGCCCAACTTATTGACCACTTGATCGAGAACGATCACGTCACCTTCTGTTGGCATCACAAGACCAAGAATGTGTTTCATTAAAGTAGTCTTCCCGGCCCCTGAGAACCCTAGAATAGTCGTGATCTTTCCCCTGTGGATTCCAAAACTCAAATGATGAAGAATGGTGGCCTCACCAAACTTCTTTGTCATATTTCGAAATTCAACTGAGTAATCGTTTGTCATAGGATTTTTGCCAGGAAGCTCGTTAAGAAAAAGTCTACAACAAGGACTGTGATCATTCCCCACACCACGGCCATATTTGTTCCCCGCCCTACTCCTTCAGCTCCACCTGTGACATTGAAGCCCTGATAGGTGCCGATGATGCCGATGAGATAGCCGAAGACGGTGGCCTTGATGAGTCCTTCAATCACCATTCCTACTCTCATGAAGTCGCTGATCTTCTGAGTATACATTATAGGATCAATCTGAAGAACCTTGACACCGATGAGCCATGATCCCCAGTAACCAATGAGGAGAAAGATTCCCGAAAGCATGGGCATAGCAAGCATGGCCCCGAGAATTCTCGGAACGGCGAGGTACTGGTAACTGTTAATCCCCATCACTTCCAGGGCGTCAATTTGTTCAGTCACTTTCATGCTTCCGATCTGAGCTGCCATTGCGGCCCCACATCTTCCAGCGACCACCAGTCCTGAAAGCACCGGGGCGAGTTCTTTTGCAAGAGCAATTGTTACGATGGGACCGATGAAGGAGTCGGCATTGATTGCTTTAAAACCAAGGTAGATCTGAAAGGCGAATACTGCGCCGGTGAAAATGGAAGTCAGGAAGATAATGAACACAGATTTATTTCCCATGAAATACATCTGATCGAACAAGAGCTTGAATCGGTAAGGCGGCTTAAAGGTCCAGAAAATAGTTCTGAAGGTAAAATTGGTGAAGTCACCCAATCCATTGACAATCTCCAAAACGGATTCACCAATGGAAGTGACACGGGCCTCTGCTATTTCCTTTAAGTTCATAATATCTACTTTACTTTATAAATTCTTGGAATTCGACCAGAGATAGCGCACATAAGCTGATAGGGGATCGTTTTATTCTGAGTCGCGAAGTCAGCTATCACTCTATTGTCATGGTTCCAGATTTCAACCACATCATTAACCTTGATTTTCGGTGCAGCCGAAAGATCGAACTGCAGGAAAGTCATGTCCATATTCACTCGTCCAAAAACTTTTCCTTCCAGACCATTAACCATAATTCTGCTGCCGCTATAGTAAGTAAGAAAACCATCACCATATCCTACGGGCAGAACGGCCATCAAACAGTCCTTGTCAGCAACATTCACTCCATATCCAACAGGAGTTCCCTTTTTTACTTCAAAAGTTGTCAGGACTTTTGTGACAAATCTTGATATCTGGTGGCCCTTCCATAAAAAAGGTTGGGTGACACTTGAGGGTCCGTAAAGCATTAGCCCCGGACGAATGTAAGTTTCATCTACACCAAATCCTTGCTCAATTGCGCCGGAATTGGAAACAGAAGTCTCTTTGATTTCAACTCCTGAATCCCGGAGGTATTTTTTCATTTTGAGAAATTCATCAAACTGCTTGTGGCTTTTATCTCCTGGTTTTAAAACCTCAGCAGTCCGTGCAAAATGAGTAATGAGATGTTCAACCCCTCTGTCCTTCAGTTGTGGTAAAACTGCTTCCAGGTCTTCCATGGAAAAACCCAATCTGTTCATTCCTGTGTTGAGCTTCAGGATCAGAGGAAGCTTTTTGAACTCTGGTTGAGAAATGAAGAAATCAAAATCAAGCCTGTTATGAATAACAGGAGAAATGTTAAAACTGAGATAAGCGTCTCTTGCTTTAGGGTTTTCCAGCTCCGTCTCTGAGAAGACAAGGATTCTGGCATCAAGGGCTGGGCTCTCTTGATTGAGTTTCATGGCCTCGCCCAGAGTGGCACAACCTAAAACCCTTACTCCGCAGTCACGAACCAGAAACTGGGAAACAGGAATTAATCCATTCCCGTAGGCATCCGCCTTCACCATCGGAAGGATGGTGGCCTTTGGTGCAAGAGATTGAATGCGGTTGAAGTTCTCCCCAAGGAGACCAAGATGAACTTCTATAAAGCTGGAATGTCTCATCAGATACTAAGTCTCTTCAGATCTTTTCCGGCCAGATTCATAAGTCTTTTCTCTTCTTCTTTCATCGCCACTTCTGAAAACTCTTTTTCAAAGATACGGAGATAGTGGGCAGAAGAAGCAGGGATCAGCTTCAGAACCGGATACATGTCCTCTGAAAGAACCTGGGAATTATCTTCAAAAAATTTCCAGTAACTAAAGTGCCTGATAAAGGTTTGAAGCATTTGTGTTTCAGTTTCTACAGTTTCTTTTGGAATAAAGAACACCACATGCCATGGCCCGAAGAGGGACAGCTTGGTGCTCTTTTGAAGTCTTCCGGAAAGTTGCAGGAAGAAATCATTAAAGAAAGATGACCAGAAAAACTTATTGGTTGCTCTCTTCTTAGCGACATCGGTAAGGGGGATAAAACTTAAAGCAACAATTCTGGTATCAGTTTCAACTCCTGACTTTTGCATTTTATCCATATTGTCGAGAGCTTCCCACATCGGAAGGAACTGAGAAGTATACTGAGGCATCTGCTGATAGAGTTTCAGACGTCTCAGGCTGGAACTCAGCATGGATTCAAGAACATCCCAAGGGAAATTGATCATGCGCTCTTCCTGAAAAGAGACGTATAAAAGCAGATCGGGATGAGAACTGCCGGAACAGATTTTAAGTGTCACGGGTTCCATTTCAAACAAATCGTTTGCAACCTGAGTTGCCATATCCTGAGCGAATACTTCAATACCGCTTTGATTCTCCTGTCCCAGCCATAAAGAAGGAAAAGGATGGTACTTCTTTCTGGTGATTTCAGGAGAAATAAGTTTTTGTCCGCTTTGATTTAATTCATAGATTCCATATCCTGTGATGGCATCCCATTTTTCCAGCTTGCTTATGAGTGAATGAGTAAAATCCTGCTTGGCCCCGTCATCTTCAATTTCAGCGCAAAAGTTCCTGATGAATTCGAAGTGAGCGCGAAACTCTTCAGCTTCTGAGCGATCGGAGATAAGTCGCTGGGATCTGGCCTGGACTCTTTGAATTCTTGCTTCAAGCTCCGCTTTCTCCTTTGCAAACTGAATTTGCTCCACCCGACGGGCCACTACACTCATGATCTGAGAATTTAAAGAGGCGTCCTGATGAATGTAAGCAACAGGACTTAACCCAAGAGTCGATTGCAACAGAATCTTGGTAGAGTCCTTTGAGAAAAAGGCGTAAGAAAGAGATTTATCCACAACTTTCGGATGATTCCTGAACTGCACGCTTCCCTGGCTCATTTTGGTAACATCAATGATGGTCAGATCAGGAACCTGGATACTGGTTGCGACCCAGAATTCATCAAGATTCTGGTAGAGGTGAGCAAGAATATTTTGTTGTCTGAGTGCAGATGCGACTTCCTTGGCGCTGACAAGGTCATCCATCAAAATCGCCACAGAAAGTTCAATTCCCTGAAGTGTGGTCTGCATAGGTCCTCCCGACCGAAATGGCTTTTACACATGGTATCTTATAGAAAAAGCGATAGGCAACTTATGAGAGGGAAACTTGCTCCCAAAAATGGCGGGCCAGCAAAGAAAGATCGGTCTTCTTCGGGTTTTCGATTTTCCAGGAGATTTGCTTAAAAATTTTGAGTCGCTCTTCATAAATCCGGTGAAGTTCGCCTTTTCCTAGCTTCACAAGAGGCCTCTCCTCTGCTCCCTCGAGATTCAGTCTCTCCCAGCAGTCTTCGAAGGGAGCATGAAGGTAGCAGAACCTGACCTTTGAGCTCCCCTTATATAAGTCAAAAATCATCTGAGACAGGGACCCTCCTCCCAGGGAAAGAACGGCCTTACCTTCTTCTTTCAACCAACTCTCCAAAGTTTGTCTTTCCCACAGGCGGAATTTTTCCCAGCCATGCTCTTCAATAAGGCAGGCGATCTCCTGACTTTTGTGTTTTTTCAGCAGCAAAAGATCAAGATCATTGAAAGTCCAATTGGAATCGGGGACGGATTTCTCAATTTCTTTCAAAAAGCTACTTTTTCCCGATCCGGAAAACCCCGCCACCAAAATTTTTTCGCATTTAGCCATCGAGGCCCTTCTCAGTTCGTGGAATATCTACTATTTAAACCCAAGTCTAATTTTAAAGACAAAGGTAATTTATGAATAAACAAGATAAGGTGGGGGCCAAGATTAATCTGGTTAAGCTTCCCTCCAATAATCCGATCCTTTTTGAGCTTGATACGGAAACAGACTGGGTAAAAGAGTTTCTCCTGGAAATGAATGAAAATGCTTCAGAAAAGTCACCTGAAGCCTATTTAGATGAAACGTCTCTTTTTATTTCCGGTGAAATTGAGAAGAAAACCAAGAACGACATGGGAGAATTCCTGATTGTTAAAGGTACTATTGAAGCCGATTATGTCACTGAATGTGTCCGCACATTGAAGCCAATGACTGTCCAGCTGGATGTCCCGTTTAAGGTGGTTTTTATTGATGAAGCCCTCGCAACTAGTGAATTATTCGCAGAAATCGATGAGACTTACATTGAAAATGATGTCTATGAAATCTACTTCTACAACAAAAGAACAGTGGATTTCCAGGAAATGCTTCACGAGCAAATCTTCCTCCACTATGATCAATACCCAGTTCTTGACGCGGACAGTAAGCTAGATGGAGTTGACTCAGAAGGGGCCCAATAGGACCTTGATTTTTAGACTTGGCAAGAGCAGTAAACTATATTAGAAATGAAACCTCATTTTTTAAAAAAGTTAAATAAAGATAGAGAGTAATATCGGAGGCATTTGTGGCAGTACCTAAGAAGAGAACCAGCGTTTCACGTAAAGGTTTAAGAAGAGCTGGTCAACATCATAAACTTTACAGAAAATTTCCTCAGGCTTGCCCTAATTGCGGTGACTCTGTTCTTCCACACCATGTTTGCCCAGCTTGTGGTCACTACAAGGGAAAACAGGTTTTCGAAATTAAAGTAAAAGGCGATGAAGCCCAAGCTCAAGCTTAAGAAAAAAGTTAAATAACTCATAAAAGAGCCTTCGCAAGAAGGCTTTTTTTTTGGAGCTATAGGTCTCGACGACAGGGATGCGTTGGGAGGATAAAGGTAGGATATATGAAACAATTCAATACAAAAATTCTGGGCACAGGAAGTTACCTTCCGGATAAAGTTATAACAAACGACGATCTTTCAAAAAGAATCGATACCAGTCATCAGTGGATCGTTGAAAGAACGGGGATTCATCAAAGACGTGTTGCCGATCTTTCTAAAGATGAAAGTCCTAGCGGTATGGCAAAACGAGCGGCAGAGAAGGCCATAGAAGCTGCCAATCTGACTCCGAATGATATTGACCTCATTCTCCTCTCTGCAACTCTTCCGGATCAGACCATGCCTAATACGGCATCTGTCCTTCAGGAAAAGTTAGGCATCTCCAATAACTGCCCTGCTCTTGATGTGAACGCTGCATGTTCAGGCTGGATTTATCTGGTTCCTATGGCCGATGCCATGATCAAGACTGGACTGTATAAACACATTCTGGTCATTGGTTCAGAAATGCTTTCTGCCTTCAATAACTGGGACGATCGTAACACTTGTATCCTCTTCGGTGATGGTTGTGGAGCAGCTGTGCTTGGAAGAGCTTCTGAGAATGAAGACTCTAAAATTTATTCTTCAGTCCTGACTTGTGATTCGACGAAAAAAGATCACCTGACTCTACTTGCTGGTGGGGCCTGCAAAAGGATCACCAAAGAAGTCATAGACAACAATGAACAGTGGATGACGATGAATGGACAGGAAATTTTCAAAGCTGCAGTAAAAACCATGGCGGCCCATGCGGAGAAAGTCGTTAAGGATGCTGATCTTACTATGAATCAGATTGACTGGTTCATTCCTCACCAGGCCAATTTGCGTATCATTGAAGCAGTAGGAACACGCTTCAATATCCCTCTTGAGAAAGTCATTATTAACGTTGATAAGTATGCCAACACTTCTTCGGCTTCCGTTCCCGTTGCAATGGATGAAGCGATCAGGGCAGGAAAGATCAAACGTGGTGATAATATTCTTCTTGCTGCCTTCGGTGCGGGCCTGACTGCTGGAGCTGTTTGCTTAAAATACTAAGAACGTTGGGAGTTTATTGATGAAAGTTACGATTGTATTCCCCGGACAAGGAACCCAGTACGTCGGAATGGGTAAAGTTTTTTCAGATTTTGCTTTTTTTGATCGGGCCAACACGGCCACCGGCTATGATCTTAAGAAAATGATGCTGGAAGGTCCGGCAGAAGACTTAAAACTCACTGAGAACACTCAGCCAGCTATTGTCGCTCACTCCCTTATGCTCTTTGATAAACTCCAGGGGCTTCTCACAACTAAAAATATAACCATCGAAAGAGTTCTTGGTCACTCTGTCGGAGAATACGCTGCTCTTGCAGCTGCTGGCGTGATGTCCTTTGAAGAATCAGTGCGGGCCGTACACTACCGCGGAAAATTCATGCAGGAAGCTGTTCCAGCCGGCAAAGGCACCATGTATGCCATCTTAAAGCAGGACGAGAATACGATCCGTGAAGCTTGTGCGGCTGCCTCCACATCAGATGAAAAAGTTTCTCCTGCGAATTTTAATGAACCCAATCAAATCGTCATATCCGGCGACAAGTATGCTTGTGAAAGGGCCATCAGGCTTATGGAAGAAAGATCAGGTGGAAGAGTCAAAGCGATAGAGCTTCAGGTCTCTGCACCTTTTCACTGTGAACTGATGAAGCCAGCAGAAATGAAACTGAAGCCGGTTCTGGATGAAATAAAATTTCAGGCGCTGAAGTTTAACTATATTGCAAACGTGGACGCTCATGAGTATGCCACCGACACAAGTCCGGCCACCATTAAAGAAAATCTCCTTAAGCAGGTTTGTGGAAGTGTGCTCTGGACTCAGAGTATTCAAAAACTTTCCGATGACACTGTTATTATAGAATGTGGACCAGGTAAGGTTCTTTCTGGTCTGATCAAAAAAATTAACCCTAATTTGAAAGTCATCTCTCTTGATAGCGAGACAGGATTTTCTGAAGTTGAGGCCCTATGATCGCTACTTATTCTGATCTCAAAGACAAAGTCATTCTTGTTACAGGTGCGGCCCGCGGAATTGGCAAGGCCATAAGTCTTACTCTTGCGGCTCAAGGTGCCCACGTCGTTTTCAACTACCGTGGAGACGAAACTCGTGCCATGGCCCTGAAAGAGGAAATTGAAAAAGCTGGCGGCAAGGCCACAGGGCTAAAATTTGATGTGACCGATTATGAGGCCATGACTAAGGCCATAGACGAGTTCACTAAGACAGTTGCTCCTATTTCAGGCCTCGTTAACAATGCGGGGATATCTAAAGATACTCTGTTATTACGTCTTAAGCCTGATGAAATTTCTTCTATCATTGATACCAACCTAAAAGGTGCAATGATGGTTACTCAAGCTCTCTCAAGAAATTTCTTGAAAGCTGAGAATGTGTCCATCGTGAATATGAGTTCCATCGTGGGTCTTATGGGGAATGCTTCCCAAGCCGCCTATGCCGCTTCTAAAGCGGGATTAATCGGCTTTTCTAAATCAGTGGCCAAAGAATTAGCTTCCCGAAATGTCCGTTGCAATGTGGTCTGTCCGGGCTTCATACAAACGGATATGACAGATGCTCTCAATGAAAAGGCCAAGGAAGAATATAACAAGTCTATTCCTCTCGGCCGTATGGGAAGTACTGAAGAAGTGGCCCAACTCACTTGTTTTTTACTGAGTAGCGCGTCAAGTTATGTAACTGGTGAAGTGATAAAAATTGACGGCGGATTATACATCTAATATTTTAATCGAATCTCACATTTTGGAGGATATTTTAATGGAATTACAAGACAAGGTAATTAAGCTCGTTTCAGAAGCAACAAAGATGGACGCAGCTAATATTAGCCTTAACACAAGCTTCGTTGATGACCTTAACCTTGATTCACTGGACATGGTTGAGCTTATGATGAAGATGGAAGACGAGTTCGGCGTAGAGATTCCTGAAGATGAAACTGAAAATCTTAAATCTATCGGCGACGTAGTCACTTATTTAAAAGCAAAATCTCACTAATCGACCTTCGAAGGGCCACCGAAAGGTGGCCTTCTCGTTTTAGGTCACTTGAATCTTAAACCAATATTAAGAGTTATTTTATGAAACTAAATAGAGTTGCAGTCACCGGTATGGGTGCTATCTGTGGTCTGGGAAATTCACTGGATGAAGTTTGGGCAAATGCCCTTGCAGGAAAATCCGGAATCACCACGCTTGAACGTCAGAACACAGAAGGCTGGCCTGTTACTTTTGGTGGCGAAGTAAAAAATTTCAAACTAAGTCCGGAGCTGATGGATCTTAAAGATCAGGATCGCTTCGATCTCTTTAACCAATATGCCCTTCATTCAACTGATGAGGCCTTAAAACAATCAAAGCTTCTCGACAGCGGCTACGCCATGGAAAAGATCGGCATCATTTTCGGTACCGGACTTGGCGGGTTCCCTCACATTGAGATGAACCATAAGATCTTCCTGGAAAAAGGACCACGTCGTGTCTCTCCTTTTTTCATTCCATCCGTTATTCCGAATATGCCGGAAGGACTTATCTCCATTAAGTGGGGATTCAAGGGAATCAATTTCGCCATTGCATCGGCTTGTGCTTCAAGTGCGCACGCTCTTGGGATTGCTGCCACGGAAATCATGCTGGGTCGTCAGGACGCCATGATTACTGGTGGAACAGAAGGTGTCATCACTGGATATACCATTGCTGGTTTTGCCTCCATGAAAGCATTGTCAAAAAGAAATGAAGAACCTCATCGCGCTTCACGTCCTTACGATGTTGATCGTGACGGATTTGTCATGGGTGAAGGTGCAGGAATAATTATTCTTGAAAACTACGAGAAAGCAAAAGCTCGTGGTGCAAAGATCATCGCTGAAATCGTTGGCTTCGGCGCAAGCTCAGACGCTAATCACATCACGGCTCCACATCCTGAAGGTGCCGGAGCGATGATATGCATGCAACAGACTCTGGACATGGCGGGAGTTGCAAAAGAAGAAGTGGGCTACATCAATGCTCATGGAACATCCACACCTCTCGGAGATGCCGCTGAGACGGGTGCTATCAAGAAAGTTTTTGGAGAGCATGCTTATAAAATGGCCGTGAGTTCGACAAAGTCCATGACGGGACACCTTCTTGGTGCGGCCGGAGGACTTGAGAGTATTTTCTGTATCAAAGCTTTAGAGACAGGAATGCTTCCTCCGACCATTAACCTTGAGAACCAGGATCCAACGTGCGATCTCTACTACGTTCCAAACAAGAGTGAAAAACGCGACATCAAGTATGCGCTTAATAATTCATTTGGGTTTGGTGGAACGAATTCTTCAACTCTATTTAAAAAGCCTGAATAACGGTTTTCGGAGGGCCCCATTAGGGGCCTTCTGAATCACGTCGGTAAAAGAACGCCGGTTATTGATAAAGGGATTCCTTCAGAATTTCTCACTATCGTGAACTTAAATCTCTTATTTCCTTCAAGAGTTTCAACTAACCTCTCAAGCCCTACTGTCTCTGACCCTGCTAACCCCAAAAGACTTTTCATCTCCTCATTACAGACAAGCTTTTGTGTGTTCACTTGATATTCA
>JBKHWS010000052.1:0-17038 GCA_046566385.1 Bacteriovoracia bacterium | reverse complement strand
GAGGAATGAACTTCCTTTTCAAGAGCCTGTAAAATTGCAGGCAATAAAAATGGAAAACGAACTTCCTAATAATCTTGTGGCCCTCTATTCAGACTTTAACTATGTGAACGTGGCAAAAATTGCCGAGCCTGTGGAAGATGAAGTTTCGACGAAGCTGTCATCATCTGATGAGGAACCAGTCTTCCTTGACTACTCAGAATCAGAACCCAAGAAATCAGAAGAACCTAAAGAAGTAGTAACTGAAACCATTTCTCAAGAGAATATCCCAGAGCAAAAAGTTGTCCACAATGTGGATAAAGTTAAAGATGTGGATAATAAGATTGAAGAAGTGGCAATTGAAGAACTCATGGCCTTTGACTACTCGCGGGCACAGAAGGACCTAAAGGAGAAAGCCCTCCCAACGGTAACAAAGATGACTACTCATCAGGATGCAGGTTCTGCCGGGAAAAACTTTGAGCATAAGAAGTGGGAAGTGAACGAGCCGACCAAAAGTAAGCCGAAGGTGACTACTCATAAACAAACAGAAGCTTTAAAGGACAATACTAATAAAGGTTTCCTTCCTCAGGCCGAAGTTCAAACAGTGACTACTCACCAGAATCGTGTTGCCATTCGATTAACGGGGACAGATTTAAAAGAAGTTCGTGACGAGGTTGGATTTGAGGTCCGTTTCCAGGACGATTTGAATGAAACGTTTCAGGACTATAATACCGGAGCAATAACAGTTGATCATGAGCTGGCATCTGCAAAAATGACCCGATCTATGACTGTTCTTAAGCGCGGTTATGCTCCAACCAATACCGATCTCATTCTTGAAGAAGGTGTTACTGAAGTGGTGATGCCAGCGATTGAAGAACAAACCTTTAATGAATTGCTTGCTCCTTATGGTGCAAGGGGTCCTATAGGGGCAGTTTTGGTGGAATTAGATGAGAATGTAGAAGGCGCCTCACTTGATGTTCCTTACTCCAGTGTTGTGAAATTGAACGAGGCCATGCAGCCAACCGAAGGAAATGATTTTGTTTACGAGCTTTTTGTTGGTGTAAAGGCAGGAAATGCACTTCTAAGTTACAAGTCTCAAAAAGGCGAAATAACTTCAAAAATAATTCACATTCATGAACATGAATTAACTTTTGAAACGAACTTTTTTGAAACAGTAAAGAATGAGAAAGTTAAACTGTTTGAAGAGAACCTTCTTGGGCAGGATAAAACACCTTTAATTATTTCATCTGAAGAAGTCAGGCAGTTTGCTTCAGATAAAGTTTCAAAAAAGATTAACGATCATACTTACAAGATGAATTTCAACAAAACCCTGCTTGGTGGAAGAAAGTATCTTGAACTATCCCATCAGGAAGAGCCGGTTTTCGTAGGATTTAAAGAAAATAACCTAATTGATGTACCATCAGAAAACTTCATGCGCTATATCCTGTCGCGCTTTGAGGGATCGAAGCTTGGTAACAGATGTCTGGTTCAGGTTAATTTCAACAAGAAGGCCAGTAAAGTTGATGTGGCAGCTGAATCTGTCGGTCAATCCCTTGTAACATATACTCAAGTGCTTGATGCTGATGGGCGTTTCTATGATTCAGTAGGTGCTAAGAGCCGCAAGCTTATCATCGTCGGCGAGAACCAGGGCGCTCCGGGCTTTAGCCAGGATGCAAAGATTAATGTTAAGGTCACTTACATCGATGGAAGCGTTGATTTCATTGGCAGCTACTGCTCTCCAAATACCTATCTTGTCGAACAGCTTTGACGCTTCAATAAATCTGACCAGTCTCTGGGTCTGACTTTTACCAATTTTTCAAATGGAACTTCAAGAAACCTTCCTGCGGGTAGAGTACTCTTGGAAGTGAGAATAAAGCCCTTTGGAATCTGGCTTAATTTAGCTGAAAGCTGATGATTGTGAAACTTTACATCATCCAACAACCTCTCATCGAGAACTTTGGAAAGCTTGAGGGGACATTTGGCGAGGTAAAACTTCAAATCCTGGTTCACGTCCTGGCGGTCATGCTCATGTAATTGATCAAAAAGTTCTTCCCGATAGGCCAGTGTATGGGCCAGGGCGAGAAACTCGCTGTAAAAATTTTTAGACGCAAATCCAAAATGTTCTGAGTCACTATGTTTAATGATGGCCTCAAGATCAACATCATTCGAAGCGAGCTCCCTCTTGGTTTTTAACAGATGCTTGGTACCAGAGTTGTAGGCGGTAACAGCAAGGTCCCATGACTTCATGATTTGAAAGTTCTCAGACATTAAAAAGCCTGCCGCAACCGATGCGACACCAACATTAGATCGGTAGTCGTAATGGTTGGTTCTTTTAGGCACAAAATAGCTCGCAATCAAGGGCATAAACTGCCAGACTCCAAGGGCATTAACTTTTGAGTGTGCACGAGGATTGAAGCTTGACTCAAGGAAAGGTATGGCGATTAATTCCAGTGGAAGTTTTCGCGATGAAAAATACTTCTCCAAAAAGGGCCGATAGGGCAGGGAACGAACAACTCCTTCACGGATGAAGTTCTTCTGGCCCGTCTGAGTTCTGATGTTTTTCTTTAGACTTTTAAAAAACGCGACTCGATCTTCTTTTTTAAGAGGCAAGTCTACCTTTGCGTAGCTCAAGGTTTGATAAATACGCTTAGCTGAAGGTGTTAGGGAGAAGGGGTCTCTTATAAGCTCGGCTAGCTCACCCTTTAGAGACTCCAGTTTTTCATCTGCCAGCTCTCTCTGAAGAATGTAGAGGGTGTTACGTGGGAGCTTCTTTTTATGAAGAGATGAAAAATCCAGCACCTTGTAAATGAGACCCAGGTTGCTTTTATCATGAATAACTACTGAGCTCGATTCAAATTGCGTATAAATCATGAACCAGAAATTCACAGAGGCATAATAGTAGGGAGAAATTTTAAAGGCTTCTGAAACACGATTGTCATGATCTTCCAGGTAAGGTCTGAAGGCTTCTGAAGACATCCAGGTCATTTCTCGAACGTTTGCTTCATCCGTCGAAGGCATCTTGTCTTTAAAGAGGTCGCCACTGAAATAGGGATCAGAGGAGGTCAAAAATAAAAGGGCGAAAAGGCCCAGTAAAAGATACTTTGGAATCATTTAGGGCTCAGGATCTGCATGGTTCTTTTGTAGCCGGATTCAACGGCATGTGCAGAAACTTTGGAGTTTAAAGAAAATGAATTAGCAAAAAATAGCTTATAGTCATGATGGTCAGGATAAATATCGATGAGTTTAACTTTTGGATTGATATTTAATTTACGCTGAAGAATGGCCATAATTTCACGGCGATGGGCCTGAGAGAACTTCTCCATTTTCATGTAGTCGTTAACTGTATCGATAATGTCTATCGCCTTTGCTCTTTCAGCACGGTGGGCGACAATTTTTTTCTGAATCATCAGATATATTGATTGAATCGCAATCGGCGGAAGACCATAGTTTACAAGGGAACCAACCTCATCATGGAAGTGATAAGGAGTGTGGGTCCAGGAACTTATTATGACCTCACAACCATTATCTTCAGCGACGTGAGTAGAAAGAGTCTCCCTGATTTCCCCATCAATATAATAATCGATACCATTCGTAAGACGATTTTTGATGGGATAAGGGCAATAGAAAGGGGGAACACTCATGCTGGCAGCGGCAGCGTAGGAGACATTGGTACCGGTGTAGTAAACAGAAGTGCTATCATGGGACGGATTAGGATAATTATATTTACTAAAGATAACCTTCCTCGAATGGTCCAGCTGAGTAGCAACAATAAAGAGATCTGGAATGAAATCTTCAAACCGATCTTTTTCAATGACGTGCTCAAGTAGATAGTGCCTCACACCTTCTGTAGTAAAAAAACCAGGGAGAGAAATAATTGGTTTCAGGAAATTCTTAAAAAGAGCAGGAAAACCTTCGAGGGGAAAATAAAGATCAGACTTTGGTGTCTTTAGGGCCGGTCTTTTAATGTTGAACATGTCTTTATAATTAATTCCACGTAAACGGGACCCCTTAATTCCTAAGGTAGCCTGAATAATGTCTTGAGGTGTATATCCCGCCGCCAGGTAGATGCAGATCATGGCGCCGGCAGATGAGCCAACATAGGTACCAATCTCGAGGCTTTTCTGATTCAGGTCCTGTCCAGGAGAAGAATTCTTGTTACTTTTTAAAGAAAAGCCAAGCTCTTCGAGTGCAAGGGTGACTCCCAGGTGCCAGGCAGCTGCTTTTACCACTCCTCCGGAAAGGACGAGAGCGATTTTCTTATTTTTTAACTCATTCAAATCAACCGACATCTCTGCTCAACTTTTCTCTTCATTTTTGATTTTGCACATCTTTATCGGATTCTTTAACATTAAGATTAATGTTAAAGGAGCCCTATGCACGCCAATGACGGAGTCTGGTTATCCATCAATGACTATTCACGCTACAAGAATGTCTCCATCTCTACCATCAGAAGACACATTAAAAACAATATTCTGAAGTACAAAGAAGAAAACGGAAAGTACTTTATATATGTAGCGTCGACTGAAAAACTTCGGGTTAGAGAAGAAGAAGAACTTCTGAGGGCAAAACTTGAAATAGAGCTTTTACGCACCCAAATCAGACAACTTAATGAAGAGAATTCAGAACTGAAAATGCTGGTAGAATTGTTTGAGAAACAACAAGTAAAAGTAACAACTCAAACAGAGCAACCACCGGAAATACCATTTAATATATGAAGTACATTTTTCTTCTGCTGGCCTTCTTCTCTTTTTCATCCATGGCTCAATCATCCATGCGCAGGTGTACGTTACTTCCGGTAACTGACAGTGTTGGGGGAGCGATTGGCTATAAAGTGTTTGAAGAAGTTGAAAGAGACTTGAAGAAAAGTAACTGGTGCACTTACGTTTCAAACTCTAGCCTTATAAATGTCTTTAGCCGCTATCGGGAAAACCTTCCACAGTACCTGAAAACAAAAGAAGTGCTGGTTACTGTTGCGGAGAAACTGAAAGTGGGTTCTCTGATTCTCGTCACTGTTAAAAATGAAATCAACGGCACGGAAGTTTCGATGACCGTTTATGGCGAGAACGGAGAGGACATCTACTTTGCCGAGAAGACGCTTCTTAACTCAGATGAAATTGAGTTGATTGCACAAGCTGTGAAAAATTGGCTTGATACTTATGCTAAAACGATTCCCTATGATGCCAAGATAAATGGGATCCTGGGGGATCAAATCACGCTTGACGTAGGGAAAGGATATCCAATTCAAGCTGGGCAGGAATTTGCAGTTAAAAGAGCTGTTTCCAAGAAAAAGCACCCCCTTTTGAAAAAAATTGTAGATTGGGAAACGGAAACGTTGGCAGAAGGAAAGATATTCAGCATTTCTGATAATCAGGCCCTCGGAATGGTGCGTGTTTATAAATCAGATAAAAAACTCGCCGCTGGTGATTGGGTAAGACTGAAACCTGTTAAGCAGGACTTTATTGTTGATCCAAATCTGACTGATAAAAAAGATGAAGAGACGCCGGGAACCCTGGGAATTGTTTCTGCGGCCCTGTTTGCTTCAAGCTCCAGCGTTGATACTTCAACCCCGACCGGCTCAAAAAGAATGAGCGGAAATCTTTATGGTGTAGATCTCCGGGTGGAAGGGTGGATTACCAGGCAATACTTCACAGCCATTGAAATAGAAAGAACACTTGGCTCCATGAAAAAAAGTTCAGGGAATCCGGAAAAAACCAGTCTTAATGTCAACAACGGTAGTTACAAGATCACTGGAGGCTATAAATATCTTCCCATAGGATTCTTTTACGGCCCGCAGATAGATATCTATGGCGGATATGCCAATCATTTTTATGATCTCGATGTTTCTGAAGCTGATGGCTTTGGTGCGAACTCATTTTCCGGATTTGTCTTTGGTGCGGGTGCAAATGTTCCCATAAACAGAGAATACAGGTTTTTTGCCCGTGCCGAATTTCTTCCATTCCCCTCCTTTAATGACGACGACAATATCTACGGTAACGCCAAAAGTGTTTCGGCCATGGAGCTCGAGCTGGGAATGAAGTACCAATACACTATGAGAATGACTCTCGACGGAAGTATTGAAACCTTGTCCCGGAAAGCAAAGTTCGGTGGAGATTTTGAAGAAGTGTCTTACAAGGATAATCGTTTAAAGTTCGGCGTTTCATTTAATTTCTGATCCAAAAATGTTAATAATTAAGGATGAAAAAAGCCAGAATCCAAGAGCTAGAAAAGCTTATCCTTCATCACAAAGAACTTTACTATCAGGGCAAAGCTGAAATCTCTGACGAAGCCTATGATAGATTAGAGGATGAATTAAAACATCTTGACCCGCAAAATCCTGTTCTCCAACTCGTTGGTTTCAAACAATCAGAATCTACAAGTAAAGTCGAACACCAAAAAAAAATGCTATCCCTGGATAAGACTTATGAAGAAAAGGATCTCCTCAGGTGGGTGGGTAAGGAAGATGTTGTCAGTGTTTTCAAAATTGACGGATCAAGCTGTTCCCTCGTTTATGAAAAAGGACATCTGGTCATGGCAAAGACCAGAGGTGACGGGCAGTTCGGAGAAAATATTTATAAAAAAGCTGTATTCATTCCGGATATCCCTAAGTTCATACCGGGGAATAAAAGCTTTGAAGTAAGGGGAGAGGTTTATTGTGTGGAGAAAAGTTTTTTCACCCTTACTCAGGAGATGCAGGAATTAGGCTTGCCCGCACCTACCTCTCAAAGAAACATTGTCGCAGGTCTTTTAGGCAGGAAAGAAAATATTCAGCTTTGCAGACATCTTAACTTCCAGAGCTTTGAAGTTATAAGCGAAGAAGGATTTAATAAAGAGCACGAGAAGTTAGAGTTTCTTAAAGAATGTGGCTTCATGACCCCCGAATACATGCTTCATAAAAATGGAAAGGACCTGAAGGGAAGAGTCAGTGAAGCCAAAGACTTTATGGCCAATGGCAATTATCTTATTGATGGTCTGGTCTTTGTTTATGATGATTTAAAGCTTCATGATGAACTTGGAGAAACGAGTCACCATCCCCGCTACAAAATTGCTTTCAAATTCGCCGGTGAAACAAAAGTCGCTCAGATTAGTGAAATCGAATGGGGTGTCTCAAGGAATGGAACTCTTACACCAGTAGCACTCATAGAGCCAACAGAACTCTCTGGGGCCATGATTGGCAGAGTTACTCTACACAACTTCGGAATGGTGAAAAACTTTGAACTAAAGGCCGGAGATAAGATAGAAATCATCAGATCCGGGGAAGTCATTCCAAAGTTTCTGGGTGTCATCGAAAGATCAAAAGGAACTTTCTCTTACCCGGAAAACTGCCCCAGCTGCGGCAACCGACTCAAGATTGATGACATCTGGCTTTATTGTGACAACGAAACATGTCCTACAAAGGTTAAAGAGGAAATACTGAACTACGTTCATAAGGCCGGCATTGATGATGTTTCTGATAAGCGGCTGGACGAATTAATAAACAAGGGACTAGTAGAGAAAATTCCTGATCTCTACAGGCTTAAGATTGAAGACTTTCTTCTGTTGGAAAAGGTCAAAGACAAGCTTGCAACCAAGATGTACGAAAACATTCAAAAAACGAAGCACCAGTCTTTGGCCCAGTTCATTTCTGCAATCGGCGTTGAAGGAGTATCGATTGCCAAGAGTGAAAAAATCATTGCCCAGGGATACAACACCCTTGAAAAAATCCTCGACCTTAAACTAGAAAAGATGCTTGAGATTGAAGGCTTTGCCGAGAAATCATCTGCCTCAATACTTGAATCGTTGAAGAAAAAGAAACCTCTTATTGAAGAACTATTAAGCGTGGGAGTTGTAGTTAAGGCCGATGAAGTTGCCAGCGGAGAGGGTCCACTGTTGGGACTGAAGTTTTGTATAACCGGTGAATTGAGTCAGCCACGGCCCCAAATAGAAAAGCTTATTAAACAAAATGGGGGAGTCATTGCAGGAGTCTCAAAGAATTTAAACTACCTGGTGACCAATGAAACAGAGAGTAGTTCCAGTAAATTTGTAAAAGCAAAATCCCTGGGAGTTCCAATAATTAATGAGAAGCAACTTTTAAAGCTGATCGAGGAATAACATGGCCAAGATTAAAACGGTTTTTACCTGCCAGGAATGTGGATATCAGACCCCTAAATGGGTCGGTAAGTGTCCTGACTGTAATCAGTGGAATTCCTTCTCTGAAGAAGAGGTGATAAAGGCCAGCAAGGCCGCGCCGAAGTCAATTGCAGGAAGGGAAAGCAGACCGAAGACCATTAATGAAATTGAACATGAATCTGTTCACCGTTATTTCACTAGACTAGGAGAATTTGACCGAGTCATGGGGGGAGGGGTCACCATTGGCTCTCTTACACTTATTGGTGGAGAACCAGGGATAGGTAAATCAACGCTACTGATGGAAGTTTGTGGAAAGCTTCTGGATGAATATCAAAACGAAAAGATCCTTTATGTAAGTGGGGAAGAATCAGAATCACAAGTGGCCGGTAGATCAAAACGCCTGGGTGTTAATAACTCCGGTTTTTATATTTTCAATGAAACAAACTGGCAGAAGATCCTTGAACAAGTCAAAGAATTAAGGCCGAAATTTCTCGTCCTCGACTCCATCCAGACAACTCACTCTAATCAGGTTGAATCGGCAGCAGGAACATTGACTCAAATTCGTGAAGTAACCTATGAGCTCATGAACTATGCAAAAGCTTACGGTCTAACTTGCTTTATCATTGGTCACGTTACCAAAGAAGGACAGATAGCAGGACCGAAAATTCTGGAACACATGGTTGATACAGTAATTTATTTTGAAGGTGACCAACTTGGTCAATACCGGATGTTACGGGTAATGAAGAATCGTTTCGGTAATACCAATGAGGTTGGAATTTTTGAAATGCAGGAGAGGGGCCTTGTTGAAATTAAAAATCCTTCTCAGTATTTTCTGGAGCAGTCGCTCCCGGGTTCATTCGGCAGATCCTTAACCTGCATTTTAGAAGGATCAAGATCACTTTTTGTGGAAATCCAGGCACTAGTTGTTGAAAATAAATTCGCAGTAGGGAGGAGGACGACTCAGGGACTTGATTCAAATCGTGTTGCACTTCTTGTTGCTGTTATCGATAAGTATCTGGGTATTCCCCTCTCATACAATGACATCTATGTGAATGTGGTGGGAGGAATGAAACTTACTAGCAGAGAAAATGATCTTTCCGTTATTGCTTCACTGCTCAGTTCTTATTACGGCACCCCAATAGCGAACGACACTCTTTTCCTTGGTGAAGTAGGTCTTACGGGTGAGGTCAGGTCTGTTCCCATGATGGAGATGCGCCTTAAGGAAATAGCTCAAATGAACTATAAGAGAGTTATAACCTCAAAGCGCGCAGCTGATGATTTTAAAGAAAAATATAAGCTATCCATCATTGGAATTACCAAGGCCAGTGAGCTGAAAGAATTATTGTTTCAGTAATCTCTAAGGTTTTTCACAGTCAAGGTAGATGTTCCTACAGCTGTATGAAGCTGCATAATATGTCTTGCTGTCATTAACCTTTTTCGTTTTAGATTCAAAAGTTACATGAATTCTGACAAATTTTTCTTTGTCTAACTCTTTCTTCCCTTCAGGTTTTTGATATTCACTTTTCAGAACTTCTACACCATTTTTTAAAGTGTAAGGGCATGGTCCTGAAGTTCCATCACCATTTGAACCTTTGTAATTGAGGACAAGTTTGGACTTGTAATCAATGTTCTCTGCGCCGGCAAGGGAGAAAAGCTGGGGAACGACTTTGTCTCTGGCATTTTCTGCTCGGGCCTTAGAAAGTTCAAGGAAGCCCTTTTTACAGAACTTTTTTGCGGCCTCTCCAGAGTTATTAAGGGCGGATGCTGATGAAACAACTGAAATGTGATGAATTTCTGCACCCTTTGCTAATCTGTCCTTAATACAAGAAATAACTTCATCTGTAGCACCACCTTTCAATTGTGCATCAAGAGTTGAGCTTGCCCACTCATTGTCTTTGTAGAGACCACTGACGTTTCCAGAGCATGGCGGATACTGTTCGGAAACATAATGAAAAGGCTTGGTGTTCACTCTGTCCTTTTCACAGTAAGTACCACTTTCAAGAGTTCTTTCATTGTACTTATCAAAGTATTCATTTTTTTTGGCTTCAAAATCTGCTGAGCTCATCAACTTCTTTAGTTCAGCCTCATTCTCGGTCTTATAATTATCGGGATAGTGGTGAACGGTATAGCGATGCTTTATGACTGGAGTACACTCGTGCTTTTGAGCGAATTTCACATAGTTTTCCACCATCTTCTCTTTTAGTTTATCTCTGTCCACAGAAGCTTTACCGGAGTCAGTAAACCAGTCGAAAAGATGTGTCGGAACGTACTTTGAATCATTCTGGGCCCTGGCTTTACTGTAATCAAAAAGCTGAGCATAAGCAGTCTTCGAGTAACTTTGGTTCCAGTATTTTTGAATGTCATCCTGCTTATCTTCAGAACCCTTTAAGAGGGCTTGGATTCTTTTTTTTAAGGCATCTGGATCTGGCTCTTTTTGAGCGCAAGTTTTCATCTTATCAGTAATTTCACAGTTTTTTTCTACAAAACTATCAATCGTTTCATTGTAGGCAGGATCACAAAATTCATTGGCATCAGCAGTGTTAATAACAAGAACCAAGAGGGCCGTAATTGAAAGAATCTTATTAGGCATAGGTATTCTTTATTTTTTAGAGATACAGGCGTTTAATAGTATCGTCCCAAAGAGCTTTTTTCTTTAAGTAGTAGTCGTTCTTCTGCGGTTTGAACTCTTTTTCTAGTTTCCAGTACTTACCCATTTCTTCTATGCTTATTTCGCCTTTTCCAACCAAACAACCGACAGCAACCCCGAATGCAGTAGTATCAATAATTTCTGGGCGGAGAATGGTCTTTTCTGAAAAATTGGCCTGCATTTGCATCAGGAGATCGTTGGCGGCCGCCCCCCCATCGACCCTGATATCATTTAAATGTGGAAAATCTTTTTTAAAGCTTGAAACGGAATCGTTTAACGAAAGGGCTATTCCTTCAAGACAGGCCCGGGCGATGTGCCCATTGTGAGTATCGCGAGTGAGACCAACAATAGCTGCTTTAGCATTGGCATTCCAATAAGGAGTACCGATACCAGTGAAGAAAGGCATAAAGAGAACATGTTCCATTTGGGCAAGGTCAGTTACTTCATTGGCCAGCTGCGAGACTTCAGGAGAAGATTTAATGCATTTTAAATTATCTCTTAACCATTGAACGGCAGCTCCTGCAATATAGGCCGAACCTTCCAGGGCATAAATCTTTTTACCCCTAAAAGAATAGGCCACGGTAGTAAGTAATCCGACTGATGAATGGATGAGCTGCTCTCCGGTATTTAAAACAAGAAAAGCCCCGGTACCATAAGTTGATTTAATATCGCCAACGTTTACGCAGGCCTGTCCAAAGAGTGCGGCTTGTTGATCCCCCAGTATAGAGAGAATGGGAATTCCGTCTGGTAGAAAACCCACATTCTTTGTTTCACCAAAATGAGTGAATGATTCTTTTATCTCCGGCAGAAAATCTCTGGATACTCCGAAAAATTTTAATAGATCATCATCCCACTGAAAAGTTTCAAGATTCATCAACATGGTTCTGGAGGCGTTAGAAGCCTCTGTGACAAAACTTTGTTTGTCAGTAAGCCTGTGAACCATGAATGTATCGATGGTTGAAAGGCAGAGATTGTTTCTGTCTGCGGCTTCTTTAACTCCAGAAACATTTTCCAGAAACCATTTCATCTTAGTTCCGGAAAAGTATGGATCAAGAGGAAGTCCGGTTTTCTTGCGGCAAAGCTCATTATATTTTTGGGAGTTCTTCTGACAGTATTCTGAGGTTCTTCTGTCCTGCCAGACGATTGCGTGATGGAGAGGGGTCCCGGATTTGTCGTAGGCACATGTTGTTTCACGCTGGTTAGTAATGCCAATACCAGAAATTTTCTTGGGATCAATCTGAGTTCGGTTTAAAACTGCTTCAACTGAAAGTTTAATGGAAAGCCAGATGTCTTCGAGATCATGTTCTACCCAACCTGGCCTAGGGTATATTTGTCGGTAATCACTTTTTTCTTTATCTATAATTTTAAGATTGGTGGCATCGATGAGAAGAGAAGTCGTGCCGGTAGTGCCTTGGTCAATGGCCAGTAAGTAAGTCATGAATCCATCCTTAATTCAGATTTTATTAATCCAGTGAAACCGCCTTGGGTCCACCAGGTCTATCATTTACTACCAGATTGGCAGAGTATTCCCAATAGCGCGCTATATTTCCGTTCATAACCGCGACAAAGCCATAGGAAATACCTGTAATGACGGCAAGCAGAAGCACAAACTCGACGATAGATTGCCCTTTCTCTCCAATTTTGCCATTGAGAGCTTTTAGAAATTTATACTTTGGTAACAACTTCCAGGGCTTCATAATCTCTACCATCTGATGTACATTGAGGTTCTAGGAAACAGCATGAAAAAAAAGCTTATTCCCATTCTCCTCTTTATTATGGCCTTTACAGGATTTCTTTCCACCCAAATCCTGTGGGATACCTTCAATTCTAACGCTGAACAGGTCGCAGCGGACAAACAAAAACACTCCGTTTATGAGACTAATTTCCAAGCTCTTAATTTAACAACCACTAAAAATACGACTATTGAGCTCAGGAAGGATCCCACTCCCATAATTGTCCTTAATTTCTGGGCATCCTGGTGTGTACCCTGCCTGAAAGAGTTTCCTAGCTTGGTGGAGTTTCAGGAGAAGTATAAGGATAAGGTAAAAGTTATCGGTATCAACGGTGACACAGAAAACCCTCAGGAGCTCATCCGCAAAACGGAAGCAAGGTATAAGTTAAATTTTGATTCCGTGGTTGATGCCAATGAAGTTATCTCTGAAAAGTTCTTGATCAGAACCTATCCAGTCTCTATCGTCTTTCATAAAGGCAAGGTCATTTACGTGAACAATCGGATCCACAATTTTATGGACTCTGAATTTCTTGCCCTGATTGATGATTCTCTTAAGGCAAACTAACAGCTAAGTTTCGTCCCCAGTTATAAGTGATGTGAGACAGACTCTCGGTTCTAAAGAGGGAGAACCTTGCCTTCATTCCAGGTATGAGTGCTCCCTGGTTGATTTTTCCAAGAGAGGCTGCAGCATTCATGGTAATTCCGGCCCATAATTCTGCCTGGTTAATTTTAAGTTGGGCAGCTGATACAGAGGCGATAAGAAGAACATTATCACAGTGACAGGATCCTGGATTGTAATCAGAAGCAATGGCAACCTTCGCTCCCCCATCCAGAATTTTTCGTGCCGGAGCAAGGGGTTTTCCCAGGAAAAAAGCTGTTCCCGGAAGAAGAGAAGCCACGGTCTTTGAATGAGCAAGCTTTTCAATACCAGCATCTGAAATCTTGAGTAAATGATCCGCTGAAAGGGCTTCATGTTTTACTGCGAGGCATGCTCCGCTGTTATCGTTCAGTTCATCTGCATGAATTTTTCTGGGAATACCTAGTGAGGCAGCCCTCTCAAATAATAGGTCCACATCGGAAGAGTCAAAGTAGTTTTTCTCGTGGAAAATATCCACAGCATCGATCACGTTTAATTGAGCGAGTTTTTCCAATAAGGGAATTACTACTTTTTCCAGATATTCACGAGGGCCGTTGAAAGACTTAGGAACATCGTGAGCGGCAAGATAAGTGTTGAAAATCTGTATTTCTGGAGAATACTTTTTCTTTAACTTATCAATGAGAAGAGAGACCTCGTATTCTTTATCAAAATTAAGACCATAACCAGACTTTATCTCGATGGTCCCAATGCCGTAAGAATGGAGACGTTCAATCCGTTCACATGCTGACTGGAAGAGATCTTCTTTTGTAGCTTCATTTGTCTGTTTCATTGTATAGAGAATTCCACCGCCCCGCTTAGCTATCTCCTCATAACTCACTCCGCTTAACCGATCGGCGTACTCCTGGGCACGGTCCCCTCCGAAAACGAGATGAGTGTGAGCATCAACGATTTCTGGTGTGAGGACATGGCCCTTCAGAGATTTTGCAATGTTTCGGTACTGATCCGGAAAGCGAGTGGTCTCGCCAACCCAGAGAATCTTCGTTTCATCAAAGACAATGGCCCCGTTTTTAATGAGAGAAAGATCCTCTTGTTTAAGATTTCTCCCATCTTTCTTAAAGGCTTCTTTAAGAGTTAAGATTTCGTTCAGGTCGGTGTAGGCCTTAAGCATTTCTTATCCTAAAGTGATGGGAACTTTATTTTTGTTTCCGGTTTTTTGGCAATCTCAAGAGCGATGTCATAGCCTGCATCAGCGTGACGAACAATACCCATTCCCGGATCAGAATTCAGAACCCTTGAAAGTCTGACATCCATCTCCGTGGTGCCGTCACAAACGATGACCATACCAGAGTGCTGGGAGTATCCAATGCCAACTCCGCCTCCGTGATGGAGAGAAATCCAGCTGGCACCATTGTTGATGTTGATCATGGCATTGAGTAGCGGCCAGTCTGAAACAGCATCAGTCCCATCTTTCATACTTTCGGTTTCACGGTTAGGACTTGCTACTGAGCCGCAATCAAGATGGTCTCGCCCAATAACGATTGGTGCTTTGACTTTTTTCTCGCGAACTAGCTTGTTAAAGAGGAGAGCGGCTTTTTCACGATCGCCATATTTTAACCAGCAGATTCGGGCAGGAAGTCCCTGAAACTGAATCATTTTCTGGGCCTTCTCTAACCAGTTGAGCATAGATTTATTTTCAGGAAAGAGTTCCTTAAGAGCTTCATCAGTCACTCGGATATCTTCCGGATCTCCGGAAAGAGCAACCCAACGGAAAGGACCTGAGCCTTCACAGAAAAGCGGGCGAATGTAGGCAGGAACGAAGCCAGGGAAGTCAAAAGCATTTTTCACACCAACAAGTTCAGCACCTGCTCTTAGATTATTCCCATAATCAAAAACATGTGATCCCTTCTTCTGGAAAGCAAGCATCGCCTCCACGTGGCGTCCCATTGTTTCGTAAGAAAGTTTGGTATATTTCTGTGGATCTGTTGCACGAAGTTTTACAGCTTCATCAAGACTCATTCCATCCGGAACATAACCGTTAAGAGGATCGTGGGCAGAAGTTTGATCTGTCACAAGATCCGGCACGATACCTTTATCTAAAACGTACTTAAAAAACTCTGAGGCATTGCCGACGACACCGACTGAAAGGGCTTCACCCTTTTGTTTTGCATTGAGGGCAATTTCAATCGCCTCATCAAAATTTTTCGCCAGGAGATCAAGGTATTTTGATTTTAACCTTTTCTCAATCCGAGTCTCATCCACATCGCAACAAAGGCAAACCCCTTCTGCCATTTTTACAGCAAGCGGTTGTGCCCCACCCATTCCTCCAATACCACCGGTAAGAACGAGTTTTCCTTTAAGCGTCGCTTGTGGTCCATAATGCTTTCTGGCGGCTGCCATGAAGGTTTCATAGGTCCCCTGAACAATTCCCTGAGAGCCAATGTAGATCCATGAGCCTGCCGTCATCTGACCGTACATCATGAGCCCTTCATCTTTTAGCTTGTTGAAGTGATCCCATGTTGCCCATTTAGGAACGAGGTTCGAGTTAGCGATAAGAACTCTTGGTCCTTGAGGATTACTAGGAAAAACAGCAACCGGCTTTCCTGATTGAACGATGAGGGTTTCATCATTTTCAAGATTTTTAAGAGTGTTTATAAGGTCATTTAAAGCCTTATGATTTCTAGCAGCCTGGCCGTTTCCGCCGTAAACGATAAGACTGTCACGATCTTCAGCCACTTCCGGATGAAGGTTATTTAAGAGGCAGCGAAGAGCTGCTTCCTGGTGCCAGCCCTTGCAGGTTAATTTATCGCCAGTTGGTGGAAGAGGTATGTTCATATGTTCTCCTTAGGCAAGCGGACCGGTAACAGATTCAACTTCTTGAATGAGTTCATCGGTTTGAATCAGCCTGGTTAGGTTTTCGATGTCTTTATGGAATGTACGGTCTTCTTCAATGGGAAGAACGTGTTTTCTCACCAGGGTCACAACTTTTTCCAGTGCGGGTGAGGTTTTCATAGGCCTTAAAAACTCAAGGCCTTGAGTATTACAAAGAAGTTCTATTGCAAGCCCATGTTGAACATTGGAGAGAACTTCATGAAGTTTTCTCCCCGAGGTCACACCCATGGACACATGGTCTTCCTTGTCTGTTGACGTTGGAATTGAATCAACAGAGGCTGGATGGCAAAGATACTTGTTTTCAGAAGCGAGTGCCGCCATGGTCACGTGAGCGATCATGAGACCGGAATTAAGACCAGAGTTCTTTGTCAGGAAGGCAGGAAGATCAGAGAAACTAGGATTCATCATCTTCTCAACTCTTCTCTCCGCAATGTTACAAATCTCAGAAAGTCCCATGGCAAGATAATCCATCGTGAGAGCAAGTGCCTCACCGTGGAAATTTCCGCCAGAGACAACATCCCCTGATTCAATAAACACCAGAGGATTATCTGTGACTGAATTAAGTTCAATGCGCAAAACTTCTTCTGTGTGTCGAAGGGTCTGCCTGCAGGCCCCATGCACTTGAGGAATACAGCGAAGAGAATAAGGGTCCTGAACTTTTCCATCATCCTTGTGCGAAAGAACGATTTCCGAACCTTTTATGATTTTCAGTAAATTCCTGGAAACATCGACCTGACCCGGCTGTGGTTTAAGGAGGGAGATTCTTTCGTCGAATGCGGCCGCAGTTCCGCGAACAGCATCAAGAGTGAGACAAGAGATGACATCGGCGAGTTTAACAATTTTCTTGGCCTCAACCAAGGCCAGGGTTCCCAGGGCCAGCATCACCGATGTACCGTTGATGAGTGCCAAACCATCTTTAGGTCCAAGCTTTGCTGGTTCTTTACCAATTTGATGAATGGCAAAGTCTGAACTAACTACTTTGCCTTCGAATTCAACTTCTCCCTCCCCAATTAAGGCGAGTGCAATATGAGAAAGGGGGGCAAGATCACCAGAGGCGCCCACAGATCCTTTTTCAGGGATGACGGGATTA
>JBKHWS010000051.1:0-17069 GCA_046566385.1 Bacteriovoracia bacterium | reverse complement strand
CCAACCCTGGCCGAAAGACCTATTCTAAAAATCTAGGCTAAATCATCCAGCCTGAAGGGCGCAGTCCAGATTTTCTTTCCAACGCTCAATAGTCTTAAGGTTAACGCCTAGATCTTCACACGCAACTCGGCGTCTGCATCCATTTTGATTGGCCTCTTCAACTAATTCAATTGCAATGAGACGATCTGGTTCTTCTATTCGTCTTCCTCTGCGTCCCCCCAGATCAAACGGCTTTTTTTTAGCAGCACGATTCTGGCAGACATTTCAGCGAGGGCCTTATCTTTGCGACGGAGATCTCTTGAGAGCTCTTTTTCTTTTTCTCGAAGTTGAACGAGCTCTGGATCAAGCTTCGGTCGTCCTACCGGCTTCTGAGAAGAATAAAATTCCTGTTTCCACTCTTCTATCTGGGTAGAATGAAGACCATTGCCTCGGAGATATTCTCCAAGTTGGTTCTCTGTCATTGAGGCGGTTTTAATGATCGCTTCAAGTTTCGCTTCGACTGTCCATTCTTTAGTTTTTTTCATGCTTGATTTATTAGCATGTTCATTTACCCAAGCGTAGATAGATGTGTAATGAACTCCCAGATCTTTAGCTAACTGAGCGGCACTAGGGCCACCAGGGGTCGTGAATTTGCGGACGGCTGACTGTTTAAACTCTGGTGAATAACGGACCTGCATGGAAAATTCTTTTCCGGCCCCGAGACTCTAACTTCTTAGAATCTTTCTGATTAATTGTTTGAATTCCTACTGGTCAACATTCCAAAAACCGGGGGAAGTCACAAGATGATTTGAAATCCTATGGCCGTGGCTATTTTGGCTACAAACGACTGATAAGTTTTTGTAATTAATCAGTCCCACCACCTCCACCATTTTATTATCAAATCTGAAAAACAATACGGTGGTCACACCTAATGCTATAAACGTATATGCCTGACTAATCTGAGTGAGAATTATAGCATTTCAGCTAATTACCCCTCCTAGAACTACTAAAAAAGAGATTTCTTTAGTCTTGATTTTTCCCAATTTGCCGAAAAGCCCACCATGGAAGTCATAGGCCAACACGATAAACTTAACGATGCTGAACAAAAGATTCTTAGTTGGCTTGAAGAAGGGTTGAGGGGCGTTGAAGGGCGCATTCTCATTGAGCCAGGATTTCGGAGGACGAAGTATCAGCTCTGGCCTGATTTTGTTGTCTTATCTCCTACACATGGAGTTCTGATCATCGAGTGTAAAGGGCACTACAGCGAAGAGATTAGAAAAGTGTCAAATACTGATCTTATGACAGCACGAGGGGTGGATCGTTATGGTAAGCAAATGGCAAGCTACGGGTGCCTTTTCCGAGAACTCCTAAGTGGATTGAATGTTCCTTTCTCTAAGTTTGTTATTTTTCCAAATATTCTCAAATCAGACCGTGCAGCCGAATACATTTCTGAATTCAATACTAAATATGATGATGTTCGAGTCTTATTTCATGAAGATCTTGATTGGCCTTGCTCTCTTGAATATTTGGGATTAACCCATCTTGACCACAAACTAAAAAGAGCAGAATTTGATGAACTTCTGGACTTAATTAATCCAACCCGAGTCATTTCTCATGAATATACGATCGATTTGAATGGTATCCACGATAAACTCATGCTTCTGGATCAGAATCAATCTCAAATCCTGGATAAAATGACAGAGGGTCATTATCTTCTGAACGGTCTACCTGGAACCGGGAAAACAATTATGCTTATGCAATTAGCAGAGCGGGAACTAAATAAGAATAAGGTTGTCCTGTATACTTGTTATAATCGACCTCTTAATGACTATGTCTCCACCACACTTGGTGGTAAAGTGGCCAAAACGGCGAGTTCACTTTACTTCAAACTTGCTTTAAAACTAGGAGCGGAAGAAAGTACTCTCTATAAGAGTTACGATAGTTCCCTTAAATATCTTCTTTCTCAGAAATTAGACCCCATTTTTGACGTTATTCTTGTCGATGAATATCAAGACCTGGAAGATGACGATTATCATATCCTCACTCAATTATTAAAAGAAGATGGCCTCATGGTTCTTGGTGGAGATCGTCTTCAGAATATCAGATCCAATAAAGAGACCTGGAAGAGCAAGGGAATAAAAATCATAGGGCAGAGGAGTAAGTTTTTAAAACGTCCCTATAGAGCTCACCCAGAAGTTGTGGATTTCGCCATTTCCTATCTTTGTAAAAATCCGATACTAGAAAAAGAAGCCAAACGCTACTTTAGTGACAATGATTTTAAACATGTTGAAGGAAATTCTCAGAGCTTGAATGAGAGATTGAAATTTCTTATCTATTCGGCTGATGAAGCCGAAATTGAGATAAATAAAATTAAACAAGCAAATCCCAACGGACAAATTTTAATTATCACTCCTGATCCAGATTATAATAAAGCATTAGCTAAACACAGAGCGCCGAATGTACGAGTGGAGACATTTCTTAGAGCGAAGGGCCTTGAGGCAGATATTGTCATCCTTTATGCCATTGATAAATATCGCTATACAACAAATGAAACTCTAAATTTATCTGAACAACAAAAAATTCGTTCAATCTTCTCAGCTCTCTGTCGCTCTCGTGGAGATACCTATATTCATGCCTTTGAACCAAAAGATTATTTTAAAGATTTGAAGGATGTTTATAACCTGTTGGTAAAGAAAAATGGAAATTTCAAACAGCTCCTCCGAAAAATAGTAGGCTAAAATCTCCTAACGATTGACTCGAAACTGCTCGTGTACCCGTATCTTCTCTTCGAACTCCTTCTCATCCGATGTACTCAATGTACGAGCAACCTTCGCATCACTCTTCTCCCACCGCTTGAGCCACTCTTCACCGAGCAAAGTTGCATCAAGTTTATTGGCAAGTGAAGCCTCGTTGAAAGCAACTGTCGTGGTACTCTTCGGACCAGTCGCTGGCCCATAGCCAACCGTGAAGCCAACTGCGAGGAGGGTCGCCCGAACCGCAGTGGACGCTGAGTAATTGAGAAGCTGGACTTCATTTCCCCGACAGTAGTCAAAGATCCTCTTAAAGGCTTCCTCGCTCCAAAGTTCAACGTTAGTATGGATGGAGAACGGATCATAGAAAATTACATGTGGTTTTGGTGCTCCCTGAAACGTGTGAGAGAAATCGCCCTGGATAAGTTCCCACTCTATGTTTCCCGAGGGAGATATCCACTTGTTGTGCTTTAAGAGTTCATGAGGAGCTCCATGATGAAGGTGCGGGAAGAAGCTTGAGTTTCTTAAAGCAAGTTTTAAAGGATCCGTATCGTTTTCAAAACTTATGATACGGATCTTGCCCGCGAAGTCTTTCTCTAGAAATTCATGGATGACTGCCATTGAATTGTGGGCAGCACCGAGACCCACGTCCCAAATCACGACTTCATTTAGATCTTGAAGGCGCTCATCGATTCGAGCGGGCAGCACGTAGAGGTTGCGCGCTTCCTCTTGTGGAGGATTCACTGAATGCATGACCTCGCCGGAACTCTTCTGGCGGATGCTCGAGTATCCTCGACCGGAATCAACCACTTCATAATCTCCGAGCTGGAGGCGCTTGTCTTTTTTATAAGGTTTTTCGGGCGTCATGGGTGCCGGAGGATTCTCCTGGTCTGTCATGACGAGTTCGGTCCGTTTGTGGTTGTAGAAATCGAGGAAGGTTCCATCCAGAATACTCAAACGCATCTCACGCATAAAATTGTGATAGAAAGTGATGTTGTGAAGGGCGAGAAGGTGCCAACCCAGAGGCTCATCCGTTTTCATGAGATGATGAAGGTAAGCTCGGGAGTAGTTGGTGCAAGTTAGGCAATCGCATTTTGGATCGAGCTTTTCCTCTGAGAACTTGTACACCGAGCGCCTCATCTGAAAATTTCCGAGACTTGTGAAAGCAACTCCCCGCTGGCCATACTGGTTTGGGATAATACAGTCGAACATGTCGACTCCGCGGTGAACCGCTTCGAGGATGTCGATGGGAGTTCCGACTCCCATAAGATAGCGCGGGAGATTTTCCGGAAGCATCGACGCAGCGATTTCCGTGAAGTCTTCTCGTTCAGTTTTGGTTTCACCAACGGCGAGGCCCCCGATGGCAAAGCCGTCAAAGCCCACACCGCCCACTTGAAGGTTTGTCAGGACGTCAGCACTAATGCGCCGAAGGTCTTCGTGACAGGCACCCTGAACAATGGCGAACATGGATTGAAGTGAATCTCCTCGGGCCGCAAGGCTCCTCTTTGCCCAGCGGTGGGTGAGCTCCATGGCGGCCTTGGCGTCTTTATGAGAGGCATTGGATTCAATACACTGATCGAGGACCATCATGATGTCGCTGTTGATGGCCTTTTGCATCTCAATCGAGAGCTCAGGGGTTAAGAGGATCGGGCGATTGTCGACGTAAGAGAGAAAGCGCGCCCCTTTTTCATTCATCTCCCGGGAGTGGGAGAGGGAGAAAATTTGAAAACCTCCGGAGTCCGTGAGAACGGGATGGTCCCAGTTCATGAACTTGTGAATGCCACCGAATTTTCTCATGACTTCCGGTCCAGGACGAAGAAGGAGGTGGTAGGTGTTGGCGAGCAGAATGTTTGAGCCAGCTGTCTTGAGGGATTCCACGGTCTGGTTTTTTACCGTAGCCTGGGTTCCCACCGGCATGAAGATCGGTGTTTGCACTTCCCCGTGGAGGGTGGTGAACGTGGCCGCTCGTGCGCGCGATCCCTGGACTGTGGCCTCTAACTTGAAATTCAATCGACTCATAGTAGGGAAGAATACCCTTAATAATTGACCTTCACAAGAAAGAGCCCCCGCGGATCGGCCTTTTTCCAGGGCCGCTGATGTTTTTGTTCTCCATGAAGAAGCTCCGAGAAGTCTTCAATCGAGAGCCTGCCGTTACCCACCATCCAGAGGGCGCCTACAAGGTGGCGGATCATGTGCTTTAAGAAGCCTTTGCCTACAATGCGGAACTGCCAGCAGGATGTGATCTCTCCTGCCGAAAATAGTGAGTCTTTCATGAGTTCGAGAGGATCGATCATAGTCAGGTCACATTCAAGGATATCCCGGATTGTTGTGTTGGAAATGCCGCCGATGGACCAGAAGTTTTGAAAGTTGTTTTTCCCTTTGAGCATGTCCACACAGGTCTGGATATGATCGATGTTGAGATGAAATGGCGTTTGCGCGATAAAGCGCTGGTCCTGCCCTGAGACTCCGGGCGTATTCGTGAAGAGGTAGCGATATTCTTTTGAGATTTGATCAACGGACGGAATGAAGTCTCCAGCACAGGGGGAGAGATCGAGACATCGGATATGCGATGGCAGTGCTGCGTTCAATCGCGCAACATCAAGTGTTGATGAATCTTCGGCTGAGATTTTCACCACCTGCCCCATGGCATGCACACCCTTATCGGTGCGGGAGGCAGCTCTCGTTGTGACTTTGCCCTGGAGGATCTGATTTAGAGATAAATTGACGTCGCCCTGAATCGTGGGCATGCCCTCCTGCCATTGGAAGCCCATGCGGTCGGTACCAATGTATTGGAGTATGGCCTTGTAGTAGTTCATGACTCCATCATGACTTAAGAATTTCGACTAGGCCATGCACTGGCCCTTGATCGAGAAGCATCCTTAGTCTGCAATTTCCAATAGAAGTTGCTGTAACTGATAATGGGCCATCCCGAATACTAATTTTTTGCTTACTTCCGCTTTTTTTGGCACTTATTGTTAATAATGATGTTTTAACTTTTTGGATTTTTGTGCTAGCCTTTTTCGAACATGATTAAACTTGTAAAGGTTCTTTCATTCATTGTTTTGTTTGTAGCGGGTGGATTCTCAAAGAATCTTCAAGCTTCAAATTTATTGAATCATGTCTCTGAGAAACATATTTCCCATCACGAACATTCAGATAACCACCATCATGATGAGCATAATAAGGCCAATGATGATGGGAAAAACCATGACCATAGTTTGGAGTTTTCTTTAATTATTCAAGCAGTAAATGTTGAAGAGAAAATGGAAGTTATCCAGGATCTTTTTTTATTTAAAGTCGTTCGATCTATTCCTCTCTTTGTTCCTCAGATTCATTTAAGTAACTACACTTCGTCCCTTTTCAGGCCCCCTATCTCTTAGCTATCGCTTTATTCGATTCATTTTTGACATTTAGACTCAAGGTTTAAGAATGCTTAATTCTATCATTAGGTTTTCACTGAACAATCGTTTGGTGGTTATTGTTGTATCAGTTGCACTTCTCATTTATGGAGGATGGATTACTTCTAATCTCCCAGTGGATGTCTTTCCTGATCTTAACCGGCCCATTGTTACAGTCATTACAGAATCCCATGGGCTGGCTCCAGAAGAAGTTGAAACGTTGGTAACTTTGCCCATAGAAACCACACTGAATGGAATGCCTGGTGTTACCAGGATCAGATCAAGTAGTGGGATTGGGATCTCAATCATCTATGTGGAGTTTGATTGGGGGACAGATGTCTTTCGCAATCGCCAATTAGTGGCCGAAAGACTTCAACTCGCTAAAGAAAGACTTCCGGAAGGACTCAGTCCAATTATGGGACCCATAAGTTCCGTTATGGGCGAAATTCAGTTTGTTGGGTTGGTCAGTAAAGGTGATGAAGTCAGTCCAATGGAACTTAGAACTCTGGCCGATTGGTTGGTGAGACCACGACTTATGACAATACCTGGGATCAGTCAGGTGGTCGTCATGGGAGGTGAGGTTAAACAATTTCAAATTCTTGTTTCAAGCGACAAGCTTCAAAAGAAGATGATCTCTCTTCAGGAGCTGGAGAAAGCATTGGCAGAAATAAGTGAAAACACCACTGGGGGATTTCTCGATATCGGCGACAAGGAATATCTCATTCGTCCGGTCGGGAGAGTGGAGAGCATTGAAGAGATTGAAAATACCGCCATTGGCATTCATCTTGGAGTGCCGGTCCGGGTGAAGGACGTCGCTACAGTTAAAATTGGTCCGAAGATCAAAAGGGGAGAGGGGAGCATCGATGCCAGGCATTCCGTGATTATGACCATTCAAAAGCAGCCTGGCGCCAGCACCATTGAACTCACTCAAAAAATTGATGAAATGCTTGAGAGTCTGAGGAAGACACTACCCTCAGGTATTGAAATCAGAAGCGATCTTTTTAAACAGTCGCGCTTCATTGAAGCTTCTGTCTCCAATGTTGAAGAGGCATTAAGAGATGGCGCTATCATGGTTGCGATCATTCTTTTTCTTTTCTTGCTGAACATAAGAACTACTGCCATTACGTTAATTTCCATTCCACTGTCACTGGTCATGACATTCATTATTTTTAAAATCTTTGGAATGTCGATAAACACCATGACTCTGGGAGGACTTGCCATTGCCATCGGGGAACTTGTTGATGATGCCATCGTGGATGTTGAAAATGTTTTCAGAAGGCTCAAGGAAAACCGTCACGCTGAAAAGCCACGTCATCCCTTGTATGTTATTTATAAAGCTTCTTCCGAAGTCCGAAACTCAATCGTCTTTTCCACGATCATTGTTGTATTAGTATTTATTCCGCTTTTTGCTTTGAGTGGGATTGAAGGAAGGCTTTTTGCTCCTCTTGGTGTTTCCTATATCATTTCTCTTACTGCTTCTTTGGTTGTTTCATTAACCGTGACGCCAGTGCTTTGTTATTACCTGGTTTCAAAGTCCAAGGTCCTCGAGCATAAGGATGACGGCCCCTTGGTGAGACGTCTTAAAATCTGGGATGAGAAGCTGTTAAAAAAGGCAATTCATCATCCAAAGCTAGTCATGGCCTTTTGCAGTCTCCTACTCGTTGGGGCCGTAGCTTTGATTCCATTTATGGGGACAAATTTCCTACCATCATTTAACGAAGGCACGGCAACGATAGGTGTTGCATCCTTTCCTGGAATATCGCTCAAGGCCTCTGATGAGCTAGGAACTAAAATTGAAAAGGCCATTCTTTCGGTTCCAGAGGCAAGGTCTACAATCCGTAGAACAGGAAGGGCCGAAATGGATGAGCACGCTGAAGGTGTTCACTGGAGTGAGATTGATGTGGATTTCAAGGAAGGTGGAAGAGACAGACAGATCGTCCTCCAGGAAATTCGTAACAGGATAGAAGAAGTCGGAGATGTTTATGTGAACATCGGCCAGCCGATCAGTCACCGCCTTGATCATCTTCTTTCCGGTGTGCGGGCCCAGATTGCCATTAAAGTTTTTGGACCTGACTTAACTGATCTTCGTCGCCTTGGAGGCCAGGTAGAAGATGCTTTAAAAGGGGTCGAAGGAGTGGTTGACCTTCAGCTTGAACCGCTGGTTCTAATACCACAGCTGAAAATTCTGGTTGACCGTGAAGAGGCCGGCATTTTTGCCATCAGTCCGGGAGGCCTTACGAACGATTTAGAGATGGCACTTAACGGAGAGACTGTGGCCCAGGTCATTGAGGAACAAAAGCTCTTTGATGTCTTTATGAGGTTTGACGATGAATCCAGATCCAATCCTGAGAACATTGAAGGGACTATTGTCAAGACAATGCCCAATGGTCAACGAATCCAAGTGGCCGACGTGGCAGAAGTCTATCAGGGAACTGGTCCGAACATGGTTAACCGTGAAAATCTTCAGCGTAGAATCGTCATCTCCGCCAATAGTCACGGTAGAGATCTGGGAAGTTTAATCAAGGAAATTCAGAAGAGAATATCCGAAAAGGTGAAACTGCCTGAAGGTTATTTCATTGAATACGGCGGCCAGTTTGAAAGTCAGCAACAAGCGACAAGACTGATAACATTCCTGGGGATTATTTCCCTACTAGGAGTGTTCTTTGTTCTTTACGTGCACTTCAAATCAGTAATGTTAACACTACAAGTGATGGTGAATATTCCCTTAGCTCTTATCGGTAGTGTTGTTGCTATCTACATCACAGAAAGAGAACTTTCCGTTGCAACGATGATTGCCTTCATCACACTTTGTGGAATAGCCAGTCGTAATGGCATTATGATGATTAGCCATTATATTCACCTTGTGAAAGAAGAAGGTGAGACCTTCTCAGAGCACATGGTCATCAGAGGTTCACTAGAGAGGCTTGTCCCTGTCCTTATGACCGCCTTAACTGCCATCCTTGCTCTTTCTCCACTACTTTTAGCTAAAGGAGAGCCTGGTAAGGAAATCCTGTATCCGGTAGCAGTGGTGATAATTGGAGGACTTTTATCATCTACGCTCCTTGATATATTCGTCACACCGGCAATTTTTTATAAATACGGCAAACGTTCAATAGATAAACTTTTAAATCCAAATAGGGATGAAAATTACAAACTAACAGGAGAAAACGAATGAAAACAGTTCTCGTTCTTTTAATGGCACTTTCACTAAATGTTTTTGCTCACGATGAAGGGCATGGTCCGAAACTGACTGATGCTCCTAAACAAGGAGGCGTTGTAACATCCGTCGTCCTGGCCAAAGAAGCCTCTAAAGGGACAAAGGCTGATCTGGTTTATAAAGGTGAGCTGGCCCGCACTTCTGATGGGACAATACGTGTGTACTACTATGACAAAAACATGAAGCAAATAGATCTAAAAGAGTTTGCTCCAAAGGCCAAGGCAGAGCTCATTACCAGTAAGAAAGGTAAGGTAAATGTCCAAAAATTCGAACTTGAAAAGCATGATGACCATTACATGGGCAAGATGCCTAAGCCGGCGAGACGTCCTTACAACATCGACGTTAAAGTAAAAGAGGGTGAGAAGGAGCTTCTCGCAGCCTTCGATAATTTAGACTAATTTCTTTTAATATAAAGACGGGGATGGCCAATGAGACTTCTACTTCAAACTTTTATTTTTATGCTTGTGAACAGTGCATACGCTTTAGAATTAACTAATAACCTTGCGGTTCAAAGTCTGAAGAAAGAGCAGGAAGCAAGTGAAGTCAAAGAGGGCCATCTTGGTCGCTCTTTTCTTCCGGAACTATCACTGGTGGTGGGAGAAGAGTACTTTAAGGTGGAATCCGTTACCTCCAAAACTGAACCCTATGGTTTTTTAGAGGCCCGCTTCAATCTTTTTAGAGGTGGGAAAGACAATCTTGCTTCAGAGATTATTCAGCTAAGATCGGGTCTAAGTAAAATCCAGACAGATCTTAGGGCAAGAGAGGAGCTGAACAAGATACGTAAGCTTCAATATGAGATTATCTTTAATAATGAGTTGATATCTATTCTCGACAGGGAGAAGGAAGAAAATTTAAAGATAAGGTCTCAGGCAAACAGAAGAGCGTCCAGTGGCGTCGCGACAAGAACGGACTCCTTGGAATTTACAATATACGATTCTGAACTTGAAGAAAAAATTGAGAGCTTGAAACACGAAAACAAGATTCTTAAAATCGGTCTGGCACCTCTCGTTGGCATAGAAACAAAGAATCTGGAGTTTCCTTTAGTCCTGGATCATCAACATGATGAGGTCCTACTTGCAAGGGTGGAGAACTTTCAAAAACATCCTCAGGTCGTCTCATTGAAGCTGGAAAACGAAATTTTTCAGAAAGAAAAAGCGATCAATCAACGATTTTGGCTTCCTTCTGTGGATGTTTATGGAGGGCATTACTATAATTTTGAACTTATAAACAGGGACTACAGAGAAAGAAATCGTTTAGATGCTCAAGCAATCGGTGTTCGACTAACGATTGAACTCTTTGATGGATTAGAAAGTAGTGTAGAAGCCACTTCTAATCAGTACAGGGCCGAAGCGAAGAGGCTCATGTCACTGTACTCAGAAAGACAATCGGAATCAAAATTTAGCATGCTAAAGGAAGATCTGATTCACACTCATGAAGTCATGCACTACGTGCTTGACCGTATTAAAAAGAGTAAGGACTATTTAAGACTCACTCTCAAGGAATATGACAGAGGGGTAAAGAACTCTCTCGATGCCTTAACGGCCATGCAAAGATATTACCGCTATGAAAAGGACTATCTTGAGAAGAAAAAAGAATACCATGTGATTAAGGCCGATTTGCTGACCCTGTTGGGAGAATGATTGAATGTATTTTTTTATGAAAATATTGGTTTCTGCTGTTATCATAGCAACCGTTACAAAGCTCTCGGAAAAAACTCCTGTTGGTGGAGCACTCCTAAAATCCCTTCCGCTCACCTCTCTACTGGTTTTCTTTTTTATGAAATACGAGGGTAGATCAATTAAAGAAATAAGTAGTATGTCCTGGGACATTTTATACATGGTGATTCCATCTCTCGTTCTCTTTATCGTTTTCCCACTGCTCTTGGATCGGGGATGGAACTTTTATGCATCACTAGGTATTAGTACTGTTGTAATGAGTGCCGGATATTTAATTACCTTTAAGGTTTTAACTTAAATCATGACAGCAGCAATTAATCCTGATTCTTCTTTTTAACCATGGTGAGAATGGTAGCGATGGCCACTGAGTCGCCGGTTTCATCATAGACATCAACGAGCCACTTCACGATTCCCTTGGCGATATCATCTGGTGATTTCTTTTCCTGATCGACTTTTTCTTTGCAGGTAAAGCGAACACCGATGGTTGCACCCGGATAGACAGGCTTAATGAACCGGCACTCCTCAAGACCGTAGTTTAAAAGTACCGGGCCTTTTGGTGGATCCACAAAGAGTCCTGCCGCACGTGAGAGTACGAAATAACCGTGGGCCACGCGTCCCTTAAACATTGATCCTTCAAGTGCCTTCTCATCCATGTGGGCATAAAACTTATCCCCTGAAAGATCCGCAAAGTTTTCAATATCCTCTAAAGTGACCGTATGTTTTTCGGTGATAAGAGTTTCCCCGATCTCAAGCTCTTCGAAGTGTTTCTTAAAAGGATGAATTTCAGCAATCTTTTGTTTGGCACCATACTGATACTGATTGGTGATTTTTGTGAGGGTCGTTGGCGACCCTTGAATGGCGGTACGCTGGAGGTAGTGCATGACTCCGCGCTTGCCACCCATCTCTTCTCCACCGCCAGCTCTACCAGGACCTCCATGAACCATCATAGGCATGGGAGAACCATGACCTGTGCTTTCCTTAGCACTTTCTGCGTTCATCACCAGAATCCGTCCGTGCATGTTAGCGGCACCTACGACGAACTCTCGGGCAATATCATCATTAGCGGTAGCGATAGAGCAAACGAGAGATCCCAGACCCATCTTGGAAAGGGTGATGGCGTCTTCTGTAGACTTATAAGGCATGAGTGTTGAAACCGGACCGAAGGCTTCGATGTTGTGACAATCTGTTTTCTCAAAAGGCCTATCGTTCAGAAAAAGGATTGGGGGCATGAAGGCCCCTTTTTTTGGATCGGCGCCAATCACATTGAACTCATCAAGGTCACCAAAGATAATCTTTTGTGATCGCGCCAGCTCATTTACTTTCGCCCGTACTTCTTTCCGTTGCGTCTCACCCGCAAGAGAACCCATGCGCACATCTTTGTTTTCCGGATTTCCGATAGTGGTCGCTGCTAGACGTTTACTTAAACCGGCCTCTACCGCTTCAATAAGGTTCTCGGGAACAATCAGGCGGCGAACGGCGGTGCATTTCTGGCCCGCTTTGATGGTGATCTCTTTTGAAGCTTCTTTGATGAAGAGATCAAACTCAGCTGAATCTGGTTTAACATCCAGGCCCAGGACCATGGCGTTCAGGGAATCTGCTTCCAGGTTAAACGGCACTGATTCCTGCACGAGACGTGGATGAGCTTTGAGCATTTTTCCGGTGGAAGCTGATCCTGTGAAGGTCACCACGTCCTGATTCATCACGTGATCAAGAATGCCGTTTGCTGAACCACAGATAAGCTGGAGTGATCCTTCCGGTAGAATCCCGGAGGATACAATTTCTTTTACAACCGCTTCGGTAAGAAAGCATGTGATCGTGGCCGGCTTCACAATGGCCGGGACTCCGGCAAATAAATTCACGGCGATTTTTTCAAGCATGCCCCAGACCGGGAAGTTGAAAGCGTTAATGTGAATCGCCACACCTTGCTTAGGCACAGCGATGTGATGACCTACAAAACTCCCGCCCTTGGAGAGCTTTTCCATGTTGCCATCGACATAGTAGGGAAGATCAGGAAACTGGCGACGAAGAGAAGCGTAAGCAAACAAGTTACCGATACCACCCTCGATATCGATCCAGGAATCCACTCGAGTGGCCCCGGTAAGATAACTTATCTTATAAAACTCTTCTTTTTTCGTATTCAAATGGAGGGCGAGGGCCTTAAGCATACGACCACGCTCCTGGAAGGTCATTTTCCGAAGGGCCTTACCACCAGTCGTGCGGGCGTAATCCATCATGTCGGCAAAATTCAAACCCTGAGAACTCGCGGTATAGAGGGCCTCTCCGGTTACAGCATTAAAAAGCTGCTGACCAACTCCCTGACCCTTTGTCCACTTCCCAATTGCATAGTTCTCTAATTGACGCATATGACATCCCTTATTCAGATTACAATCTTAAATGCTGAAATCTTAGCACCACTGAATTCAGAGAACAATTTTAGAAATTATGCCAAAAGGCATCTTATTAGAAAAAATCGACAGGTAGGCGGAAAAATGGTGCAGGATCGAATGATCCTGCACGCGAAAAGGAATTATTTCGTAATGAATTTAACAGTAAGTTTGTTCACGCCGTTTTCACGAACGATTTTTCCATCAAGATCACACTTACCTGAAAGATAGAACGTAGGAACTTTGAAGATACGGCTTCTGCCCATCTTTCCACAAACAACATCACCTTCTGCACCTTGATAAATAACGTCGTCTCCATTCATCGTCATACCTTCAATCTTAACCTTATCAGTCATGATTGTGCGATATTGAGTCTGAGGAAAAGTGTTACAGTATTGGCCAGGGTAAGGGTATGGATAAGGGTAGCCTGGACCGTAGCTACAGTTTCTAACATAAACAGTGAACTGTTCCTGAACATGTACTTTAGCATAGGCTTCTTTCATATCTGTATCGATGTAAAACTTGGTATCAACAGATGTGAAGCCACGAGTTGCAGGGATTTCAGTTGAAAGAACTGTAACTTCAGAAGCCTGTGCGAACGCCGTTGAAGCAACTAGCAGGGTAGCAAGAAACATTTTTTTCATTGTTAAACTCCTCGTTTATTGATGGGTTTCTTTTACAACAAATATCAAGGAAAAGGCTAGAGCGAGGCATCAAAGTAAGGGAAGGAGTAGCTAGTAAACTTTTTTCCCATTTAAGTATGTCTCCAAAACTTTGGTAGAAATTATCTCAGACTCTGGTACTGAGAAAATATCCCGATCAACGACAATAAAGTCTGCATATTTTCCAGGCCCGAGACTTCCGATTTCGTTTTCCATAAAGGAGGCAAAGGCCCCTCCTCGTGTAAACGACATAAGTGCTTCTTCGCGAGTTATCTTTTGACTTGGATACCATCCTGCCCGAGGAGAGCCTGATTTGTCTTTACGAGTGACGGCCGCATAGATTCCTTCAAAAGGGTTAGCTCGTTCAATCGGAAAGTCAGATCCGGAAGCAAGAACGACCCCGAGATCCAGGAGGCTTCTCCAGGCGTAGGCACCAAGAATGCGGACTGGTCCCAGTCGTTGTTCGGCCCACAGCATGTCGCTGGTTGCATGAACCGGTTGCATAGAGGCGATGACACCTGAACTCTTAAAACGCTTGATGTCTGAAGGGTGGAGAACCTGCGCGTGTTCAATGCGAGGTCTTAAATCATGTCTTTTTGTTTCTTTGATGGCGTTTTCAATGGCATCAAGAACAAGCCGGTTTCCCCGGTCTCCGATAGCATGGACTCCAACCTGAAAGCCGCACTTGTAGGCCGTAAGGACGGCTTCATTTATTTCGGTGGGTGTTTTAAGGAGGAGCCCCTGGTGCCCAGGCTGATCCGAGTAGTCATGAAGGAGGGCGGCACCTCTCGATCCCAACGCTCCATCCATGAAGAGCTTCACCGATCGGAGTGATAACATGGGATCAACCACCGGACCTTTTCTGCAAAAGGGTTTGAAACTCTGTCCTGTTCCACTAAACATTCCATAGACTCGAACTTTCAGTTCTCCTTCGGATTTTAATTCTTCCAGCCGTTCAAAATTATCTGCATCAAGGCCCGCATCATGGATGGAAGTGATGCCGAGAGAGGAGAGTTCCTTCATAGCAAGCTTCAGATTTGCCTTAATGTCATCATGTGATGGCCTAGGAAGAAAGGGTCTAATAAGATTCGATGCCCGGTCGATTAAGACTCCTGTTGGTTCACCTGACTCATCCTTTACAACGATACCCCCTTCCGGGTTTTTCGTGTTTCGATCTACTCCTGCCAGAGCGAGGGCCCTGGAGTTTACCCAGGAGGCATGACCATCGACACGAGTGAGGTAAACCGGTGTGTCCGGAAAAGCGGCATCAAGGTCTTCCTTTGTTGGAAACTTCTGTCCTGGCCAGAGGTTCTGATCCCACCCACGTCCAAGGAGCCATTTTGAATGAGAGCGTGGTGCAAAGTCTTTCAAGCGCTGGATGACTTCCCCAATACTCTTTGAGCCATCAAGAGAAGCCTTAGAATTTTTTTGGGCGAGACTATGGATGTGTCCATGAGAATCAATGAGACCTGGAAGGACATGTCTTTTTTTTAAATCGATTATCCGGGATGACTTGTAGCCATTGAGTATTTCGGCGGATTTCCCAATGGCAATGATCTTACCTCCTGCAATGGCCATGGACTCTACCTTGGGATGATCTTTTTCCATGGTGACGATATTGGCATTATGAATAATCAGATCTACCGATAGAGATTCCGCCATTAAAGTATGAGGAATAAATAGGAAGGCAAAGATGATCATGAGATTTAACATTGGTACCTCGTCATAAAATAAGGCGCATGCAAGCAATAAGCCAACCTTAACCGTCAGTTATATGATTGAAGTCTTTTTATTTTGAACTTACTTACGGGGAACTTTTACTCGTCTTAGCCGCGTTATTTTGTCGGCTAATAACTCTAATTGAAAAAATCCTATTTTCATTCTCAGAAGCGGTTAAAATAAAAGTCTGTCACAAGGAGAGGATGTGGATTCTACAATGGTTCAAGGTTTGTTCAGTTTTCTGACAAAAAATATTTTTATTATTATTTATCTTTTCGCCTTGATAGAAATCTATCTTGTGATTGCCGTTTTCTTCCTGATGAAAAAGCATGAAATTTCGATGAGTGACGCCACTGATAATCTCCTGAAAGGTTTCGCGGATGCTCCTGACAAGGACTCTTCCATGCACTCACACGAAAAAATTCAGAACGCTCTTCAGTTCATTACTAATAAAATCGCTTCAAACGTTGAGTTGAAAAAAGAGTTCTGTAAGAACGCCGGAAAAGTTAATGAGCGTCCGATTTTTGGGCGTCATTATAAAATCGAAATTTATGCGAGTGTCATGTCTACTTTAGTTCAGATCTTTCCGCTCCTGGGGATCCTGGGAACAATCCTGGCCATTGCGGAAACGGCCTTCCAGAGCGGAGGGCAAATTGATGTTGCATCTCTTTCCAATGCGTTTGTCCTGGCCATGGATACGACTATTCTTGGGATTACATTTTCGATTCTCTTCATGCTGATTGAGAGTGCTTTCCAGCCTAAGATTGAGAGAGTAATCAATGAGAGTAGTGAATACCGTAAAATCCTTTCGAGCATTTATCTGTCGTGAATACATATCGCCGTTATAAAAAACCAGTTGTCCAGCTTACCTCGCTTCTCGATCTATTGTTCGTGATGATCTTTGTTTCCCTCATGCAGACGAAGGTTTCTCCGACGGCCGATCCTCTTCCGGCACCAAAGGCCACTATAACTAAAGCAAAAGCGACGGCCGAGAGGCCTGCTCCCAGGGTTGCCAAAATACCTTTAACCGCCTCGTTTAATTTTTATCCTTCCGTGAAGAATCCCGACATTCCGAGTGGAACCTTCAACATGGAAGGAGTCTTTACGGAAAGCGGCGGCAAGCTCCAGTTAAACGGAGTGGAGTGGGTGGATCGTCCCCCGCACTATGACATGGTTCCTCTGGTGGGAAAAATCAACGAAGACAAGAACCTCTTCACGGGAAAAATTGAGTTCCCAGGATGCAGGGAGTTCACACTCAAAAGAACCTCTGTGAAAGAAGGCTCT
>JBKHWS010000050.1:13035-17121 GCA_046566385.1 Bacteriovoracia bacterium | reverse complement strand
TCATCGGAGGATTTGCCTTTGCCTTCGGATTCCAGTTTTTCCAATAGTTGTTGGACAAGACCCGTTGGTATGTCAGCAGTATAGAGAACTTCCTCAATCTCATCTAATTGAGGAGCAGGTCCTGAAAATAAATTTCCGATCTTTCCCCAGACTTCAGAACGTGATTTGGATAGACCCAGGGTCAATCTGTCTGTCCATGAAACTTTTGGAGCTTCAACCGGTTTTTTTGCAACAGGAGGAGCTTCAACCGGAGGCTTTGCTTCTTCAACGCCTTCAAGTCTTTTTGCCCTTCTCTTCTGTTGAAAGAAGTAATAAATGGCACCAGTGAGAATAACAAAACCGCTCACATAAATTTCAACATTATCTATAATAATTGCCTGCAATTCTTCCATTTCATTATCCTTTTAATGCAGGTAAGTATTATCTTTCATGAGACTTGTAGTAAAGACGTAAGAAATCCCAAACCATTGATGCTGTTGCTCCCCATAAAAGATGGGTATGGAAGTCATTGGTTTTGGGAATGAATGTCCCTCTTTTCATCGGGTGGAAGAGGACAGGAAATTTCGCAAAGCCGCTTCTCCATGCAAATTGCCAGCTATCTTCTCTTGTTAGCTCTGACCAGGGATAGGCGACGCAATCGTCCCACTCTCCATTGCTGGTTACACCTAACATAAACTCTTCTGTTGAAAGATTTAGTTTTGCTATGACTGGAACTATAGGTTGAAGCCTTGCTGTCATCACCGCCGGAAGATAGCCAAGAAATTCTATTTTTTCACTCTCAAATCCTGTCTCTTCTTCAAACTCTCTTTGGGCCACAATCCATGGATCTTTTTCACCGTCTTTTTTATGTCCGCCCACAAAAGCGATTTGTCCTCCATGAGTAGGCATGTCTTCGGAACGACGGATGAAAAAGACGTTCTCTTCGTTGCATAAAAAAACAACGGCCCCTTTCCACTCATTCTCGTGAAGGGTATGCTCTGTCTGTACAATCTTTTTAATACGGTGAAAATCCATGCGACTTCGCTCTCAGTTTGAACTTATCCAGATTATTCGAAACTATTTCAGGGAGCAAGGTTTCCTGGACGTCTTAACTCCACCCGCCGTCGAAAATCCCGGGATGGAAGTTCATATCCATCCTTTTCAGCTCCATTCGGTGCAAAAAAAGAAATTAAAACCTCTTTACCTTCACACGTCACCTGAGTTTTGCATGAAAGAACTTCTGGTGAGTGCTGAGGGCTTTGATAAAATTTTTACCCTTTCTTACTGCTTCAGGGACGAACCGGAGTCTCCGGTTCATAGACCTCAATTTCTGATGCTCGAGTGGTATCGGAAAAATGAAAGATATGAATCAATCATGAAAGACGTTCAAGGGCTGATTGAATATGCCCTTGAAGAAGGTCAGAAAAAAGGTTTGCCAGTGCGGGGAGCTATCAAAGGGCAGAGGCTGGTAAAAAAAACCATGCAGCAGCTTTTTCAGGAAGAGCTTGGAATAGATATTCTCAATTACCTTAACGTTCCGGCCATCCAAAAATTGTTGAAAAGATTTCCTGACGTTCCTGTTCCAGATACAGACCTAGAATGGGATGATTATTTTTTTCTGCTCTACCTGAATAAAGTTGAGCCGCAATTTAAAAAGTATCCTTTACTCATGATCACTGAGTTCCCTGCTCCCCTTAGCGCCCTTTCTACCTTAAAGGCCAATGACTCAAGGGTATGCGAGAGGTTCGAAGTTTATATAAATGGCATTGAGTTGTGCAATTGCTTTAACGAACTGACTGATGCCAATGAGCAGAAGAAAAGGTTCCAGAGTCAGAATGTTTTAAAACAAAGACTTTATGATTACGAGCTTCCAGAGCCTAAAAGCTTCTATCGGACAATGGAAAAGGGACTTCCTCCTTCAGCTGGAATAGCCTTAGGAGTAGAGAGGCTCCTCCATTCCCTGTTTGAAATCGAAAATCCTTTTTATTCCTGATTCAAAAGCTGCAGGCCGTTCATCACCTTGTGAACTTTGATAATAAACTCAGACTTAATGTGCTGAATCGGCATACCTTTGGCCCACTGATAATGATAGAGAGCGGATTCATTCTGCCTGATTTTTGAATGAAGGATAGGTCCGTAATCTTTAGCGATGAAAGCTGAGAAGTTAGCATACCAGCGATAAAGAGCATCAAGGTCACTCACTTCATAATACTCAAGGAGATCGAGTCCTTTTTCAGTAAAGATTCTTTTCAGGGAATAAAGGTTTAACTGGGTAAGTGATTCTGGTTTGAATGTCTGGCCCAGGAAGTTCTGACTAAATTTCAATGAAAAATCCAGTAGCTTCTTCGTTGGCTTATCTTCGACACTTTCAAGAGCATTATAAACTTCATCTAAAACTAAGGCCTGATAAATTCCTTCTCTCGAGCCCCCTTGTTCAAGGGTATTGAGCCAGTTAACAAGGTCCTCATCCTTGGCTTCCGTTTTTCTGGTAACCTGAAACAGTTCTTCAATGAATTTATAATCAAATTGCCTTTTTCGTTCCGCTGGCAATTTATCATATTCCGTCGGAGCCTTTGTTTTTTTCGTATAGCTCCCTACATCCGTGGATTTTTTCACTTCTTTCGGAATCACCGGCATAGGAACTTCTGGCGCAGGCGGAGCTGGCGGTTCACCCAAAATCTTATTACTCCATTCAGCGCCTGCTACCTGAGTAATATAACCTCTTAGCTTCGCTTTCCATGCTGGCTCGCTTGGCTCCTGAGCAATAGCGCTTAAGCAAAACGAAAAACTGAGAATTAAGATCAGACTTTTCACCAGATAACTCCTTAATTTTTAATTAGTGTAAAAGGAAAGGGCCGAGATATCCACTGGAGTTTCTTGCCTTAAAGATTCAAGCGCCAAACTCTATTACAATACTGAGAGGAGAAGCCATGCTGACAAGACTCTTTTCAAAGAAACAACGTATCGAAGATGAAGCTATCGTTAATGCAGTTGTCACTCAAACATCCGCTTTAATCAGCGATCTTCATAAGCAGATTGATTTACGTTTTAAAGAACTCTCAGCCCAGGTTAAAGAAGTGGAGCTTGGACTTGCTCAGATGGAAACGAAGCTTCTCACTAAGGACCTCAAAGATAAACAGGCCTATGGCCTTCTTCACTATAAACTTCATGAGGCCAAAAATAATAAGCTGAATGAAGAGATCAAAGAACTGGAAACAGCTCTCAATATAAAGAAAAACGTACTAAAAGATCATTAAGGCTTGAACCAACAGGCCGGTCTCTTCTCGATTAATTCTCCACCCTCCAATAAACATTTACCCGAAGAGTCCATTCTGCAGTCGATCCCAGCTGCCATAGTATCGAGTCGGCACTGAAGAGTTGGATATTCGCCCACGTAGATGAGAGACCTATCGACCACCTGAGGATCCTTTCTGTTAAAGTGAACATAAGGATAGTCATACCCCGTGATTTCTCTGACTGCATCGGTGTAGATATCGATAACTCTCTTGGAAGTCTGGTAGAGAAGCTTACATAGGTTGAGATCATTAGCACTATGACAAAAGATGTCCTCTTGCTCTAACGTTGTGAAATCAACATCTGGTTGTTCACCAGCAAGTAACCTCTTCCCACATTCTGCAGTTGCAAAGAAATCCGCCTGCCCTTCCACCGACATTTCTTTTGGAGCACGTGAAACCATAGTCGGAGATAATCTCCTTCCTTCAACGTAAGGTTTGCCACCCAGGAAATGCCCCAGCTCATGACATAGAATCAGGGCCATTGAGTAGTAATTCATTTTAGGGTGAGAAATGAATCCCCCATGGACGGTTATTCTCCATTCCTTTGGAGTCTCTTTTTTGGCAAAAGCATTCAGTGTCGTATTATCAGTATTGAAAACGAATTCTAAGGTTGCTTCTTTTTCCAGGAGCTCAGAAGAATAAGCGGCATTAATCCTGTCTTCCAATTGGAGAAGTTCTGACATAGTGACAGCCCCATAGGAAGTACCAGTCATTAGTATGAAAAGGAAAATATGCTTAATCATGGAGATAAGATTAGCACCTAAACGAAATCATAAGATGGTTTCTGGAAAGAACGTGAAGATTTTACAGA
>JBKHWS010000050.1:0-13028 GCA_046566385.1 Bacteriovoracia bacterium | reverse complement strand
AGTCTTAATCATGGAGATAAGATTAGCACCTAAACGAAATCATAAGATGGTTTCTGGAAAGAACGTGAAGATTTTACAGAGATTCGCAGGTATGAAAGCCCATTTCCTTCACTGCTGCCCTTGATCTAATATAGCGGTCCAGATCCCACACTCTTGGTTCAGTCCAGTTAGAGTCCAAAACCAGGAGTTTCTTCTTACCCTTGGAAATAAAAGCTCCGGCCCCCACTATCACGTGACCACTAGTCGTTCTCTGGCCGACTTTTCTTGGAATCCACAGTCGGGGATCGCGACTTACAGGAGTCTCGTAATCAGTCACTTCATAGCTGGAAGAAACCATGTCTGAACCGATGTTAAAATCAATCAGTATCGGCTTCCCTTCTAATGCCTTATTAAACAGGAAATCGGCTGCTTTTCTTGAATCTTTGAAAGGATTATTTTTACAGGTGAATCCGAAACGCTTCCCGTACCTTTTCATCAATGAGGTTATGTTCGTTTTGTTCTGCAGGTAATACAGATCAATGGCCTCCTCCAGGAACTGCATCCGGCGGCGATCAGATTCCATAGTCATCGGTAGCTCTGTAATGGATTTGAAAGCAGAGACATACATCTGATTCCAGAAGTGAAAGAACCCGTAGGCCGCGCAGGTATTCCCCATTTGATCAATAGGACTGATTATAGGCTGGGTTCTGGATTTTCTGATGCCTCTGATATTATCCGGGTTAATCATGCTGATCCTGGTCTTTCCCTCATCCAGGAAAAGGAACTCAACAGTCTTATTGTCCTGATCAATCATCCGTCCAAGGAAGATTGCCTGCTTTTTGATGTTTCGGGTTTTAAAATCAAGCTCTACTCTCGAACCAATTCCGACATCATAGTGAGAATGTTTAACAGCAGATAAAACTTTAAGAGTAACTTCCGCTGACCATGCAGCAAAAGAAAATAAGAAACAAACAGTAATCAGTAATCTGAACATAATAGTCCCTGTGTTAGAGGTCTTCTAGCACAGGGATTTATATTGAAAATAAGATGGGTAAAACTTATACAATCCGGCCGACGAGATCGTAGTCCAGGACTTCAGTAATTTCGACTTTTACAATGTCTCCGGCCTTGGCAAGACCATCATTAATAATGACTTTTCCGTCGATATCAGGTGCCTGGCCAGCGTGACGGCCCTGTAGGAGAAGGTCAGTTTCTTCATGAGGACCTTCAACTAATACTTCTATCACTTTCCCAAGGAATTCCTGGTTAAGCTCACGGGCTATTTCTCTCTGAGCTTCGTAAAGTTGCTCAAATCTTTCATCAATAACTTCCTGTGGAACTTTATCCTTTAATCTAACTGCAGGAGTTCCTTCCTCGTCAGAATACTTAAAGACACCAAGATGGTTGAATCGGGCAGTTTTAATACCATTTAAAAGGGCCTGAAAATCTTCTTCTGTCTCACCTGGAAAGCCAACAATGATCGAAGTTCGAAGAACGATCCCGGGAATTTTCTCACGAAGAGTTTTAATTTTCTGATGAATCACTTCTTCAGTGACCCTTCGGTTCATTCTTTTAAGAACACCATTCGCAAAATGTTGAACCGGCATATCCAGATACTTTGTAATCTTAGTGGACTTTGCCATAAGATCCATTACGTCTTCAGTCAGATCATCCGGGTAGAAATAAAAGACGCGTACCCAGTCAATTCCTTCAACTTTTTCCAAGCGAGAAAGAAGTTCATAGATCATCGGATTTTTGCCGTCTTTTTTTCCGCCACCGTCAAGATCTACTCCGTAATCAGAAAAATCCTGAGAGATCAGGTTTAATTCACGTACACCTGTAGCTGCCAGCTGTTCTGCTTCCTTAACAAGAGAATCAACTGTTCGCGAACGAAGTTTCCCACGAAGAGTAGGAATAATGCAGAAAGTACAATTCCTGTTACAACCTTCAGAAATTTTTAACCAGGCCATGTAAAAAGGCGAAGTATTAAGACGAGGATCAAATTCCGTGTGGATAAATCGAGGAATCTCTACGAAAGATTTCTTTTCAAGTTTCCCTTCTTCCATCGCCTTCAGAAGAGGGACGATCTTATGATACTCACCTGTTCCAATGAACATATCAATTTCAGGCATTTCATTTTCCAGCTCATTTGAATAGCGTTGGGCCATGCATCCTGACATAACCAGGGCCTGGCATTTTCCATCTTCCTTATAAGTGGCAAGATCAAGAACAGTTTCGATGGATTCAACTTTAGCTGCTTCAACAAATGAACAAGTGTTGACGATGATAACTTCCGCATCTTCCGGTTGCTGGGCAATTCTGAAACCGTCTAGTTTCAAATGCCCCAACATCACTTGGGAGTCGACTAAGTTTTTTGAACATCCGAGTGATGTAAAATAAAGGGATTTCTCCTGGAATTTTTTTGGATCAAGATTCATGCATGCACCTGTTTTATTGAAGTCTTACGTTTCTAGAGGATAAGCAGTGAAAAGTCATGTATGTCCCCCCTCTAGCCTGTAAAAAAGTCACGGTACCTTACCAGTGGTGACGCGCAATGACAATTTTGCCTTTTTCCATCCTTTTCTGGTTTTAAGGCCTTAATATGACTACAATATAAGGAATGAAATCAGTTATACGTCCCATGCAGAGAAAAGATTTGGATGCTGTTCGAATAATGGCAGACCAGCTCGGTTACCCTTGCCCGTCTCCTGAGTTTGAACAACGCTTTCTTGAACTTATCGTTTTAAGTCATCATCAACTCTACGTCCTAGTCGATCAGGAAAAAGTTCAGGGGTGGATTCACCTGGAACTGGTTACGGATTTAATTGAAGAAAAGAAAGTGGAAGTAAAAGCAATGGTGGTTGATGAAGATTCCCGGGGTCAAGGTTACGGCAGTGACCTTTTAAGCCAGGCCCGGGAATGGGGAAAAGAGAAAGGAGTAAGTACAATTTACCTTTCCTGCAATATTATAAGAGACAAAGCCCATGCTTTTTATCTAAGAGAAGGTTTTAAAAAAGTTAAAACATCACATTTTTTCGAGATGGTTATTTGAATGGGTTATATCAGGCGGGGATTTGCAAAATCAAAACCGACACTCCGAAAACTTAAAAAAGTTATTCTGTGGACTGGTCTTGCTTTCTTTGCTTCAACTTTCCTCACCGTTTCACTCTTCAGATGGGTCCCTGTTTATTCCACTCCCCTGGTTTTCATAAGAACCCTTGAATATGCCCTGGATGGTAAATGGATATCTATTCACAAAGATTGGGTCTCACTTGATGAAATTTCACCGCATCTGCAAAAAGCAGTCATTGCTTCAGAGGATCCAAAGTTCCTGTCCCATAATGGTTTTGATTTCGAAGCCATTGCACGTGCCATTGATGCCAATAAAAAACGGAAAATAAAAGTTGGTGCTTCAACTATCACTCAGCAAACTGCCAAAAACGTTTTCCTCTACCCTTCTCGCACATATTTCCGAAAAGGACTGGAGGCTTATTTTACCATCCTCATGGAACTACTTTGGGATAAAAGAAGGATTCTGGAAGTCTACCTGAATGTCGTTGAATTAGGACAAGGAGTATATGGAGCAGAGGCCGCGTCTCAGTACTATTGGAAGAAATCAGCTTCAAAGCTCACTCAAGGTGAATCCCAATTATTTGCCGCCATTCTTCCTAATCCACGGAGATGGAATCCAAAAAAACCCACGAATTTTGTACTAAAGAGAAGAAACTTCATAAGGAGAAATCTTGTTCTCCTTGGAAAGTCTTACTTTACTCCCCTGAACTGATTACTTCTTTTTTAAGTAAAAACAACCAACTGATTGTTTATTCCTGAGAGAGGCATTCAAAACCATGAAGGCTACCTCCACTCCATTTCTTAAACCAATTAGTTCATCGTGGAGTTGGGCATTCTTATAGAACTTCGAAATTTCATCCTGAAGCTCAATGAACATGGCACGGGCACGGGCGAGACGATTTTGAGATCGGGAAAGGCCCACATAGTTCCACATGGTTTGCTTTAAAGTCATTTGATCCTGGGTAATAAGAGCAAGATCAACGTCCTCATGGCCCTGTTCCCAGTCTTTAATCTGGTTACGATCATAATCATTCACGTCTTGAATATAAGTCAGAATATCTTCGGCAGCTATATAACCCCAGGTTAATCCTTCGAGGAGTGAAGTTGAAGCAAGACGATTGGCACCGTGAAGCCCTGTACAGGCCACTTCTCCAACTGCATACAATCTTTTCAGATTGGTTCTGCCTTTCAAATCCGTTTTCACCCCTCCGCAGGTATAGTGAGCAGCTGGAACAACAGGAATTGGTTCCCGGGCCATATCCACCTTGTTCTCAATACAATAGGAATTGATCGTTGGAAAACGGGTGCGAAGATAGTCTTCATCCTTATGAGTAATATCTAAATAGACACAGTCTTCTTTTTCAGAAATCATTTCCTCCAGTATGGCCCTGGCAACCACATCGCGTGGGGCAAGCTCAGCATCAGGGTGAAACTTCTTCATGAAAGTTTCGCCCTTAGAATTTATGAGTTTTCCACCTTCCCCTCTTATGGCTTCCGAAATGAGAAACCTTCTGTGAGAAGAGCGGTTATAAAACGTCGTGGGATGGAATTGAATGAATTCCATATTGGTGACAAAAGCTCCTGCACGATAGGCCATTGCATGTCCGTCACCTCGTGCTCCCTCTGAGTTGGAATGATGGAGATAAAGAGCACCAATTCCTCCTGTTGCAAGCACAGTAATCTTTGAAAGCACTTTTCTCACTTCTTTGGATTTCTGATCCAGAAGATAGGCACCGAGAACCTGGTTCTCTTCATACCTTTGAGTGATATCCACTCCGTGATGGTTCGGCGTAATAAGATCAATAGCGGTATGAGAAGTTAAAAAAGTAACGTTAGGAAAAACTTCCACATCCGCAAGATAGTTCAGGAGTGCGACCTGAATCGCTTTTCCTGTCATATCACCTTTATAGATAATTCTTTCGCGGGAATGAGCAGCTTCACGAGTAAAAAGTAACTCTCCCTCGGCATCCTTGGCAAAATCAGTATTCGATTTATGAATCAGAACTTCATCGATAATTTCCGCAGAACGAGTTGAAAGAATTTTTGCCGCTTCAACATTTGATGTATAAGCAGAAGCTTTCAGAATATCCTGGATAAGATCTTCCTGATCATTCAAATCTTTCGGACTATAAATGATTCCACCCTGGGCCCAGAAGGTATTGGTAATTTCAGGGCGTTTCTCTCGGGTAACAATGGTAACATTTACCTTCTTCTCAGCAAGCTTGATTGCCGCCGAAAGACCGGCGATTCCCGAACCAATTATCAGAACATCCGTACTAAAATCTTTCATACTTTTTTAAACTTTAAAGACAGATCCACTCGTGGAGCAGAATAAGTAAGTGAGCCAAGGCTAAGAGAATCGACTCCCTCTATTAAATAATTCTGAAGAGTCTGCAAATTCAACCCTCCGGAAACTTCATAAGTCATTCCAGCTTTTTTCAGTTTCACCGCTTCATGAACCTGATCAACTGAAAAGTTATCAAGCATCACATGAACGCAACCAATCTTCTGGGCTTCTTTCAGTTCTTCAATAGAGTGAATTTCAACAATAATGTTGTTATAAAAAGCGCCCTGCTCCTGAAAAAAATCCCATGCCGCCTTAAGACCTCCAAGAGAAGCTTTATGGTTATCCTTAATCATCCATGAATCCGTTTGCCCTAAACGATGATTATAACCACCGCCTACTCTCACAGCATATTTTTCCAGGGAACGAAGGCCGGGAGTTGTTTTTCTGGTATCAAGGATTTTTATGTTTTTTGCACTGGCAAGCTCAACATGTTTTCTCGTCCAGGTTGCAATTGAGCTGGCATGCTGAACAAGATTTAAAGCGAGCCTTTCACCTGTCACTGCAATATTAAAAGGCAGAGCTTCCGGAAATACGATTGTCGTTTCATCCAAATTTTTACCTTCAAACTCATTCAAAAATGAGAAATCACTTTCTGAACCAAGTTGAACGAATGTAGCGGCAAGATAATCAGTTCCCGCAAGAATCAAGGGGGATTTGATCTTAAGTTCAAGTGATACCGGATGCTTCGGTAAACTTCTTGTATAGTGAAAATTCCGATTGAGGTCATCTTCCAATAGCCATGATTCAATCTGGGGAAGAAGACTCCTAATGCTCATATCCATGGAGGAGTAAGTATCCCAATAAGATGCTTCCTGCAAGGAAATCAATTTGCCGAGCTGCAAAAAAGCAGTAATTATATCTTAGACTTACCTCATTTATCTCAGGCACGAGCTTTGCTCTATCAAGGCCATGAACAGAACTTGGCTTTACACTTGTCTCCTCATTTCCCTGGCCCTCTTGGCCATTCTCAATACTTATAAAATAAGAAGTTTGAATCCCTTTTTCAGATCTGAAAAAGTACTGAAACTTAAAAACTTTGAAGAGGCAAAAAAGAACATTTCCAAAGAAGATATTGAGCTGCTCAAATTATGGGAGTCCATTCTGACAGGTAGGGCCGCACCTCTTTCAAAAGTAATGAAAAAAAACTACCAGGAACTTGGCCTTAATCACATCTTTACTCCCTCAGGTTTCCACCTAAGTTCCGTGCTCTTCCCTTTCCTGAAAATCTTTCCCCGCCAGAAACATCAGCTTTTTCTCATCCTCCTCATTGGAGGAATACTCTTCTTCCTCCCGGGAATGATGGCGCTCAAAAGGATGATTCTAATAAAAGGTCATCAAAAACTACTGGGCCTTCATTCAGGTTTTATCTTTGCCCTGAGCATAGATATATTCTTCGGTTCTTTTCAATTCTATCCTCTGAGTTTTACATACAGCTTTTTATTCCTTTCAATTATTTACTCAGGGGCAAATGGATTAAGTCTTATCATCTGGTTTTACATGGGTCAGGTTATTCTGGCGTACTTTCAGAATAATGATATTTCTCCTTTGCTTCTTTTCTTCTCTCCTCTTCTGAATCTCGGCTTCGCCTTCATCATGCCAATTTTGTTTTTACTCTCGTTTCCCTTATGGAGTTGGCAGCTCAATCTGGGTCTTGTCCTATTAGGTTGCATCCAAAAACTCGTGAATATCTTTTCGGCAATTTGTCTGGGATTTCCCTCCCTGGAGATTCACACCTTCATCCTGGTTATTATCTTTTTACTCATTCTGCGGAAGTGGAAATTTATCCTGGTGAGTACTCTCTTCATCAGTAATAGTTTAAACTCCGATTACTCCAGGGCGCCGGGTGTGATACGGAAAGAATTTGTGCCCGAAGGAAAGATTGTAAAAACCCTCTATCAGGAAAATGGTGTTGTTGTTGTTTTTGAAGACGGAAGGTGCAGAATGAAATTAGTAAGGGGATTTTGGTATGAAAACTGCTCCCCCAAAAGGAGGAGCAGTCGGAGAAAAATTAATTAGCTAACTTTCATATCCTTCATAAGGGCCGCGAAAGTTTTTTCTTCGCGGATAGCATACATAAGGTTACGCTTCACATTTTCGTTAGACTTGTAGAACTTCTCAATCTCTTCTTTTTTCATTCCAGATTGAGTAACCATCTCTTCGATTTTTGCATCAAGATCAGCTTCCGTAGCCTCAACATTGTACTTCTTAGCGAGCTTGTCGAGGATAAGACCAGAGCGAACCTGGAAGAGAGCTTTCTGAGTTACATCAGCATCCCAACGCTCGAAGTAAAGGCCAATCATCTGCTCATTGAAGCCTTGTTGCTTCAATGATCTTGAAAGTTCTTCTCTTACTGATTGTTTTTGATCTTCAAGGAGCGCATTTGGTACGTCAAATTGATTTTCAGAGATAAGTTTTTCAAGAATTTCCTGCTGAAGTTTTGAAGTTACTTCACGCTTCTTCTGCTGAGTCATTCTTTCTTTATTCTTTTTCTCAAAATCTGCTACAGATTCAAAACCGAACTCTTTTGCAAGTTCATCAGTAAGTTCAGGAAAGTTTTTCTGTTTAATTTCAAGAAGCTCAACATGGAAAGTTACAGGAGCATTCTTTAGTTCTTCTTCATGGTAATCAGCAGGGAAAGTAACTTTGATATCTTTCTTTTCACCTTTTTTCATACCGAGCATGCCATCTTCAAATCCTGGAATGAATTGACCAGATCCGATTTCCAGCATGTATTCCTGAGCTTTCATATTCTCAGGTTTTGATCCATCAGCTTTTTCACCTTCAAAATTGAAAACAGCGAAGTCGCCTTTTGCTAGCTTGTGATTTTCATCTTTAACTTCAGCAACTTCTGCTTTGCTTGAAAGATAGTTCTTTTTAAGAGTTTCATAGTCTTCGTTTGTTACTTCTTCAGATTCTTTCTTGAAAGAAAGTTTTGAGTAATCTTTGAGTTCGAATTCAGGAATGATTTCTACAGTAGCTTCAAAAGCAACGTTCTTACCCGATTCATACTTTGTGTTACCGAACTGAGGATAACCAACGGCACGAAGATTCTCTTTTTTTACTGCCTGGTAGTATTGGTCAGAAATGAAACGATAAAGAGCATCGTTTTCAACTTGTGGCCCAAATAATTTTTGAACCATTTCTAAAGGAGCCTTTCCTTTACGGAAGCCTTTTAGGTTTGAGTTCGCCTGCTTAGCAAGAAGTGCTTCTTTAATTTCTTTCGTAAGATCAACCTTATCGAAGTTGAAGACTAATTTCTTAGTACAGCTGTTAACATTTTCAATGATGTAAGACATAGAATCTCTCTTGTTCTAGAGTGAAAAAATAGAATTAGTGTTTTTAACACAAAGTGAGAATTTGTCAAAAAGAACTAGTAATTGACGCGCACCATATAGAGACCATTTGGAGGGGCAACCGGACCCAGTCTTTGCACTCTCTCTGGACCCAAGGCCTTCTCCAGATCTTCAAGAGAAATTTTGCCTCGCCCCACATTCCAGACGGCTCCCATAAGGAGGCGAACCATCTGCTTTAAGAATCCATTGCCCACAATCCGGAAAACATAGTGGTCCGGAAGCATCCATTCTCCTTGAGAGACTTCGTGTATTTCACACTCATAAATCTCACGGACATTACTCGCGACTTCGGTTCCTTCACAATAGAAGTTAGTAAAGTCATGAGTTCCGATGAGAACCTTACAAGCGGCCCGCATTTTGCCAAGATCAAGCTCAAAAGGGTGATTCTGAATCAGATCATTTTGAAAAGCAGTGAACATCCGGGTACAGGTAAAACGATAATGGTACTCTTTGGATTTTGCGTGAACTGTGGGCATAAAAGCTTCATCAGAAACTTCAGCATGGATGACTCTGATATCATCAGGAAGATTTCCGTTAAGGGCCTTCATTAGATTTTCCGGCGCAATCACAAGAGGAATCGAGACTTTGGCTACTTGTCCCAGAGCATGAACTCCGGCATCGGTTCTTCCGGCACCCATGCTCTTAACCTGGTCTGACTTGGAAACGGTCTGCAAGGCCTTATTCAACTCACCTTGAACAGTAAGGCCAGCGCCTACAGGCTGCACCTGCCAACCCAGGAAACGGGTCCCTTTATACTGGAGAATTAATTTATAGTAATTGGTCACGCTTCTAGTTCTGGTTCATCAGTCCAGTCGAAGATTCCTTTGAACTTCTTAAGATGAGTCAGCCAGTAAATCAATGAAGCCACTACATAAAAAGTGATGATAGTAGGGATCATTATTTCTTCATAGATAAAGAGTGAAGCAAAAATCAGGAAGATGATCATGAGAACTTGTTTCTTATGAGTTCTAACCCATTCTGATTTCTTAAAGCTTGGAAAAGGGATATTGGAAATCATTAAGAAAGCATAGAACAGAAGATAAGCGACAGTCAGGGGCTTATACTCAGCAATTTCCGGCATATTGATCGAAAGGAAGATCAAGCTGATAACTGCTGTTGCTCCTCCAGGAATAGGTAGTCCCTGAAAATAATCAGACTTGTTTTTATCAATGTTGGCATTGAAGCGGGCAAGCCTTAGTGCTCCACAAAGCATGAAGAAAAAGCAGGCCACCATTCCTGGTCTTCCTGCTTCAGTTAAAAATCTGAAGTAATAAACAATGGCAGGTGAGACACCAAAAGAGACCAGATCACTTAGTGAATCAAACTGCTCACCAAATGAAGACTGTGTATTCGTCATACGAGCAATACGTCCATCAACACTATCAAAGATCGCTCCCAGAACAATGAACATACAGGCCTTATAAAACTCTCCGTGGAAAGCAAATAAAATGGCAATAAATCCACAGGCCATATTCAGGGCTGTGAACGTATTGGGAATAAAGTAAGCAAGACGATGTTTTTCTAACAACATTTTTAACCCTTCAGTTGATCTTTAAGAGCACCAATGACAGTTTGACCCGGTATAACGCTTTCATCTTCAAAAACCAGAATATCACTTGTCACAGGTAGATAGATTAGCAAAGTGCCACCAAAAGGATAATACCCAAAACATGCACCCGCCCTGCCTCTGTCACCAGATTTCAGCCATATAGTTGGACGCTTGCCCGTAGTGCAATCAATGAATCGCATAAAAGTGGCCGTCAGGTTCTTGGAAGTTAAAGTCATGTCCGTATGGGCCAGCTCTTCAACGGGACCATAGAACAGATGAGTCGGGGAGTTTCTGTGAAGTCTCTTGCCTTTGTTGGCCTTGAGGTAAGCAACCTCTCCGGAGGTTGGCAGATAGAGACCTTTTTCATCCCAAAAAGAAATGGAGATGCGGACTTCATGGCAAGGAGAAGGATAATCCTGATGGACAATCGCATGTCTTACGGATTCGACAGTTCCATGAACGGGGGAGAGATAAATTTCTCCATCATTTTTCAAAGTATCTCTGAAAGGAATGAAAGATCTTCTAGAAATGAATAGAACAAGTGATGCCAGCAGCAGCACAGGAATCTGAATGAGAAGAGGAAACTTTACAAAGGAAAGAATGATAACAGCAAGGAGCGAATAGGAGATCTCCGGAGGTAAAAAGAAAAACCTTCTCATGGATTCACCTTGAACTCATCTTCCGGTGCCCGAAAATAAAAAGGTTCCCGATTTAATCCCTTAAGGACCTGTTGGAAAATTTTTTGAGGATCAGTTTTTAACAGTTCATGAGTCTCAAGAGGATTTCTTATCAGTTCTGAACTCAGAGTATCCAGGGAAACTGAAGAATGAATATAGTAATTTCCCTCCGGTAAGGAAGTCGGTAATTCTTTTGCTAAGATGAGTTTTTGTGAACTCTCCTGCCCGATCCACTGATAAAGGAAGTACTCCCCTCTGTAGGCCTTGGTGAACCATATGCCTGATTCTGCTCCACACCAGTAAGGAATCTCGTAGGTGTAAAAAGAGTATTGTTTCACTCCAAAGAAATTAAAAATGTCAGAGAAACCTTCCGCCAGACGTAGTCCCGTATAAAATCCAGGACCCTTTACACTGATGACACCTTTTAAAGTTTTTGCATTTAACCCATGAGCAGAAAGAAGTTCAAAAGACTTACTCTGGATAACTGCAGAGGCCTTCTGACCTGTATATCTTTCAAACGAAAGCCATCCTAATCCATCATCGAGGACACCAATCGTCAGATCATAAGTGGAGTCGATGAATAAGTAGCTCAAAGTTTAAAACAGTCGGGTTATGTCATTAAAGAGTGCTACGAAAATCAGGAAGAACAACACTGAAATTCCGAACTTCTGCGCTATCTCAAGCTTTCTTCTTGAAAGCGGCCCACCGTTCAAAGCCTCGAAGGCTAGAAACATGATGTGTCCCCCATCAAGAACAGGAATCGGGAAGAGGTTAATGACACCCAGATTAATACTGATAATGGCCATTAATCTGAAAAACATGGAAAGGCTGATATTGAGAGAGTCAGAGGCAACCTTACCGATTGCGAGTGGTCCCCCGATATTATTTAAAGAGACTTCACGGGTAATGAGTTTCTTATAACCACCGAAAGTTTTAAGAATTCCATCCCATGTCCTTGTGAAAGCTCCGGTTATCGCAGCGCCAAAGCTTTCGGCCTTGGCAACGATCAGCTTAGGTTGAAGATATTCAACGGCACTCTCAACTCCAATGACCTTTACTTTATTTCCGTCAACTTCTCTCACTTCTGGTGTCAGAGCTTTAGTAATTCGTTTTCCCTCAGAGATCACTCCAACTTCAACTTCCTTACCTTCCTCAACACCTTGAATGGTCTGACGAAGTTCTTCAAAGTTGGACAGTTCCTTTCCATTAATACTGATTAGGATATCGCCCTTCTTTAAACTTGCCTTATCTGCAGCCGATCCCATCACAACGTTTCTAACAGAAAGATCAATAGGGTAAAGCTCAAGGTTTCTGATGACAGAATTCAGATCTGCTTCTGACGAAGCCTTGATTTCAGATTCAGAAGCAGGGTCGATAGAAAATTTCTCATCTGCTTCCTGTACTTTATAGAGATAAGCGGACCCTTGAAAATTAGCTGCTATTTCTTCAATGGAAGAAGTCACATCTGTTGGCTTCTGTTCAAGAGACACGAGAAACTTCTCTCCCTTTTCATTGATGAAGATCGGCTTTTTTACCAGGGAGACAATACTTACAAACTGATTGATAAAAGGCTCAAGCTTCATATTTACAGGAACGTCGACAATCTCTTCGTTTCTTCTTACTGTAATTTTTTCAACTTCAGACCCTTTAATATTTAAGTCATCAAAGCTTGTTACCTTTTCATCATTAATCCCAACGAGAACGTCACCAGTCCTGAGTCCTTTTTCATAAAGGACTGATTTCTCGGCCACTACGCCTACTTTGGTCTCTGGAACCTTTTCACCGCCGGCAAGAAGTCCGACATAGAGGAAATAGGCAAGGATAAGGTTTGCAAGAGGTCCGCCAAAAACAATCCAAAACCGCGCCCACTTACTTTTATGATTGAAAGCGACTTTCTTTTCTTCATCAGTCAATGGAGCTTCTGAAAAAGGATCATCCCCGAACATTTTTACATAACCACCCAGAGGAATGATTGAAAGGGCGTACTCAGTTCCTTTGTGGAAATACTTAAGAATTTTTGGGCCAAATCCAATCGAGAAGACCTCAACTCT
>JBKHWS010000049.1:0-18564 GCA_046566385.1 Bacteriovoracia bacterium | reverse complement strand
TTTGGCCTATACGCAGGGCCCTAAAATTAAAAACCCACAACCGGTTAAAGTTGTGGGTAATAGTAAGCCCGAAAGGGCCCCTTTTTTTATGTCGTCTATTTCTCTTGCACAGAAAAAAACGAGAGAGGCCAGCTCTATGGCCGGCCTCTCCTATTCAGATTTCAGAGGAAAATGTTATTACTTCTTGATAACAGTTAGCTCGCGAACTTTAATTTGAGCAGGCTTGTAGTTAAGAACTTCTACACATCCTGGAGCTGGTTCACCAGACTCACCGATGTGACAAAGACGAGAGTTTCTTACGTCTACGATCTGGATTGTTCTTGTAGCAAGTTCAGCGTTAAGCTCGAAGTTTTTCTTAGCGAAAGCTTTACGAACACGTGAACCAGCACCGAAGTCCCAAAGAGTAGAAGCAGCTTTAAGTTCAGCAATTTCAGAACCGTCAAAGTCAGAAAGTTTGAAGTTGAAGAAAACGTGGCCTTCACGCATTTCTGGATCTCTGAAAACACCTTCAGTATAAGAAACAGTTACCTGAACAACCGGAGTTCTTTCAAGTACTACAGTTTCCTGACACTCGATTGGATGTCTATCTCCATGAGGGATACATCCAGGGATTTCGCGAACTTCAGTTTTAGTAGCAAGAGCTACATAACGAACGTCGCTGATGCGGATGTCAGAGTGAGCTTTGTCGATGTCAGCTGTGTTGCTGTAGTTAAGCTGAGCAAAAGATGTTGCAGAAATGAGAAGTCCGAAAGCCAGTGCAAGAGTTTTCATTTTAAATCTCCTAGTTGGGTTAATCTCCGTTAGTGGAGGAATGCCAGACTTAAACCACAGGAAATTTTTATCGACAACAGAACTTGCAACAAACTGTTGCAAAAGTGTCGCGAAGTTTTGAAACGCCATGAAAAAATTTCAATCAACTCACCATTCCATATTAACCACCTGATTTCACATGAAGCTATGTCCCATTTATATGCAACACTTTGTTACATACTAGGTTTTAAAATATCTTTCACTGATCTATAGTGCCCTCCATGGAAGAGCAACTGGCGATCCAGACATTACTTAGAAACAATCTTCTCCTTGCCCAAAGCAAGAACCCTAAGTATTCCCTTCGTTCTTTCTCCCAGAAGCTGGACATTCATGTGGGAGCTCTCTCTTCTATTATGAATGGAAAGAGAAACGTATCCCGCGATTTGGCAGAAAAAATCACTCGAAAACTTTTAATTGATCCTCAAAAGCGTGCCGAGATTCTTGGTCTCTTCCCTGAAAAAAGAAAATACCGAACCCTTGCTGAAAAAGTGGAAAATGTAGAGCCGAAGTATCTGGAGATAGAGGCTTCTTCTTTCCGCCTTATGGCCGAATGGGAGCACTTTGCAGTTCTCTCCCTCATTAAGACAAAAGATTTCAAGAATAACAATGAATGGATTGCAAACCGTCTTGGCATAACTGTTAATCGCGCAGATGAAGTAGTGGAACGACTCCTTTCTCTTGGATTTCTTAAAAAGAATAAGGGCAAGCTTGAAAGAGTAGAGACAAATATCAGGTCTTCTGATGATACCGTTGATATGTCAGTCAGAAAGAGTCATGAAGAAAACCTTGAGCTCGCAAAAGAATCACTTCATCGGGACAATATTAAAGAAAGAGATTTCACCTCTATCACTATGGCCATAGATCCATCAAAGATGGGCCTTGCTAAAGAGATGGTCAGAAAATTTCAGGATGATCTTGCTGAAGTAATGACAACCGGAGAACTAACTGAAGTCTATCGACTAGCAATACAACTTTTTCCACTAACTAAATTAAGTACACAGAATGTAGCAAAGGACAAACTACAATGAAAAAACTGATCTCGTTTCTTGTACTGATTAATTCTCTCGCTGCTTTTGCCCATGGTGGGGACAAAGTAGGCAATGGCGGAGATGTCATTGTTTGCCCAGGAAAGCGAGTTGAGCTCCTCGATATCTTCCAGGGTGAAGATGACTGGGGATTTAAACCAATCAAAGTTAATGGTTCTCGGCTCGATACTATAAAGGAAGTTCTGAGGAATTTTCATAACGCCGATCCAGGAATTGCCTGGGCCCTTCGCCAAAGAGCAACTGAGCTCCATAAAGAGTTATCCAAACTTGAAACGGATCCAAGCTATGGATCAAGTCTGGTTAAACTCACTGATAATGTTCTTCTCAATATCAGTGATGAAGGTGTGGCGGAGCTTCCTCAGGGCTGCGAAATAATTCAGGCCGCCACTCAGGTTCAAAGCCCCTTCCCTAGGGAAGTTAAATTTACTTTCCAAAAAGACACTTGGTTATCTTTAGAGGAAGACGTTCAGGCAGCACTCATCCTCCATGAAGTGATCTATGAACACATGATAAGTGTAGGAGAGAACTCTTCAAGAAGTACCCGCTACTTCAATGCGGCCTTGCACGCTAATGCGATAACAACAGTTCGTGATTATTTCGAGATTTCTTCTCTTTTTGGTTACAGAAATCTTGCCATTGTTGACGATGGGAAAGTCAGATACTATGGGCCAAAAGGAAAATGCAGCATTCAAAGGAAGTGGTTTACTTACGGTGAATCGGGTAGAACTGGCGGAACTACAATCATAGTGAATGGCAGGAATGCTGTTACCAATTTTGAACAACATGACTGGGCCATGGAACAGTTCTGGGAAAAGTACGTATCCAGAGGACTCTGCGATTAAAAAATATAAAGGCCCTTAAGGGCCTTTTTTTATTCACGATAGTTTAATTAATCTTCGAATTTCAAAGTTATCAGGAAACTGCAGATGTAAGAGCATCAGCCTGTCTCTCCCTCTGCCATTTGAAGTTTTCATCTTCTTAATGACAAATCCCTTCTCTTCCCTCATTCGATAAAGAATCTTCGTGAGCTGAGTTTCAGAGCCCTCAAAATACAAAGCGTGGACCTTGTCCGTGAGATACTGAAAAAAAATCTGATCATCTCCCTGATCCAGAGGGATAATGGAAGTTCCCACACGGGGATTAACCACTTTTAAAGTTGGTCTCTTTACAAGACTGTAACGGTTGAAGAGCTTCATCAATCTCATGCACTTATTCCTCTGAACTTTATACAAGCTTAATAAGGGAGATATGGGTTTTTCGCCAGACTCTGTGTAATATTAACTTATATGCCAAGCTTCCTTCATAAAGTACGAAATCTTGAGACCATAGCGGCCATTGACCTGGGTTCCAATGCCCTTCGGGCCGTTATTGCCCGGAAACATGGCAATTCCCTGGAAATCATTAAGAACTTCCGAGAACCTTTGAGGCTTGGAGAGGATGTTTTTAATACAGGAGTCATTTCAGAAGAAAAGATGAGAAGGACTGAAGAAGCCTTTATTAAGCTTTTTCATATTTTCACAGAATATAATGTGACTGATACCAGGGCACTGGCCACTTCCGCCATGCGAGACTCAAAAAATGGAGCTCTACTGGCCCAAAGGATCGCGCATTCCACAGGAATTGAAATAGAAACGATAAAAGGTAACGAAGAGGCCAGAGTTATTTTTAATGCCGTTAAAAGTCAGATAAACCTCAAAAAGAAAAACGCCCTCCTGATGGATATAGGCGGTGGTAGCACGGAGCTCATTATCGTTCAGGATGAAGATATCCTTGGCATCGAGAGCTTTAACGTAGGGACAGTAAGATTAATTAAACTGGAACAGGAAGCACTGGAAAAAGAGATCTCCTTTCAACTGGAAAAGATGATTTCCTTCATTAAAAGATATCTTCGGCTAAAAGACATCGATCTTTTTATCGGAACCGGCGGTAACCTCAGAAGAATCGGAAAGATCAGAAAGAAAATTCTTCGTCGATCAACGTCTCAAATGGCCCTCTTTCAGGAAATTCATCATATGGAGGAAGCGATTCTTTCTATGAGTTATGTTGATAGAATCCGGCAACTGGAACTGGATCAGAACCGTGCAGACGTCATCCTGCCGGCCATCATGCTCACTCATCACTTGATGCAGAAATTGAAGATGGAAAAGATTTATTTGCCAAAAGTAGGTCTTAAGGAAGGAATTATTCTTTCAATGCTTTCCAAACCGCCAAAAAAAATATTTTTAAAAGATTAGCTTTCGGACAATGTCCTCAGAACTTTTGGCTGAAGCAGTAACTCCAGCGTGAATCCTTTCCACATTCCTCCCTCAAGGATACAGATCCCACCCTTTTTAATGGTCATGAAATCGTGTTCAGGGTGAAGAGCAAGAAGAGCAGCTATCACCCGCGTGATATGTGGATCGTGTCCCACAAAGGCATAACAGCCGTCTGTAGGAAGAAAAGAGATATATTCAACAAGATGCCTTGGATCATCCAGGATATCAAGGTCCGCCATCATCTCCAGATCAGCTTCCGGGTAGTACTCCCAAAAAATCTCAGCGGTCTGGATGGCCCTTGCGAGCGGAGATGAAAAGATCACATCAATAGAAGGCTGGACCTTATAGAAGAGCTTGAAAGTTTTATGAAGGCGCTTCATACCATCAAGTGTAAGCTCACGCTCAAAGTCCTTGTCCTGGTTAAAGGAGAAATGCCCCTCGGCCAGACCATGTCTCAGGAAAATCAGCTTCATGAAAGGCCCTTTTCTCGTTGAATGGTTTTATTCATCAGAATGGTATGTGTCCCTCTTTCGGCTTCACCTTCGGCTGGAACTCTTTGTGTGTAAGAGCCATCCTCATTGAGGTACCAGGCCTGACGATTGTCTTCCTGTATGACGTTAATGAAGTCCCAGAGCTTTTCTTTTAACTTGGGATTTAAGATCGGAGTTATGAGTTCAACTCTATTATGGAGGTTCCGATGCATCCAATCAGCAGAGCCTATATAAAAATCGCCTTCGGCAAAATTATCAGATCCATTGGCAAAATAAAAAACTCTTGAATGTTCAAGGAATCGGCCAATAATAGAAATGACCTGGATATTTTCTGAAAGACCTTTTATGCCCGGCTTAAGACAGCAGAAACCACGGACAATAAGTGTGACCTGAGTTCCTGCTGCACTTGCCTCATAAAGAGCTTCCGTAATAACTTCATCCTCCATGGAATTCATCTTCGCAATGATTCTGGAAGGTTTTCCTGCTTTCTTGTTGGAAATTTCCTGCCGGATTTTATTAAGGAAAGTAGACTTCATGTTAATGGGGGCAACCAGGATCTTATTATAGTCCGTTTTGAGAGAGCTACCTGTAAGATAATTGAAAACTTCTATCACTTCGGAACAAATATCTCTGTCACAGGTCAGGAGACCAAGATCAGTGTAAAGACTGGAAGTCTGGGAATGATAATTTCCGGTTCCTATATGAGCATAGCTCATAATCTCGCCATCGTTTTCTTGTCTGATTATCAGGGCCGTTTTCGTATGGGTCTTAAGTCCTAAAATCCCATAGACGACATGAACGCCCGCATCTTCCAGTTTCTGGGCCCAGATGATGTTTCTTTGTTCATCAAAGCGTGCTTTCAATTCGACCAGACAAACAACTTGTTTCCCCTTCTCAGCGGCCTTTATTAAGCTGCGGATGAATGAAGAATTTTCGCCCGTACGGTATAATGTCATCTTTATGGTAAGGACGTGGGGATCTTCGGCAGCACTACTGATGAATTTCTCAACAGTGCCTGAAAAACTCTCATAAGGATGATGAAGGAGAATGTCCCCCTGTCGGATCAGATTGAAGATATTGCTATTCTCAAAAAACGCTTTGGGAATGATTGGCTGCCATTGTTTGAACTTCAGTGCCGGAAGATCCAGGTCAACGATTGATTTAAGAATGGAGAAATCTATGGGGAAATCCATGAGATAAATATCCTCATCCAGGATCTCGAGAGAATCCTTGAGGAAATTCATAATGCTGACTTCAGTGTCTTTATGAATTTCAAGACGGACGCATTCAGCAAGACGTCTTTCCTTAATACCTTCTTCCACCAGAATCAACAGATCCTGGGCCTCATCTTCTCTGTGATCAACATCGGCATTTCTTGAAACCCTGAAAGGCACTGTATGCTGAATTTCCATTCCTGGATAGAGCATGTCCAGATAGGCCCTAACCAAAGTAACCGTTGTAACGAAACGATACTTCTTCTCACCTTCCACTTTCGGTAATTGAATGAGACCAGGGATAACTTCAGGAATTTTTACTCTTGAGAAGAGAACAGTCTCGGTTTGAGGATTTCTTAAAATAATTCCTAGAGAATAAGACAGATTTGAAATAAAAGGAAAAGGATGTCCAGGATCTACGGAGAGTGGAGTCAGTACTGGGAAAACTTTCCGTTTAAAGTAAGAGTGAAGATACTCCTGATCTTCACCGACCAGATCTTCAAAATCATAAATGAAGATATCATGGCGCTCGAGTTCTGCAACAAGGCCAAGATAAATGCCTCTCTGTCTTTCCAGATCTTCATTGATATGCTTTCTGATGTTGATTAGCTGTTCTTCGGGAGTTTGACCATCAACCGAGCGATGTGTAAAACCGGAAATCACCTGATGCTTAAGGTACCCCACCCGCTTCATCACAAACTCATCTAAATTTGATGAGAAGATAATAAGGAATCTTAACCTTTCGAGTAGAGGGTTTCTTTTATCGGCAGCTTCTGCCAGGACTCTCCGGTTAAATTGCAGCCAGGAAGTATCACGATTTAAAAAGTGATTAGGGTTAACATTAAAGTTAATCTTTTTAGGTTGTCTGCCTGCGCTTCTTCTTTTACGCATCTTTTATCCAAGATTAGGTACTACCGCTACATTCTCTTCATCAGTGCCGCTTTCTGATAACTTCTCAATTTTGAATCCAAATGCAGCAATTAAAATCGCCATAAAAGGATTGATGAGGTTAAAGAAACAAAAAGGTAAATAAGCACCAGTTGAGACTCCGAGTATGGTACTGAAGTAGGCCCCGCAAGTATTCCAGGGTACAAGGACAGAAGTTATTGTCCCTGCATCTTCCAGAGATCGGGAAAGATTCCGAGGAGCGAGATTAAACTTTTCGAAAGTTGGTTTGAACATTCTTCCTGGTAGCACGATGGAAAGATATTGATCACCTGCTGTGAGGTTTACAAAGAATGCACTGGAGACAGTGGCAGCTATCAGGGATGCAGTTCCACGAACCATTTTAAGAATCGCAAAACCAATCACTTCAAGCATCCCTGTAACTTCCATCACTCCACCAAAGACCATCGACATGAGGATAATCCATACCGTATTCAACATCGCAGACATCCCTCCACGAGTCAGAAGGCTGCTTATCACTTCATTATCTGATTCCATTTTAAAACCACCATGGGCGACTTCTATCAGCTTTCCATAAACACTTTTAAATCCAAATGAGTCTCCCAACATTTTTCTCAGAAGTTCCTGCTGGAAAATAAGGACGAAAACCGCCCCGACAAGACATCCTAGAATAAGAGCAGGAAGAGCAGGTGTTCTTTTAGCAACCAGAACAAAGACAAATAAAGGAAGAATAAAAAGAAAAGGAGTAATGTTGAAGATTGAATCTATGGTCTCCATCACAACATTAACCTGGGATAAGTCGCTGCTGCTTCCCCCGTAAAAGAAGCCGAGAATGGTAAAGCCGATAAGAGCTATGATGATGGAAGGAACTGTTGTGAAAAGCATGTAACGAACATGTGTAAACAGATCTGTTCCGGCCATTGCCGGAGCGAGATTGGTCGTATCAGAAAGTGGAGAGAGCTTGTCCCCGAAATATGCGCCGGAAATAACAGCTCCTGCTACCATCGATGTCGGAATCCCCAGGGCCTGACCTACTCCTATAAGAGCAATTCCAACTGTTCCACCTGTTGACCAGGAGCTTCCAGTGGCCAGGGACACCACCGCACAGACAATACAAGTTAACGGTAAAAACAGAGTCGGATTAAAAATTTTAATCCCATAATAAATCATCGCAGGAACGACTCCAGAGAAAATCCACAGGCCGATAAGCATACCCACCACAAGGAGGATGAGATTGGCCTGCATGGAAAGTCCGATAGAGTGGATAACTTTTTCTTCAATATCCTTATAAGGGACTTTCAGAATAAATATTCCAATGAAAGTGGCGATAACAGCAGCAATAAAAAGTGCTATCTGATTAGGTCCTAACAAAGCAGAGTCTTTAAACAGGTCAATATTTAAAACCAAAAATGCAATCAGGGAAAGAACCGGAAAAAGCGATAAGAGGAGCCCTGGTTTTTTAGCAATAGAAGACATATGAGATTTCTCCATGACATTTTAAAATGTCTAAATAATAGACACTTCCCTGAGGAACTGTGAAAGTCTTAGTCGATCACAAATTTAATTTACTAAGAGACATCCCCCCTTTGCAAGAAATAACCCCCTGATTTATCGGAGTTTTTTGGCCATTTTCCCTCTAGAGGGCAAATTCATGCCTTTTGGCATGGAACTTGGAAGCATAAAGGTAAATCTATTTAAATCCTGAGGGGGGTTTTATGAAACATTTCAATCGTTATCATCTTAGTATTTTGCCGCTTTTATCAATCCTGGCCATGTCACCATCAATGGTGGAGTCCAAATTTGCCGGAAGACAGATCGCTTCTGTTTCCCAGGAAGTCGTTAAAGGACATCCAAAATACGAGGCACTGGTCGCTAAGGTTGATGAGAAGTCACTTGCTCAGGACCTGGAACTTGACCTGGAAAAATTCAAGGTCAAAAGAAATGATCTTCAAGTAAGTCTTAAAAAAGAAAGAGATGAATTTAAAAAAGATCAATCAGATAAAGAGATCGTGGCAGAACAGGAGAAAAAGGTTGAGTCGCTTGTAATAGACATTCTTCTGGTAGAGGGCGGACTCAAAACGTTAAAGGAAAAACAGGCCATTGACCAGGTGGAAGAAGAAGCTTCAATGAAGGCCCTTCTTGAATCGAAGGATGTTGTTGAAAGTCTTTTAAATGACCTGGATGCCAATAAAGTTCTGGTTGCCGAGGCGAATAAGCCAAAGACAGATGAACCCAAGACAGAAGAACCAAAGAAAGAAGACGGGCCTGTCGTTGTCGATACTGAAGAGCCTAAAAAAGAAGAACCTAAAAAAGAAGATAAACCTGTTGTGGTAGCAGATTCTGAGGAACCTAAGAAAGAGGAACCTAAAGAAGAAGAGCCTAAAAAAGAGGATGAGCCTAAGAAAGAAGTCTGTGAAGCTGATGAAAAGAACAAGGTTCTGACCGCTCAGGTAGAAGAGCTTCTGAAACAACAGAATCAGATTCTACAGACGATGATGGGTATGGCACAAATGATGGTTCAGATGAACCAAAGAAATATGATGTCGAACTCTTATGGATCAAATTTCCAGATCCAAAATCCATATATGTATCATCAGCCTTTTGCTGCCGGTAACTGGATTTACATGCCGAATGGAAGCCAGCCAAACCAGATTAATATCTTTAATCAGGGACCGCAGACCAATTATGGCCATCAGATGCCACAAATGAACCCAGGATCTTCACAAGGCTTCTATCCTGATCAGGCCCATTTGCAGCAGCAACCACAGCAGTCTCCATGGACTCTTCAGCCTACTAACTACTTTGGAGATTCCAGGTTCAACACAGTACCTATGAATACAGGAAATTTTGGAAGTGAGCCCTTTGCTTTCAATATGACTCCACAAGTTCCGACAGTTTCTCAGTTTTAATACCTGACCAACCAAGTCGCCTGATTCAAAATCAGGCGACTTCTTCTAAAGAAAAACTTCCTTGGCCCGAAAAGTCTTTATCTAACTATGACCCAACCTGCGGGGCCACATGGAACTTAATAAAAGATCTAAAGAAAAACTACTTATTCGGGCATGCCATTCTTGTTTAAAAATAAATGAATCGAATAAAGAGCTTGAACGCTGCGCGCACTGCAACAAGTCTTTTCTCCCGCTTCGCTACTTCGATAAAATTCACCATGATAAAGAGATAAAATGGGAAAACCACTTCTACCCAACAGATCTCATTGAGGAAGAAGATTTGATCAAAGGTCTGTTTGTTTTGTGGTGAAAGTTAAAACCTCTGTGTTAGTTTCAATATATGGAACTAACTTCTCACGCTTCCTCTGAACTAAACCCCGTACTGGTAAGGCTTTTTAAAAAACGAGGATTCTCTCCTCTTGAAGTGCAGGATCTATTATCCTGGAATTTAAAAGATCTTCCCGCCCTTACTGAAATGCTTGATCTTGAAAAAGCTTCAAACAGGCTCATCAAGGCCATGAATGAAGGTGAAACGATCGGCGTCTATGGAGACTACGACGTAGATGGAACGACTTCATGTGCCCTTCTCTGGCACTTTTTCAAAATGCTTGGAGTGCAAGTTGAAGTTTTTCAGCCCAGTCGATTTATTGAAGGATATGGGGTTCATAATTCATCAATTGATGCTGCTCTCGAGAAAAACGTAAAAGTGCTGATCACGGTAGATTGTGGAATCACGAGTGTTACTACAGCAGAATATGCCAAAGGAAAACTCGACCTCATCATTACCGATCATCATCACGATGGAGCTCCGACTCTCCCGGATGCTTATGCTATAGTGAATCCTTCAAGACGTGACGAACCGGCGGATTCCCCCTTGAAACCTCTGGCAGGAGTTGGTGTTGCCTTTGCTCTCGCACTGCAGATAAAAAATGATCTTGCGAAACTGGGAACAGAAACTCCAAGTATTTATCCTCTCCTTCAGTTTGTTGCGATAGGAACAATTTCTGATCTGGCACGTATGTCCCCTCTTAATCTCAGACTGACAAGACATGGATTGAAACAAATTCCTACAAGCCAATATCCAGGTATTAAGGCCTTCTTTCAACCGGAAGAACTAAAGGCCCATATGATTTCTTCAGAAAGAATTTCTTTTCATGTAGGCCCTCATATTAATTCAAAAGGAAGACTTGATCACCCTGATCGAGCCTTGAGACTGCTTATCGCTGAGACTTACTCTGAATGTCGCGAGCATTACACTCATCTTGAAGTTGCCAACCGCGACCGTAGAATGATTCAGGCAGAAGTTTTTGAAGAGGCAAAGAAAGACGTTATCAGTGCGCTTAGCTCTGATGAACTTCTTATAAATATTATGTACCGGCCCCACTGGCACGAAGGAGTCATAGGCATCGTAGCTTCCAAGCTCGTAGAGACCTTTGAAGTTCCCGCCATCGTTTTCACTAATGCCGAAGAAGAAGGTGTCATCAAGGCCAGCTGCAGGGCCGCAGGTGAACTGAATATTTTTGAACTCCTGAATCAATGCAAAGATCTCTTTATAAAGTTTGGAGGCCATAAGGCCGCCGCCGGACTTTCCATGAAAAAAGAGAATTTGAATGAATTCAAAAAACGAATCAAGGATCTTCTTGCACCTATACCATCCAGTCTTAGAACCAAAGTAAGTAGTTTTGATGTGGAACTTGGTATTGAAGAGATAAGCTCACACCTTTTAAAAGATCTCGAAAGACTAGAGCCCTTCGGACCTGGCCATGAAAAACCCGTGTTCAGGATGAAAAATGCCATCATTCAAAACTACCGGATCATGAAAGATGCTCATGTGCGCTGGACATTTTCAGGAGTCAATTCAAAGACATCTGTTCAGGGAGTAAGTTTCAATTATCTCGGGAAGTGGAATGAGCTGAGCCCGGAAGAACTTTTTGAGCTGCAAGGGAAAGCGGGACTTACTGTTCAGTTTACTCTTGGAGTGAATAGGTTTAACGGCAATGAGACAATTCAGCTCATGGTCGATAAAGTCATGGCAGGCCAGATAAATTAACCGACCTGCCACTATCTTATTCAGGATCTTTTAATTTCCACGGATTCAATCACGACATCACTTTTTGGTCGATCCATTGCACCCGTAGGAACATCTCCAATTTTCTTCACGACATCCATTCCACGGATCACTTTTCCGAAAACTGTATGGCGACCGTTTAAGTGAGGAGTTGGAGCAAGAGTAATAAAGAATTGAGAACCATTCGTCCCCGGTCCTGCGTTGGCCATTGAAAGAATGCCTTCAGAATCATGCTTCAAGTGAGAGTGGAACTCGTCACCAAAACGATAACCAGGGCCTCCACGGCCGGAACCTTCAGGATCTCCACCTTGAATCATGAATCCGCGAATCACACGGTGAAATATGGTTCCGTTATAGAATGGACCTTCTTTACTGGTTTTTTGTCTACCTTCAGCAAGATTAACAAAGTTCCACACCGTTTCAGGAGTGTCTTTGTGAAAAAGCTCAATTTCAAACTCCCCCAAATTCGTTTTAACAACGGCCGATAATCCGTTAACGTTTTCCTTATGAGTTGATTTTTCCTGTTTCATCATTCCAAACATAAATGCTCCTTCTAAAGTACAATCTCGGTAGGTAATAGAATTTCACTCGGGGCTACAAAACGAACGTCTTTGTCAGGCCCCAAAAGTTTTTTGACTTCAATTTGCAGGCCTGGTTTAATCTGAAGATCAGAACCAAATGGCGATAGCCATTCAGCGGTAATAGAATAAAAACCAACCTGATCCAAGTTATTCTCAATGAGCCACTGGTTTAAATCCTGCTTTGAAAAACAGGAAGTAAAAAGAACAGGCACTCTTTCATCAAATCGTCCCATCTCATTCATCTTGCTTAACTCAGAAACCAGGTTCAGGGCCACATATCGATCAAGCCAGATGATATCAACTTTTTTGGCTTCAGGAGGAATTTTAAAACTTCGTACACCGCCTCTGACATTCTCGAGAGTGTTGGTGAAAAAAGCGGCCTGCTCAACAGGTTTTAGAAAACGAACTGCGGTGGAACGAAAATAAGCTTCCAGTCTTTCGTTATACTGGGCCTGCAGCTCAACCAGTTCCTGATACTCAAGTTGATAAGTGATGTTTAATTTCGGAAATTCCAGATATTGGAAAGGGCTCCTCTTAAAACACTGCCCGGAAGCAGAGCTATTTGCCCAGGTCGGTAACTCCGGAAGAAAATACTGCTCAAGCCCTGAAGTTCTGTAAGGGGAATCAACGGGAGCTTGCCTTACTTCTCCATTAGAGCAACTAATGAGAATCAACAGGAGAAAACAATTTAAATATTTCATCTTCAATTCCTTCTAACCTTGATAGATCTTTCTCCCATCCAGTCTTGAGATTCGGTCTGGTAGGAGTCAGATCAAAGTAGCCTTTCTCGCTCTGGTCAACCTGAACGATTGAAGCATCTTTGGTGGCATGGCCTGAAAGAATCAGATCTACGCCAATGGTTTTAAGATCCAGAAAGTTATTTTCAGGATGCTTTTTTCCCTCTCTGAATTCCGGCATTTCAAGAGTGAGGAACATTCTTTTGCGGTCAATTAATTCATCAACCGCAGTGACATTATGTCCGGAAAAAAAGTTCACCCTTGGAATAGGTTCTGCCGGACGTGGCATCTTGGCCTGGACGAAGTCATCCAATTCCTGCCACTCACGAAGCTTTCTGGTAAAGACTTCAATCTCTCCCTGAAACTCTTTTTCTTGCTCCAGGAAAAATTCATTTAACTTCCGGGCCGTTGCCTGATTTGCTTCTCCGAGGAACTTTTTAAAAGGTTGTTCTTCATGACTAATGACAAATAATCTTGAACGTTGATCTTTAAGCCATGATTCAAGTGAAAGCAGTATTTCAGCAGACAAGGAATCAGAACCAATGAGTGCAACCTCTCTTGCTTCCGGCGTAGCTTCAAGGCCTTCAGCAGTTTCCAATGCTTCCAGAGCATACTTTACCTTGTCTGCCCGTCTTCCTTCTCCCAATGCCCGACCGGAGACAGAGAGAGAGGAGTAACTGAGATCATTTCTTAGGTCTAAAACGAGATCAAAATCCTGATACATTTCAATGCTACTGGCAAGAGAGCTTACAAACTCTTCAGTGAGTCTCTGATATGTTTCAGGATTGCTTTCTTTTTGCTCATTGATGAATTCTTTGGGATTAACCTTGTATATTATTCGGAACAAATCATGAAAGCGGGACTTCCCGTTAATCACTTCTAAAGGGGCGAGGAAACGTTTTGTAACAGATACTAATTCATCATCCTTTATTTCCTGATGAGACTTAAGATAATCCAGTAATGGTCTTTCATAATGATCTTCCCATACCTGCCAGTTGAAAGAAGAAGCAGTATATTCCTTTCCCAATTCTTTCAAAACACCTTTACCAATGTCTGATACAAATGCATCACCCGGCAGCTCCGAAGATTCAAAATAAGACAAATTATCCTTATTTAAGAACCAGGTAAAAGCAGCTCCATGGAGGTGGAACCGGAGCGCAGCTTCCAGTGCCAATGGAGAATGTCCAAGTATGGCGAGTTTCATAGGGGGAAATTGTATCAAAGAATATTTAAGAGAGCGATAAATTAGCTGAAGAAGAAGCTATGCAAGATAAAAAAAAAAGGCCCATTCAAGGGCCTTTATATTAAAGGAAGAAAACTTTGGATTCACCTTTATCGACACATGAGTACTCCGCATACTGGTAGATGAAATCAATAAAACTGGAAAGGGCCTTAAAACTAGGAAGAGTTGAATCAAATTCTCCGCCAAGTCTTAACCATGCATCACCTTGTTGATCGATATATTCACTTGCGTGACGAATTGTGACTATCGCAGGGAGATAAGTTCCTTTGGTAAAGAATAATTTTAAAGTTACTTCTGTATCAGATTTAAACTGATTTTTAGCCTTTAAACTGAACGGCACCTGAAACTGGCAACCGTCTTTAGAAATATCCAGAAGCTTAATGGGAAATCCTGCTCCCTGATCATCAATTACTGTGTAGACTCCAAGAAATTCCTGAAAGACAACCCTTTCAAAAGTACGTCTCTTCTGCTCGATACTCTTCTTTCTTTTTTCATTGAAATCGACAACTTTTTTATCATTGGACATGATATCTCCCTTGAACATACTCAAAGTCTTATCGACGGTTCAGGAGATGATGTGAGAAAAAAATCGTCAGAGAATAACTTTTTCCAGTGTACCAATTGGCTCAGGGGCCATCAAATGATGGGCCAACCTCTCGAAATGATCAGTCAGGTCTGTAATACACACCCGGATCTGTCGGGAATTATCGGACTCTTTTGAAAGGATATTAGACTGAAAAAGTTCATTCAGTTGCCGGCCCAGAACTTCACCACTTTCAACTAACTTTACATCCGGACCAAGAACTCTATGAAGGTCATCCTTAAGGACTGGATAATGGGTGCAACCAAGGATGACGGTCTTAACCTGGGCCTTTTTGATGTCGGAAAGGTACCTTTCCGCCACCAGTTCAGTAATTGAATCATGAATAAAGCCTTCTTCTACCAGAGGGACAAAAAGGGGGCAGGCCTGTTCAATTACTGTGACTTTTGAATCCAGTTTCTTCAGAGTTTTCTCATAAGCATGAGAACGAATTGTTGCAGAAGTTCCCAGCACCGCAACCTTCTTATCTATAGAAGTTTCGAGAGCGGCCTTTGCTCCGGGCTCAATCACATTCAAAAGAGGAATACCTTCGAACTCACTCTCTCCAAGAAAAACAGTAGAAGCTGAATTGCAGGCGATGATCAAGGCCTTTACATTCTGACCTTTCAGAAATCTCAGAATTTGAAGTCCATATTTCTTGATAGTCTCCGGAGACTTATTCCCATAAGGAAGTCTGGCAATGTCTCCAAGATAGCAAAATGACTCCTGAGGAAACTTCTGGGAGAGCACCTTAAGGACAGTGAGTCCTCCTAAGCCTGAATCAAAAATACCAATCGACTTTTTCATTCTTATTTTCTTGAAAAGATATCTCTAAGCTTCCCTACTTTTTCAAGGTTTCGCAAGAGTTCAGGAGAAAGAAGTCCTGACTGGGTTAAGATTTTGTCGGAAAGAAGCATTTTAAGAAAGTCTTTCTCCCACAAAGTCGGATAATTTGTTCTCGATTGTGCCCTTGCCTTATCCATGGCCACACGAAGATTAAGCGGATTTATGTCCGGAAAAAACTTTCTGGCCATATCATTAGTGACCACCGTCGGATATTCAAGACTTTCAGTAAGCTTTCTGCCAACCTGGGAGAGCTCAGGAATAGAGTAATCCAATACCTTCATCAGTACCTTCGCTTCCACTTCCGGGATTTTAATCTTTTTTCTCTTATAGCCTGAGAGTTCCGCATAGAGATCAAGAAGTTCTCCATATGTGGCAACATCAGGACCACCAATTTCAAATATTTTGTGCCCCTCATTTGGTAAATCTAAAGCTGCTTCAAGGAATTTTAAAAGGTCTTCGAGAGCAAGGGGCTGGCAAGGTTGCTGCAATAAAGTCATATCAGGACGAAATGGTAGTCTTTCTGAAATGGCCTTAATCATTTCAAATGAAATTGATCCTTCACCCAGAATTATGCTGGCCCGGAACTCAATGCTCGACAACCCACTTGATCCGAGAATGGCCCCAGTTAGATGCCTGCTCCTCAGATGAGGAGACAGGGTTTCAGTTTTAGGCCCAAGGCCACCGAGATAAATAATCCCTGCTCCTGTCGGTCTGATCCAGTTCAGGAAATTTACTGCGGCAAGGGCTTCATGATATTCAAACTCTCCCTCTTCGCCTTTTAGACCATGAACAAGGTAATAGGCCTTTTCAATTTCCTTTAACTCAGGAAGCTTTTCCGGATATAGAAGGTCTCCTTCAAGCCACTTAACTCCTTCAATTTTTCTTTTGATGTTCTTCTTCGATCTGACGAGGGCAATGACGTGATGTCCATTTTCCACTAATCGTTCAACCAGTGATTGCCCGACGAATCCATTGGCACCTGTAACAAGAATATTCATTTCGATACCTTTCTTTGAGAAATCACATGCCACTTCATGTGTTCACCAAACGCCTTCATGACAATGATATGAACAATGGCCTGAGTCCAGCGATAAATATACCAGGGGAGGGCGGGTTTGAATTCATGCAATGCTGCCATTACATAGCGATGGTCCAACACTTCACGGAACTCTAGTCTTCCCCTATCCATCTCTCCTGCCAGTCTTCCCCCTACAACATACAGGAGCTGCCGGTCTTTGGTACTCCTTTCAACACTCTTTTCCAGAATGAGAATGTGAATGGAAGGATGGATAAGGTAAAAAGTACAACGATTACCTTCAACCACAACCCTGACTAATGTTGAAAAAAAGTGAGGGAGCCAGTTGAAATATTCCTGAGCTACCCATTCGGCATTTCTTCCGGGTGGTAAAACCAGTCTTTGTATTGATCGAACATCTTTTTCCAAAGGATAATAGGCATTGTAGCTTTTTTCATTTTTTACGAGGGCGCTTTCCAGGGCCTCATCGAGAGGGGTTTGCAGATCTTCCGGGAAAGGCCATTTATGCAAAGGACTAGGCAACATTTCATGCCTGAGACTTAAGACCAGAGGATAAACGAGATTTTTTGGAACTCCTGTCACCAAAGTTACCCATAACCGCGAAAGTGCGAGGGGGATAATGTTTAATGAAAAAAGCTTTCTGGATTTTCTGATCTTTGCAGCGGCTTTTGTAATCAGTCCCTGATATGTAACGACTTCCGGGCCTGCAATATCATAAATTTTTCCCTGAATAGAGAGGTCATTGAATGATCTCCAGAGGACTTTTAAAACATCACTTAAGGCAACTGGCTGAGACCTGGTATTGGTCCAGTCCGGACAAATCATCACAGGTAATCTTTCAATTAATCTCTGTAAAATGGTAAAGGAAGAACCGTGAGGGCCGATAATGAGGCCAGCACGTAAAACGGTTGTCTTAATTGAAGAAGATCTGAAGGTTTGTTCCACTTCCAACCGACTTTTAAGATGCCAGGATAATTCTTCAGTCGCAGGAATCATTCCTCCCAGGTAAATGAGATGTTTTAACTGATGTTTCATTGAGGCACGGATAAAATTATCGGCCATAATAAGATCGAAATCGTAAAAAGTACCTTGTGACAAAGAAGCAGAGGGCAACATTGAATGTACAAGATAAAAGGCTTCATCACAGCCTTCCATAGCAATAGAAATATCCTTAAGTGAATATAAATCGCACTTCTTCCATATAAGCCGGGAGTGATGAGACTCCCTCTCCCTTCTGGAAAGTGCCACTATTTCTCTGTCTGTATCAGCAAGTAGACGCTCAATTAACGCGTGTCCAATGAAACCACTTGCACCTGCAATAAGGATTTTTCTCATACAAATCCCTGTGAATATTTTCACGAGTGTAGCATAATCAGGGGATGATTTTGATGAGAATCTTACCAGGAGTTCTGAAAGAGTTATCGAAACACGTACCCACTGTGTTATTTAAAACCGTTGAATGGAGTGAACTTGCCTCAGAACTTCCTAAAATCTCCCGTCGCATAATCCAAAAAGAGGGTTTCGAAGAACTTTTTCACTCTCAGAAAGTACTCCTCGACCCTTACAACATAGTGTTAACAAGTGAAGCAATGAATCACAAACCTGTAAGGAAGGACAAATGGATGGGTGAAAAGCTTCTGACCATCTATTTTCTTCAGCTCTTTTCCCCTTACGGTCTTTTTATAGATTTAAGATCAAATCATTTTGAAGACGAGGGAGATGTATTAAAGTGGCATCCCACTGGCTTCTGGACTCAATTCGACGATAGCTTTAAGGCAGGGCTTCTGAATGTTTATGAAGGCT
>JBKHWS010000048.1:18648-18887 GCA_046566385.1 Bacteriovoracia bacterium | reverse complement strand
AAGTCTTCCTCAATAATTAACGCATACTTTAGTCTACATGTTTGTTTTTTACTGAAATATAAGATTTCAATACTAATGCTAACTTATTCAATGGAGGAATGATGAAGCGGATTTTGAGCTTTGTTGGTTTGGTTGCTTGCGGTAGTGCATTCGGAAATGAACTGATTTTTGGGGATCTTAACTTTTTTCCCAAAAAAGACGACGTGGCTTACTCGACTGCTGTGGATTTTGTGAAGACC
>JBKHWS010000048.1:0-18638 GCA_046566385.1 Bacteriovoracia bacterium | reverse complement strand
GGATTCAGATTACTTAAAGGTGAAGAGAAAGGAGAGCATCTGGAGAAACAGTGCAAGCTATGCTGTAAAAGACAACTTCAATGTTGGGCTAGGTCTTAATTACACATTCGCCAGCGAGGTGAAAGAGAAAGATGTGGGAACTGCTCCATTAAACTATGAGGAATATAGCGAAAAGGGCCTGCAAAACATTCTTCTCAATGGAAGTTATCGTTTGATGGATCAGACTGGGGGTCAGCTTAATCTGGATATCTTAGCAACTCTTAGCATTAAGCCAGGTACCTCCGAATACGGTTACGCGGCAGACGCATCGACTTCCTCCAATGGTAACGCCATTGACCCTCACCATTCACTTGAGGTTGGCGCTAGAATTGGTAAAAAAGTGTCTTCTCAATTTGAATGGATTGCCGGTCTGTTTGCTGAGTATAATTTCAAAGGAAAAGCCGAAGGAAAAATTGATAATGGATCAGGTCTGGAGGATGAGGACACTGACTATGACGCCCACTTAGTGACTTCCCTGTTAGGCGCAGTTCAGTTCCGTCCGGTGGAACCACTTATGCTGCAGTTTTCACTCAACGTAAGCCGCGCAAGTAAATATAGTTATGAGCAAGAATCATCAGCAGGAAAAACTAAGATTACTCTTGATCCTGTGACAACTTCTGAGATTGGTGCCTTGGCTAGATATGCGGTCCGTCCGAATGTTATCATTAATCTAGGGGGATCCTATTCGCAGGCCCAGGACTTCGATTATGAGATTAAGGATTCAGGAGTAAATTCAGAAGTCAAAGATGCTAAATCAGTAAAATTCGTTGCGGGAGCAGATTTCTTATTTTAAGAACTGTTTTGACAATGAAATCTCCAACCTCGGGTGCAATTTATTTTGCATCCGAGGTCATTCAGAATAATGATTTTTGACTTTTAAGTGGGTCCCTTAAAGAATTCAGTTCCCACTCTTTGTATGTGGTCAAGGAGATCAGGATTTTCAATTTGATGGAAGAGGGACAAGTCCATTTTATAAGGTAGCATGAGGTCATCCAGTTCATTTTCAATTTTCAGAAGATCACTTGTAGTGAGTTTGGGGGCCTTAATAGTCAAATCAATGTCAGAACCTTCCCTATAGTTCCCTTTTGACCTGGAACCATAAATGATGACTGATTCTATTTGAGCATATTTCGAGAAAACGGAGTTCATGGCTTCGATAGTCTTTTGTTTAAGACCAAATTTTTCTGACGAATTCATCTGGAGGAAAGTTCTTCCATTGTCTTCTGGAAGGACTTAAAAAGAGGGAAATATAGTTTTAAAATTTTATCTACAATATCATCAGCTACATTTAAATCATACGTATGGGATGTTTTATTGCGGCTTTTAATCATCTCCATCCAGATCTCACCCTGCTGGATAATTCCCTTATTAAAAGCCTCTTTAGTGGCATCCCTCGAACCGGTAATGAGTTCAGCTGCTCCTTGATAATCAAAATAATCTTTCATGACATTCCAGGAAAGTTCATGAGTGAACTCAAATGCCTGTATGAGACCTTGCTTTTCAAGATCAGAAAGTTTTCTTTCTCCTGCAAGTTTTACAGCATTTTCAAGTTGAACAAGCGCCCTTAAGAAATTGCTAAGTCTTTGTTTCCATCTTATATCAGGCTTGGGCATGAAGACCTCACAAAGAAAGTGATAGTTGGTGGCTCCCCCGAGACTCGAACTCGGACATTGTTGCCAACGGCGGATTTTGAATCCGCTGCGTCTACCATTCCGCCAGGAAGCCATTGAAGTTCAGATTTTAATGATAAGCAGTCTGATCGTCAATTGGGAGCTTAGCGTAATTTGATCAATTCCAGGGCTTCCTGAACCGAAAACCTTAAAAAGTTCGGCCCCAGATGCTTTTTAAGTTCAGTGTTGGAAATGAGGCAGGAGAATTTTAGATAATCCAGTAGATAGTCTGGCACATTGATACTGAACTTTTTGAGCACTTCATTCAATCCACCTGCAAGCATCATGGGAAAAGGTATCCCTTTAGTTCCCACAACTTTAAGAGCATCTCGGAGAGAAATGAAGTCATTTCCGGATACGTTGTAAGTTCCAGTCGGGACGTGCTCGAGGCTTTTATAAAGGACATGTGCCATATCGAACTCATGAATGAACTGGAAGAAAGGATTGAAATCGATTGGATAGAGAGCGACTGGTCCTGAAAGAAATCTGGTCATCGAATTCTGAATCTGTGTCCCGATAATATTACAAGGACGAAGGACGACAGTAGAAATAGTATTCTGGTTTTTCCACATCCAGTTCGTGCAGATTTGATCCATCTCGATCACGTCACGAAGTTCAGGATGCCTGATGCTTGCACGAAGTGGGGCCTCTTCCGGGAGGAAGATGGGATTGTCAGGAAGAGCGCCATAAACGTGGAACGTAGAAAGGATAACTACTTTTTTTACACCCGATCTTTCACAAAGTTCAAGGATACGATTTGTCCCCATGACTGAAAGATCAATTCTCTTTGCCAGAACGTTTTGTTCATTGGAAGAATGGCTGATTCTTCCCAAATGATAAACAACATCAAAATGATGGGTCCTGAAGAGATTTTCAAAATTTCCCCGGGAGTATCTTATGTTGAGAGCTATTAGTCCCTTAAGGGGGGATACAGTGGACACATCCCGCGAATCAACCCCGGTGATTTCCCAGTCGGGATGTTCGGTTAAAATTAATCGTGCTGTCATCTGAGCAAGTCCACCAGCGATACCGATGATAAGAATTTTTTTTGTCTTATTCATGATGCCTCTTATGTCTGAATTCCTTGATCACAAATCTTGAAATAGGTTTTCTTAATGGATCAAAGAACGGACGGCGATTCTTGAGACCTCCGATGAGCATTCTCTTTATGGTATTTTCAATGTGGAAAACGTTTTCTTTTATTTCTTTTTCTGTCGCTTCGGCTTCAAGATTTTCAGGAATCGGGATCTCTGGACCTATATAAATATCAATAGGTGAGGGAAGCGGAAAAAGGTTGGCCGTAATCGGGAGTGCCGGTACTTTCAGGATCTTCGCCAGTTTCTTTGAATGAAAGACGAAGGGATACATTTCTTCCGCTCCGATCACGCAGACTGGAAGAATGGGTGTTTTTTTCTGGAGAGCGATACGGTAAAAGCCCTCTGAGAAATGTCTTAACTTATAAAAGTCCGGAGTGTTCTTTGAAATCCCCCGAACTCCTTCAGGGAAAACAAGAATGGATTCGCCGTGATCAATTAGATAAGAGCAGTTGGCCCTGTCTCCGAGAATTGATCCAGTTTGTGCAGTAAAATCTCCGATGAAGGGGAGTTGGGCCATAAAGCGTTCAACCATTGCACGCAGAACCCTCGGTGGAGTAACATCCATCAGAAAAGCGATGGTGATAAGCATGCCATCTATAGGAATCTGTCCGGTATGGTTAGAGGCCACGATATAGGAATGATCCTTAACGTTTTCTGCTCCGAAGACTCTTACCTTGAAGTAAGAGCGATAAAGAGGAAGAACTTTTCGGAGAGCTTTCTCGCAAAGGTCAAGATTGAATCCCCAGGGATCCTTGTAGTCTTTGTATTTCTCTCTCAGCTCATGAAAGATCTTATTAATTTTTAAATCATCTTCAGCGGACAGAAGAAGGTGCTCGAAATTTAACATACTCGGATATAATAACCCCTATCGGGGTTATTACTCTACACAAACATTAGTTCCGGGATCAAATCAGTCAGTTTTAGCGTTAATCAACAATTACAAAGGAAACACGGCGGTTCCAGGCCCTGGAATGCTTGTCTGTTCCCTTCTTGAGGGGTTTTTCATTGCCCCAGGAGAAAGTCTTCAGGCGATCAGTAGAAACTCCAAGCTTTATCAAAAAGTCCATGACGGCTTTGGCCCTTCTGGCCCCCAGTAGGGAATTGTAGGTTTTAGATCCTCTTTGGTCGCAGTGGCCTTCAATGCTTAAAACCAGTGAAGGATGTTTTTTCAGAAAATCTGCATTCTGCTTCAGAACTTTTTTGGCCCGGGAGTTAAGGGAGTGCATATTTGAAGCAAAGAAAACAGACCTTATTTTACCGGCGGTTCTTCTGTCCGAGTTGCCACTCACGATGATTGAATCCGCAGAAGATTCAACTGGCCTTACATAAACTGGCTTTGAAGTTGAACAACCTGCCATCAGCAGTATCAGGAACAAATAGGAGAAAATTGAGACCGGTAACATGGGCTAGTTAAACCCTTTCATGTCGCTGTTTCTTTTTACGAAGGTGATGATGGACTGTTCAACCGCCGGCAACCCGTCGCCTTTTTCGGCAGAAACAAAATGGATTTGTTTGACCCACTTAAACTGCTTGTAGATTTCAGGCATCAGGTTTTTGAGCTTGGCACGTTCACTCTGAGTTTTGAGCTTGTCCAGCTTGTTAAAAAGAACATAAGTTTCAAGATCAAAGCTTTTAATATAGTCCTGAAAGAGCACATCACTTTCCTGCAATGGATGTCTGGCATCCTGAATATTCAGAAGAAGTATTTTTTCGCTGCAAAGACGGAAAAAAGTATCCAGAAGGTTCTGCCAGTTCTTTCCCATTTCTTTGGAGACTTCTGCATGGCCGTATCCGGGGACATCAAAAAGGTAAAAATGCTCAAGGGACTTTGTTTCTTTGTTTTCAACAATGAAGTCGAAAATATTCACTTGTCTGGTGCGTCCCGGAGTTTTTGAAACCCTGGCAGTGTTTTTCCCAAAGAGAGAATTGATGAGCGAAGATTTTCCGACATTGGAACGGCCAATGAATGCTATTCCATTTGCGAACGTGTGTTCGTTCAGCCACTGCTGAAGTTGCTCAACGGTGTCTATCCCCATGAGAAATTCCGTTTTTCCTTTCTGAATGTTCATGCTCGATTCCTGGATCTTTCGTTTTCTTTGAAACCATTTTAGCAGAAAACAGGGGGGACCGTCTTTAAAATAAGGAGAACCCATGTACCAGAGAAAATTGATGAAGAAACAGATTGAAATGGCGGGAGTAAGGCTTGGTGATAGCTGCAGCATCTTTCCGGTTCATGGAAGGAAAAAAGCCTTTACTCTCAACCGGCACTGTATTGATCTCATTTCAACCCACTACAGGCCTGATAATCTCTCTATGAGCTATATCGAACTTCCTTTTTCTGAAGCCGGCTCCTTTCATTATCGACTGGAGCTCGATCAGGTGAAAGATGAAGGACGATTTGTACTCAAGACAATGAAGGGAAGCGCCTTCTGGCTCAATGGTTCAGCCGCTAAAGAAGCATATGTTGAAAGGCTGGATAAACTTTATATTGATGATAACAAAGTTAATTTTGATCCTTTTGACCTTAAGGAGATTCTTAACAGGAGCTTCGATCACCCTGTGCTCCTTGAACAAAATCTTCTCTCTTCCAGTCTTAAAATTCTGATTCAAGGTGAGACAGGAACTGGTAAAACTCATCTCGCTGCTAAAATCCATGAGAAGAGCGGACGCCTGGGAAAGTTTATAGCCATCAATCTTTCTTCTTATAATCCTCAGCTTATCGAGTCTGAACTTTTCGGGCATAAGAAGGGCTCATTTACTGGAGCTCTCTATGACAAAACCGGGGCATTTCAGGAGGCAGAAGATGGAACTCTCTTTCTGGATGAAGTCGACTCCCTTCCCCTGGACTTACAGACTAAGCTTTTAACTTTTCTGGATAATAACAGATTCAGAAGAGTGGGAGATGTTAAAGAAACAGCGATCAAGGCAAGGTTAATTTTTGCGTCAGGAAGAGGTCTTGAGACTCTGACCCAGCAAGGCAAGTTTAGAAGAGATTTTTACTTCAGGCTGAAATCCGGTCACACAGTGGAACTCACTTCATTGCGGAATGATTTAAAACGGATTAGGGAAGCTTGTCAGTATTACTCTCTCCAAAAAGGAGTGAGCCTTTCAAAGAAGCTCACAGAGTTTTATGAAACTCTCGCCTGGCCGGGAAACTTACGTCAGTTATTCGGACATCTGGATAAAAAGAAAATCCTTTCGAAGTCCAGCAAGCTTGATTTCGATTCACTGGATGAGGAATTGCTCCTTCAGAGCTCGGATCTGATGTCGCTGGATGACCCTTTTGAACTTGTTCCGATGAAAGACTTTAAGGAAGATTATGTGCGAAAGGCCCTCTCTCTTTGTGATGGAAACGTTGCTTTGGCTGCAAGAAGATTGAAAGTCACAGAGAAGACGATTAAATCAATTGTGAAATCTAGTTAGCAAGGACGTAGATGATCTTAAGCTCGACAACTTCGCCCTCAATCTTACTGTCTTTCAGAAAAGAGTTGAGCTCATTAAAGAGTTTATTCCTGATGATGACTTTGCCCTCTTCTTCCAGAGGGAATGAAGCAATCGAAGGCTCCATATTCAGAATGATGTGATCTCGGAGATGGAACTCGTGTTTTTCAAGAAACATCCTGCTGTGCCTGTTACTGAGAGTCGCAGTGAAATCGATGTCCACTGATTTTATCTCATTTACGTTGGCCACATAGACCGGAAGCCTTACATTCACCAGAGTGAAGTGTTTGGTTTGCTTCTTATAGTAGTCCGGACGCTCATACAGGATTTCTTCCTCTACACTGGCGGGAGACCGGTACTTGTCGGGGCCCGCGAGTCTTTGTCCTGAGAAATAGATTCCAAGGACTGAGAGAAAAGATCCGGCAGTAAAGGTCAGAAGCAACATTGATTGTGCCGCTGAGAGACCCTGGAGCCATTGGCCCAGCATCAGGAAGGGAGAGAGCAGAATTGTTTTTAACTTTCCGACATTCTTACCAGGGCTCTTTTCCTTGTATTGTGACAAGGCCTTCTTATAAGTTTCCTGAAGGGCAGCCTTGTAATTGTACCCAAGAGCAGATGACTTTATTTTCTTGATCAACAGGGGCGCCTGATTCTTTACCAGTTGCGGGGTACTCTTCAGAAAAAGCACAAATCTTTGCCAGAGAGACTGGAAATAGAAATATTTATTTTTAATGGGAACAGGAATCTTGCCTGCTATAAAAGCAGCGAATTTGAAGAGCAGGGCATTGATTAATGTTTCCAGTTTTTCTAAAAAACTCATCAGTCTTCTTTTCGGTAATTTTCTCCTTATATGTGAATAAAAAGCTTTTTACTCAGAATAGGGAAATTTTTGCCTATGAATTAAGAGACTTAGGCGATTTCCTGCTTCACCCGATAGGTAGCGTGACGTGATAGAGCAAGGATGGTTTTATATGTCATTTCGTCCATTAGTTATTTCATTACTCCTCAGCCTCCCGATTGGTTGTACCCATTTCCATACCGGCAGAACCTATCTGACGGAGATGGAGCAGGATGATTCCTCATTTTTTACTCCCAGGAATGACTTCCCGGTTGTTGCCGGAGATACTGGAAGGTACTGGATGAGTGAAAGGGAAAGAAAGGCGAGAACACCCGCTTCAGAAGATGAGATGAGAGATGACCTTGCTGGGAGAACTTTAAAACGTGAACTAAGGGAACTTGAAAGTGTTCAGACTGAAGAGAACTTCGAATTTTACAATCAGTATCAGCACAAGCTTTCCACCATATCAGAAAAAATTTATTTTCTCCGTTTGCCTCCTTATGAAAGAAGAGAATATCTTCTGAGCCGAGGCTTTCTCTCTGATAGCCGGGCCCCTGCTTTTTCCGATAAAGACCGGGTCTTTGCCGTTCGACAGCAGAACATCCTTCTGGGGATGACCAAAGGAGATGTGCTTGAATCCTGGGGAAAACCCCTTCGAGTAGAAGTCGCCGGGAATCCCCGTAATGAGAATGAAAGATGGCTTTATAGAATGAATGGTGCGTCGAAATTCATCTACTTTGAATCCGGCCAGGTTCAGGGCTGGGACTAAGAACCCGTTTTCAGCTATTTATCCCCCTCCCGGAGAGGAAATTCGTGCAATTTCCTCTCGATCAAGGTAATTTAACCCAATTAAACATAGCTGTTGTTAGCACTTAACCCCGAGGGTTTTGATGGACTTTACATTAGATTTTGAGCGTCCGGTTTCTGAACTTGAAAATCAAATCAGAGAATTGAAACAGGCCTCTCACCAGAACATTGATATTTCTCATGAGATCGAGGCCCTGCAGGCGAAAGTAAATCGCATGCTGGAAGAAATTTATACCAAACTGTCTCCATGGGAGAGAACTCAGTTATCACGACATCCGGCCCGTCCCCATGCCCTGGACTACATTGAAAAAATCGTCACTGATTTCCATGAAGTTCACGGGGACAGACGTTTTTCAGATGATCCTTCCATGGTCACTGGCTTTGGTTATATTGATGGCCAGAAAGTTGCCGTTATCGGTATTGAGAAAGGTCGTAAGACCCAGGAAAAAATTAAAAGAAATTTCGGGATGGCCAATCCTGAAGGTTACCGTAAGGCCCTTCGGATCATGCAGCTTGCTTCTCAGTTTTCCATTCCGGTTGTTACCTTTGTTGATACCCCGGGGGCCTATCCGGGAATTGGTGCAGAAGAAAGAGGTCAGGCCCTGGCCATTGCCGAGAATCTGGAAGAGATGTTTAACATCAAGTCACCCATCATCTCGGTCGTCATTGGTGAAGGTGGTTCCGGTGGAGCACTTGGAATCGCAGTCGCGGATAAAGTTTTCATGATGGAGTACTCAGTGTATTCCGTTATCTCTCCTGAATCCTGCGCTTCAATCTTGTGGTCAGATCCGAAGATGGCAGAGACAGCAGCTAATTCTCTACAGCTTTCTCCCAATAAGGCCTTTGAGCTGAAAGTCATCGATGGAATCATTAAGGAACCAGCAGGCGGGGCCCATCGCCATCCTGATCACGCCATTAAATTAGTGAAAGAAGCTATCATGTCCAGCCTTCAGTCTCTGCAGAAAGAAGATCTTGATGTGGTTATGCAGAAGCGATTTGAAAAATTCCGCCAGATGGGAAATATCACTCTCACTCTGGATAATTCAGACGAAGTAAAAGGTTAAGATGAGTAGCGTTTACTCCATGACAGGTTTTGGTAAAGGCGAGGCAACGGGCCCGAATTTTACTATTACAACAGAAATTAAAACGGTGAATAACCGCTTCAAGGATTTTAAATTCAGGATGAGTTCTCTCTTCAGTAGTCTCGAGCTTGCCCTTCGTTCAAAACTTGAAAATGAATTCCGTCGCGGCAGTTTCGATATTTCTGTTTCTTACAAGAGAAATGAAAAGGTCATTACTGAGTTCCAGGTTGATCCAAAAAAAGTGGAGGCTTTCCTGTCACTTATGAAGCCGGTGTTTGAAAAGGCCGGTGCTGAATTTCAGGTTTCGCCGACAGATTTCCTTCGCAGTGATTTTTACAAGGATGAAGACGAGCAGAAAGAAAAAGAACTCGAGCCATTGGTGATGAAGTCCTTCGAAGAGGCCATTGCGGCACTCAAGCTTTCCCGTTCTCAGGAAGGGAAGAAGCTTGTGGATAAACTTCTCGAACACCTTGCCATTTATGAAGAGTGCATGAAGAATGTCGAAAAGCTCAAGTCTCAATACCCGGAGATGATGAAAGATAAGCTCACCAGCAAGTTGAATGAAAAACTGAAAGATATTAAAGTTGATGAATCCCGGTTCCTTCAGGAAGTCGTTTACTATCTGGAAAAACTCGAAATAGACGAGGAAATTAATCGGGCTAAGATTCATCTGGTGAAACTGAGGTCAGTTCTTACCTCTACCGGAGAAATTGGCCGTCAGATTGACTTCCTCCTGCAGGAGCTAGGGCGTGAAACCAATACCATGGGATCAAAATCTGCCCATCCAGAAATTTCCTCGAATGTAGTTGAGATGAAAGTACAATTAGAGAAGATACGAGAACAAGCGCTAAACCTGGAATAATCATGTCCGCAAAGATGATCGTCATCTGTGCTCCTTCGGGGACAGGTAAATCGACTTTATTAAGTAGGCTCAAGACCGACATACCTGAACTGGTGTGGTCAGTCTCATGCACAACGAGGCCAATCCGGTCCGGGGAAGAGCATGGGAAGGATTATTACTTCATCAAGAAGGAAACTTTCGAGAAACAAATAAGCGATGAAGAGTTCATCGAGTGGGCGAAAGTTCATTCTAACTATTACGGGACTTCCAAACGTTTCGTTGACGAAGGGACGAGCAAGAACTGGAAAATGTTGTTTGATCTTGATGTCCAGGGTGCCGATGCCATGAAGAAAATTTATGGCGATGAGGCGAAGGTCATTTTTATTGAACCTCCTTCAGTTGAAGAGCTCGAGAAACGTCTCCGTGCCCGGGGAACTGATTCCGAAGAAGTGATTCTTGAAAGAATTAAAAACGCCAAAAAAGAGCTTCTACGCAAACATGACTTTGATTTCATCATTATGAATGACGACGTTGAGAGCGCATACAAGAAATTAAAGGCCACGGTTGAAGGAATATTGAAATAAGTATGTTTGCTGAACGAATAGATTTTTCCCATGAAGCGAACCTTACGATTGATGAGCTGGTCAAACGTGCAGAAGTCCTTCTTCCTGAGACAGACATGGCCATTCTCCGCAAGTGCTACGAATTCGCCGAGAAAATGCATGCGGGAGTGAAGCGCTCTTCCGGGGAACCCTATATCATTCACCCCCTCAACGTCGCAGCGACGCTCATTAAGCTTAAAATGGATCTTGATTCGATCATGGCAGGTCTCCTTCATGACACCGTGGAAGACTGTGATGTCTCTCCTGAGGACATTGCAAAGATGTTCGGCCAAAGCGTTGCTCAGATTGTCGTAGGCTGCACAAAAATCTCTAAGATTAAATTTAAGACCAAAGAAGAATCACAGGCGGAAAACTTCCGGAAAATGGTCGTTGCCATGGCCCAGGATCTTCGCGTGATTATCGTGAAGCTATCGGATCGCATGCATAACATGCGCACGCTTCAGTACATGACGAAGGAAAAGCAGCAGGCGAAGGCCCAGGAAACCCTGGATATTTATGTTCCTCTGGCCTCCCGTCTCGGTATCAACTCGGTTAAGGCCGATCTTGAAGACTTATGTCTTCGCTACATTCATCCTGATATCTACTACCGTCTGGCCGAAAAGATCGCCATGAAAAAGCGGGAGCGGGAAACCTACATCAATGAGACGATTACTCTGATTGAAGAGAAGATGCTGGAGTATTCTGTCACCGGCGAAGTCACCGGTAGACCAAAGCATTTTTATTCTGTTTATAAAAAGATGCAGCAGCGGGGAGTGGACTTCGAACAGATTCAGGATCTGCTTGCGTTCCGAGTCCTGGTAAACAACATCACTGAATGTTACAAAGTTCTTGGTATCATCCATTCTGCCTTCACTCCTGTTCCGGGTAGGTTTAAGGATTACATTGCCATTCCCAAAGTGAATAACTATCAGTCACTGCACACCACTGTGATCGGTCCAAAGGCGGAGAGAATTGAAATTCAAATCCGTACATTTGAGATGCACGAGGTGGCGGAGCGCGGGGTTGCCGCTCACTGGAAGTACAAAGAAAGAAATAAAGTCGGTGACGGGCTTAATAAGCTTAAATGGGTTGAAGAACTCATGGAGTTTAACCAGAACGTTACGAGTTCCTCTGAGTTCATGGACGTGGTTAAAAACGATCTGGATGTGGGCGGTGTCTTTATCTTCACTCCGCAGGGAGACGTGAAGGAGCTTCGCTACGGAGCGACTCCTCTGGATTTCGCCTATGCCGTTCATACAGAGGTGGGGAATAAAACTGTCGGAGCGAAAGTAAACGGAAAGATGGTTCCTCTGAAGTATCGTCTTAAATCCGGTGATACTGTGGAGATTCTCACCAGCAAGACCCAGACACCTTCCAAAGACTGGTTGAAAATATGTAAAACTTCCCGTGCCATCACAAAAATACGCCAGTATCTGATGAAGATCGAGCGGGATGAGCACAGGAGGCTCGGTGAGGACATACTCGAGAAGGCCCTGCGCAAGTTTGATACTTCCATAAAGTCTGTTGATAAGAAGAACGAGTTTAAGCAACTCTTTGAAAAGTACCATTATAAAACTCTTGAAGAACTTTTCGTTAACATTGGCTCTAATCACCTTCCCATTAAAGATGTTCTGATTTCCATTCCGTCTGTCAATTTCTCAGAAACTGATGAACTGGACTTCAAGGAAGATGATAAAGAACTTGAGAGCTTCTATAAGAAGACTCAAAGAACAGCGAGAAAAAGTTCCAGTCATGATAACGCTGTCATTGTAGACGGACTTGATGACATCATGGTGAAGATGGGGCGATGTTGTAATCCTATTCCTGGTGATCCCATCACCGGCATCATTACCCGTGGTAGGGGCATCACCGTTCACACCATTGGCTGTAACAGAATCCTCGACATCGAGAAGTCACGGCATGTGCATGTGGAGTGGAACAAACATTACACTTTCGGGCATCCTGTGAACATCAAGGTCACCACTCACGATAAGCCGGGAATTCTTTCTAAGATTTCAAAAAACATCAACAATGTTGGCATTAACATCCGCTCTGCCATCGCCCGCTCAATGCCGGACCAAAAAGGTAGCTTTATCTTTGAGATCGAAGTGAAGGACTACTCAGAATTGTTAAAGACCATCAGTTCAATCGAGCAAATGGAAGAAGTCATCTCCGTGAGCCGCGCCTAAGATTAAATTTTTGACATTTATCTCTAGCGAAACGCATAATTTACTATATGAATAAATTATTCTTCGCTCTTCTTTTTTTATTCCCTCTCTATACCCATGCCGAATCTCCAGTAATGCAGATTGAAGTTGAAAATGACAGGGACTTTCAATCCCTATAAAAGCCACTGGCTGGTGAGCTTTAACTTTGAAGGCCTGAAATATGAAGTTCCCTTTGAGTTCGCAGGGGCCAGAAAGAGCATTAAACCAAGAGATCAGGAATTATGGGGTGGACGTTTGGGAATTGGAGGAGAAGTCTATCTCGGCGCTGGTTTCATGACGACGACAAAACTCGAAGGTTACTACGTAGGAACACTTTTCGCCCGAAGACTAAACGCTGGCCCTGATGATGAGGATGAGGATGTTGCTTATACCAAGAGAACAGGACAGGTTTACGGGGTAGATGTTTCCCAAAGTCTTGGCTATCTCTTCAATTTTAAGACTAAAAATCCATTCTTAGATGAATGGGCCTTTCTCACTGTTTAGCCTTATGTTGAGGCCGGTGTTGGCAGGGCCAGGGCCTATAACCGCCTCAATTATCACTACGATACTGGTCCTACACCGGGTGTGATTGAGGACTACCGCCACTCTATCGAGGATGAACTCACGAGCTTTAGGGTGGGAGGAGGAATAAGCCTGACTTCTCATGATGGATTCTTTTTCTTCATGAGCGCTTTTGTAAATACTTTTGACATAACTAAGCGAAAATCTGAAAGTTTTACCCGGCCTGACCAGGCGGCAACCGGAACCTCTGTTTCAACTTCTGAAAGTGATGTTAATATAGATCCTGTAACAACATATGCTTTAGGTGGCGGTTATAAATTCTAAAAAAACTTTATCTTTAGTCCTTCTTGCAGTTCTTACTTCCTCAGCTTGTGAGAAGGAAGTAGCTGTTGGAGACAGGCTGACGGATGAAGAGAGGGCCTACCTACGGGCCAGGGCCGCTGCCAAATGTATCGCCGCCAGTGAAAGTAACTTTGAAAACTTCGTTGAAGACTCCAATGCCTACATGTTGAGTTACCACCGTGACCAAACCTGGAAATACGAATATAAGCTAAATAATACCACCCAGGAGACTTCGTATATCTACGTGTGGAAAGTGAACCCTCCTCATGTTTACTTTCGGCTGAAAGTAACTGAAGCAGGTGTTACGACCAACAAATTCATCAAGCTTGATACTACCGGTAATGAAGAAATGGCCGAGAACATTCAGAAGCTTAAGTGTGATAAAACACTCACAGTTTCTGACAGCGCAAGCGCCATGACTGCGACGAAGAAGGAAGACAGAACAAGGGAAGATTCTGAAACTTGGGTTGAACTGGATTACGACTATCGTCTGCGTTCGACCTTACCTGTGTATTTCAGTGCCTTGAACTTCATGAGAACGAAACGTTCTTATGACAACAACCTGGTTCTGACTCAAACAAATACCTATGACTACGTGATCACTGACGTTGCAGATACCGCTCAACCTTCATCGTATACCGACAGCACGATTGTGAACAGACAGTACTGTGTTGTGGAGTATTTGGCCCCCACTCCTCCGGCCACCTTAAATGTTTTTGCTGTTCCTTTTCAATTGGAATGCACGTCCTCTGATACAATTGGTCCTGATGCAAACGGGGATACAACTGAAGATTTCGATCCCGCTACTGAGCTCTAGTCCATATTTTTCAAGAAGAATTTTTTTAGGAAATCTAATGATGTAATTGTTACATCATGTCTCCATTGATATTCCGTGCCAGTGTAGTATTGAGCGCAAATCGGAGAATATCATGAAACTTTTTACTTTGATCTTACTATTGGTTTCTTCTTCTTTCTGTTATTCACAAGTTAAACAGAATCAAGCAGAAGCGACAATTCAATTTGGAAAAGTTCTCGTCAAATGGAATTTCGACCCAAAGTTCAAGTACTCCATTGAAAGGAGAACTAAAGAAGGTCCTTATGAGGTACTTGCTACTGACATAACTAAGCCTTCCTACTATGACTTAACAGCAGAACCCAATACTCTTTATTACTATCTTGTGAAGGCTTACTCACAAGAGATAAAACTGGATGTTGCATCTGAATTAATTTATTCCTCAGACTTTGAAAGCATAACTTTCACTGGTTGTGGCTTCTGTTCTCATAATATTTCTACAGGTATTAAATTCGATCGCAACAGAAGGTATTCTATAAGGTTTTATGTAAGAAGTTTTGATATATCCAGGGGAAGTTTTTCAGTTTCCCTGGGTGGCCTGAAAGGTGGCAGATGGGGGCCATATCAGCCTGGAGAAAAAGAGTTTAATGTGGAATATCACCCAGAGCTTTTAGATCCCAGAGATCAAGTCTTTTCGGACAGTCTGATCTTCTATATGTCAGGAAATCTAAATGTTGTTATCGATAAAATTGAAATATATCAAAAAGAAAAGGAGTAATCAGTCAGCCTTGAATCTTTCTTCTCTTAGAATCTTAAGCTGAATAAATGTACGGGTAATCTTCAGGGACTCCAGAAGAAGCTTTCTGGCTTCTTTCCAGCTAGTGTAGTCAGTTGGCACAGAATCGTAATAGAACTCCTGCTTCGGATTTTTAATGAAGTGGGAGAAGATGAGATTAATCCGCATGATGTGGTAGTCACTGGAAATAATCAGGACTCGTTTAAGCTCAGGATTAGACTTCAGGTATTCGACCGTTTCCCGGACGTTCTCAAAGGTATTCTTTGACTCATAATCAAGATCCACCTGCATGTCCGGGGATGCGAGTTCCTCGGTTTCTTCGGAAGCCACGTGCTTATTTAAAATCGTTTGAAAAGAGTTGGCCGAATAAACGCCCGAGATGAAAAGCTTGGCGGTAGGGTTCTTTTTCAGAAGCTCCATTGCGTAGGCGATTCGGCCTTTGTCCCCGGTGAAAACGGCTATGGCATCAGGTGATTTCTGGAAGAAGGCCCCGTCGGATTTTTCCTTATGCATCTTTGCATAGATCGGGATGTAGAAGATGAAAGTCGCCAGGAGTGCAAAAACTGCAACACTAGTAATGGCGCCGCTGATAAACAGTCGGCGCATTCTCGTTGATTTTGTTTCAAAGACGTACTTTTTTCCAAGCATATTATCGAGCTGCTATGACCTCTATTTCCACTACTGCACCTTTCGGTAGAGCGGAAACCTGAACTGTTGATCGGGCAGGGTAAGGAGCAGAGAAGAATTTTGTATAAGCTTCATTCACTTTTCCAAACTGAGCGAGATCCGTCATGAAAATAGATGTTTTAATGATGTTCTCACGCTTCAGATCCTGAGACTCGAGAAGACCATCGATGTTTTTTAAAACATTACTCAATTGAGTATCAAATCCCTCTGGCATCTCACCAGTTTTAGCATCAAGACCAATTTGTCCTGAGAAATAATAAACACCGTTATGAAAAACACCCTGGGAGTAGGTTCCTACTGCTGCCGGTGCTTTATCTGTTGAAATAATTTTCTTTTCGAAGGCCATAAATACTCCTAGTGCTGTTTCTGTTGTTGGGCCCTGAACGCTTTAATCTCCTGAGAGATGAGGGCAGTCAGGTGAGACATGTTTACAATTTCATCTACAGTTGAAGTTCGCTGAACGATATTGATAGCGTACTTAAGAGGCAGAAGAATTGGTCCAATCGGAGTAGCTCCTCCAAGTTGGGCCAGAAGCTTGTAACTGATGTTAGCGGAGTTCAGATCAGGGAAGATCAGAACATCTGCTGCTTTATCAAGAGTACAAAAATCAAACAGAGTCTTCATAAGATCCGTATTAACTGCAACGTCTGCCTGCATTTCACCATCGGCAATAAGATTAGCATCTTTCGCCTTGGCAATCTTCACAGCTTCCGCCATTTTCATCGTCTGTGGATCACGGTTAGAGCCAAAATTTGAGTAAGATAAGAACGCTACACGTGGCTCTTGTCTCATCACATTCCGGTACATCTGCGCTGCTGAAAGGGCAATGTCCGCCACATCCTGAGCATCCGGGTTCTGCTGAACAGTACAGTCCGCGAGGAAAACAACCCGGTGTTTAAAAACCAACATCATAATCCCTGCAACCTTAGGTCTTTGTGGATTATTTGTTCCAATGGTTTTCATGATTGGGCGGATACATTCAGGATAGTTCTGAGTAGCACCGGTAATCATCCCGTCAGCATGGCCTTTCTTCACCATCATGGAACCGAAGTAGTTTCCTCTCTTCAAAGAGTCCTTGGCAGCAGTGAACGATACCCCTTTCCGTGATCTCAAGGTGAAGAATTCTTTAACATAGTCATCGTATCTTTCAGAGTCCTCCGGATGGATGATTTCAATGTCTTTGAGGTTAGAAACTCCCAACTCGTCCATCTTCTTATGGATGGTTTTCTTGTTACCAAGAAGAATAGGTTGAATAAGACCCTCATCTCTCAGAATAGAAACAGCTTTCAGGATTCTGGTATGAGTGCCTTCTGGGAAAACAATCTTTGGTTTCTCAGCTCCTGGAAGACGAGAACGGATGTTTCTCATGATAGATCCGGTTTGACCTAATCTCTCCTGAAGGGACTTGGCATAAGCATTCATGTCTTCAATGCGGACACGTGCAACACCGGTATCCATGGCCGCTTTAGCAACTGCCGGGGCCACGTGAGTGAGAACTCTCTTATCAAATGGTTTTGGGATGAGATAATTCCTGCCAAAGGTAAACTCCTCATTTCCATAGGCACGTTTAACATCTTCAGGAACTTCTTCTTTTGCCAGGGCCGCAAGAGCAAGAGCGGCGGCTTTTTTCATTTCTTCATTGATCTTTCTTGCACGAACATCCAGGGCCCCACGGAAAATATAAGGGAACCCAAGAACGTTGTTCACCTGGTTTGGATAATCAGATCTTCCTGTTGCCATGATGGCATCATCACGGACTTCCGCCACTTCTTCCGGAGTGATCTCAGGATCAGGGTTTGCCATGGCAAAGATGATAGGATTTTTCGCCATGGATTTAACCATGTCTTTTGAAACAAGTCCTTTGGCCGAACAACCGACAAAAGAATCAGCTCCTTTCATAGCATCGGCGAGGGTTCTCGCTTTAGTGTCAGAAGAGAAGAATTCTTTATATTCATTCATGCCTTCTTTGCGGCCCTTATAGATAACTCCTTTCGAGTCACACATAATGACGTTTTCTTTTTTCACTCCAAGCTCAAGAAGGAACTTGGCGGTGGCAATTGCGGCCGCACCCGCCCCTGAAACAACGACAGTGGTTTTTGAAATATCACGGTTTGTGAGTTCACAGGCATTAACGAAGGCAGCTCCACCAATGATCGCAGTTCCATGCTGGTCATCGTGGAAAATAGGAATGTCACAGATTTCCTGAAGACGTCTTTCGATTTCAAAACACTCGGGTGCTTTAATATCTTCAAGGTTAACACCACCAAAAGTCGGTTCAAGTGCTTTAACTGTGGCCACTACCTCGTCTACTGTTTTTGAAGAAATCTCGATGTCGAAAACATCGATATCGGCAAAGCGCTTAAAGAGAACGCCTTTACCTTCCATCACCGGCTTACCGGCAAGAGGACCGATATCACCTAAACCCAGCACAGCAGTTCCATTTGAAAGAACGGCAACGAGGTTTCCTTTTGCAGTGTACTTGTAGACATCATCCGGATTTTTTGCAATTTCCAGACAAGGAGCTGCCACACCAGGAGAGTAGGCAAGGGAAAGATCTCTCGCTGTTAAACATGGTTTGGTAGCAGTGATTTCGATTTTTCCAGCGCGACCTTGAGCATGGTAATCGAGGGCCAGGCGGTACTTTTCTTCGGCCGACGCAGTTTCATTATTCGGTGTCGTCACACGTCATCCTTTTGTTGCTTGAAGGCTTTAAAATTTAATTCACTGAAGATAGCAGTTTTAAGTCAAAAAGACACCTTGAATGCACTTAGACATCAGGCCTTTTTCCGAATGAGAGAGGGGAGTAGGGGAACAGTTGTCAGAAGAAGTCCGATATAAAACTCATCTACAGAAGGAATAGGGTAATACTTATTG
>JBKHWS010000047.1:0-19468 GCA_046566385.1 Bacteriovoracia bacterium | reverse complement strand
GTTTTGACCTTATGAAATCTTATGTTTTCGAGGGAAGAAGTAAGGAAAGTCTCTATCAGGCCCTGGTTGAATTCGGGCATACCCAAATCAGAGAAAGCCATGAGAAAAATTTAGCGATGGCAAAGATTGGTGTAACTGAATTGACCAAAAGATTAGGTGATAGAAAGTGGAAGTTAATGACCCAGTGTAATACCGGTTATCTCGCCTGTGGAAGTCTGGGGACGGCACTTGGAGTAATTTCATATGCCAATCAACACAACAAAGTTGAGTACGTCCTTGCGGATGAAACCAGACCGTATATGCAAGGAACAAGGCTGACTGCTTATGAACTTGCAAAAGAAAATATCCCTTATAGTATTGTGGTTGAGGGAGCTGCTTCTTACCTCCTTTCGCATAATAAAGTAGATGCTATTTTTGTTGGTGCGGATAGGATTGCAGCGAATGGAGATACTGCTAATAAAGTAGGAACATCAACACTTGCTATCGTTGCTAAACATTACAATGTTCCCTTTTATGTTGTTGCACCTGTAAGTTCATTTGATACATCCATTCCTGATGGAAAACATATTGAAATAGAAATGAGAGCGATGACCGAAATTACAGAGTTAAAAGGTATTAAACTGGCACCGGAAGGGGCTCAGTCTATTAACCCGAGCTTTGATGTGACTGATCATCAATTTATAACCGGAATCATCTGTGAAAAAGGATTAATTGATCCTCGAAATTCAGGTGAGCTGGTAAGAGTAGTTAATTCATGACAAAAGATATTAGGGCCTCTATAGATATCGGATCCAATAGCGTCTTGCTATTGATCGCTGAGTTGTCGCGCGACAAACTTAAAGAACTATCTAAAAAGAGCGAAATTACTGCATTAGGGAGAGAACTTGATAAGACAAAATCTTTTCATGTGGAATCCATGCAGGCCACCTATGATGCCATAAAATCTTATGCGGACGAATGCGCTTCCTTTGGGATTTCCCCTGATAAAATTATTGTAACAGCAACAGAAGCATCAAGAGTTGCTTCAAATGCTCCTGAATTTTTCAAACGTATCCAGGAAGAACTTAATGTTACGGTAAATATCATTTCATCAGAAGCCGAAGCCTACTACTCTACGAAGGGAATCCTCTTCGATACGAAGTTTGAAAACGAAATAATAACGATAATGGATATCGGTGGAGCTTCCACTGAGTTAATTAAGGTGAATACGAGGAATTACCAGATTCTCAATTCCATCAGTATGCCCGTGGGAGCAGTACGTTCCACTCAGTGGCTGGAGGACAATCTCTTTGTTCAGAATCTGCAGAAGGTTTTCCTTGATTATAGAAGTGCCATCGATGATTTTCAGGGTAAAGACCTTTTCTGTGTAGCGGGAACTCTGACTTCACTTGGTAACATGCATCTGGGAAGAAAGGAATTTGTTGAGGATGATGTCCACGGACTGGTCCTTAAATCTGAGGATATTGATAACCTATTTAAGAAGTATGCGAGCTTTACCCCTGAGCAGTTTCTGGAACTCTTCCCTTTTCTTCAAAAAAGATCAGGGAGTATCCGTGGGGGCCTCCATTTGACTTATCACCTGATTCATCGATTGTTAGTGCGTGAATTAACTATTTCCACATATGGCCTGAGATTTGGTACTCTTTTAGAAGGAAGAGTAAGAAAGGAATTTCTCCATGGACAAGGTTAATTTCGGATTTCGCTCCGTCATTTTCAAAGAAGGTGACAAGGCCAGCAAGCTTTACCTCATTAAAAGTGGGGAAGTTTTATGCCTGAAGTTTTCCAAAGACAGATTGATCCCTGTGTTTCTGGCAAAAGAAGGGGATATCATTGGTGAATCAGCAATAGTTCCGGACTTGATCTATACTTACTCGGCTATATCCCTTGCAAATACTGAACTGATTGAAGTCAGCTCTTTTAGCTTTAAGCAGGTTTTTTCCAAATCTCCGGGCTGGTTGCAGGACTTGACGACGACAATGATTTCAAGATTTCAGAATACTTCCAGTCTTATTGCTGAGAATAGAATGGTCCATCCGTCAATCATTGATGAAGACCAATTCACCTCTCAGTTAGAAATAGAATTCAAAAAACTACTGACTTAATAAAATTGAATGATTCTATTTCTATGAAGATTCAAGGCTAGTTCAAGAATCTTTGCTTGCGCCCGCTGACATTCACTGCGGTTGCTGGTTAAATCTTTTTGCATGATATCGAAGGCCCGTAAGGCCTGTTCTCTTGAAATGAGCGAAAGGGCACGTCTTTGATTTTTTACATGTACAAGACTTAAGGCAAGTCCAAGGATGGCAGGTTGAACCTGAGAAACGACAGTTTTCAGGCATTCGTCATCAAGGTCCCAGATACTTTCAAAAGAGATACAAGATTCTGTCAGTTCTTTTGCCAGCGCTGGATTTCTTGTTCTTAGATTCTTTAATAGACGAGATTTATCAGCGGCTTCCATCCTTTGCAGGAGTTCAATTACCTGTTTCTTTCCGTTGATAAAAATACCGTTCTCTGGGTTTTTCTGGCTCATCTATTCTCCTTCCTGGATTGAGATGTGGTGGGGACTTTAAGACTCTAGCTTTGACATTTCTTCTTCATACTTCTGGCGCGCTTTTTCTAGATACTCTCTTTGTTTTGTCTCCATCTCAGCGATTTTTTGCTCATTGTTCATCTGAGTTTCGGACAGGCGAATTGTATTATTCGTTTTGAGATCTTCCATCATTTTCTGGAATCTCTTGGTCTCGTCTTCAATCTGCTTAGTATATTTTCTTCTGACTTCACCCAGCTTTTTTTCGGCTTCTGATTTCTCTTTATTCAATTCGACTTCATAGTCCTTTTTGACTTTAGAAATCTCCTTCTCATTTTTTTCTTTTACTTCATTAATCTCTTTCTCATAGGTGTCGCCTAACTTTCTGAGCTCGAAAGTCTGTCGTTTGGTCAATGCCTCTTGAGTGGCGGCAATCCGGGCCTGGGTTGATGATACATCCGACATAGCAACCTTTTCCTTTTAATGAAACCTAATGCCTTTCATGGCATTATTCATTATCATACTGACATATAGTGATTGTTCTCAAGGCAGGCAAAATTTGATGGGTGTCCCAATCCGCAAAATTTACAGACTATGAGATGAATCTATGGAGAATTACTGGAAACTCTGATCCTCGCACTCAGGTATTGAAAAGATTATGACCCTTACGAAATCAGATTTTGAAAAATTTAAGAACTGGCTGGACCTGGATATCAATTCTATTGCCTGGGAAGGGCGTTATGCTGAATCATTCAGCGGATTCTGGGACTCATTTTTTAAAGATAAAATCGAGCATCTGGAACTGGGGGAGCGCTTTGACTATGCCAAGAAAATTGCAAAATCCGGTCCTCTTATCTCCTGGCTTAACTGGTTGTTTGAAAAGTTCATCGCTTTTTCTTTCATACATCAGGGGAAATCAGTAAGGGAAATCGCCTTCTTGTTTGATCTTCAGGAAAAGTATGTTTCAACAGTACTGCGGGATCATCTCATCAAGGTCTATCCGGTCTTTGAAGATCTCATTAACGAGAATTTTCAGATCAGTAACGTAAGTTCAAAGAACTTGTTTCTAAAATTTGAAGACCTTGTTGAGACCCTTGGTTCAGAAGCGACAAAAAAAGGGACATTTGAAGACGATATTCTTGCTCACATGGAAGTCACTCTTTATCCGGACTGGCCGAATCTGGTTAAAGAACTAAGAAAAGATATTCTCTCTCTGAAAGTTGATTTTGAGAACTTTCGCAAAAAGACCGGCTTAAAAAAACAATTGAAATTCGTTCAGGAAGTTCTGGTTCTCTTGCTCATTTTAAGTGGGATTGTGTTCCTCCTGAAAAATACCAATAAGTGGTACGAAGAGTATCTGGTCAATAAGATAACTCTCTTTGAGCCCAACTTCTTCTGGCTCGACAAATCTCTTTCCTATCAGGAGCAGGACCTTCTCGCCAAGCAGCAGATTGATCTCTCTAACAAGGAACTTGAAGAGCTTGAAAGGCTTGAGGCCCAGACTGTTTTTGCAGATGAAAAGCTGGAATCCCGCTATGATCCGGAATCAGACGTGGTTGTACTAGCTTCTGTTGACGATGTTCCAAAAAGCTTTGGTGAAGCAGAGACAGAGCAGTCCATGTATGAAGAAAACAAGAAAGGTGGTTACAGGGATAGCTCCTACGCCTCGTCTAATAAAAAGGCCTATCGAATTCTGATGGCCTCCGTTGAACCTGCCGTCATCAGGGATAACATTCTTCCTCTGATGAAGCACTATGGGATCGCTCAGGTTGATAACGTTAAACCTGGAATGCAGATTCCTGGAGGTCTCTATTTCAACCTTCATGTTCCTTCTAAAAACCTCAAAGATTTTATGACAAAGGTTTCGACTCTCGGTGAGGCGACTATCTTTGAGAGCCGCTCACAGGGTGGAGATCAGCCTGGAAAAAACAGGGTCTTCATCTGGATCAAGTCCATCTAGTTTTCTTTCGGTTTTCCGAGCAAATCATCAATGATACCAAATCCTGAGATTTCATTGTTTCCAACCCCGCCACTGCTTCCATCGTCGGAGGCTTTTAAATTAGCAAAAAGGGTCTCATCGATGTTTCCTGCGGCAAGTGCCTCTTCTTCTTTTTTCCAGGCGCCTACGTTTCGTCCGGCATCTACTTCCTGACCATTGGCGAGTTTTTTCTTCAAACTTAGATGACTGACAATGATATTGTTGAACAGGACGAGCTGTGACATCCGTGCCCTTTCTTCAGTTGAGTTTTTAACAATCTCAGCAGCTTTACCTGGCGCTTTTAACTCAGCATCTGTTTTGACTTGTCGGGAGCCAAGTCGGTTATTGATTTCTGCTAAGGTGGCCCGCTTCTTCGCCTCAAAGGATTCTCCAACTTCTTTAGCGAGCTCATCTTTAGTCAGCCTGAGATATTTATCATCTTTTAGAAGATCATAAAAGGCATTCTCTTCCAGGTATTTTTTTAAGTCTTGATCATTTTGCTCTTTCAGCTTCCTGACCCTTTTCATTTCCACTTCACGTTTCAGGGTCATTTCGAACTCAACTTTATGCTTCACTTTTCCAAGAGTGTCGTCCTTAAAGATAAAGCCTTCACACCCATCAATTTCCGGACGGTCTTCACATTCCTTCGCCTTATCTTTCACAAGAGGATCATCCTGTCCTTCCAGAAAGGCGAGTGAACTATTGTTAGTTATTTCATCAATCGAAGCTTCATTCTTATCTGAACCATCTCCATACCTTTTTAATGCCTTACCTATCGGCTTGCCTTTCAGCCCTTCGATCATAAAAGCACTTAGATGATTTGAATTTTTTCCATCCATTTCCTCTTCAAAATACTTTGCAATTTTATCTGCATTGAGAAGCGCCTGCTTATATTCCTGTATCCTGGATTGGGCCAGACAAGCAGCTGAGCCTTTAGTCGTCTCAGGTTTGTTCTTATCATTTTTTAATTCTACTTGAGATGTATCAGGTGTTTTTGCAATTTCTTTTTTGAATTCATCACACAGTGGTTTAATTAATTGTCCACAAGCGATGAAGAACTTTGAAAGGAACTGTTGTGTTGCCTGTGGATTGCTGTTCCCGCTTCCTTGAATACTGGAAAATATTTCTGTATAAAGCTTCTTTTTATCGGAAGGATCTGAGAATTTGTTTCCGAATACAGGTTCTCCTGAATCATTTACACTTTGAAGATCCACCTTACTGATGTCATTTCCCCAGTGATCGATGAAATTAGCCTTACCGGTTCCACTGTTACTCCTGAGGTTTTGAAAACAAAAGCGGGAGATTTCAAAGAGAGCGTTTTTACCAAGTTGCGTTTTATACATCTTGATAAAGAGGGATTGATCAATAACTTTCTTTTTCCCGAACTTTAAACTCTCTTTCAATTTCTGCTGATCCTTCTCATCAGGATTCACGCCAGTGATGGACTCGATCATTTTATCTGTAAGATACTTTTGAATCTCTTTAGCGTTGTTACTTTTTACCAGCCCATAGGTCTGAAGGTTCAGGGAGTCCGATAACTGTTCCAATCTTTTTGGGTCGTCAATATTAACCAGCTCTTTTTGAAAGCAGGCAACAGCGGCCTTTAATTCCTGATCCTTGTTGGGATTGTTTTCTTTGTATTCGTAATCTTTACGACAGTCTTTGAACTCTTTGGTATCTGAAATCAATTTGGAGATTTCTATATCCTTAATAGTGGAGACGATCTGTTTTCCGTCCTCAGGAGTCGCAACCTCAGGACTAGCAGCAAGAGCAGAAATTGATGCAAATAAGGAAAGAAAGATAAGCTTTTTCATATGCTTATCTTATCGGAAGAAAGGTTTGGAACACTTACTCTCTAGGGAAACTCTTTAAAAACTATTTAAAATCAGTCACATAGCGTCGCGAGAGATCCCAAAAAGTCCCTTCATTTCACCCAATAATTTATGGCTTTTTCCAAGATAGTACCATTGCCTCACGAACCCAATAAACATAGAGGCGAGAAAACCGTAGGCAACTCCGGAGTGAACAACTTTAGAGACGAGACCTGTGTCGTGGGCCCCTCCGAGCAAAAAGGCTATGGTTCCCAGAACCAGCATGAGCATGGTCCATGGAATAGTCTGTCTCTTTGAGAGTTGAGATTCGTGAACGTACCTGGCCACTTTCTTTTTATATGGTTCCAGATCAGGAGGAGATTCTTCGAACAATTCACTAAGATTTTCTTCACTGTTCAAAGCGTTCCAGACGTTTTCCACCAGACGGGCCACTCCGATGAAATAAAACATCACAAAGGCCTGGATGAAAATGACATACATAAAGGTCGGAATTGCCAGCTGAATGTGGCCATATCCGACGTCGAGCCAACCGAGAGCAACTGTGGTGGTGGTTAAAATTCCCAGAACCATAATGAGTAATAAAAATCTCAGAAGATAGGCCATTAGACTTCCAATTTAAGCATCATTTTGTTAATTTCCACCGTACACTTATCGCATTTTTACACGTAAGGAAATCAAATGTCCGAACAAAATAAGGACCAGAAACCGCCTGTCAAAAAAATGCTCGAAAGTTCTCCACTTTCGGGAATTGCAGTTCCGATTGCGATCGTTCTTGTTGGCGCTCTTATTATCTTCGGAGTGACGAAGATGCTCTCTACAGGAAAGGATCACCGAGATCTAGTTGAAGAACTCAATTCAAAGACGTTTGGAAACAGATGGGTTGCTGCCTATGAACTTTCAAAATTTCTGGCAGCAAAAAAAATTCCGAAAGAGGATATCCCATGGGTGATCGAAAATCTTTCTCAGGTTTACCGAGAATCAGTTGATCCCCGAACAAGAAATTTTGTTGTTCTGGCCCTTGGAAGTTTAGAGAACCCCCTGACACTTCCTACTTTAAATGCTGCACTGGAAGATCAAGACCATCAGGTTAAATTTAATGCAGTGGTTTCTTTGGGGAATATGCCAAAAAATTCAGATATCAAGTGGGATAAAGTACAAGCTTTGCTTGATCAGGATTTGGATCCCGGTCTTAAGCAGGTTGCCTTATTAACACTTGCAGCGCATCACCATCCAAATACTGAAGAAAAGGCACTTGCTTTACTCAACTCTAATGAAAAAACTCTAAGATATGCCGCAGCAATCGTCTTGACGCAGTATAGGAATTCAGAGGCAATCTCAACATTAGAAGAGATCTTTAACTTAAGATATGACGTTGCGCAGTCCGGAGAGTTGAACGGTGCGCAAGTGGAAGCACTCAAAATGAATGTTTTGGAAAATTTGGAAAAATCCAAATGGAATGAACTAGCACATTTGGTTGCAAAAGTTGAACAGGAAGACTCGAACGTCAGAGTGGCGACAAAAGCAAAACAGGTGCTAAAAATATTGAAAAATTAGAAGTTTACACCCATAATGGGTGAAAACAAAAAGCCCCATTTTTCAGTGCCATTTTTTTGGCCTGACTTATTTATTTCCGGAGATCTCTCATGAGTGAAGAGGCAAAAACCAGTCTGAACCGCCGCGAGTTCTTTAGTTTTCTTGCTGTTGGTTGGATAACTTTTGGTGCTGCTGCTGCTGGTATGGCAAGTCTAATCTTTAGATTCTTGTATCCAAACGTCGTCTTTGAACCTGCTATGGATTTTATCGCTGGAACTCCAGATGAATATCCAGAGGGTGTTGATGAGCGTTGGAAAAACGGATTCGGAGTTTGGATTTATAAGAAGGATGGCCGTCTTGTCGCCATGTCGAACATCTGTACTCACCTGGGCTGTATCCCTACATGGCTTCCAGCTGAATCAAAATTCAAATGTCCTTGTCATGGATCTGGTTACTATCCGAATGGAATCAATTTCGAAGGGCCAGCACCTCGTCCACTAGAGCGCTATAAAGTTTCACTTAACCCTGAAGGAAAAATCATTGTCGATAAGACGAAGGTTTATCGTTACGAGAAGGGCGAATGGAATAATGACGGTGCTTTTATTGAAGTCTAACGTATTTTTTTTGATGCAGCCTCTGGCTGCAAGGTAGAGGAATAAATATATGTCAGAAGGTTTTGCTAAAAAAGTTGCGAACACTCAGGTCTGGAAAGCCATTTTCCGTCATGGGCCACCAAACAATGCCCGTAACCGCGCTGCTGTTATTGCTGGTAACGTTTTTCTTCACCTCCATCCCATTAAGTTAAAGAAGTCCGGGGTTCAGCTCGGATATACATGGTGTATGGGTGGACTTACATTTTTCGTATTCCTGGCACTCACTGTGACTGGCGTACTTCTTATGTTCTATTACCGACCAACTGCTGAATATGCGTTCACCGATATCATCGGACTACGTGAACACGTTCCGTTGGGAATTATGCGAGAGCTTCACCGTTGGGGCGCTCACTTAATGGTTATCACCGTGTGGATTCATATGTTCCGAGTGTTCATGACTGGGTCGTATAAACCACCTCGTGAATTTAACTGGGGTGTTGGTGTTATCCTACTTATCTTAACTATGCTTCTGTCGTTCACCGGCTATCTTCTTCCTTGGGATCAGCTTGCCATTTGGGCGATTACAGTGGGTTCAAACATGGCGAAAGCAACTCCGTTTGCTGGTCACGGTGGTCCGGGTGCAGCCCTGGCCAAGATCGGTGACTTCGTTATGGTTTCAGATAAAAACGATGTACGTTTCCAGCTTCTAGGTGGGCGATTTGTAGGTGAAGCAGCTCTTCTTCGTTTCTACATTCTCCACTGCGTATTCATTCCTCTTGTGGTTGCAGTTCTTATTGCTGTTCACTTCTGGCGTGTACGTAAAGATGGTGGAATCTCAGCCCCACTATAAAAGAATAGGAAACATATGATTAAGGAAGCGATTAACTACCTTTCGGATCCCCTCTATTCCTTCACGGGATTTATCGTTCTTTTCGGACTAGCGATGAAAAGAATCGATATTGTTGGAACTAAAAAATTCGGTCTTGGACTATTGATTACAACATTAGTTGTTTTTGGCTGGATGGTAACTGACCCGGTTTTCTTCTCGGTCATCTCTCTGCCGGATAACATTCCTATCATTATCCTTAATGGTCTTGTTTTCTGGTCAACCTGGTATGCTCTTTATAAAGGACACCAGAACGATCTTCGCATTGCTCGCGGTGAACAACCTATTGAGGGCACTCCAGAGAACAGAGAAAAAGTCTGGGCCTGGCCTAACCTGGTTTATACAGAACTCTTTTGCATCATTCTTTGTACAATATTCCTGATTGTGTGGGCGATTTTCTTTAAGGCTCCTCTTGAAGAGCCGGCTAACCCAACATGGGCACCAAACCCTGCTAAAGCTCCTTGGTACTTCCTCGGTCTTCAGGAAATGCTTGTGTACTTTGACCCTTGGATGGCCGGTGTGGTTCTTCCGGGTTTAATCATTGTCGGTCTCATTGCAATTCCATTTATTGATATCAACCCTAAAGGAAATGGTTACTATACGTTTTCTGAGAGGAAGTTTGCTATTTCCGGGTTTTTGTTCGGGTGGCTGGCTCTTTGGGTTTACTTGATTCAGGTTGGTACTTTCCTACGTGGTCCTAACTGGACTTTCTATGGTCCATTCGAGTACTGGGACTTCCACAAGGTTGTTGCTGAAAACAACATCAACCTCTCTGAAATCATGTGGATTAAGTTATTCAATACTTCTCTTCCGAAGAATATTTTTCTTCGAGAGATTTTTGGGATCATTGCAACCCTAGGTTACATGTTTGGATTCCTACCCCTGATCTATAAAAAATGGGGGAAGAACTATTTATCACGAATGGGTTCTGTTCGTTATTATCTTATGGTCTTCCTGCTTCTTGGGATGATGAGCTTACCTATTAAGATGTACCTTCGTTGGTTCTTTAACTTGAAGTATGTTCTGGCAATGCCGGAATTTGAATTAAACCTTTAATCGTTTTTTATAAGGCAGCGATAAATGAAACGTGAACCTGGAATGGCATATGACACCAAAGTTCTGAATAAGATCTTTGCTGTTATTTCCGTAATCTTCCTTTTAGTTACAATCTGGATGGTATTCGACGATTACATTCGTCCCTGGAAAGCCATTCAGGTAAAGGCCCTGGATATTGAAAAGCAAAAGATCCAGGAAAAAATTAAAGAGATTGAAGGATCCATTGATTCTGAAAAATTAAAAGAAGTTAAAGCTCAAATTGAAGCTGCTGAAAAAGAAGTAGCATCAAAGTCTGATGAAATTGAGAAAGTTAACGAAAAAATCGCTGAGATTCAGCGACAGATTTACGTTCAGAACATGTTTAATGGTGTCAGCGGATCTCAAGCCGCTGCCTTTCAATTCAAGTATGAACACGCTTTGATGGAGAACCATCCTGAAGAAGCAAAAAGCCTGAAAGTAAAGTTTGATAAATTTAAGGCCCAAGAGATTGCCGGAAAGGACAAGCTTAAAGGCTTGAATGCCAAGGAAGCTGCCGCGAAGAAAGAACTTGCTACTCTCACAGCATCTCTTACTCAAGCTGAAAAAGATTTAAAAGCATTGGTTGGTGATAAAGAAAGAATGCTTCAGGCGATGACGGCAACTGAGAAAGATCCTGTCTGGATGCTCAGAAATGCTCCGTTCATTGATTACCTTGACCCAACTATCAAAATTCGTCAGTACGTTGTTACTAAAGCTACTAATGACTTTTATTTCCAGCATGTTCCTAAAATTGACCGATGTACAACGTGCCACGTTTTCATTGATAAAGCTGGCTATGAAGATCAACCGAATCCTTATAAAACGCACCCTCGTCTTGATACATTAGCTGTTGGTATTAATTCTGCTCACCCGGTGAAGGAATTTGGATGTACCGCTTGTCACGGAGGTGTTGGTGACAGGGTAAATGATTTCAATTCTCCTGCTCACATTCCTCAGAATGCAGCCCAGGAAAAAGAATGGAAAGAAAAGTATCACTGGCATGAACCGCACAAGGTTCCTCAGCCTATGATTCCGCTTCAGCATGCTCAAGGTATGTGTATGAAGTGTCACAAAGAGCAAGTAAGAATTCCAATGGCAGACGAGCTGAATAAAGGTCGCGAGCTTATAGAAAATTACGGATGTTATGGATGTCACAAGATTGAAGGCTGGGAAGGTCTGGAAAAGCCAGGACCATCTCTTTTCAAGGTTACGTCAAAAGTTAAGGATGCTGAGTGGATCAAAAACTGGATCTGGTCTCCATTCTCTTTCAATCCGAAGTCGAGAATGCCTCACTTCTTCGATCAGCCTAACAACTCTGATCCTGCGTTCAAGAAGCGTAACTATGCTGAAGTGAATGCCATGGCTGAATATATTATCAGCACGGCTAAAACCTATAAGCCATTCCAGAAGTACTCCGGTGGTAATGCTGATAACGGTAAGGCCTTGATTGAGACTATCGGCTGCGCCGGCTGTCACATGGTTGAAGGAATTGATGATAAATTTAACTTATTAGGGCAGAAGAAAGGTCCTTATCTTACAAACCTTGGATCTAAAGTTGATCCTGACTGGCTTGTATCTTGGTTAAAGAAACCTTCTCACTATGACCCAACAACCATCATGCCTTCATTCCGTCTTTCGGACAAAGAGGCAAATGATATTGCGGCCTACTTACTTGCTTCAAAAAACGCGCAGTTTGAATCTCTTACTTTCCCTGCCATGGATAAAAAGATCAGGGACGAAATTCTAGTAACTGATTATTTCTCAGCTTTTGAAACAGTTGATGCAGCAAAGGCTAAACTTGAAAAGCTGACTGACAGAGAAAGAACGATGGAACTCGGAAGACGTTCCATCAATAAGTACGGTTGTTACTCTTGTCACGATATTCCTGGATTCGAAGGGGAGCTTCCTCCGATCGGTCCTGAATTAACAAAAGAAGGATCGAAGCCAGTTGAGCAATTTGGATTTGGTCAGCAGAAACACGTCCCTCACACTCGTCAGGGTTGGCTAACTCAGCACTTGAAGAATCCAAGAATCTGGGATGTGGGAGTACCAAAACCATTTAAGGATCTTAACAAAATGCCTAACTTCTATCTCACTGATGCTGAGACGGAATCTATGGTAGGAGTTCTCCTTGGTCTTGTATCAGATAAAGTTCCTCTTGCTGGTCAAAGAAGACTGAATGCAGGGGAAAAGCTTTACTGGGAAGGAATGAAAGTTGCCAATAAGTACAACTGTTATGGCTGTCACAAAATTGATTCCATTGGTGGTGCCCTCTCTGAAGCCTATGAAGATAAAGGTTTTGGCCCTCCATATCTTACACGTGAAGGTATGAGAGTTCAGACTGATTGGTTATTTGACTTCTTAAAGAACGTTCACCCAATCAGACCATATGTGGATGTAAGAATGCCAACATTCCCGTTCACCAATGAAGAGCTGAACAAACTTGTTATGGGCTTCCAGGCTAGAGCGAATCAGCCAACTTTTGAAGGTGAAATGAAAGTTGAGTGGGAACCAGGTGAAAGAGAAGCTGCTCTTAAAATCTGGAACGAACTTGCTTGTACAACTTGTCATACAGGTGGATTTAACAAAGATGCCCCTCAAGCTCCTGATCTTCACTACGCGAAGAAGAGACTGCGCCCGGTATGGATGGATGCCTGGATTTCTAATCCTCAGTCATTCCTTCCTTACACGAGCATGCCAGCGTTCTGGGATGATGGTAATGGTAACTTGATACCTGCAGTTGATGGTGTACTTGATAACGATCCTAAACGTCAGATTCAAGCCGTAAGAAAGCTTGTGATTGAGTTTGGATACGACACTCAACCTAAACCATTTCCGAAAAACAATCCTTAATCGAAGGGCCCTTTAAAGGGCCCTTTTTTTTCAGAAGATTTCCAGTTCTTTTAAGAGTTCAAGTGGAAAGACACACTCTTTGATGTTCTGATCTTCCATCACTTTTAAAACATAGTTACCAGTACAAGCAATGAGGTTATTACATTGAGAGCATTGTTCTGTTTGGTTAGCATATAAAAGCTGACCGGTCACAAGTTCATCCCGGGAACTCATTAAAGTTCCTGTCCTGGTATCCTTAATCTCAAGGCCCGCAAACCCATGAGGGATAAGATTATATATAGTCGGTAGATGATAAACTTTGTTTCCAGAAATTAAGAGGGCAAGACGACCCAGAGCATGCTTATTCTTTTCTGCCATCGTTAATGAAAGGTCTTTCAACTTTATTTGATTATGAGATGCTTTAAAAAATGATTTCCACCTTTCCAGCTGGTCTACCAGTTTTTGTGATCGTAGATCATCAATATATCGGACAGAGATTTCAAAAAAACCGTCAACCTTGTCTTGCAGACAGTGGAGAGTACTCTCTATATTCTGTCCCAGCAGTTGTTGCTGGTGATCTGAAATCACAAAGTAGATTGCTAGTCCTGAGCTCCTGAATTCTTTTTGCAGAGTAAAGAGTGGAGCTAGTTTTTTGAGAAATACTTCAGATTGGAGATCATTTAAGTCAACTAACGTTTCCACCACCACACTAATTTCCGAGCTTTTCTCTAATAAATAATGAGAACACTTCAAGACCACTGAGAGCTGATCATCAGATAAATTTTTAGCGTCAACTTTAATGGTGAAATTCATCAGTTGCTCGCTCTCCAAAATTTCAGCTAACGTTGGAGAGAGAAAGAGAGCTTCAAAATTCCTGAGTTTAATAGTTGGTAGAGACAAGGAAACTTCATGAAAAGCAAAACCTTGTTCAATCAAGGACTTAATGGAGAGGAGAGAATCCTCAAAGAGACTTTCGTGATCGACTCTTTCAACCCAAAGGCGAACATCAATCTTTTGAGTTGGGGCCGGGAACATCTTCATGTGTTGACCTAGCTAATTGACAATAAATTGTGCCAGTTTCCTGGAAATACCTTTTAGTTGTTTTTCTAAAAACGTCTAAAATAGGGTTTATGTATTAATATAACATATATATTACAAGCCGTGTTAGACTGTAACAAATTGATTTTCTGATGGAGGTTTTATGAAAACTGTTGGTCTATTTACATTTTTAGTTCTCTTTTCTTTATCTGCCATGGCGGAAGAAACAAGAGGTAAGTGTATAGGATCAGAAAAGTTAGGCCTTGATATGAGAATGAAGAATGAATCATTCTGTAATGGACTTAACGATAAAATGGCTGATTGTGTGAAAAATATGGATAAGTGTGAATGGAGACCTGAGGCAAAGTCTTGTCTTGCTACCAATGATGAAAACCAGGATCACATGAATAAATGCTCCAGAATTTGGGTTGAAGAAGAGTGTAAAAAAGATTCTGCATGTAAGTGGGGGTATAAAAGAAGAGGCTGTAATGCCAAAGATCAGTCTAAGAAAAGCGACCTTGATCATTGTGAAAACTTTGATAGCAGTGAGACGGCATGTAATGCAAACTCACAGTGTATCTGGGGTTCACTTTAAAAGTTAAAAAATGGATTTAATTATTAAACCTACAGAGTTGTGCAACTTCGCTTGCACATTCTGTAGCTCCACAGATCTTACTGAAGATAAAGCTTCCAAGTTGTCCTTGGAAAAGATCTTCGATTTTCTGAAAAGGTTTCCAGAGACAAAAACAATCATTGTGAATGGTGGCGATCCATTAATGATGACTCCTGATTACTACTGGAAAATTCTAGATTATCTGAATGAGCACAAGTTAAATACCACACTCAGTTTCACCACGAATCTCTGGGATTTCTATAAGCGACCGGATAAGTGGACAGATCTTTTTCGGCAAAAGAATGTCGGAGTTTCTACTTCATTTAATTATGGTGAAACCAGAAGAATATCAAAAGAACAAGTCCTCACAGAGGAAATCTTTTGGGAAATCTCCAATCTCTTCCTTGAGCGAGTTGGATATAGACCTGACTTCTTAAGTGTCATTAATGATGAAAACGAAGACACTGCCCTCGACAACGTTCGTCTGGCAAAAAGAATGGGAGTAGAGTGCAAATTAAACTATTCCATGGCCAGTGGGCGGGAATCCCGACCCTACCAGCTTTCTAAAATTTATAAGATTTATCTCGAAATCATTCATGAGGGTTTGGTTGAATGGGAGTTCAATACGAAAGAAATGATTAAGGGAATTTCTCATCAATCCACAATTTGTCCACGTAATAGAAAGTGTGACTCTGGAATCAGATGTCTTCAACCAGACGGAGATTACTATAGTTGTGGAGCTTTTGGTGATGACAGGAAATTTGCCATAGACTTTGAAAAAGAAATGAAGTCAGAGACAAAGATAACTCCATTGGAAAATGAACCTTCCCTTGCGGCCATGAAACCGGAATGTTTTGGCTGCATGATGTTTAGCCTTTGCAATGGTTGCAAGAAAACAATCAGTGATATGAAAGAAGCAGACATGGTTGAGTCTCACTGCCATCTGATGAAAAAGCTTGAAGCAGCAATCTGCCAGCTACCTGAAAAGTTTGGCCTCCTCAAACAAAGTAAGTATAGTCATGAATCAAGATATAGTACTGTCGATTAATCCGCTTTACCGGTGTAATTTCAGGTGCTCATTCTGTTACCTGACTCCGGAGCAACTGGCAGATAAAGCTGTGCTGGATCTCGACGTTCTTTCTTCCCGTCTTTCCGAACTGCTGAAATACAGAAGAATAAGTCATGTTGACCTTTATGGGGGAGAGATCACTCTATTGGATGATGCTTATTCAGATAAAATGTTTGCGGTAATCAAAAAGTTTTATCAGGGTCCCGTCAATCTGGTCACGAACCTGAGCCGGGTTGGAAAAGTATGCTTGAGGGATGACGTTATTCTTTCTGTAAGCTGGGATGATGAATTGAGACAGGACCATCATAGAGTTCTATCAAATATTATCTCATTGGACAGAGAGGTGCATTTACTCATGCTGGCCTCTCCAAAAATGCTTCAGTGGAGTGATGAGAAGCTTGATGAAGTGATAAGTTTATTAAATAGCCTCAGCAATATAACCAGTGTTGAAATTAAGCCTTATTCAAGCAATCAGAGCAATAGCTATAACACAAGCAACAGGGCCTTTGAAGAATTCATCATTCGCTGGTTAATGAGAAAAGATCGTTTCGTGTTCTCCTTTACCAATGAGAGAAATATTTTAAATTCTCTCGCAGGTACTGCCAATTCCTGGTCAGATGATCACTTGTATATTACTCCTGAAGGGAAGTTTGCTGTTCTGGAGTTTGATGAAAAATTTCATGAATACTTCCTTTCTTTAGAAAAATTTGAAGACTATTTGAATTGGTGCGGATTAGAGAAGACACGCATTCGTCATAATCTCAGATGCTCAAGTTGCGACTATCTTGGCACTTGTTTAAGCGAACACTTGAAAAATCAACTGGATCCGTCCGATTCTTGCGATGGATTTAAAGGTCTATTAGAATGGTACAAATCTAATATGGCTTGGGAGAGAGGAGAGCTTCATGGCAGTAGTAGGTGATAATCTTACCAAGATGTCCAATTGTGACTCCCTCTATAAGCCAGTTGCTCTGGCTCAGGATATACGCATTCGTTTTAACCTGGAGTTTCTGAAGGGGTGCTCTTTCCACTGTCCCGGCTGTTATGTGAATCGTGACAATGCTTATAGTGATAAGGACCTGGATATTGTCTTTTCTTCGTTCCAGCAGTTTAAAAAAGCTGGCTTTGTTTTTGATGAGATTATCTTAGGACCGACTGATTTTTTTGCAGCTTACAATACTGAACAGCTACTTCTTAATCCAAAGTTTATCCGGTTTTTTAAAGACTCAGAAGATCCCATTGTTTTAACTCTTCTCACAACTCTTCAGAGTGATGAAAAAGAAATCATTAAAAGAATTGAGCTATTGAATAAAAACCTGGGAAAGAACCTTGAACTAGAAATTCTGATACCTTTCCAGGTCTCTAAAATTCTCTCAAAGGACGCTGAGTACGTTTCGAAGTTGAAGGAGAGAATTCAACTACTGCAGAGATTTGAATGTGATGTTGAATATGCCATGCAGATGAACATCCAGGAAACGAAACATCTTGAAGGATTCAACTTGAAAGAAGTGAGTGATTATATCTGGAACGAGTTTCAGACCATCACCGAATTCAATCCATCCTTCCTTCGTTCAACGAATGAAGGAATTACCGGGCGGACAATTGAATCCTGGAACCAGATGCTCAGAGAGAACATTAAGGCGCATGATACTTTTGGAGATGAGAGAATTACCTTCACCATGGCCAATCCTAATCATGCCGGTTTTAACGAGATTACTTATAATTATCACAATGGCTTCTTTTACTCATGCCCTTTTATTTATGAGAATGTCTTTGACCGGGATGAACATTTTAAAATCCCGCCTTCAGGTGGAGAAGGTTTTTACACCCTGGCAGATTTTATGAACCATAGGGACAAAACCGACCAAAATCAGCTGGAATACCTGAGAAAGACCAAGGAGTGTGAAAACTGCCCACATTCTATGTCATGTGTAAGTAAACAAGTTATAGATTATATGAACTATAAGGGCCGGACAGAATGTATCCTGGCTAAAGAAGTCCTTGATTTGTATGTAGAGAAATTTTAGTTATGCTATAATAAGCGAAAGATAAGTAAAGGAGTATCCTGTGACCATCGAATCTAATTTTTTACATAAAATGAGTCATACTAATGTTGATAACATTGAAAGTATGGACTTTGTTTTAAACTTAGATCTGCTTAATGGATGCGTCCATTTGTGTGATGGTTGCTTCATTAATAAGTCGAAAAAAGTGAATAATTGGAAAGAAGTCCTGGAGAATGCTTACTCGATTGCCAGCCAGCTAACGGCAAAAGGTCTTCGTTTCCGAGAACTCATCCTTGGGCCAACAGATATCTTCAGTGCTACCAACACCGTTGAGATCCTGAAAGATGAGACTTTTCAAAGTCTTCTTAGACTTCATGAAAAAACCAGGATCACAGCTTCTTGTGTGTTCGACAACCTGAATAAAGAGCGATTCGAGGAAATCTTTAGTGTTCTTGACAATAAGGAGTACTTTAAAGAACAAATGATCCTTGAATTCCTTGTTCCTCTGCATACATCGAAGATGTTGAACCAGGAACCTGCTTACATGGAAAACAATAAGTGGGCATTGGATTTCTTTAAAACTAAGTCTCCAAAGATCATTGACTGGTCTTACGTGATCAATATTAATAACAATGAATTGCTTCAGGAAAACTACCACCGTGTGGTTAAGATCATCAAAGAAGAGTTCAATACTATTCTTGAATTTAACCCGGGCTTTTTCCGCTCAAATAATAGAACATTGATTGATAATAAGCTCGGATACTGGAAGCAGTTCCTGCAAAACATCATGGTTGGTAACGACTACTCAAAGATCTGTCTCACTAACCTGGATAAATTTCACAATACTGCCAATACAATCTGTCTCAATCTGATTGAAGGTAACGTTTACTTCAGTCCATTCATTTATGAGCAGATCGTTGATACCTCTGAACAGTTCCGTCTACAAAGCCTTAATGCTGACTACATCATGAATCGCCATGTTGAGCTTCAGACAGAAGGATACTGCTACGCTAATAAAACCAGCCAGTGCGCTGACTGCAGCTTCCTGACGGCCTGTGTGGGAAGGAATGTTTTGAATTTCATGGAATCCAAGCAGAAGACCGAATGCATGTTCCCTGAGTTCTTTAAACAAATTGGTTAAGCAGGTTTTTTACTTAACTCAAGTGTTGTTATGCGATTGAAAAAGGCCTTCATGGGACACATCTGCATGTCCCGCTCCCGGCCTTTCCAGTCCCACTGAGTGAAGCATCTGAATCCGCATCGTGAAAAGTACTCGCAGGAAAGACAGCCATTTTGATCTATAAAATTCTGCATCATCCCTGAGTTGTCGTGCATATCTAGTTTCGTTCCGAAGTCACTCTGGTCATAACGATGCCACCTGCAGTTAGACGTTCTGTTATCCGGAAAGATGGTTATCTTATTGAGGGAAAGGCAATGCATCTTGTTGGATTGATTCTCTAAAAGATCCGCCACCGGCTGAATCTTCG
>JBKHWS010000046.1:0-20240 GCA_046566385.1 Bacteriovoracia bacterium | reverse complement strand
CTTTGTCCTGAAGAGGCATTCTCCCTGATACCGATCAAATCTTCTGCTTCCGGATTTATTCGCTGGATGATCTTTTCTGAGTTAAGAATCATCACGGGTCCCTGTGCCCCTGCCATGAACTCCTCAAGAGTTCTGATGTAAGGTCCTTCCTCTTCCAGAGTCTGGATCTCTCCAGAGTCCGCATTCTGTAATTCCTTCAAACGGGAAAGGATACTGTTCACCGAGTTTCTTAAGGGATGGAGTTCCCGGAAGAGAGTTTTTGACTCCACTTCCTTTTGTCTTCCACGGAGCACTCTTTCAATCTGAACTTTCATTTCTTCAATCGGCCGCACCGTCATGTAATACAACATCCCGAAGAAAATAATGGCCACCATGGCTGATGTAACAAATGATTCGAGATAGGCCTTTGAGTTATTTGAAGCTTCAGCTGCAAGCGACGTTGGTGCAAAGCTCAGTGCGATAATGGCAACAACAACATCCCGGCCAAGATTTTTATCATGGGCCTTGATTGCCCGGGCCACGCGAATGACGTTTCCTTCTTTTTCAATAAAGTCGGTGTCCTGGTTTTTTTCGACACGAAATTTCTTCAATGCTTCAACGGAAAAAGGGTCATTCACTACGGTGTTGAGCTCGGCGACCGGTCTGAACACTCGCCCTTCAATATCGAACAGTTTATACCCCTGAACCCCTTCAGCGTCTTCACCCTCAAGGAAGCCGGTATAAACCTGATCCAGGTTCTTGTCCCGAAGATTGATATTATTCAATCGATCGACTTCCGCTGCGTACTGCTTGGCCCTAAGAGCAACTTCTCTGATCAAGAGACGACGGCTGTCACTTAATACGGGGAGGATGGTGAGTGAAATATTGATCAAGATAAAGATGCTCAGGAGAAATCCAACCAGGCCGGCCCATTCGTACTGCTCGTTGAAACTATAGATGATGGGCATAATCTTATACTTAAAGATCCAGATCGGCTTCCCAATAAGACTTGCCGGCATCGGCTCCGTCTGATTGAGGTCATCATAGGAATCGTCATCATCACTTCCCCTCATGACCTTTTTCTTAATGATGATTTTTTTCTCAAGAACGTAAACCACCTGAAATATCAGATTCGGCAGAGCGATCTTGTCCCCATCCTTGATCGTCATCCTTTTGATTATCTTGCCGTTAACGAGTGTCCCATTGGAACTTCCCTGGTCCTCGGCGAAAGCGGTTTCTCCATTCACGGTTACTTTCAGGTGTTTTTTTGAAACACCTTCCACAGCAATAACCACATCACAGTCGGAGCCACGGCCAATGGTGTTTTCCCCATCGCTTAAGGCAAATTCTTTCCCTCTTAGTTTTCCACCTACGACGACCAGTTTAAACATGGGTCACCTCCAACTGTTCGCCTTCCGAAATTTCACGAGGGAACCTCCCCGCCGGTAGCTCCAGGACTCGCTTTGAATTGAAATAAAACCACGTGTGTCTCCACGGTGACATATTACGATAAATTTTAAGAATTCTATTGGCCCCATCAAGGAAGACAACATCGATAGAAAAAAACATGAAGAAAGTATGAATAGAAGGAGCTGGCTCGAACAGAATACCCGGTAGATGAGGTCTCTGTCTGAACATGTAGCCACAAAGACGGGTCCAGAAATTATCTGCAAGGGACACATCCGAAGCAATAACTTGTCCTTTGTAAGATACCTTAATCATGGACCACCACCAGAAGTCATCATCTTTAAAAGCATTGGAGCAAAAATTGCGACAAGAACCGCAGGAAGAATAAAGAAAATCATCGGAATCAGAATCTTGGTTGCAGCCGTAGCACCTTGTTGTTCAGCTCTGGACGATCTTTTTACTCTCAGTTCACTAGAAAGCTGCTTAAGAAGGGGACCAATTGAAGCACCCACTGAGTCAGCAGCAATTAAAGTCGCACAGAAAGAGTTGATTTCAATTACGTTTACTCTCCACCCAAGTTGTCTTAAACCCTCGGCCCTGGAAGATCCGATTCTCGTTTCTTTCACTAATGTTTCAAATTCTTCTACCAGTGGGCTCTTAGGTGCTTTTTCAATCACCCTTTGAATGGCGGCCATGAAATCAAGCCCTGCTTCCACCGATAGCGCAAGCATATCAACAATAAATGGCATGGCCCTCAGAACTTCTTCTGCCCTCTTTTTGATCATTCCCTGAATCCAGATGTCAGGATAGAAGTAGCCAACAATACCCATGACAGGAGTAATGGAAAGAGGCCAGCTCTCCTCCATGATCCACCTCACGACCAGGAAGGCGAACGGACCTCCAATAATCATGAAAAACTTTAAGGCCACAAACTCTTCGGGTGACATGTCTTTAGTAAGGCCCGCATTCGCCAACTTCTGCCGGTACTTATTTCTAAAATTCTGCTTATGTTTCGAACTCTGGACGATAGGGAGAAAATATCTTTTATAAAATGGTTTTGTGATCTTAAGGAAAAAAGCCTGGTTACCGCCCTTCGTGCTGTTCTCTGCTTCTTCCAGTGCTTCCTGAGTTTTATATTTGTCCTGATCTTCCATGAACACGCGGACAATCAGGAAGATCGCGATAAAAATCAGAACGAGAGGAGCATAACGAAGTGAGAGACTTTCCTCTTTAAATTTCTGCTCTTCATTCGATCCTTTTATATGAACAGTATATTCGACACCTTTGGTGAAAATCAGAACGCAGGCCCCGCTCTCTTTATGCTTTTCCATTTCTATGGCAGAGAGGCCTTCCCGATCGAGATAGATCTTGTCAGTCTGCCAGTGGTTACGGGGACTCACTGAGAGTGAACTGTTAGGAACAAAAGCATTTCCACGGCTATAAGTGATGGCATCAAGAAAGAGAGTACACTCCTGTCTTCCGCTCTTCGGGCTATTGATCACAGATAAGATTTTTAATTTACCAAGATCACCAGATGGAGTTTTGTAAAAAAGTATGGTGTCTTTTATCAATTTACCGAGAGGAATCGGCTTATCCGAAAACGGTTTATTAGTACTGGCGATACAAGATGTGGAAATATCTTTGAACTCTCCACAATTGGATTGCGTCCAAGCACTCATGCTTAGCAATATAAATGCTAAAAACGTTACCACGCTCAAAATTCTCATAGACCTCTGATCTCAAAATGAGATTACTTTAAGAGTAACAATAAATTGCTAAGCGTTGAAAATTTCAGGAAATGGGAAAAAATGTCCAGCCTTATCAGACTTTTTCGCTCAAAGAAGTAGATAGTTGAGTGAGTAGGTTCTTAGCTTCCTGGGAATTAAAGACTTCAGATATTTTAGGTATGTAAATTGGTTGGTAACTGGAAAGGAACTCTTTTTTACAACGTTCTACCCGTCCCAGCTTTTCAATCATTTCTTCTTTTTTGATAACTCTCTTCTTCACACCTTCTCGAATGGCCTTAAGGGCCTTATCAGCGTCTTCCATGAATCTGTAAAGTAACATGTCAGTTCCAGCGTTCATTGCCAGCACTGCTGCTTCTTCCACACTATAGCGATCAGCTATTGCTTTCATTTCCATATCATCGGTAATGATCACTTTGGTAAATTTAGTTTCATTTCTCAGGAATTCATAAGCTTTTGGACTCAAACTAGTCGGGTATTTTTCATCCAGGGCATCCACTAGTAAATGGCCCATCATCATGAATTCAACCCGGGACTTTGAAGCTTTAATGAAAGGAAGCATTTCACGGCTTCTTAGCTGCTCCAGTGACGTCTTCACTAATGGCAGGTCGAAGTGTGAATCTTTAGAAGTGTCACCATGGCCGGGAAAATGTTTGGCACAGGCAAGGATACCATTGGTCTGAAGACCTCTGATGGCAGCGCTGATATACTTTTCAACGGTCTCAGCGTCCGTGCCATAGGCCCTGTCACCAATGACCTTATTTTCAGGGTTAGTAAGAATATCGCAGGTCGGAGAATAGATGAGATTAACTCCGCAAGCGGCAAGCTCTTTTGCCAGAACCTCATGCACTGAAAATACAAGCTTGGGAGAATTTGTTCTGGCAATTTCCATCATTGCCGGAAACTGGGTGAAATGTCTCTTAAACCTTACAACCCTTCCTCCTTCCTGATCGACCGAAATAAAAAGAGGATACTCATCGCGATGTTTTTGGATTGAGTTAACAAGCTCCGCTAACTGCGCGGGATCTTCGAAATTATGAGAGAATAAAATGATACCGCCAAGCTTTTCATTTTTAATAAACTCAACCTCTTCGGGTAGAAGAGAAGTTCCTTTAATTCCTGAAATGATAAGCTGCCCGAAATTATCCAAAACAAACCTCACTAATCTTCAACAATACCCTGTCCTGGAGGAGCGATAGTAATCCCTTGTGCGATCCACGCTGCTTTCACCAGATCGAAGGACTTGGAGAACTGATAAAGAACCATTTGACCATCCACTTCTACAATATAGCGAAAAAGCCCTTTATTTTCGCCATCAAATTTCACACTTGCGGGTGTGAAGAGATTTTTGCCTACCATGGTTAATTGATCCTGAATAAAAGGATACCCATCCCAGATCAGGTAGAAGTCAAACTTCTGGACCTCATTCTCCCGTGCCAGAGTCAGGAGATAATTATGATAAAGGCACTCCGGTATTTGATTAAAAAAACAAAAATACTTACTCTTCGGAAAAGGAACCTCGTGAGCCCCCTGCCACTTTTTCTCAGGGCTATCGAGTGAAACTGCCATGACCTTTTTCTTCGGATCCAGCTTCATCTTGGAGACATATTTCTTGCCTTCAAGCCACACAGTAAACTCCGAGGCTACAGGTCTCACAGTGAGAAGCCTGGCCTTACCTGACTTAATAGAACCGATCTGGGAAACAAGAACGGACTTCTCAAGGACTTGAGGTCTTCCTCCCCGATTGTCCAGTATCTGATTTCGGGTAACTACTTTTTGCCCCACCTGTTTTGTTTCTCTCGCTAGTCTATAAGTGCCGGATGCATCGACATAGGAATAAGTATTCCTTCCTTCCCGGGGTTTTCCCTTGAATAAATGTCCGGAGCATCCTGCAAGAATAAACAGGAAAAGAAAGACTCTCACTTTAGTAAGTTCTCAAAGTCTTTATTGGCGTCATTCTCTCGCAATAAGCGGTTGATCTTTCTTCCTATCTGATCATCAATCGCAGTCGGAAGATTCTCGAAATGCAGACCTAGTTTATACCTTTTAGTGTTCTTCTCTTTGGCAAAGTACTCAACCACATAAACAACTTTAACCTCAGGTATAACTATGACCTCATCAGTAAACCGGATGTTCACCTTATGGAAGATAAAATCCTTCTGAAAATACCCCGATTCAAGCTCACTCACATGAAGAGCAAGACCGGACGTTGAAAGATCATGAACGCGAACACTGAGTATTTCCCCATCAATGCCTTTTTCATTATCTCCAACGATTTTTAGGAAACTTTTAAAAAGATTCGTTTGATTTGTCCTGGATTTGAAGTCGACAACCTTTCCTCCTTCGTAGGCTTCGCCGAGGTTAAACTCAGCATAAACTTCATACTGGGGGAAAGTCATCAGTCTGTAACTTGAACGCCTTTCAGATTTAAAAAGAATATTTTTAAACTGAAGAACACTGTAGCCGCTCACGCTCTCCTGAAAAATGACTTCTGAAAAGAAGTTCATTCCCCGCAGCTCAAAAGTGCAGAGGATCTTTTCACCCGGAGAAAACTTCTGCTCTTTAGTATCGAGCACAACTTCCATCCGGTCTTTATCAAATTTGAAAACGGGATAATCGTACTTGTCTTTTTTACCTTTCAACCAGATTGTAACAGACCCTCTCGAACTCCCTAGCAGAGATAATCTGCTGAGCTTCTCAGAGGGATCTTGTTTGCTGAAAAAGGTTTGAGACATATCAGCTTAAGGTTGTCACCTGACGGAGAAGTGACAGGGACTCCAGCGCCATGCCACATCCACGTACTACACAAGTTAAAGGATCTTCTGCCAGGGAAACCGGAAGTCCGGTCTTCTCCTTGATAAGGATATCAAGATTCGCAAGGAGTGATCCACCACCAGCAAGGATGATACCGTTATCAACAATATCAGCGGCCAGTTCCGGAGGTGTTTTTTCCAGCGAGATTTTTATCGCTTCAACCACTTCAGAAATAGGATCGGCAAGAGCTTCACGAATTTCATCAGAAGTAACTTCGATAGTTTTGGGGGCACCGGCAATAAGGTCGCGGCCTTTTACTTCGTAAGTCTTCACTTCATCGTCAAATGGATAGGCGTTCCCAATCGACATCTTGATCATCTCAGCAGTTCTTTCACCAATGAGAAGAGAGTATTTTTTCTTGATATAAGAAACGATTGCCTCATCAAATTTATCACCGGCTACACGGACTGATTTTGAATAAACGATACCTCCAAGAGAGATAACGGCAACCTCAGTGGTCCCCCCGCCGATATCAACAATCATGTTACCGGAAGGATCAGTGATAGGAAGGCCGGCACCGATTGCAGCTGCCATGGGTTCTTCGATCAGATAAACCTCACGGGCCCCGGCCTGTTCTGCAGATTCTTTCACCGCTCTTTTCTCAACCTGGGTAATTCCGAAAGGGATACAGATAATGATTCTTGGTTTAATGAGCTTGAATCCATTCAGTGACTTCTGAATGAAATATTTAAGCATGGCCTGAGTTACTTCAAAGTCGGCAATCACTCCATCTTTCATTGGACGGATAGCCTTAATTGATCCTGGTGTACGACCCAACATTTCTTTAGCTTCCTTACCAACCGCAAGAACTTTTTGTTCGCCACGTAAGCCTTGATGAACCGCAACGACAGAAGGTTCATTTACAATGATTCCCCTATCCTTTGCATAGACCAGTGTGTTTGCTGTACCAAGGTCAATGGCCAGATCATTTGAAGACCAATCAAGCATTTTTTTAAACATATATATCCTTTAACTAACTACTACATTCTTTATAAACAAAAAGATCTTCAACCTGCACTGAGGAAGGAACCATTGATAACGGTACTAAAAATTTATCACTTAGCCCCGTTATGGACAAGAATTTAAACAAGATTCTTTTTCCGAGTAAAAGTATCGGTTATGTTCAAATTGCCCACCACCACCTCAAACGGTAAGATACTTTCCTAACCAAGGATCTTTAATGAGTGATGAAAAATATAAATTCCCTTCAAGCTTTGTGTCGTCTCAGTTTGTGAAATACATTGATGAAAAAGAAATCAAGGGGATCGTAGAGGCCTTGGGAAATACCTTGTCTCAGAAGTATCAAGGCCAGGATCTGGTTTTGATCGGAGTTCTTAAGGGAAGTATGGTGTTCCTGGCTGACCTAATCAGGGAAATTAAGGGCGTCAAAGTCTATGTAGACTTTGTCAGGCTTCAAGCGGTCGGTCGCAGCAAAGAAAACCATGGGACGATCACCATCAGTAAGGACATCACTACTAATCTGATGGATCGAAATGTTGTCATTGTTGAAGAGATTGTTGATACCGGAAGGGCCCTGAGCTTTCTTAAAAAAAGGATTATGCTGAGTTCCCCTCGCTCTCTTGAGGTCATAACTCTTTTTGACAAGCCATACAAAAGAACTGTGAACATCCAGCCTGATTTAACCGGAAAGAAGATAGAAGATCAGTTTATTGTGGGATACGGCCTCGACCTTGAAGACTACGGCCGTAACTTTGAACAAATCTTTTATTTAAAATACCCAAACTAATTGGACTGACTAACTTCTCCGCCAAAAAGCTTCCTGACTTCACCCCGGGTGATGGCCATGGCATTCATGTTTTTCATCCAGACGCCATCCTTAAACTCCCAGTCAGTAGTGAGGCCATTAAGCTTGCCGCTGGACTTTAGCTTGGAATCGAAATCATCTCTGCTGGACACATCTCCTGCAGTCCTTAGGGCCTCAGCTCCAATTTTCATGGCATCAAGTGAAAGGACCTCTATCAAGCTTGCAGGCTTTCCATAAATCTCCTGAAACTTCACCAGCATTTCCTGATTGATGTCTTTCGGATCATCACCAACGAAATAAAGTGTTCCCAGATTCTTCTGTTCCTTAACCATCGATTTAGATACCCAGCTTGGACCACCTACGACTTTAATTCGGTTGGCATCATAATAGCCAAGGGTCGGGATGAGCTGAGTCGCTTCATGGGGATAAGTGGCAAGAAAAACCCAGTCAAAATCCAGAACAGGAGGAAGTGTCTGAACCCTTCTGATAGTTGTTCGCTCCAGGGAGTAAACGTCATTTAAAAGCTTGAATTCCTCAGAACGCTCTCGCGGATACTTTAGTCCCAGGAAAAGCTGTGCCGTATCCCGGTAGTCGTGAGTATTTTTAGGGAAACGGGCCACGGAAGTTACCGCGACGTTCTTCTGCTTTGCCTTTCTCCAGATCTCATCAATATAGGCTTCGCCGGCTTCGTTATCCGGGAAAATAACTCCTAATCTGGTTCCGAACTTTTTAATCATATCCTCTGAAAGAAGAGCTTCCACCTGGGATTCAATAGAACCCTGAACTTCAATTAAATTATGATTCTTTTCTTCTTTGGGAAGATTAATTTGTGAAAGAGAGATAAACATTACGCCGTATTTTCTGGCCTCTAGATATTCAGCTTTTGCTGTTTCAGGAAAAAGACCGCCGATAATGAACGATACTTTTTCTTCACGGATCAGCTCCAGAACTGCCTGGGCCCCCTGGGCAGGCGAATCAGCCGAGTCTTTTGTATGAATCTTCACATTCTCATTCAAAGCGAGGATCTTCATTCCGGTATCAATTCCGCTTAAAGCTTTCTGACCAAAGTTAGCTTTTTCACCCGACAAAGGAAGAACCAGTCCAATGTCTGAAATACTGATGCGTGAGGAGTTTTCAAGACGGAGTTCAAATTCCTTAACAAACCTTCTCACCTCTTCATTGCTTCCATATTCTGACCTCAGCCATGAAACAACATCTTCCGCTCCGCTTTTATCACCGGAAAGGTAGCGCTCGTCCGCTTCAATCTGTGCCAGGAGGGCAACGCCCAAGTTATTGCTGTCGTTGAAATCTTCCAGGAGATCAATCTTTTGCCCCTGACTCAACTGAGAAAAAGAAGCTTTCAAAGGCTCATAAAGATTAGATCCCTGAATATCAGAAAAAGTCCTGGCGTCAGAGAGTAAAAGGAGACCGGAGTTCACAATCAGATAATGATTCTGAACCTTGTTACCGTAAGCAAGGGCCAGCTGGGCATACTTCTTCACTTCATCTTGTGAGAGCATTTTTCTGTCGATCTTGCCCAATCTTTCATTGAGCTCATTGAATCTATTAAGGCGGTAATGACCACTGGCCAGGTTCAGTTGAACCTGGCTGTAGAGATGAGTTTCTTTAGGAGTGTACTTTTCAGCAACTTCAAAATTAAGAATCGCTTTGTCGATTTCACCGATGTTAAAGAGCGTGACGCCTTTTAGATTATACTTCAGGGCCTTCTCAATAGGACTCAAGACATTGTCATTCATCTCTGCAAGTTTTGAGATAGCGTCTTTAGGACGATTGGTTCTGATCAACTCCCTCGCCTCATCAAGTTTCTGCTTGGACAGAGGAGAAATTTTGGATTCATCGATAGTCCTGCTCATTTTAAATTGAGTACAGGATGCGACAATAAAGAGCACCAGAAGAACAATACGCATAAGATCCCTTATCGAGTGGAGTATGCTGAAATTCTAACTCTGTCTGGAAAAATTGTCACATTCAGAATGGGATGGTTGAAAAGGTAGCGCATACCTTTTCAACCGCTTCAGAGATTACTTTATTGAAAGAGTTCGCGAACACGTTCAAAGAAACCCTTAGACATAGGACTAGAGGTTTGATCAAGTTCTGCAAGCCTCTGGAAAAGTTCTTTTTGCTCTTTGTTGAGCTTGGTAGGAGTTTCGACATGGATCGTAATGATCTGATCACCGAAACCATAGCCTCCCAGTTTGGTAATGCCTTTATTACGGAGCTTCATCTTCTGACCGGATTGAGTTCCTTCAGGAATTTTCATGGAAACTCTTCCACCCAGAGTAGGAACTTCCACTTCAGTTCCAAGAGCTGCTTGAGAGAAGCTGATTGGAACTTCACAGTGAACATCGTACTCATCCCGCTTAAAGAACTCATGCGGTTCAATATGAATAAGAACATAAAAATCACCAGCGGGTCCGCCGTTGACTCCCGAGTCCCCCTGAGCTGAAAGCTTCAGGCGTTGTCCCTCATCAATTCCGGCAGGAACTTTCACACTCAATTTTTCGCGTTTTTTATTTCTTCCACGACCATGACAGGTTTCACAGGCCTCTTTAATGACCTGCCCAGTTCCCTGACACTTTGGACATGGTTGGGCGATAGTAAAAAATCCTTGCTGGCGTCTGACTTCACCATGGCCATGACACATATCACACGTCACAGGACCAGAGCCTTTCTTGGCCCCTGAACCATGGCAGGTTTCACAAACTACAGATCTTGAAATTTGAATTTCTTTTTCAACTCCAAAAGCAGCTTCTTCGAAAGTGACAAACATTTCTGTCTGCAAATCATCTCCCGCCTGAGCTCTGGAACGGGAACGTCTTCCTCCACGACCTCTTTGACCTCCGAGAATGTCACCGAAGATATCTCCGAAAATGTCTCCCAGATCGCCGAAGTCTCCGGAGAAGCCGCCCTGGAATCCACCACCACCCATTCCGCCTTGTTCAGCAGCGTGCCCCATGCGATCGTACATTGAACGCTTTTGATCATCCATGAGGATATCGGCGGCATGAGAGGCTTCTTTAAACTTCGCTTCTGCTTCCTTATTTCCCGGATTCTTATCAGGATGGAATTGCATAGCGAGCTTACGATAAGCTTTCTTTATTTCTTCTTTTGTAGCGGTCCTCGAGACTCCAAGGACTTCGTAATAATCACGTCTGTCACTCATACAATCTTGCCATCCATTTATACCGAGGCCCCTAATTCCTTAGGGGCCCCCTCTTAAAACTGTTAACCTAGATTACACTTCCTTGTAATCAGCATCAACTACATCGTCTCCATCATCCTTCTTCTTCGATTCCGACTGCTCCGCTCCTGGTTGCCCACCGGCACCCGCACCGGCACCGCCTTCAGCTCCGGGCTGTTGATACATGAACTGGGCAAGGCTGTGAGCGACGTTTTGAAGTCTTTCAGTCGCTGCTTTAATTTCGTCCATAGATTCTGAAGTGAGTTTTGTTTTTGCTTCACTAATTGCTCCTTCAATTTCGGCTTTTTTATCGGCCGGAACTTTATCGCCAGCATCCTTGATTGCTTTCTCGGAAGCAAACACCAGGCTGTCGAGGTTATTTCTTGCGTCTACTACTTCACGGCGTTTCTTATCCGCTTCACGGTTTTTCTCAGCATCCTGAACCATTTTCTGGATCTCTTCTTCAGAAAGACCGGAACCAGAAGTGATCACGATGTTCTGAGATTTTCCAGTGGCCTTATCGACGGCGGACACATTCACGATACCGTTTGCATCGATATCGAAAGTAACTTCAATTTGAGGAACTCCACGAGGAGCTGGAGTAATACCAGTCAGATCAAAGCGACCGAGTGTTTTGTTGTCCGCAGAGAATTCGCGCTCACCCTGCTGAACGTGGATGGAAACTGCCGGCTGGTTATCGACTGCAGTTGAGAACACCTGAGATTTCTTGGTCGGAATAGTTGTGTTCTTCTCGATGATCTTTGTGAAAACACCACCAAGTGTTTCGATACCAAGTGAAAGAGGAGTAACGTCCAGAAGAAGAACATCTTTTACGTCTCCACCTAGAACACCACCCTGAACAGCTGCACCTGCGGCAACCACTTCATCCGGGTTTACACCTTTGTGTGGCTCTTTACCGAAGATTTCTTTTACTTTTTGCTGAACGATCGGAGTACGGGTGGCACCACCGACCAGGATCACATCCTGGATCTCATTCAGAGCAAGACCAGAGTCTTTAATTGCTGTCTTACAAGGAGCAACTAACTTATCAATCAGGTCTCCAATCAGAGATTCAAACTTCCCACGAGTAAGGTTCAGGTTTAAGTGCTTTGGACCTGAAGCATCCATGGTGATGAACGGAAGGTTGATATCAGTCTGAGTAACACTTGAGAGTTCGTGCTTAGCTTTCTCAGCAGCCTCTTTCAGACGCTGGAGTGCCATCTTGTCATTACGAAGGTCGATGGAAGTTTCTTTCTTAAACTCATCGGCCATCCAGTTGATGATTCTGTAGTCAAAGTCTTCACCACCAAGGAAAGTGTCCCCGTTAGTTGCTTTCACTTCAAACACACCGTCAGCTGTGATCTCAAGAATCGATACGTCAAAAGTACCACCACCAAGGTCAAAAACAGCGATGTTCTTGTCTTTCTTCACATCCTGACCGTAAGCAAGGGCTGCAGCAGTTGGCTCGTTAATGATACGTTTTACATCAAGGCCCGCGATACGGCCGGCATCTTTTGTCGCCTGTCTCTGAGCATCGTTGAAGTAAGCTGGAACAGTGATAACTGCCTCAGTTACTGGTTGTCCAAGATAGTCTTCTGCAGCTTTCTTCATCTTCTCAAGAATCTTCGCTGAGATCTCCTGAGGGGAATATTCCTTACCATCAACCTTTACCCAGGCATCACCGTTTTTATTGGCGAAGATTTCAAAAGGGGCCACTTTTTTAAAGTGATCCACTTCAGCGTCCGTGGCCTTACGACCGATCAATCGCTTGATACCAAAAAGTGTTTTATTTGGATTTGTCACTGCCTGACGTTTAGCAACCTGACCAACCAGAGTTTCACCGTTGTTTGCGAAACCAACGATCGATGGAGTTGTGTTGTGTCCTTCAGCGTTTGGAATAATTTTGTAGGCTCCGTTCTCCATAACGGCTACACATGAGTTAGTTGTACCTAAGTCAATTCCGATAATTTTTCCCATATATGTCTCCTTATTAATTTAATTAGCTTCTTACTGTTTATCGCTCGCTACAACCACCTTAGCCGCTCTCAACAGACGACCATTTAGTGTGTAACCTTTCTGAAATTCTTTAATGACATGATTCGGTTTAACCCCTTCCGCATACTCCTGGGCCAGGGCCTCATGGTAATTTGGATCAAATTCTTTTCCGACAGCTTCCACCGGAGTAAGGCCATGACTGGCAAGCGTTTCAAGAAACTGCTTCTGTACCATATCAACACCAGTCACAATATTTTTGATCTTGGCATCCTGGTCCGGCTTGAGGCTTTCAATAATCCTCTCAAAGTTATCCATTACCTGAATGAGATCTGAAAGCACGCGCTCGTTTCCGAACTTAATGAGATTTTCCTTCTCTCTTTCCATGCGCTTTCTAAAATTATCCATTTCAGCAGCGATGTAATAATACTTCGCCTTGAAATCAATCTCTTCTTTCTTAGTTTCAGCTTCCTGAGATTCAGGAGTCGCTTCCGCTTTTTCAGTGGTCTTTGCCTCTTGTTTCTCTTCAGCTTTTTGGTTGTTTTCGTTTTCCATTTTCACTTCCAGGTTCAATTAGTTCTAATCCTAAGATGGTTCCTTCTGCGCCAGTGTCAATGTTAGAAAGGGAAAAAAACTTAGAAAACTTGCTCCTACCGCAACTCGCAAGCTACTGAAATATCATTAAAAATAAACTGAGTTACTACTGCAGGGCAAAAGGGGGACTAGATCCGGAAGAGATCATCCATAAGACTATCCAGAATCACAAATCCCTCTGAGGTCAGTGTAATTTTCTGATTTTTCCACTCGCCATAACCAAGTGAAGACCATTTCAGGAAGAGATTATTCATTTTAGGAGTCACTTCAGCTGGAGCCCAGCCATCTGATGTCCTGAGACTGAGATACGTTCTTTCAAGTTCCAGTTCTTCTTTACCAAGCATCTCAACTTCAACTTCCGGCTTGGTCACTTTCCATTTATAGCGAAGAGCCTTTTCCTGTGAGAGCTTCAGGTATCCAGTTCCAGTAGGCCCCAGGGCAGCAACACTTTCTCCTCTCCAGTATTTCTGATTGTGTTTTGATTCAAAGCCAGGGAGAGCGAAGTTTGAAACTTCATAATGATGAAAGCCCTTGCTCTTCAGATAACCACTGACAAAAAGATACTCTTCCCGAATGTAATCATCATCAGGAATATTCTGCACCAATAGATACTTTGAGCGCGCATTGAGGATGTAGAGACTCACATGCTTTGGTTCATAGGAAAGAAACGTATCCAGTTCCCGCTGGATGTCTCTTTTCTTTTCTTTCGAGAAGGGGATTCCCAGAAGGAAATCGAGAGAATAATTCCATCTTTCTTTCTGCATTTTCTCGAGAAGGTTCAGACTATCTTCCAGCGAATGGATTCGGTCCATGACTTTCAGGAAGTCTCTATCAAGAGTTTGCGTTCCGATGGAGATGCGGTTTAGTCCAATTTCCTTCCATGCATCAAACATTTCCTGGTTCCATGTACCTGGATCAACTTCCATCGTGAACTCTGGTTGATTCATCCCGACAGGGAGAAGGGCCTTAAAAAATTCCGCGCCTTTTGCTCCCCACAAAGATGGAGTTCCACCGCCAAGATAAACCGTCTCAAGCTCTTCCCACTCTACCTGATGTTGTTGCAATAACTTTTGATGCTGAATCAAAGAAGCTTTCAAAAACTGATGAAATTCCTCAAACTGTGCTGGGGAATTTTCCAGTTTACGCTTGTAGAAATCGCAGTAGTTGCACAAATGCTGACAGAAGGGAATGTGCAAATAAAGACTGGACACCTGAGTCATTAGATAGAATTTCCTTCAAAAAGACAGTAGCTGCAGTGATAATAGAACGAATTGTGAACAATGTCTCTTGTGTAAGGAAATTATGAAAATTGATCAGGTAAAGTTAGATAATGAACTCAATACTCTATTTATCCATTCTCCCGGATGCTCAGCGGGGACTGTGCAGATGTGGTTTCGTGCCGGATCCGCTCTGGAAGTCAAAGATAATCAGGGTATCGCTCACTTCCTGGAACATATGTTCTTCAAAGGAACTCCTACCAGACCGGGCCCGCAACTGGCCCATGATATTGAATCATATGGCGGTGAAGTTAATGCTTTCACTTCATTTGATTACACCTGCTATTACATCAATACTCCCAGTCTGTTCATTGAGAAGTCTACCGATATCCTCCTCGATATGGTGGCAAATCCTCTCTTTATTGAAGAAGAGATCCCTTCTGAAAGACAGGTCGTTCATGAAGAATACAGAAGGGCCATGGACAATCCTTCCCAGTTCAACTTCATTCAACTTCAAAAAGCTTCTTTTGATGGTGGCTATGCTCATCCCATCCTGGGACGCGAAGACACCATTTTAAACTTTTCTCAGGAACAGATTAGGCACTTTAGAGAAAGTTACTACAATCTTGAAAATGCCCTTTTGGTTGTAGCAGGAGATCTCAAAAACCGTGGGGAGCTCGAAAAAAAGATTCGCTCTTTCAGGCTTCCCCATGGAAAGAAGTCCGACTTTGAAAACTTTAAAATAAAAGAAAAGGCATCGATTAATATTCATGACAAGGATATCCGCCAGGCCACACTTACCATCTGTATGCAGGCCCCCGATTATTTGCATGAGAAAGCTGCTGAACAAGACCTGGCCATTAATTGTCTTGCACATGGGGAAACTTCCCGTTTTTACCAAGCCCTGGTGGCCAAGACTTCACTTTGTAACGGTATTGCGGGATCAACCATGTACTTCGCCAAAGGCGGAGTCCACATGTTAAGAATGAGTTTCCCGGTAGAAAATTTGACTAAGATCTCAAAAATCTTCATGAACACCCTCTCCGAGAGCATCAACAATGGATTTAAGCCGGACGAACTCACAAAAATTAAAAATCAATATATCTCCTCGAAGATATACGAACGAGAGTCCATCGAGTCTTTCGCTTTCAGCTTAGGCCATGGATTTGCTCAGTCAGGAAATATCCACTGTGAAGATGAGTTCATTGAAAAAATCAGATCCACAACAGTTGATGAGGTTTGGGAAGGGCTGACTGATATTATAAAAAATTCTACTCACTTTACTCTTCAGGTTCCTAAGGGCACCAAGACTGCTCCTTTAGATAAAGAACTTCAGAAGTGGCAAAGAGAAATTCAGAAGGCTTCAGCGAAGGTCAGAACAAAAGTTCAGACGAAGCAGTTGACCTCTGCCTATGATCCAGCTGTTAGAGTAGCTGAGCTTAAGCCTGGAATCAAACTCATCTATCGTAAGAATGACCTCACTCCAACTTTTGTTCTTCATGCCTATATGAAAGGTGGACAGACAATGGAGACTGCAAAAACTGCAGGTATTCATCATCTCTTAAGCCGCCTCATGACTTACGGATACAAAGGGATGGGTTACGAAAAACTTAAGAATGACCTCGAGTCTCTCTCTTCTTCCCTCAATGGTTTTTCAGGGAAGAACGCTTATGGACTTACTCTTCATGGACAAAGTAAGGACTTTGAAAGACTCTCCCAGCATTTTTTCGGAACACTCTTTACTCCTGAAATCCCTAAGCGCTTCTTTGACCACGAGAAGAAGGTAATCTTAAGAGCACTTGATAATCAAAAAGAAGATGCCATGAAACAGGCCTTTAAGGCCTTCTACCGCATGGTTTTTAAAGATCATCCCTATTCTCTAGACCTTGCGGGAACACCACAAACGATTAAAACTTTTTCCCCTACCGGCCTGAAGAAACTGCACTCCAGTCATTTGAAAGGTTCTGAAGTTGTTCTTACTTATTGTGGTGATCTGGACTTCGCGGTTGTCCAGCATCACATGATGGAAGTGATTAAGGAGCTTAATCCAAGAAAGCCTCTTAAGAGAGCAAAGAAAAAAGCTAAGGGGCTCACTGGGAAAAAAGAACATCTGGAATTTAAGAGAGAACAAACTCAGATTGTCATTGGTGGACCGGCTTTCCCCATTGGCCAGAAAGAAGACCTTTACTTGAAAATGATCACGGCCCATTTATCAGGCCAGAGCTCTGACCTCTTTGTTGAAGTAAGAGACAGACAAGGCCTTTGTTATTCTGTTTCCCCTATCCATATTTCGGCGCTGGAAGCAGGCTGCTGGGGAATTTACATTGGTTCAGGACATGATAAAACTGATGCTGCCATCACGGCCATCATGCAGATCCTGAATGATCTGAAAGAAGCCGGAATCAAAAAAGAAGAGTTCGAAAGAATTAAAACAATGATAGACGGACAAAATCTTCTTGGTATTCAGACTAACGAGGATTATGCCCAGTTTTATTCAATTCCAATCCTTCATGGACTTGGTCTGGATTTCCCCCACAAGAACAACGATCAGATTCGATCCGCCAATTATGAAGACTTTCAGCGCTTCCTGAAAAAGTTCTTTTCAAAAAAGTGGAATGTCATTCAGGCAGGACCAAAAACTTAAGAAACTTTGCTGGTACGTGGAGGAACAATTCCACTTGCCAGCATTTCCTTTTCACTGACGGCCTCGTCTTTTAAAATTTTTCTGAAAATGAGATTGTGCTCGTGGCCTCTTTCTTTCGAGGCCAATAGAGTCAGGAGTGTCGTGAGAGATTCAAAACAAGTTGCGACCATTCCGTAAAAACTAGGGATATCCAGAAAAGTGGGGATAACATTGTTTAAATGTGAGTAGGCCATTTTTCCCAGTTGGGCGTAATAGTGAGCATCAACCAGCTTCTTATTCACCGACTCTGAGAAGTAGCCACATACCATAAGGGACATGTCCCCAACTTCTTTGTAAGCTTTCTTCTGCTCATCCCGGGTAAGTTGAGTTGCCTCGAGAAGCTTCATTCCAAGAATTTTTTCCCTGATCTTACCTTCCGATGTTTCAAAAAAGTCCTGAGAAAGGGCAAACTTATCCAGAACATCACTGGAGTAATAGATAACCGATTCCGGAACAGGACAAAGCGATTTTTTATTTAATTCAGAAAGACCGTCGAAAAAGAAACCTTTAAGGTTTGTTGATAAGATAATTTTTCCTGTAGGGTCATTAGGCATTGAACTATCTCCTCCTCCCATATTTTAACATATCTTAAGAAGCTGGGTTAACGGGCACCGGAATTTTTTGCCCCTCCCGTGCTTTTCATGGAATAATAAGGGGATGAACCGCCTCAGAATCCTTTTTGCCGTCGTTTTGTTAGTGCTCGCCCTGCCTTTTTGGCGTTTTGTCGATATGGCGGCCATATCCTCGCCTTTTCAATTTCCTGTGACTTTTGCCCTCACTTTCTGGTTTGCCATTTTTATAGGGATTCCCCTTAAGCTCCTCATCACAAATTTTAAAACTCCTTTTCTCATAGCTACCATCGCAGGATTCGGCTTACTATCCTGGTGGACATCGCCTCTATCAGGAATGGCCACAATGAACCCTGAACTTGATCACTGTGGCGCTTTAACTTATACGGGGACTTTTTATCCAATAAGAAAGATCCTTTCAGATGCTCATCATGATGATCTCGAGGCCCGCAATCAGCTTTGCTGGGTAAGGAAAATGATTTCCAGAGTTCCTGAAAAATTTAACTCCGCAGATGAAGTGAAGTCTTACAGTGAGCACGTGAGAGACAAGCTTCTGAAACCTGAAATCAAATACCGAGTAAGCCTTCCACTTATTGCTGTTCTTTATTTCAGAATCAATACGTCTGCGGGCCACTTGGTTGGGGTAAAAGCCATATATGATTCTTTGCACTTCTGGATTGATCATTATACTGAAGAAATCAGTGGTAGAAATTATTCGATCTGGAACTGGCCACACTCAAGCTATATTAAGTTTGAATACGGTCTCATTGAAAAGAACTGGGAAGTACTAATTGATAATATTGTAATATCAGAAGAGTAAACACTAAAATATTACTAATCTTTCTATCTACCCTTGCAAAATGTTTCCTGAGGCTTTAATTCACAAAGTACTTCTTTCATTTGACGATTCTCTTCTTTTAATCGGGCAATCTCATCAGCATTTGCGCTTCCCTGAGCTTCATATCTCAGCATATCTTCCTTCACACTTGCGATGGCCCTGGAATTTTCCTTAACAATCTTTTCCTGATTCCCCAGCTTCTTTCTCACCCAATCATTTAGTTCCTGGAAGGCCTTAACTAAGTAAGGAATGACTGCTGTCGTTTGGATGGAAAGAATACCTGATTCAGGGTTTAATGAAGTTGCATCAGGAAGAACTTTTTGAAACTCCTGAGCGATAAATCCATCCTGATTTTTCTGTCCCGAGATGTAATCGAATCGCTTTGGCTTCAATCGTTTAATAACGTCAGTACCATTTTCTATAGGTTTTATATTTTCTTTCAATCGTCTGTCCGAAGCATAGCTCCAAGCACCAGCATTCAAAAATCCATAACCATAACGAACAATGACAGTGTCCTGAGGAGTACTGCCGTTATAATGAGTCCTAAGGACAATGGAATCATTCGTATTATCGGTGATATCTAAAACGAGTCTGGAAGTTTCAGTATCAAGATCATGTTCTCCATATATGTAGGCTAAGTCTGTGGCAGCAATACCCGCAGTACCAGTGTTTGTTCCAGCGTTGAATCCAATGCGATTGAAAGGGACATTTATATCTCCCCCCCTCACATCAAGACGAGAACCAGGAGTAGTCGTCCCTATACCCACGTTACCTGAGGTGTTAACCCAGAATGCGGTCGCATTTCCTCCGGCGATCCCGGCATCAACTTGAATCAAAGGTACGTTAGTTTCAGCTCCATCTCGAGTTTTTGCGTTTATAAAAAGGCCACCGGGGCTACCATTGAGAGCCGCGTCGACATGAAGTTTCGAGCTAGGAGTAGTAGTTCCAATCCCGACGTTACCCGATCCAGTTACACGCATTCTTTCAACAACAGAATCACCTGCGTTTGTATGGAAAACTAAATCACCCATCAGTGTCGATGGATCAGCTTGAGTAATGACAGCACCAACTCGGCCAACCACATTTGTACTTGCTAATGAACCTGTACCGGTCACGAAATCAATTGAATTCATATAGCTTGTCGACTCAGTCGTATTACGGACAATTGTTCGAATATTTGCAGAGTCACTGATTTCAAATTTTTGTACTGGATTTGTCGTACCAATCCCGACGTTACCATTATTCAAAACTCGAATTCTTTCATTAGTACCGGTATTGAAAATAAGTGCACCCGAGGCATCGTTGTCACTGTCGGCAGTGAGAGTAAGATCTGTTGCATTGCTGAGTAACGGGGCTTTAACACCTACCGAAGCTTTAACACTACCAGTTACATCCAAGGCTTCAGTAGGAATAGCGGCTCCAATTCCCACATTTC
>JBKHWS010000045.1:0-20320 GCA_046566385.1 Bacteriovoracia bacterium | reverse complement strand
GAATAGATAAGCCCCAAAGGAGTTCCCTCACAACTAAGTGCAAGACCTGCATGAAAATGAATGCCCTTTGTCTGATAACCATCCTCCATGGCATTGGCAGCTCCAAGACCGGATGTTTTAAAGTGTGAAGAGAAGTCTACGAAGGTTGTATCCTGGACAATTACCACTAATTCCTGACCATAGATTCTATGAACTGTATTTTCATGATGAGGGGCCAGAATCTTTTCGTCCGTCACTTTCGGATTATCGAAGAGCCGATAAGCACCTTTGGCACAGGACCAGTCAGCAGCAGCAGCATTGATCGATTTTTGAGGAGTCAGAGATTGAGAATCTGCGATCTTAAGAAGTCTCTTATTTAAGCGCTTGTCACCAAAGTCAACCTTGGCCAATTCATCTATTGCCCAGGAGGAATTACTTTTCATCTTCTAACCTCAAATTAAAAAAGGTTAAAGATAAAATGAGATTTGGCCTATACGCAGGGCCCTAAAATTAAAAACCCACAACCGGTTAAAGTTGTGGGTAATAGTAAGCCCGAAAGGGTCCCTTCTTTTTCAAGATAGCGCTGAATAATCCTGCGCCTTGTTCACAACTTTAATCTTACTGTTTGTTGTTACCAGAAGCTCCAGGGGTCTTCCCCGGAGATTGTAGTTTGAGCCCATACTATATCCATAGGCACCTGTATCCTGCAGAACCAGGACGTCACCAGATTTTAAGTCCGGGAGTATACGATTGGAACCGAAGCAGTCTGAGGTTTCACAGATTGGCCCCACCACGTGGCAAGGATGAGGGTTTTTCCCGGTATCAATGGCCGGTAAGAGGCCGTGGTAAGCTCCGTACAAAGAAGGGCGCATGAAATCATTCATGCCTCCATCGACAATAACAAAATGATTATTTTCAGAAACTTTATTCCGCAAGACCTTCATGACGAAAATCCCGGCCTTGGCGACAATCCTTCTTCCCGGTTCAAAGACTACCCGTGGACGGAGTTCTGTTTTAGCATAAAAGTTTTTATTAAGAGTTGTAGCGACTATATTCATATAGTCACTTACCTGAGGTAGTTTTTCTGCGTCTTCCGGATGGTAATCGACTCCAAGTCCTCCGCCGACATCAAGAAACTCCAGAGGGGCCCTGGTTTTCAGGGCAACTTCACAAAGTTTCACAATGGCCTTCTGGGTGGCCTTGAGATCCAGGAGCTGGCTCCCGATATGAATGGAAAGCCCCACCAGCTTTGAATGGGCCCAGTATTTTTTGTGGTGAAGTGAATCCAGAATATCAGCTTCCAGAAGACCGAATTTATGAGTCTTATTACCGGTTGAAATATATTTATGTGTTTTCGGTTGAACAACGGGATTCAGACGAAAACAGACTCGTGCTGTTCTCTTCGTTTTCTTAGCGCAGGCATTTATAAGTTCAAGTTCTTCCAGAGATTCAACATTGAAGGAAAAAATACCGTTCTTACCGGCCTTCAGTGCATAAAGTATTTCTTCTTCTGTTTTTCCAACACCGGAGAAAACGATCTTTTCCGGTGGAACTCCCGCTTCCAGGGCGCGCTTCAGTTCTCCCCCTGAAACAATATCTGCACCTGATCCCAGCTTAGCGAGGATCTTTAACAGTTCACGATTAGGATTAGATTTTAAGGCAAAGCAGATCAGAGGATTGATGAGGCCGGCATCAACGGCAGCATTAAAAAAATCATTATAGTTGTTTGTAAGCACTTCTTCTGAGTAAAGAAAAAAAGGCGTCTTGTATTTTGCCGCAACAAGGGAGACATCAGCTTTAACAAACTGAAGTTTTTTATTCTTATATGTAAGATGATTCATGGGAATACTACGCTCTTTCTCCATTCAAGGACTTTTTTAAGTGCTTCTTCATTAAGCATCTTTTCATGATAAGCGACTTTTGCCAGGACTTCAAAGGTAGAAAGAGAGAAGCTTTTGAGGTTATTGCTTTTGAGAATTTCTTTGGCCTGTTCAAAATCATAGGTGAAGATGCTCATGATGCTTTCCACTTCCACACCGGCTTCCTGAAGTTTTCTGGCGGCAGCGATTGAGCTTTTACCGGTGGAAATCAGGTCCTCGATCAGAACTGTTTTCTGACCTGGTTGAGTGGCCCCTTCTATTGCGTTTTGCCTGCCATGGTCTTTACTCGATGATCGGACATAGACAAGCGGCAGCTTAAGCTCATGGGCAATCCAGGCGGCCCAGGGAATACCTGCTGTGGCGGTCCCTGCAATGATATCCACATTAAGCTTTTTAATTTCGCTGGTGAAAGCTTGGATGATGATTTCACGTGATTCCACTGTTGAGATAAGGAGTCTGTTGTCACAATATACCGGGGACTTGATTCCCGAGGTCCAGGTGAACGGATCTTCCGGGCGCAGGAACACAGCTTTTTCTTTTAAAAGAATTTGTGCCACTGTTTCGGTGGTTGCCATTACTCGTTTCCTTTTAAAATAGATTCGAGGGCCAGTCGGGGATCTGTGGCCCTGGTTATAGGTCTTCCAATAACCATGTAGTCGGTTCCAAGAAGCAGAGCTTCTCTTGGTGTGGTTATTCTTTTTTGATCCTGGACATCTGATCCAGGTGGTCTTATCCCGGGAGTTACGGTGAGAAACCGTGATCCACAGATGAGCTTGATCGCCTGGACTTCATGGGGGGAAGAAACAACTCCATCACATCCGCTTTCTTTAGCGAGTCTGGCATAATGGGCGACGCTTTCCACAACATCACCGGGAATTCTTTGTTCCTCATTCATCTGAACCGTTGTTGTACTCGTAAGCTGAGTCACGGCAATGAGAAGGGGACTCGTCTTAGAGGATTTGACGGCCTCTGAAGCCTTTTTCATCATCTCACTTCCACCAGCGGCATGAATATTTATCATATCAACCGGAAGCTGGCAGAGGGCCTTAAGGCCCTGAGCAACAGTACTGGGAATGTCATGGAGCTTCAGGTCCAGAAAAACTTTAAACCCTTTGTCTTTGGCCTCATGGATAAACCTGGGACCGGTTGAATAAAAGAGCTCCATCCCCACCTTGATCCAGACATTATGACCATTAAGATTCTCAAACAGTGAAAGAACTTTATCTTCCTCAGTAAAATCCAGGGCCACGATTACTTTCTCAGAAGGAATCATGATAAAGGATCCATGGAGTAGGTGTTTCTTTCGATTGTTTTTAAGAGTGCCTCAGTTGTATCAAGGGAAGTAAGGCAGAGAAGTCCTCTTTCTACCGCAATTCTTCTCATCTTGAAGCCATCGGACTCCACATTCTTACCCTTGGAGATTGTGTTCACAATCAGGGCCACTCTTCCGGATTTAATTTCCTTGATGATGTCATTTTCGGACTCACCAATTCGAGCCACGGTCCTAACCTGGATATTGGCGGCTTTTAGAACTCTCGCCGTTCCTTCAGTTGCAACGAAATCAAATCCGACCTGATAAAACCTCTTGAAGAGTTCAAGAGCTTCTTCCTTGTCTTTATCATTTATGGTGGCAAGGATTGTTCCTGATTCAGGTATGACAACTCCGGCCGCAATGAATGCTTTCTGAAGGGCCTTCTCAAAGACCTTATCTTTCCCCATCACCTCGCCAGTGGACTTCATTTCAGGACCAAGGGCGATGTCAACTTCTGAAAGTTTGGCAAAGGAGAAGACAGGAGCTTTCACGGCAACAAAATCTTTTGGAGGAAGAGTTCCGTGGAAATAACCCTGTTTTAAAATGGACTCACCCAGGATGGCCCTGGTTGCAATTTTGGCCATGGGAACACCTGTTACTTTCGACAGGAAAGGTACTGTTCTTGATGAACGCGGATTCACCTCAAGGACAAAAACTTCATCCTTATAAATCACAAATTGAAGGTTAATGAGACCTTTAATGTTCAGGGCCTTGGTGATAGAGAGAGTCGTCTCTGAGAGCTTATCAAGGATATCCTGAGAGACCGTCTGAGGAGGATAAACCGCAATGGAATCTCCTGAGTGAACGCCGGCCTTCTCAATGTGCTCCATGATTCCCGGAATGAAAACAGTCTCTCCATCACAGATTGCATCCACTTCCATTTCACGACCAATCATGTAGCGGTCAATGAGAACCGGATGTTCTGGATTAATCTGAACAGCTCGCTTCATGTAATCCATGAGTTCTTTTTCGTTATACACGATTTCCATGGCACGCCCCCCCAGCACATAAGAAGGGCGGACAATTACCGGGAATCCAAGGTGAGCTGATTTTTCCACAGCTTCATTGAGTGAAGTCACTGTGCAGCCGAGAGGTTGAGCAATGGAGAGTCCTCTCAGAAGTTCTTCAAACCTTTTTCTGTCTTCAGCGCGGTCAATGTCATCAACTGAAGTTCCAAGGATTGTGACCCCTCGTTCACTCAGGGATTCGGCCAGATTGATTGCCGTCTGTCCACCAAACTGAACGATGACACCAATCGGATTTTCACGTTCCACTACGTTCATGACATCTTCCAGAGTGAGAGGCTCAAAATAAAGTCTGTCTGAAATATTGAAATCGGTTGAAACAGTTTCCGGATTATTGTTTATAATGATCGCTTCATGGCCCAGGCTCCGGATGGCCTCAATGGCATGAACTGTTGCATAGTCAAACTCAATTCCCTGGCCGATTCTGATAGGGCCTGATCCCAACACCACAACTTTCTTCTTCTGTGACTCAAGGACCTCATCCTCACTTTCATAGGTTGAGTAGTAGTAGGGAGTTGTTGACTCAAATTCACCCGCGCAGGTATCAACCATTTTGAAGACGGGCCTGATGTTATGCTTCTTTCTGAAACGTTGGACTTCATCTTCCGAACTCTTCCAGATTGAAGCAAGATAGCGGTCAGAGAATCCCATCTTCTTGGCTTCAAGAATTGTCTCTGGAGAAGTATCAACCTGGAGTTTCTTCTCCATGGAAATGATGTTCTGGATTTTTGCCAGGAAGAAATAATCAATCTTCGTTAAATCATGAATCTCTTTCTGAGTGACACCTTTTCGGAGGGCTTCGGCAATGACAAACAGACGTTCATCATCCTGTTCTGCTATTTTTGCCATGATCTCCGGAATGGTTCTTTCCCTCCACTCAGGAAGTTCAAGGTGATAAAGTCCGACTTCCAGAGAGCGCGCTGCTTTAAGAAGCGATTCTTCAATGGTTCGTCCCAGGGCCATCACTTCTCCTGTGGCCTTCATCTGAGTTCCGAGTCTTCTGTTGGCCTTGTTGAATTTATCAAAGGGCCATCGTGGTATCTTACTTACAACGTAATCCAGGGCGGGCTCGAAGCAGGCGTAAGTTTTCTTAGTTACCGGGTTGATGATTTCATCCAGGGTTTTTCCCAGGGCGATTTTGGCAGCGATCTTAGCAATAGGGTAGCCGGTAGCTTTAGAGGCCAGGGCCGATGAACGTGAAACTCTCGGGTTCACTTCAATCACATAATACTTGAAGGAGTGAGGATCCATAGCATACTGGACGTTACAGCCGCCTTCAATCTTCAGAGACCGGATGATCTTCAGGGCAGACGTTCTGAGGAGCTGGTACTCTTTATCACTTAAGGTCTGACTTGGAGCAAGCACGATAGAGTCACCGGTATGGACTCCTACCGGATCGATGTTTTCCATATTACAGACAATGATACAGTTGTCATTACTGTCCCTGATAACTTCATATTCAATCTCTTTGAAGCCGGCAATTGAGCGCTCGATGAGGCATTGTCCTATGGGAGAAGCTGCTAAACCGGAATTCGAGATAGCGATAAGTTCGGATTCCTTGTGGGCAATTCCTCCACCTGTTCCTCCAAGAGTGAAGGCAGGTCTGATGATGACCGGATATCCGATGGAATTAGCAAATTCAAGAGACTCTTCTACAGTATGAACGATCCTGCTCTCAGGGACGGGCTCTCCGATATGTTGCATGAGCTCTTTGAAAAGTTTTCGGTCCTCTGCCTTCTGAATTGTATCGACCTTACAGCCCAGGAGCTGAACTCCCAGTCTTTTAAGATGGCCTTCTTCTTCCAGTTTGACCGCCAGGTTCAATGCCGTTTGACCACCAAGAGTAGGAAGAATTCCATCAGGCTTTTCTTTATGAATGATTTTGAGAAGAAACTCTTTCGTTAAGGGTTCGATGTAAACTTTATGGGCCGTTTCTTTGTCAGTCATTATGGTGGCTGGATTTGAATTTACCAATACCACTTCAATTCCTTCTTCAATCAGTGATTTCACTGCCTGGGTTCCGGAATAATCAAATTCAGCCGCTTGTCCTATGACAATGGGACCCGAACCGATAACTAAAACTTTTTTGAGATGTGAATGAACAGGCATTTTAATTCCTTATTGTTGAAAGAAACTCATCAAATAACCATGCTGTGTCTTCAGGACCTGGACAAGCTTCCGGATGGTACTGAACAGAGAAGGCCGGAAGGCTTTTATGCTTCAATCCTTCAACAGTGTTGTCGTTGATGTTTATTTGAGTCACTTCCAGATCAGTGTTGTTTACAGATTGAGTTGTCACTGAATACCCATGGTTCTGGGAACTCATGAAAACTTTCCCAAGGCGAAGATCTTTCACCGGATGATTCCCACCGCGATGGCCGAACTTTAACTTCTCAGTATCTGCGCCATTGGCCAGGGCAAACAGCTGATGTCCCATGCAAATAGAGAACATCGGATAAAGCTTTTGGAGTTCTCTGATGACAGGAAGTACTTCCGGAACATCTTTCGGATTTCCCGGGCCGTTAGACATGACAATTCCCTGAGGACGATAACTTCGAATTGTTTCCAGATCAGCATTCCATGGAACAACCACGACATCGCAGTTACGTTTCATGAGAGAGCGCAGGATATTTTTCTTGTAACCAAAATCCATCAGAATGATGCGATTCCCTTCCCCGGGGAAGTGGATAGGGCTCTTGGTGGAAACTCTGGCGATCTGATCAGTTTCAAAAGGTCGTGACATGACAAGTTCGAGATTGTGGGAAGGATAATCAACCGGAACCAGAACTGCCTTCATGACTCCTTTAACCCGGATTTTTTTGGTAAGCTCCCTGGTATCAATTCCGGCGATCCCCGGGATTTTGAATCTCTTCAGAAGTTCTCTCAAAGAATACTCGTTTCTCCAGTTAGATCCTGCTTCCGGACACTCCCTGACCACAAAACCCTTAAGGGCAGGAGTGAGAGATTCAAAATCGTCCTTATTCACGCCGTAGTTTCCTATGAGTGGATAAGTCATCAGGACAATCTGATCGCAGTAAGAAGGATCAGAAAGGATTTCCTGGTAACCAGTCATGCTGGTGTTAAATACAAGTTCCCCCAGGGAATAAACATTATCTATGTCATACCCCACGGATTCACCGATGTACTCTTCACCGCTTTCCAGTACGAGTTTTATTTTCTTCATTCACTTCTCCTGTTAACCGCCCATTCAAGGATGGCCATTCTGGTGAAAACACCGTTACTCATCTGCTTAAAGATCCTGGATTTTTCATGCTCAACCACTTCATCAGCAATTTCCACACCCCGATTAAAGGGCCCGGGATGAAGGATGATCGCTTTTTCTTTCATTCGGGAAACTCTTTCAAGGTTCAATCCGAACTGGCGGTGGTAAGACTTCGCATCCAGTTCTAGTGCCTCATGTCTTTCCAGTTGAATCCTAAGCATCATGACAGCATCCACTTTTGGTAAGACGTCGTCAAAGTTCTCTTTCCTGATAAAAGCTTTCGGACTTTCAGGTACCATTTCATCAGGACCGCAGAGAAAGATTTCCATTCCGAATTTTTCTGCTGCTACCATCAGAGACCCGGCCACCCGCGAATGCTTGATGTCTCCGCAAACGGCCACTTTTAATCCCTGGAGATTTCCGAACTCCTGATACAGAGTGAAGAGGTCCAGCATCCCTTGAGAAGGGTGCTCATATTTTCCGGCCCCCGCATTTAAGAGAGGAAGGTTTAATTGATTCTGGATAGCATCAAAGACATTGTCATCAGAGTGCCTGAACACGATTCCATCCACTCCCAAACTTTCAAGAGTTTTTAAGGTGTCGTAAACAGTCTCTCCCTTCTTCACACTGGAATTTTCGGGAACAAAATTAACGACATCGGCCCCCAGTCTTTTGGCCGCAATCTCAAAGGAACATCTCGTTCTCGTGCTTGGTTCATAGAATACATTTGCGAAGATTTTATTTTTGAGGAGATGATTGATTTTATCGGGTTGAGATTGGTGAAGGAAAAAGAAACGGGACCGCTCGATGAGAGTCAGAAGATCGTGAGAACTAAAACTAGAGAGTGATAGAAAATGCTTGATCATTCTCCTCCTGAAGCTTGAAAGTTAGTGAATAGTGATTGAAGAGAATAGGATAGACTAAGGGTTCGAAGGCGTGGAAAAATAATGTGATGCGAAGGGGCATCATATCCATACATACAGTCCTAGACGTGTAATTTTAAAATTAATATCAAAATTAAGAAGCCCTCGACAAGAGTAAAAATTATGACAGCGAATTTTCAACTAGAGTCTGCTTTCAGACCCACAGGGGATCAGCCTCAGGCGATAGATCAGATCACCCAAAATTTCAGGCAAAATAAGCAGTTCCAGACACTTCTGGGGGTGACAGGTTCCGGAAAGACCTTCGCCATGGCAAATGTTATCAAGAACCTCGGCAAGAAGACTTTGATTCTCGCCCCTAATAAGACCCTGGCCGCCCAGCTCTTTGCTGAGTTTAAAGAGTTCTTTCCCCATAATGCCGTAGAGTATTTTGTTTCCTATTACGATTATTACCAGCCGGAAGCCTATGTGCCTGGATCTGACACCTATATTGAAAAAGATTCGGCCATCAATGATGAAATAGAAAAGCTACGGCATTCAACCACCAGGTCTCTTTTTGCCAGAGAGGATGTCATTGTTGTTGCCTCCGTGAGTTGCATTTACGGTATCGGGGCCCCTGATGAATACTTCAATCAGAGAATCATGCTTTTTACTCAGGATAAAATTGAAAGGGACGAGCTTCTAAGACGGTTAGTGGAAATTCAGTACCAGAGAAACGATGTTGATTTTCACAGAGGAACTTTCAGGGTTCGCGGCGACATTGTTGAAGTCTTTCCGGCCTACGAGGATTCTGAGATCGTTCGTATCGAGTTCTTTGATGACGTCATCGATGGAATCTTCATCGTAGACCCTATCAGAGGGAAAGTGCTTCAGGCCCTAAACCGAGTGGATATTTATCCAAAGAGCCATTATGTGGTTGGGAAAGATAAGATGAAGGCGGCCATTGAGAATATCAAGGTAGAGCTGCGTGAAAGGCTTAGTGAACTTCAGGATCAGAATAAATTGGTTGAAGTGCAAAGGCTCCAGCAAAGAACACTTCTTGATCTGGAAATGATGGAAGAGATGGGGTTTTGTCCGGGGATTGAAAACTATTCCCGGCATCTGGCGGGAAATAAACCAGGAGAGCCACCTTTTACTCTTCTTGATTATTTTAAAAAAGATTTTCTGATGATCGTGGACGAGTCGCACGTAAGTATTCCTCAGGTAGGGGGAATGTATAAAGGTGACAGGGCCCGGAAGTTAACTCTCGTTGATTACGGCTTCAGGCTCCCAAGTGCGCTCGATAACAGACCTTTGAATTTTCCGGAATTTGAAAAGAAGCTGGATCAGGTTCTATTTGTGTCTGCAACTCCTGCCAACTATGAAATGGAAAAAACGCAGGGCGAGTATGCTGAACAAATTATCAGACCGACGGGACTTTTAGATCCGGTTATAGAATTTAAGGACGCCAAAAATCAGGTCGATGACATGCTGATAGAAGCAAAGAAAACCATCGCCCAGGGATTTCGTGTCCTCATTACAACTCTCACCAAACGCCTGGCCGAAGAACTAACGTCTTACTACAAGGGTGTGGGAATGAGGATCAAATACCTTCACTCTGACATAGATACTCTTGAGAGGATGGAGATCCTTCGGGACCTTCGACTGGGAGAGTTTGATATTTTGGTTGGGATTAACCTCCTGAGAGAAGGACTGGATATTCCGGAAGTTGCCTTGGTGGGAATTCTTGATGCAGACAAAGAGGGATTCCTTCGTTCTACGCGCTCACTTATTCAAACCATCGGCCGTGCCGCAAGAAACTCTGAAGGAAGAGTTATCCTTTACGGCTTTCGTAAAACACCCAGTATCCTTGAGGCCATGAAAGTCACGGAGGAGAGACGGGTTAAACAGATGGAATACAACCAAAAGCATGGGCTGACTCCCAAAACGGTTAACAAAAAGGTAAGCGGAGGGGTCATTGAGGTCCTGAGAGGCACCAAGAAGTCCGACAAGAAAGGACGGGTTAAGGAAATATCAACGGAATCACTTTCACCTCAGGCAATTGATGCTAAAATTAAAGAGCTTAAGCAAATGATGAAAGAGGCTTCTGCAGCACTTCAATTTGAGGAGGCAGCAAAGCTTCGTGATGAAATTAAAAAACTTTCTGAATTAAGGTTCCTGCTATGAAGCTCCTGTTGCTCCTGCTTTTTCCAGTGATCGCATTCGGTCAGGCAAAGTCCGAGAGCTTTATCATTCAGATCAGAGACCGTAGCATGAAGGTTATTTCCCCCGCCAGGCAGGGGAAGTTGTTTTCTGTGATTGTTGAGAATCACTCTCTGTCAGATCAGATTGGAAAATTTATTGTAGGAAATAAGAATTTGAAGTTTGTTTCTGTTGATTCCGGAAAAACTGAAGTTGTTGAGTTTGAAAATAAATCCAAGGCAGCGGTGGTGTTTGTTCCGGTAAGTCCCGCATTCCAGGAAGTCCCACTCCATTTTGGCAAAAAGGCGTATGAAATCCCATCCACTGAATAATCCCAAAAAAGTTGTTCTGGTCATTTCCGACCTGCATTTAAGTGCAGGAAAAATGATAAAGGGGAAGAGAAACCTTCTCGAAGACTTTCATTACGACAATGAGCTGATTGATTTTCTGAATTACTATTCTTCGGGAGAGTATAAAGATATTGCCGTCGAGCTTGTTATCAATGGGGACTTCCTCGACTTCCTGGCAGTTCCCTATGTTGAATTCTATGATGATGAATTCTGGAGTGAAACCGCTTCCCTGGAAAAGTTGCGTATGATCATGAAGGCCCATCGGGGGGTTCTTGATGCGCTTAAGTCTTTCCTTGCTGTTCCGGAAAAAAAGATTGTTTATATCATCGGTAATCATGACGCTGAATTTGTTTTTGATTCCCTGAAAGAGGAGTTCTTAAGTTACTTCGGAGACTACAGAAGTAATTTCATCCTATCGAATTCCATTTCTACTCATGTCCCCGTGAAAGGCGTCTGCATTCAGCATGGACACCAGTATGAAAGGGCGCATGTTTTTGATCAGGAAAATGCCGTCCTTGAAACCCTTAATGGCGAAAAATACTTCATCCCTCCCTGGGGATCATACTATGTAACCAATGTGATCAATAAGTATAAACAGGAAAGATACTTTATAAATGCTGTCAGACCCATCAAGCATTTCCTTATTCATGGAATTCTTTTTGACACCTTTTTTACCCTTCGATTTATGCTTTCTAACTTCTACTACTTTGTCATGGTTCGCTTCTGGCACTTCTACATGACGAAGAGAAGTTTAAAACAGGTTTTCGAAGAGATCTTTAGAGAGCTGGAACTTTTCCAGGACTATGAATCACTGACAAGACAGTTCTTTGAAAAAAACCAGGAAAGCAAAGTCCTGATTGTCGGGCACACCCATAATCCCTCCTTAAGAATCTATAATGACGGCACCATCTTTATCAACACTGGTACATGGACAAGAATGGTGAACCTGGATCTGAATCAGTGGAACAACGGTAACGTTCTTACCTATGCGAAAGTCATTGTGAAGAATCTTGATTATGAAATAGAAGACTTTGACAAGAATGTTGAAGTTGATCTTAAGTACTGGATGGGAATCAACAATCTTCCATACTCAGAGTATCACTAAGAAAGAGAATTGATCTTTTCCAAAAGTTTTCTGCTGTGAAATGGGTAGGACAGGATATGCTTCACTCCCAGTCTTGCCGCAATTGAGATCGTCTCGTTCTGAGTATTGTCTGCAAAGATAATAAAATTGTTGTTTTGAGAGAGCAGGCCGATCAGCTCGGGTGTCAGAACCGTTGAATGAATAAGAGCGAAATATTCTTTTTTCCCTCTGAGAGTATCGATAATTTCTTCCGGAGTCGTTGCTTCTACAACATGAAAGAATCCGTTTTTAACCAGCATGTCCCGCAAAAGATTGCGAAAGCTTTCATTTTCATCACAAATCAGAATGGGTTTTGCAAAGTTCATTACTTCATCCTACCAGTCAGTTATCTCTCTGAAAATGGTTAAGCTGTTGAAAAGAATATAAAAGGGCGTTAAAGGCGAGTGAAAAGGTCGGGCTAAATAGTTGAAATAATTTTTAAAATTGATCTTAAGTTAGGCAAAGGCACGCCGAATAGTGTTCATGTCTACCACATCAGTGGGACAAAAAAAACAACTTAAGCACGGAAGCTTATCAAGTCTCTCAAGGTTTGAGAACTGATCATCAAGAAAGATGAGGGTATAAACCAAGGAGGATTTCATGGGTTTCCGTATCAACACAAACATCTCTTCAATTGCCGCTCAGAGATCTCTGACCGTCAACAACAGAGAATCAGAGTCAGTGCTCTCTAAGCTCTCGAGTGGTTCACGAATCACTAAAGCTGCAGACGATGCCGCAGGTCTAGCGATCTCTGAAAAAATGAAAGCTAACATTCGCTCAATGAAACAAGCTGATCGAAACGCCAACGACGGTATTTCATTAGTTCAAACTGCTGAAGGTGGATTAAACGAAGTATCTTCAATTCTTACTCGTATGCGTGAACTAGCAGTGCAGACAGCTTCTGATACTGTCGGTGACGTTGAACGTGGTATGACAAACATGGAATACCAGAATCTAAAACTGGAACTTGAGCGTATTTCCCAAGTGACTGAGTTCAACGGTAAAAAGCTTCTGAATGGTGAAGGTGATACCTACGATTTCCAGATTGGATCAAACAATGACGCCTTCAATGACAGAATCAGCTACAATGCGGGAGTTGTAAATTCTCGTCTTGATAGCCTTGGAGTTTCAGAGCTTGATGTTTCTTCGAAAGAAGGTTCTCAGGATTCTCTGGCCGCACTTGATGGTGCAATTGAGAAAGTTTCAGGTCACAGAGCTTATCTTGGTGCGATTCAGAACAGACTAGTAAGTACATCGAATAACTTACAAGTTAACGTTGAAAACTTGTCTGCCGCTAACTCTCGTATCCGCGATGTTGATTACGCTGAAGCAACAGCTGCTAAAGCTAAGAACGACATCCTTGGAGCTGCTGGTACTTCAGTGCTTGCTCAGGCAAACATGAGTTCTCAGGGTGCTCTAAAGCTTATTGGTTAATTTTTCAGATATACCTGCAAATACGTGAACAAAGGGGACCCACCTTGGAGCGAATGCTCTAAGGTGGGTTCACCTTATTTAAGAATGTTTTTTAAAATTTTGAAGAATTCATTTCGATACTCTTCTTTCTGATAGTGAAGGGTATGTCCGCTTCCCCTTATGACATTGATTTCAGCATTAGGAAAACGTTGCTCCATGAAGCGCTTATTAAACGGGAAATCAATTGTCTTATCTTCACTGCCAAAAATCACTGAAACGTTTTCTTGAGAACTTCTTGAGTCTTCGCTTAAAATTTCATTCCACTTAATGAGTTGCTTGTACCAGTTTAAGGGAACGGACTTGAAGGGTTTGGGATCAAGCTTTGCAAGCCTCTTATATTCCGGGTCATCCAGACTGGCAGGTCTTTTTGGGACTCTTCTCAGGATTTTACCAAAAACACGATGGCCGAAGCGGGAGAGCTTCCAAAGGTAAGAGCGAATCAGAGGTGTGGCCATGATGATGTTCTCAAACTTGTGTTCTTCATTTCTTAAAAGAAGTTCAATCATTCCTACATTACCAGTTGAGTGGGCGAAGAAACTGAATGAACGATAGTGGAGGGCAAAGACCTGGGGAAAAATAAGCTGGAAGATTTGATAGTATTCTTCCATTGCTGAAATATCAGCTCTCCCACCTGTGGACTCCCCATGGCCAGGTAATTCGAGACAGAGAACATCATGCCCTTGAGTGAGAAACCATCTTTGTAATGGTTTAGGATAAGCACAGTTGTCCAGATATCCATGAACCAGGACCAGTAATTTTTTATTGTTGTTAGACCATAAGTGAGCGGCAATTCTATGCTGTTCACTTGATGTTGAAACAGAATAAAAATAAGGAGTATAGGATTCTGCCTCCTTAATTTCATAGAAGGTGCTTGCAAGAGAAAGGTTAGTGAATGAAAGGAGAGTTAAAAGAAGAATCTTCATATCAAATATTCTAGCACTCCAGCATTGGTGCCCTAGCAAGGCAAAAACTAACCTTACTTAACAAGAGCAAAATACTCACTTAAATTTATCCAAATCTTAAGTCATGAAGCTGTTGAAATCACTCGATCAGTGGGGATATCAGGAGGCCCAGATGAACCCAAAAGATTTTCTCCATGGCCGAAAAGGTCCGTGGCCGCAACCTTGTCCCGATCATCCCTATGATGAATCACCGGGAGTCATTCATTTACCACTGAGTGAGTGGGTGGACTGGTGGCTACGAATTGGAGCGCGTTTTGTCTTCCTCTGGCCAAGCTTAACTCCCATTTATTTTTTAAAAGGACTTTTAAATCCCGGGCTTAAAGAAGTAAGTGATGAAGAATTTCATGATTTTCTGACGAACTCCATGATGGCAAGGTTTATTACCCCCCAATTGGATGACCTTGATAAAAAAATTTTTGCTCCTTACATGAAAGAAGAGAGGAAATATTTTATTGTAGATCTTGACCCGGTAAGAGTGGTGGTTCCATTTAAAGGAATCCATGTTTCTCCCACTAAAACGTTGCTGGAAGAGATCGCCCCTCTAAAGTTTAAAATCCTTTGTACCTGGATGGATAAAACAGCTGAAGTCATTGAACCATCTGATGGAGAGGCCTGGGAACTTTCGAAGTACTTTGTTCTTCAAGGCGGGGCCTTATGTGCCACCATGGTCGTACATCCCTTGCAGCACTTCCCGCTCGATAGTATCAATGCCATTACCAAAACGGCCCTTCCTAAAGAGCACACGCTGTTCAAACTCATTTATGCGCATACCCGGTTCACATTACCCCTGGAAAATGCGGTCCTGAATTTTAAGATGTCTCTTCTTCACCATGACAAGTGGTGGAAAACCTACGCTCCTTTTCCGGGAGCCTACGATGGGATCAGGGATCTTTTGGTGGAAGGGTATAGAGGTATCAGGAACAATGATTCTTATCCTCCTTTTTCTTATCCAAGAAGACCGCCAAAAATTTATTCCGGTTATGGAACTTTTCTCAATGCTTATTACGATACCATCTATCATTTTGTAGAAAAGGTAGTGAGTACGATTCCACCTCATGATGTCCACGTCAAAAACTGGGCCGATTACATTAACGGCTGGATACCGGGGTTTCCTGATGGAGAAGAGATCTGGAAAGGAAAAACACTCACAGAAGTTGTTGCTTACTACATCTGGGACGTTACAGTCGGTCATACGATTGATCATCATAACTATGGTGAGATGGATATCAGAAAAGTACCTTTAAGAATCCGGCAGGAACCGCCCAGGAAAAACTCAAAGCTCAAACCCCGGAAGAAACTCCAGAGCCCCATTGATCTTATGAAGTATCAACTTGCCATGAAGCTGTTTTTCGGACCAACCGTCTTAACTCGTTTAATCGATGTTGAGTATAAGTTTAAAAGTCCCGAACTGCAGAATGCCGTAAAAGAATTTAAAAAAGAACTTCGGGAAACTGAGAAGAAGCTCAAAGAGAAAGGACTAACTTATATGAACCTGGAAGATATTGCTAATTCAATTCAGTTTTAAAAATAAGAAAGGGCCCCTTAAGGCCCTTTCTTTAGTAAAAGTAAAACTTAAATTTAGAAAATAGCATCAAACCATGGCTTCTTCGCTCTTTCATCACAATCAGAAATCCACAGATGTTTAACTTCCAGATAGGCCTTAAGACCTTCTTCGCCCATCTCTCTTCCAATTCCTGATTGCTTGTAACCTCCGAATGGCATTCCTGGATTCAAAAGATGATATTCATTGATCCATACTGTTCCGGCTTCAAGCTGTCTTGCCACTTTTGTTGCGTGCTCCTGATCCTTCGACCAGACAGCACCGGCCAGTCCATAAATGGACTTGTTAGCGAGACTAACTGCTTCTGCTTCTGTTTTGAACGGAGTCACAGCAAGGACTGGTCCAAAGATTTCTTCATTAAAAATTGTGTGATCAGGAGTTACTTCAAAAATAGTTGGCTTAATATAGTAGCCTTTATCAAGTTCTCCACCTGTCGCTCTTTCCCCACCATAAAGGAGTTTAGCTCCTTCTTTCTTTGAAACCTCAATATAGTTCATGATGGTATCAAACTGCTTTTTGTTAATAACGGGGCCATACCCAGTTCCAGCATCTGTCGGCACACCGACTTTTACATCAGCGATTCTTTTAATAAGGGCCTCTTTGAACTGAGGATAAATTTTTTCGTCAACAAAAAGGCGGGTACCAGAATCACATGCCTGACCTGAGTGATAGAGGAAAGCATAGAGGGCACCATCTACAGCAATAGAGAGATCAGCATCGTTTAAAACAATATTGGCAGATTTTCCTCCGAGTTCCAGGGAGACGTTTTTAAGTTCTTTACCTGCACTTTCCATGATCCTTCTGCCGACACCAGTTGACCCTGTGAAGGCTACTTTTCTGACCTTTGGATTCTTAAGAAGGTATTCACCTTCTTTCGCCCCACCAGTGATGATATTCACTACTCCTGCCGGAAGACCTGCTTCTTTCATGATTTCTGCAAGAACAATCGCAGTAACAGGTGTTTCCTGAGCAGTCTTTAGAACAGTTGTACATCCAGAGCCGATTACCGGGCCGATTTTCCAGGCGGCCATCACGAGAGGGAAGTTCCAGGGAATGATCTGAGCGCAAACCCCAACAGGTTCATAAACTTTATAGTTGTGTGAGAATCCGGCACGGGATGCACCTTCGTCTTTTACTTCAAATTGAAACGTTCTTAATTGTCCGGCAAGAACTTTAAAGTAAGCAGCAGCATTGTGGACATCAGCTTTGGCCTTGCGAAGACATGAACCAGAATCCGCTATTTCGAGCTCAGTGAGCTCATTCCTGCGCTCTTTCATTTTTTCAGAAATGGTCTCAAGAAGTTCTGCTCTTTTGATATGATCCATTTCCTTCCATTCTTTAGAATAGAAAGCAGCTTCAGCAGCATCTACTGCCTGGTCAATATCCTTTTCAGAAGGAAGATAAACCTTCGCAACAGGTTCACCATTGGCAGGATTTTCGGAAGTAAAACTGTTGGTGGATGTCCGGAATTCCCCGTTAATGAAGAGTTTAATTTCTTTCATGCTGGTCCTTAAATATGAATTAGCTTCACTGTAATGATTGAATTTGGCTGACCTTCTTCACCTTTGGCAAAGATGTCACGTTCAGCACCTTCGATGAGGTCCTCTTCTTCCCCTTTGCTTATGAGGGTAAGTTTTGTTCCTTTCTTTTCATGAATAACATAGACCAGCGTATTTCTTTTTTTATCCTGAGGTTTTAAAAGCAACTTCACGATAAAATTCCCCATAGGAAAAAGGTATTCTTTGTTGTGATCAAACCGGTTGTTGATCTTGTAGGTTTCCCCGTCGACTGAAAGACTTCCCACTACTTTCCAGCAGGCAAAAGCACTGACAGAAAAGGACATGAAAACGAGAAGAAGCAGGAATCTCAGCATCTTTCCACCGAGAGTGCAATTCCCTGACCTACGCCAATACACATAGTCGCGAGACCTTTTTTTAATGACGGGTCTTTTTTCATCTGGTGCAGGAGAGTTGTTAAGATTCTGGTTCCAGATGCTCCAAGAGGATGCCCGATCGCAATTGAACCGCCGTTCCTGTTGATCTTACTTTCATCGAGTTCAAGTTCCTTGATACAGCCTAGAGCTTGCGCAGCGAAGGCTTCATTAAGCTCAATAAGATCGAAGTCTGAAATCTTGTGTCCGAAATTTTGACAAAGCTTTTTCACGGCCCCTACCGGACCAAGACCCATGACATTTGGATGAAGGCCATGAACGGCCCCGCCCGTTATCCTGGCAAGTGGATTAAGATTGTGGCGCTTAACAAATTCTTCAGAGCAAATGACAACCATACTTGCGCCATCATTGATGGACGAACTGTTTCCTGCTGTGACTGTTCCGTCTTTTCTAAAAGCTGGACGAAGCTTCGCCAGTTTTTCCAGAGAAGTGTCTCTTCTCGGGCCTTCATCAGTATCAACGACAATGGAAGCTTTTTTATTCTCAATCGTGACGGGAACGATTTCATCTTTAAACTTTCCTTCATCCTGGGCCTTCAGGGCCTTTTGATGAGAGGAAAGCGCGAACTTGTCCTGATCTTCTCTGGAAATGTTGTGAAGCTTTTGAACTTCTTCAGCAGTTTCTCCCATACCCAGCAAAGGGAACATTTCGGCCATCTTAGGATTTTCAAAACGCCAGCCAATAGACGTGTCCCACATCTTTTGAGCGCGATCATATCCAGAACCTGCCTTGGAGAGAACATAGGGAGCTCTGGACATGCTTTCCCCGCCACCGGCAATAAAGCAATCTCCGAAGCCTGCTACAATCCTTGAGTGGGCATCAATAACTGCATCCAACGAGGAGCCACAGAGACGGTTTATGGTTGTTCCGGTTACCTCATGTGGATAACCCGCAAGAATTAAACTCATTCTCGCAAGATTACGATTATCCTCTCCCGCCTGGTTGGCACAACCAATGATTGTATCACTGATTTCCTTCAGATCGTGTTTGGGGGATTGGGCATAATCTCTGAATAGGCCGGCGAGAAGATCATCGATTCGAACAGAAGAGAGAGCTCCTCCAAATGAGCCGACAGGAGTTCTTTTAGCATGAACAATATAAGTGCTTTTAGACATGGAAATTCCCTTATTTAATCAGGCCCCATGCTAGCAGGAAATGTGTGAATTGAGAAAAAAAATGCCCCTTATTGTCCTGCGTAAGGCACTTAGATTAATGTAAAAGGCCCTTCAGCCGCCCCTAAGACAAACCTGACTTTTTTAAGTCTTCCTTTCTGAACATTCATCTCCTGAACAGTCCTGCGGGCATACTTTTCTTCGAGCAGGTTAATGTCTCTTTTAAACTCTTCCGTTGATTCTTTTGTAAGTTGAAAGTACTGCAAAAAGAGGTGAGTCTTGGGCCTACCAGTAAGGCATTCACTTAAAACTTCATGTGACCATTCTTTGAAGATCATTTGCATGAACTCCCCGTCCTGTGACCATCTGACGGGAGTCACTTTAGGGATCTTCACTTTGTCACCTGCTTCGAGAGTGATGAGATTCAGGTGGTCAAGTTTTAAGAGGATTTTTTTCAAATTCTTTTCCGGTAACTGCAGAAATTCCATAATTTCTTTTTGTCCAAATCGTTCATAAACTAATAGCCAGTAAACTGCGAAAGTCATCCTGTCTTTCATGAAATAGTCTTGGGCCTTTTTGCTGATTGAGAAAGTTACGACAGTTCTTTGGTCCAGTGCAATTAAGACATCATTAAGGGTAATGCCAAGAGCATTACAAATGATATTCACACGATTAAAAGTACCATCTTCACTTATAAACCACTTCTTGAGAGTGGACTCAGGTACCTGGATCAAATCAGAGAGTTGCAGGTAAGAAATCTTTCTGTCCCTTAAGACCTCGCGAAGAAAGTTCATGACAGCTTTATAGTTAAAATGTCCCATTTCTTGGTTTCTCATTTGGTTGTTTTGTTCCAGTTTTTGGAACTTTTTATAAATACGCTTCCACAAAGAAGAGATCAACCTTTTTTGTAGTATATTAAATATGAGTGAGGAAGTGATGAAGAAAGTTATTCCGGAAAACATTGAATTAGGGAAAAGACTTAAGGCCTCAAGACTTAAGAAAGATCTATCCATAGAGGAAGTTGCGACAAGGGCAGGTGTAGCTCCGTCCACTTATAGAGAATGGGAAAGCGGCAGAGCGATCACTGGAAATCCTTATGCCCAACTCTCATCTATCCTGGGCGTTGGGGTCTACTATATTCTTGGCATTGAAGATAAGTCCAAAGATGAACTTTTTACCTGCCTTAACGAACTGGAAAAATGCATTCAGCGTCTTAAAAGTTATATCTAGGCCTTTTCTTCGGATTTCTATTCTTGTATAGAAAACTGTCGTATAAAATAAAGGGATAACAAGAGAAGTAAATGGCA
>JBKHWS010000044.1:0-20949 GCA_046566385.1 Bacteriovoracia bacterium | reverse complement strand
ATAAAGCACTATATAGCTAATAATAAAAGATACAAACCAAGCTAGTGACCGCTTATTATAGGCCACATAACCCATAAAAGACATAATCTTCCAAAGAACATTGGAGATACTGGCCAGAATATGCTCTGTTGGCCCACTCATTCTCGCTACAGTAACAGGCGAAATAATAAACAATCTTTTTATCCCTTTAGAGACCGCTTTTTTAATTTCATCTTCTAAGAATTTCTTATGCTGAGAAGAAATCATCTCAGCTTTTCCGGTCTTTGGATCAAAATTTCTTTCAGATCTAAGATCTAATGAAAGAAAAGCACTTTTACCTAAAGTCTTTGCAAATGAGAAAAATTTCTCATTTGAACTGCTGTTATTTCTACAACTCTGCATATCTCTAAATGCTTTGCTTAAAAACTTACCGTACTCATTCCATTTGGGTTTTAGTTTTTTATTATGAGCTTCTTCCCGGGAGCCCCACCCATCAATCAGGTCATGATCATCCCACATCAACAAGCAAGGAATCCTGGCCATTATTCGACGGTAACTTGGATTCGACCAATAAGAATAGTAGGTATTATAAATTTTTAGGTTCATGAGTTCTGGATTACTTACATCAAATTTAGAAATATCTTCTTGAAAAGTGTCATCCATGTAAACCTGGTCCCCCCCAAGTATACCTAGCCTACATTTACTATAATCTTTTAACTTTGAATCAAGTAGACTCCACATTTTCCAGGTATCAATGTTATCTTTCCCGAATTCTTTCTCGTATGATTCGACTCCATGACAGCTAACAAGAAAGAATTCATTCTCATTACTATCATGAGGCTCAAAAAGGGTGTAAAAATATAAATCAGAAGGTTTAAGATCTAATGGCAAGTACACTTCATTGTTTTTAAATAACTCATAGGAATAAAGGGTATTTGGCAGAAGCCCGGTTGCCTCTCCTAAATAAACACCAAAAGGATTATCTTTCGATATTAAGTTCAAAAGGAAAGTACCAATCAAATTCATGTCTTGATAGATCCTCACAGAATAAGTATCTTTAGTGTCTCCACTCGGACCCAATGCAAGCCAAAAGCCCATTGATATATGAGAGGGTCGACATAGAAAAGGACCTAAAGATCTATCTTGAACTTCCATATATTAACTCCAAAGAACTTGTGGTCATGTTTCCAGTTATTGGGATGAGAGTGACCTTCCCCCCTGTTTTCTTCCAGAGAGCTTTAGAGACCCAGCGTGTCTCGTTACCCGCTTAGATATTGCTTCATAAACTCCCAAGGGCTTCCGTTAAACATCTTTATATTTTGGACTTCCAAAACTCCTCGCACTTTTGGTTTTACTCCAGGAAATCCACCTTACCTGCTATTGCATTCTAAACAAGAGAAACTCTCCTTATATAAACATTTTTTTATTTTAGATATGGCTGAAGCTCTGGTGGTAAGTCATCTGTGAAAAGGAACATGGCCTTATGACCATTAAAACGGATTTCATAAGCTCGGTTAAATCTTCTAACTCTCTGAATGAAATCAATATCATTTAAAGCAAATTGCCGAATTAACTTACCGGATAAGTAAACTCTTAATAAGCCATCTCTTATAACCGCTCTCTGCTTATATAGAAGAACAGGAGAAATTAATAAGAAAAGAGTAAATACAATTAGACTCAAAATTAAACCTAACTTGCCTATAAATATCATCTCTGAATAGATGATAAATAGTGAAATAAGAAGATAGAAGCCTCCAATTCCCAAGACTGAAGCCACTCGATTGACTCCAATATGTAGTAGGAAACAACCGATACCGAAATCAAAATAGTGAGAATATTTTTTTTTATCTACAATATCATACTGCAAATAATTTTCCTCTAGTTTGGAACATAGTTATTTCCACTGTCCATAAATCCGGTTGTTGCTGCTCGGTTGGCATCATTAACACCACTTGTAATACCACTCCCAACTGAACCAGGGGCAATTCCACCAAAAACTGCTCCCCCGATTGTACCCGCGATTGCACCTGCCGCCAATTCTTGTGGAGAAGCACTCCTTCCATATACTATTTGGGCATTAATTTCAGCTCCAGCTAGTCCTCCTGCAAATCCACCTATTGCTCCACCTGATACACCACCTAGAGATCCAAGACCCCCGAGTGCCCCTCCAAACGCGGCTAAACCACCAGCTACAGCACCTGCGGCTGCCCCACCTAAAATAGCATTATATGTTTGAGCAAAACTTCCTCCGGAAATAGCAGTAATTGTACCGCTAATCGCCCCTGTTATAGCTGCAGTTGTTAGTACAGCACTGACCCCTGCCCCGAAACTTCCACCCGCAATTACAAAACCTGCCCCTCCCGTCGCAGCCCCAAGAGCTATAATTCCGGCAGCAATCGCTGTTTTATCTATAACTTCTTTATTTCGATCGTAGAATTTTGTAATCGTCCCAAAATTTCTTGACCAGAAGTCTAGTCCGAAAGGGTCAACGTTATTTGAAGGGGAATTTCCGGCATAGGTGTACCTATCCAAAACAGTAATTGGCCTTGCCTTTATTCCGGGATCAGGATCCTCACTTAAAAACCTTCCAGCATGCCCGTCATAGTAGCGTGCCCTGTAATAGTAGAGCCCTGTCTCCTCATCAAACTCTCTGTTTGTATACGTATAGCTTGTTTTTACTACTGGCGAGACTAGCTCATTTCCTAAAGCGTCAGCTATTTTCAAGAGCTTCCCGAAGCTTGAGTAAACATAGTGCTGAATGATGTTTCCATTGGAATCAGCGATATCAACAATTGAACCAAGTCCATCCTTGAGGTACTGATAACTTCCTGCTGTTGAAGCGAGGCCCCTGGAAACTCCAGCTGAAGTCACATTTACAGAAAGAACATCATCAGTTCTGAGACCTGAATGAGTGTAGGTCGCAAGAACTGAATTATCCTCATCCAATTCAGCTATTATTTCATTGGAGTCGTAGACGTATTTATTGACCTGAACATCAACCCCTCTAACCACCCTCTTCTGGGTCCTTCTACCGAGGGCATCGTAGCTGTATTCAACTCTTGAGGAACCATTTTGGTCAGTCATATCCACTGAGACAAGTTGGTTCTCCGAACTATAAACAAAGTTCCAAACCTTTCCGGAGAGCCCTTTCTCTTGCTTAGTGATCATGTTTCCGTTTTGGTCATAGGCATAGATATAGCGGTAGTCTTCCTCTAACCGATACTTCTTATCGTCATAACTGAAGGTTCCTTGATTGTCTGTAAGACGGTTTCCGAGGTCATCATAGGTAAACTTCTCCAGCTGATGAAGAGTTCCTGCCTCAGGGTGACTGGCAGATACAAGCTGCCCTTCATCGTCATATTGGTAATTGTGGGTACCGAACTTCGTGGTCATGGTTGAGCGGTTACCAATGGCGTCTCGGGTATAATCAAAATTAGCAACTGTTCCCGATGAATTCTTGTGAAGAATTTGGGTCAGGAATGAATTAGCATCAAAAGTATTGGTTGTAGAAATAGAATTAGGTCTCGTGATAGAAACAAGCCTGTTGGCATTGTCATAACCAAACGAAAAGCTCTCTCCTTTGGAGCTTGCGACTCCTGTCAAGCGATAGCTATTGTCGTAGTTATAAGAGAAGCTGATGAAGGAAGAGCTGAGTCCCACCCTCTTTCCGGCCGCATTGTAGCTATGAGAGATGGTATTGGTTGGAATGTCCAGCACCTGCTGCTCAATGCTTTGAACATACTGCTCCCCGTGGATATCCACATAACTAAAGCTGAAGGCCGAATCATTGTCAGCAACAGATTGAAGCTTTCCTGAATCAGTATAGGAGTAAGCGTAAGTATTATCCGGAAGAACCTTCTTAACAAGCTGATCCAGAAGATCGTACTCATAGGATTTAATGTTTCCGTTAGGATCTACTTCCTGGATGACGTTCCCGTTTTTGTCATAAGAAAGCTTCGTGATCTGCCCGATGGGAGACTTCTTTTGAGTGAGGCGTCCAAGAGCATCGTAAGTAAACTCTGTCAGATGCCCCATTGGATTCGTAATTAGAGTCAGTTCTCCTGTAGGTAGATACTGATAGCTTGTGGTTTTACTTGAAGGGGTAGTAACAGTTAAAAGCCTATTAAATAGATCATAACTATAATTAGTCGTCTGATTTTTGGCATTGGTTTTAGCGATGACATTTCCTGACTCATCTCGGGTCAAAAGTGTAGACTCACCCATAGGAGTCGTGCTTCTAATGAGGTTTCCTTCCGGATCATACTCATAGCTTTGAGTAAGGCCAAGATGATTCGTCACAGTTGCAAGTAGTCCCAGGGTTCCGTAGGTCCTCGAAGTGGTGAGCCCCAGAGGATTAATTTCCGAAAGGAGAAGCCCAGTATTCAGGTCGTAGTTATTAACACTTTCTCTACCGAGGGGATCGATGTGTTTAACAAGCTGACCTCTATCATTATAAAAAAAGCTTTCCGTTGTATTGGTCGAGGACTCATGACGTGTGAGGAGATCGCCGGTTGCTAGATTATAAGTAAATTGAGTATGAGTTCCATCTGGACGGGTGATCTTAATAGGACGCCCTTCTTGATCACGATCAATCTTTGTTTCCTTGCCCTCGGCATCTTTAATAATAGAAACAAAGCCGTTCGTCTCTTTTACAAAAGTGGTCTCGGCCCCTTTGGCGTTAACTACAGAATCTGAAAGCTTATCACTGTCAGCACCTGAGTAGTTAACAAGCTTGTAGTTTCCGGCATCATAGGCATTGGTGAAAGTCTTAGATTCAGTATCCTGAAGCTGAAGGAAGGCATTGTCAGGAGTTTGAACTCCGGAAAGGCGATTCCACTGGTTATAGTAGTAAAGAGTTGAGAGATTTCTCTGGTTGGTTTCCTGGACCAGAAGCCCCTTTTCATTGTAACCAAAGCTTTTTCCGGTACTGTCTGGGAAGACTACCTGAACGAGTTCATTTCCATTGTAAATGAACTGGGTTTTTCGTCCGGCAGGATCAATAAAGGCATTAAGCTTGTCACCATAGTACTTAAGCTTTGAAATAGATCCTGATGGGTCCTGGATTGATGTTAGTAAATCCCTTTCATCATAGCTAAATACGGTCGAGCGCCCTACAAGATCGCTAGTTTGAACGTGTAGTCCTTTGAGATTAAAAGTCGCAACTGTTCCGTCACGATAGATTCTGTCAAAAGATCCATCCGCATAACGGACGAGTTCGGTATTATCAAGAGCAGAAGAGGCAAAACGCTGAATTCCATTGGTGTCTGAGTTAAAGAGAACCTTTCTGATTTTCTTGTTATTTTTATCCAAGTAAAGAAGGTTTTTACTCTCATCTAAGGCAATAACAATCGGACTACAGATAGAAGTTTCTAGAGCTGCAAGACCTTCTTTCACTGGTCCTAAAATACACTGACCATTACCTGCAACAACCTGAGCTTTTCCTTCTGAGAGATCAAGGCGTACAATCCGGTGGTTTCCGGTGTCAGCGACATAGAGCAAATTATTCTCTTCATCCAGGACCATCCCTGATGGCATCTTAAGGTTGAAGTTTGCCATAGGACCAGCTTCAACGAGAGAGCCGCCTTTCGATAAAGGCTTTCCGGCAATTGTTGAGATATAACCAGAAGGATTAACCCTTCTAATATAGCCATTAGCTGAGCTGATGTAGAGATTTCCTAGCGTGTCGGCCGCCACTCCTCGAGGGTGATAGATACTTGCGGACGTAGCAAGTCCTCCGTCACCAAGGTCATAAGTTTGATGGTTCCCCGCTATCGTGTAAGAAAGGTTTTCATTAAAGTTTACTTTCCGAACGACGTTATTTCCGGTATCGGCAACAATAAGAGTTCCACCTTCTTTGGCAGGAATCGCCATAAGAGGAGTGTTAAACATAGAAGAAGTGAGGGCCCCTGCCTGGTAACCTCTTCGAGGAAAGGCGCCGGAAGATTCCCTGAATGGAGCACCACAGGAAGCTACAGTGGCAGGATGGTTATTTGTCCAAAAAGAATGGGAAGAGTAGTAGCTTCTTTTAGAGGTATCGCAGTTATTCTGAATTCTATTATTACATTCTGGCTGGAAGTTTACGGAATAACTGTAGGCAGTAATATCAATCCGACTAAGATTTGAAGATGTACCGGCAACAAGAGACTCTTCACCCGAGTACTGATAGACGGCGCCATATTGATCTAGGTAAAGGAAATTTCCAGAACCTAGATCCATGATACTTTTGATTTTCTTAGGAATATCGTGACCGAATGTGCTCTTTTCACAAACGTTAAGATATTTTGGACATCTTCTCCTACACCCTCTCCAGCCTGATTTACAGCAGTAGGTGGCCACCGCACCATATTTAACAGTGTTCACTCCTAGGTCCCCTGTATACTTTGAGGTTTGAAACTGGAGTTGAGGAGAGGAGCTGTTTTGTGCCGAATAAACGGCACCGTTCTCATCAGCGTAGTTAATAATGCCGTCTTGGAACCCAAAGGTTTCAATGCCATTAGCATCACTTACCACTGTTTCAACAGAGTTCTTAAGGACGTATGAAGAAACTGAACCATCTTCATTTTCCACCATGATCCTGTCTTGATCAGGATTATAAATTCTCTGGTTGGCAGCAAGTTTCCAGCCTGATCCGTACTCAGAACTCCTCTTATTCTGGTGAAAGATAAATGATCTTAGTTCAGGAGGAAAAATAGACTCAAGAAGATCTTGGTCCACGAAGGATTTCACAGTAGTCTTTGTTTTTCCAAAGGCATTTTTTGATTTTACTTTAGTGGTTCGGATAGTGAGCGTTCGATATTTAATTTCATAGTCCGCTAACGAAGGATAGATCCCCGTACCAACTTGAGACATATCCACCGCATAAGAGACAACGGCACTTTCCGGGGCCTTGGTGGCAGTAAATGACAGTCTATTGGATGAAAAATCACCTACAAATAACTGTGAATGTATGCTTTCCGGAGTAATCCAGGTTTGAACCTGCTCAGAGAACTTCACTTTCCCGGCGATGCTTCCCTGGGAAACACTCGCTCTGCTGTCCAAGTACTTTCTTGGAAGATTAGAGACGTTAGAGACCACTGTGGTAGGTGTTGCCCAGCTACTTTTGTAGATGAGCTTAGGCTCTATGGCCTTCCCTAATCTTGTATAAGAAGGAAGAGAAACACTGGTTGAAAGTTCACCAACATTATTCTGGATGCCGGGACGGTCTTTAGGACCGAACTTTGAGAGTTCCATTCCAAACGGTGCTGCAAAAACTTCAGAAAAGTGAGTGATTCCCTCCCCTGGTTTGGTTTCAATTTTGTTTCCTGCAACTGTGGCGGATCCGTCTACTTCCCACAGACCAGTTTCAGAATTCTTAGAAAGAATGATAAGTTCCATGCCCTCAGGAAATTCATTCGTATTAGGTAAAGTAAGCTTTACGGGCTGGGAAAACTTAAGTCCAGATGGCTCCAGGGCATACACTGTGCCAGGATCGATTGCAGAAGGAAGCTCCACTGAAGTCTTTTCAGCGTTGACTTCCAACATATTAATGCTTCCTGACTTTGATCCTCCCGGGAAAATTGCAGTATTAGACGGAATTTCGATCGATACTCCAGGAGCATGAGGAGATTCAACGATCGCCGCTTCTCCAGAAAGGATCTGGGTTTCAGTTCCATCTGTCATTTTAGGAGAAATATAAATAGGCCTTTCAAGAATGTTCTGCTGACGGTTTCCAATCGCAACATTAATTGAGACCTTGGAGTATTCTTTTAAATTTTGAGTGACTTCGACTGGAATGACTGTTCCATCAATAATGACCTGCTGGTCCCCGAGGGCCGGATTGGAGATTTTAAAGACCCCTTGAGCATCCGTTATTGTACTCTGGTTCGAGCTTAAAATCGTGACTTTAACCCCAGGCAAAGGGAGATCACTAGGATCTTTCACAATACCTGAAAGTGTTGTATCTACGTTAAAATAAATATCATAAGACTCTGTCCGATTCAGTCTGTCATCGGAAGCTGTAATTCTGGCTGAATAAAAATAATCAAGGAGGGCCGAGAAGCTTCCGTTCGATTCGCCTGTGGTTTTTACCGTGTTAAAAAAACCACCATCGATCTTTAGATCCACACCTGCTTTTGCCGCCCCTGGAGCACCTTCAACCTTTAATCTGCCATCTTCGGTTGGGGAAACACTCACAAGCTCAATGCGAAGGAGCTTCAGTAGAATCTCATAGGCAATATGTTCAAAAGTGCTGTTCCCTGCCAAATCTGTAATAGTGATTTCTAAGTTCTTGGGTCCTTCCAGCGCCTCCATAAATGATGTAGAAAATGAAGTCGCTCCATCAAGCTGAAGAGTTTCATTATTTACAATAGCCATGGATAAAGGCTCATTGGCCGTACCATTCACTTTCACCAATAGCTCTCTTAGAACTTCAAAGTGGTTAGGGGAAATAGAAAGGAGCTCCGGAGGAATAGTATCCAAAACGATGTTAGAGAGCTGGACTGAAGACTTATTTCCTGCCGCATCTGTGGATTCAACCAGGAAAAAGTTGATACCTTCATGCAAGGTGACGTTGACGTCAAAAGAAGGAACTTCGTTTAATGAAACTTCCTCTCCGTTGTGCCAGATTCTGGTAGAGGTTGGTGAATAATCGGTCACCGACACTGGAATAGTGAACGCAGGATTGTTTGTAAGAATATTGTCCGAAACTCCTAGCTGGATGAAAGGAGGTGTACGGTCAATGTGAAACGTTTTCTCAACAGGTTGAGAGAGGTTACCAGCAAAGTCTGAAGAAGAAAGTTTAATCTCGTAGATCCCTTCCGGAAGATCAGGAAAGGTTGATTTTATCTCGTAATCAAATGTGCCAGGACCGTCACCATTAAGGTCTTGAGTAATTTCAGTAGAAAGAGGAAGAACATTGTAAAGGGCTGGGCTTAAAGTAATTGTCTCGCCGGTATACTTTATGCCGAATAGATTTAAAGATAGTTTACTTTTAGCTATTCTTCCATCTCGGTCTGAAACAACAGAGGTAAAGGACGGAGTAAACTGAGTGTATTCAGCAACTTCAAATAGGGAAAAATCAGGGGCAACAAGGTCTTGAAGGACCGGGAAAGTAAAGACGATAGGATGCCTTTTCTTTCGATTCTTTTCCCCTTCGTCTTTATCGTCTTTCTCGCTTTTTTCATCCTTTTCCTGATTTTCCTTAGATTTTTTTAAATAAAGTTCAAAGGTTCTCTGGGCACCGGAAGCAAAACCAGAGTTTGGAAGGATCTGCTCAAATGAAGCTCCAGTCTGGGAAATCTTTCCAGAAGAGATTAAAACCTGATCGAGGTAAAGCTCATAGATGGCATGTGGATGCTCTCTTTTAAGGACAGAAATATCTAGAGAAAATTTAGCTTTTTCTCCTGTGTAGATGTCTCCGCGATCAAACTTAAAATCGATTTTATGGAAAAGATCCAGAGTTGATTGCTTTCTCTCATTGGAAATTTGACCATGGATGGCCACAGGAAGGTCGATTTGCGCCAGAACTGGAGACTCACCGATTGTCTTGTTAAATTTTGAAATGATTTTTTCCAGGGCCTTTTTAAGACCTGGGCTTACTTTTTTCTTTGAAATGACCTCGATTTTCTTAAGAAGATGTTTTCTTCGAAAGCTCTTACCGTATTTTGGCTCAAGAACAACAGTAAGGGTACTCTGTGAGCTTTTGGAGAGAGCTTGACCCGTGTAACTATAGTTTATCCCTTTCGGCGAATTACTCAGAAGGACAACTTCCGAAACCTCCGTTCCATAATCAGGATAAAAGAATCTTAAATCATATCTTTTCTGGAGTTTGTCCAGATCCTCACATTTTAATTTTCCTTCGCCTCGGTCCTTGGGAAAGCAAAGCGTACCGGAAAGTTCGGGAGACTCTCCCTCCTGAAAGGCCTTAAGTGGATGATAGGGGAAAATCCTCAAGGCATCATGACTTTCAAAGTCTGCCCAAGCTTGGGCCATACTCAGGGTGAGAGCGAGGAAGAGACATGACAACATACGTTCCATAATGTCCTCAGTGTTTATTCTTACTTATTAAATGTTTTTATTTCGTTGATTTGATCATCAGTAAGGAGCCCTTCCGCTTTTAGCTCCGCCAATTCCTGATCAGTGAGCTGATCTTGAAGAGGGAGTGCCACAGACTTGCCTTCAGAAATAGCAGGACTCTTTTGAGAGTCAGAAGAGTTGCACCCTATAAGAAGGAGCAGGAGAAAGGAGGAAGCAATTAAGAGCTTCATTAAAAACCTCAGTTGTTTTTTTTAGTGAAGCAATTATCGAGATGATCTAAAAAAAACTTTTTACAAGAATTCTTAATTTTTCAAATCCTAATCCAATTCCATAAGTTAGCTTGTTTAGTTAAAGAAAAGCGGGGTTGCAAAAAACCAAGACTGAAATGAATTTAAAAGGTTGTGCCAACTAAAATATTCATATCCATATCCGACAAAAAGACTAAGAAAACTTAAAAAAGCTTCGAAAAGTTTTAAAACTAAATACCGATAGGCAGTAGCTTTCTGGAGATTACATGGACCCTAAACACTTCCTTTATGGCCGAAAAGGCCCTTGGCCGCAGCCTTCACCAGATCACCCTTATGGGGAATCTCCGGCCGTTATCCATCTTCCTTTTTCTGAATGGGTTGATTGGTGGTGGAACATCGGAAAAAGGTTTGTCGTCCAGTGGCCTCTTTTAACTCCTGTTTATCTCCTCCAGGGCTTTCTGAACCCTGGATGTAAAAAAGTTTCCGATCAGGAGTTTCACCATCTCCTTACAAATTCTATGATGGCCCGTTTTATTACACCTCAATTAGATGCTCATGATCAGGACATATTTAAAGAAGAGATGAAAGAGGGCGACTCCCATTTCATTGTCGACCTTGAACCAGTGCGGGTGGTAGTTCCTTTTAAGAACATTCACGTCTCGCCAACGAAAACTCTCTTAAAACAAACAGAAAATGGATTTAAAATCCTTTGTATCTGGATAGCTAAAACAAATGCAATACTAAAACCGGAAGACGGAGACGCCTGGGAACTGGCAAAGTTCTTCGTACTCCAAGGAGGGGCCCTCTGTGCTACCATGGTGGTTCATCCCCTTCAGCACTTCCCGTTAGATGCGATCAATGCCATCACTAAAACTGCCTTACCAAAAGAGCATGTCCTCTTTAAGCTTCTATACCCACATTTAAGGTTTACTCTACCTCTGGAGAACGCAGTCTTAAACTTTAAGATGTCTCTTCTGCACCATGACCGCTGGTGGAAGACATATGCTCCCTTTCCCGGCCCATATGATGGCATCAGGGATCTTTTGGTTGAGGGATATAAAGGCATTAAAAACAATGACTCCTATCCGCCCTTTCAATACCCCCGAAGACCGCCAAAAATTTATTCCTCCTATGGAACTTTTCTTGATGCCTACTATGATACGATTTATAAATTCGTTGATGAGGTTTTAAAAGAAGTTCCCAAGGGTGATGTCGCAGTAAAAAACTGGGCCGATTACATTGCAACCTGGATTCCCGGGTTTCCCGATGGTACGGAAATCTTCAAAGGTAAAACCTTTACCGAGGTGGTTTCCTACTTCATCTGGGACGTAACTATCGGACACACAATTGACCACTATAACTACAGCCAAATGGACATCAGAAAAGTTCCTTTGAGGATAAGGCAGGAGCCACCAGTGAAGGGAACAAAAATTAAATCATATTCCTCATTGCAGACCCCAATTGATCTTATGAAGTATAAGCTCGCCATGAGGCTTTTCTTTGGGCCTACGGTAGTAACTCGGCTGATTGAGGTGAAGTATGACTTTAAGACGGGGAATCAACAAAAAGCTGTCCAGGAATTCAAAAAGGGTCTTCAAAAGACAGAAAAAGAATTCAAGGACCAGGGCTTAAATTATGTCCCCCTCGAGGAAATTGCAGCAAGCATTCAGTATTGATACTTTATTTTAAGAAATCGGCAGGTTTAACCTTTAAAGCCCTGGCCAGAGATTCAAGAGTGTCTATCTTCACATTTGGAGGGTTTTTACTTTCAAGGAGCTGGATATATCTCACACTAATCCCTAGTCTCTCAGAAAGTTCTTCTTGAGTTAGGCCCTTCTTTAATCGAAGTACTTTAAGATTTTTGGAAAACAACGTCCTGATTTTACTCATGTCTAACCTGTAGCTTTAAATACAGGTTATCTTTCCATTTTTCTGCCTTCAGCAACACGATGCCAGAACTACGCCAAAATTAAGATTAATTAACTGAAATTATTACAAAAAAGTATTTTAAAAGACTGAAAATTCGATATATTTTAAGTGTATTTGGAGGACCAATGCTTTCAATTCTTCTTGTTGAAGATGATGTATACTTACGAGAAATTTATGAAACTCAGCTTGCCCAGGACTTAAACTGCAAGGTTTCTGTAGCCTTTTCTGGAAACGAAGCTATTCACCTACTTCAGGAAAATACTTCTTTTAACCTGATTATCTCTGATTACTCTATGCCTAATGGAACGGGCCTGGATCTTTTAGGTTATTTGGAAAAAAATAAGGCCAATATCCCTTTCTATTTTTATACGGGTACGATTGATCTCGAGGTCAAAACAATCTACCCAGTATATAAAGGTCTTATTCATAAGTTTAATTATACTGAGCTGATCAGCAGGATCTTGAAAGATTGTTCAAAAGAAGTCCTTTAGTTAAGCTTACTTAAAGTTATTAGAACTTCATTTAAACTAGCAAAGACCTCTCCCCCTCTGATCACCCCTTTTTCACTAAGAGTTGTTTTTAACTGGACATTGAGCCCAGCGATGTAGATTTTTTTGCCTTTCTTTCTTAAATCATGCTGAAGCATGGTCAAATCCCTAAACAACAACGGATCAATCACCGAGACATTTTTGAAAAAAATAACAACAATTGCGGCTTCCGCTGATTTAACTTCATTTGAACATGTGGTCAGGATTTCACTATCGTCCCGGGTAAGATCACCACTGATAGTTAAGATACAGACATTATTTTGGTTAATAGTTTTATACTTCATGTCAGCCCCTATTTTACATAGGAAATAACTATTGCACTAAGTGGCTGATTATTGATTTTAAAGATAATTTTAAGATTGATTTTTTTGCCAAATATCTGTGTTCGTTTAATAAAATCTTAATGATTACTTGTAGGAAGATGCTTCTTTTTATGTCTAGCTGGCCACACGAGAGACTTCAAAATCTTTGATCTTAATATTGATTATCTCTATGTCCGGAAACCACTTTAAAATAATCTTAGATTTTAGATTAAGAGAATCTTCTATTTTATAAATACTACTTTTAATCTTTTCAAGTTCTACTTTCTTCAAAACAAAATAAATTTGAATTTTGCCGGGAGCGATTAATAGGATTTCTGGGACTGAGTTTTCCAGAAGAAAGATTTCTTCCATGGTTGTTTCTGTAGGAAATAGATGTCGAAAATTAGAAATTATATTTGTGATCTTCGATTCAATTTCCTTCATTTCTCCTCCTTTAAATAAGCTTACTACAAAAGGAGTTATTCTAAAAATTTAAGGGGAAATATCAAATAGCAAACACTTTCTCCTGACTGGGTCGGTCAGGTTATGCTAATTTAAAAACGGTGGACTCTTCCCAAGAACCTCTTTGATCCAAGAGGGCTTATTGATATCACTTGCTGAGTAGCCTGTGGCCAAATAGAGCTGAGTAAAACCAAGATTGTATATTTCCTCGCTTAAAACTTCTCCTTTTAGCCCTTTACCTAGATCAGAATCTATATAAATGGGTGTAGAGTGCTCATAGAAACTGCAAGTCTTGATAAAATCTTGGACAGAAGTGAAAGCTTCAAAATCAACTTCGGCCTTTTTTGCGGCCAATTTCCATGAAAAATGAGTCATCTTATCATCATCAATAAGAATAAATTTACTTTTAGAGTATGACTGGGTCTTGATATCAATTTCGTTGGCCATTGATTTGGGGAGAACTTTAATACCATGCTGGCTGCATAATCTTATTATTTGAGATTCGTCAGCTCGAGCTGTCACTAGGATAGAATTCTTAGTGGCCCCGAGCTTAAGAATGCAATCAATACCATTTACTTTTTCACCCAACAGTTCAAAATCAGAAAGGAGAAAACAATCTTCAGGTATTTCATTATAAACATTTAATAAGTTGCAGGAATTATAGAAATGTTCTAGTTCAACGTTTATATTTTTAAATCTCTTTTTCCAGATTTGATGAATGCTCTCATCATCATCGAGAATAATCACTCTTTTTATGTTTTTAACATCTATAGTGGTGACAAACGTGTTTGGAACCTCACCCAGCGGTAAAGTAATCTTCACAGATGTCATTTCCTTTTGAATAAAGGAAATTGTTCCCTGGGCGGCTTCAATTTCTTTTTTAGCATGGTAGAGGCCCAATCCATTACCTTCTTTTTTAGTAGTGAATCCCTTTTCGAATATTTTGGAAAGAAGTTCAGAGGAAATTTTCGGACCCGAATCCAAAACTTCAATCTCAAATGACTGGCTGTTTGAACTAAGTAGCAGCTTAACTTTTCCATTAAAGTTAATCGCCTCAATAGCATTGTCCAGAAGGTTAGAGATAATTCGTTTAAATGTTTCTGACTCTAAACTAGAGAAAACGCTAAAGCAGGACTGACTAGAAGTGAAGTTGATTGTAAGGTTTGGGCAGGTTCTATACTGCATTTTTTTCTCTTGAATAATTTGCCCTAATGTCGATTTAACATGAGTTTGCCTTACAGAATTAAACACTATTTTTTTTCTCATTAAGAGGAGTTTATACGCAATTTCCTCTATGCGCCCAATCGCCAGATTTATACTTGTCCGCTCCAGCTCAGGCAATCTAGCAATCTCGTCTTTAGCCGATTTCAAAGCTTCTAAAGGTGATCGTATATCATGGGCAAGTTGTAAAGCCTGTCTCCCTAGACGAGCATCTGTCTCCAGCTCAAACTCTTTCTTAAAATATTTTTCCCAAGATTTCCTTAATTTAGCGATTTGATTCAAAATTAAAAAAAGTATGAAAATCCCTAGCCCTGATTGTAGCAATGAAACTGATTTAATAATTTTAAGGTCGTTAAGTATGTCATTGAGGTCTGTAATGAGTAGTATAAAAAGACCGACTTTTAACGGAAGACTTTTATTTTCATTCCAGTAAACGAATAAGAAAGCGATTAAAATAAATACGGGGGCAATGTGGAACCAAACCTTGGCTATTTCTGCAGCCTTCATTAAGTCATCTTCAACTAAGAAGAGACAAGTAAGAATCGAAGCACATCCAACCAGGACACTTGCAGTAAGTTTCTGGTACTTAGTCTTTAGACCGATCGAATAGATAGAAATCAACGAGATAGATACAATACCTGAAATGAGAGTTGTCTTGTACATCAAAAGCATATCTATGAAATGGAATCCAACTCTTCCACGGCAGAAACTAAACACAAAGCTTGAAATTGCCACGAAGAAAATGACAGTCTGATCCAGCCATAATTCCCTAGGGGCCAACAATGGAAAAGAAATAGCGGCAAGGATCAAACAGAGCAGCGGAATAATAAGCATTGAAAAATTATTCAGAATTTCATTCAAATACTTCTTTTGCTGCAAGCGAGACGGATTACCTATCTCGACCTTATTGATATCCAAACCCTTGTTAACAAAGTACTTACTGTAAGCAGTGACTTTCAACTCGTTCTTTTTGTCATGCCTCAGCAAGCTTTGAGGAATAAAGTAAAGCCTTTCCACATCCATGTTATAGCTATAGTTTGGAGGGAAATCGCCCGTCTGACCAATGAGAACATCATTTACATATACTTTATCTGTATCTCCAATTTTCCCGAGGAAAATGGCTAACTCTTGATTGGCATTATCTGTCTTAAAACTCGTTTCGTACTCAATATATCCCTGGAACTCTCTTTGAATGAGATTTTTTGTTTTATTAGCAGGTTTCCACTCTGACTCAATCTCATCATTGATTGTTTCGAATGTCCGGAACCGCCATTCCATACAATGAGCTTCATCGGAAAGAAGTACTATTAATGTCAAAAGGAATGCTTTCATGACTTCTTAATCCATATAATCTCGTGAGTGGGATGAACAACTCCGTTATGGTTCGAATAAATTTCCTTGAGAAGAAAGTTTAAGGCTTCAATGGAATCACCCGAAAAATCATCAACCTCAGTGTTATAGATGAATGAGAAGAACCTCTTCCCTTCTTCTGAGAAATGGCCATTATTCCATAAATCTCTTAAATCAAGGTCAGTTGATGTGTTCACTAGGCTTATTGAAATCGCACCCCTGTCTTTGAGTAGACTCAACATCTCTTTAAGTGTCTCACTGTCACCATGCTTTGAAATTGACCTTAGTTCGGGAAGAGTTCTTAATGGATGAGTTTTTGCTCCCATCATGACACAAAAGGTCCCTTCCTTTGAAAGAGATTTGATTATGTTCGGAACGATAGCCGGTGAGATATGATAAAAAACATAACTGGCAATAATAAGATCATATTTAGCTTCCGTTGGTGTCAGAAAGTAATCATCAGCAGTTTTATTGATTGCTACAACTTTTTTTACACACGTAGATAAAATTGCCCTAGCTGATTCCAGGGCTTCTTCTGATGGCTCGAGAAGATGGAGTTCTAAATCAACATCCTTAAAAGTTTCAAGATACCTTCTAGTCATTTTTCCATTACCACATCCGATATCTAATACCCGAATACCCGGCACTTTCTTTAATCCCTCAGGAAGTGTCTTTTCAAACAAGTCGTATATTCTTTCGCGGAAGTTAGTCCTTCCAAGAAAGATTTCATAACCTGAAGCATAGTTGCTGCTGTCAGTTTCTTTAGTGTAATAGTTTGAAGCACTCATTATTCGCCCTTTCCAAAAGCTACATGAAGAGATTCAACAACCTGTTCTTCCCGCTCTATTGCCAGTTCCAACATTGATTTAATTTCCGGATCTTTTATTTCCTCTTCTGAGTAAATGAATTTCAAAAGGTTTAAGATATTATGAATGTCTCTTTTCAAATCATGCCTGGCCGTTTGCACATCTTTCATATCCGTTTCCCCTGACTGAGATTTAAATCTTTATTCTGACGTAAGAAAGCCGCTAGATTTGAGTAAGACGAACCCATCGAGCTTGCGGCCTTTCTGATGCTGTTTTCATTCCTTTTCACCAATTCCCCAACAATTTCCTTTTTAAGATACGTCATGAAATCATTGAGGCCATACTCCTCAACCATGTCCAGATATAGATCAGGAACGAACTTCCCCATGGTAGGAGTATTATTTTTGATGTGAGAAGGAAGAACATCAGGAGAGATAAGTCTTTTTCCTTCAACAATCCAGTTTTCAACCAAATCCTCTATTTCTCGCGTATTTCTTGGCCATGAATAATTTCTCAATAGCCCTTTCGCTTCCTCCGTAATGCAAATCTGTACAAGATGCTTAGAGATGAAATGCTCAAGCAGCAGATCGATATCTTCAATCCGTTCCCTAAGAGGAAGAAGATGAATTTGAAAGGTGCTCAAGCGTGCAAACAAATCTGTCCTGAACTTTCCCGCTTCCATGAGACGCTGAATGTTTTCACAGGTTGCAGAGAAAAGCCTGAAATTGGATTTCACGGGTCTGGTTGAGCCGACGGGATAAAACTCCTTCTCTTCAACTGCTTTTAAAAGTGTTTTTTGCGCCTTTAAAGAAAGGGCATGTATCTCATCAAGAAAAACAATCCCCCCATTGGCCTTAAAAAGAAGGCCTTCTTTATCTGATGAAGCTCCGGTAAAAGCCCCTTTTACATGTCCAAAGAGTTCACTGGAAATAAGATCATCTGAATACTGGGAACAGTTCAACTCAATGAAGTTTCTGTTACCCATAATCTCTCTCACAATATGGGCCACAACTCTTTTACCTGTTCCCGTCTCACCGTGAATGAATACAGGTTTATTAGAAATGGGAAGATTTTTGATTTTCCAGAGTTCTTCGAGCTGTTTGTGCGATTTGGTAATAAAACTTTTGTTGATGATCTCCTCAAAAATGAGATGTTTCCTATTATTGAAAAATCGCCCTAATACCTGATCTAGTTTTTCATCACTGAAGGGCTTACTTAAAAAGTCCTGAGCCCCGTTTCTCAAGGCTTTTTCGAGCACAATCTCTCTTGGCTCACCAGAAACAACAATCGCATATAACTTGATGGCATTGGCCATGCTGATAAGTTCAAGTCCATCTAAGTTTCCTTGTAGGTTCAGATCAAAGAAGCCAATGTCAAATGTTTGTGACCGCATAGCAGATAGAGCCTCATTAAAAGATGAGGCAAGCATAACCTCACCATAGCGTGAGAGGATTTTTCGGCTTGTTTTCTGTGTAAGAAGGTCATCTTCGACCAACAATATCCTGATTTGATTTTCCATAAATTTTGTAAATCAAATCTAGTTAGGCTTGGCAACTAAAGAAGTCAGGATTGGGTCACAGTGTGATCGATTCGATCACAGTTGCTAAAGCACTGAGTTTAGTCCTATTTAAATTCAAAGGGTTACTGCTGAGGGTTAACTCATTGAAGAGCTTGATAGGTACTAGATGTTTGAGAAAGCTTAAGGGGTTGCGGCCAAATAGCATCAATCAAATTCCCCAAGTCCAATTAGATCCGTAAAGCTTCAGGTCTAGGTTTTTGTCATATAGAGAAGTCCACATATTACGTGGAGGATTATGTCTGCTCAATCTTGAACTATCCTGCAAGGACTTATATGAACTTTCAGTCAAAAGTACTTTAAAACCTGAGTTCCGAATTGCGCTCACTTTAGCTGCAATGTTTGCTGCATTACCTACCCACACTAAATCATTTGCTCCACGAACACCCGTTTTAGCGACTAAAATTTCACTCTGGTCTATACCTATTCCATAATTAAAAACATATTTTGAATCTGGGTATTGGATATTAAATTCTTTTTGAACAATTTCTTTAACTACATAGTTTATATGAAGAGCTGTCCTGGCCGCTCTTGTATTTGGCAAATCATTCATAAAAACTGCCATGACTCTATCGCCGTCAAACGCTGTAATCTCACCACCATTATCCCTAATAACTTTACATGTACTATATAGGAAGCTTTTATAAATTTCAGCAGCAGTAGTAGGAACATTTGTCTTCACAATTTTTGTAGAGTCCGCAAGGTCTGCGTACATCACAGCGACATTAATTTTAATTCCTTCATTTTTAAAAGTTAAACTTTTGTCATCCGGAATTACTTTTCCATCCCTGACATCCCAACTATACTTGAAAATCGCTTTCACTTCTTTTTGAATTTCATCTTTGAGTGACATTGAAGGAACCTATTATTTGAGAATATATGATGCGCCGATGAGAGCAAAACCAATTAAGCCCCAAAGCATCGCTGTACGCATCAATTCGTATTTTTTCCAGGCAACTTTACTGTTGGCCCAGATTTGAGTTAGGACATCCTCTTCAAAGCTGTATGTAGTTTTATTAACTTCAGTTAAGTAATCAGCAACCTTATCGTGAGTTTTGATATGGCCAAAAAAAATTTTGGATGAAGGTGCACCAACTTCAAGAATTGGTAGTATTGCGTTCACCCCAATAACAATTGAAACTCCAAATACCACTATTCCCAGAACAAACAATATGAATACAGGATTACATCCAGGTACAGGAGTAGAAGTTAGGGTGAATATAATTGTTAAAATTACACCTTGAAGGGTAAGCATAATGCCAGCTTTGGAGTCGCAAAACTGAACCCATTCATTCACCATTTGCAGTGTAAATTTCTTGTCTTCTTTATCCATAAACTCGTTGACTTATATCAAAGGGGAGATTTTAAGTCTAATTTAATAAAAACCATACTTAACCAACATTTATGCTCCCCTTATAAAAAAGTTTTTTCCAACAAGTTTATAATCGTTTCTTTTGAAATTTTCTGTTCACAAGCCCCCTCAATAACCTCAGGGTTCAGCTCTTGTTTTAACTGCTTCATAAAATCTAGGAAATGCACTCTCACCTTTCCAGAAAGCTTCTCTTCGCTTTCTTCTGTGAGAAAGGCAACGGTTAAATTAATGATGTCACCTCGATGTTTTTTCCACTCTTTGGAATCGCCACCTCTCTCTTTAATTTCCAAATAAGCTTTAGCTTTAAATGGAATGAGTGCCATTTCATTTAATACATAGATCCCATCTTTCTCAACAGCATTTTTCTTTATAATCGCATAATACTCATCATCCAAGAGAATAGCTGAGAGTGATTCAATTCCAGCCTCATTTGCTACCGGAACAATATGCTGACCTTCATCTAAATCGAAATCCCCTTCGGAGGTAGCAAACAGCTCGATCATAACAGGGAATTCTTCTTTCTTCGGCTTTTGGAAGCGGTAAAAAGTGGCCTGCCCTTTATTTCCTTTCTGAATTTCATAATCACCAAGCTTTATGTAATCCTTGATAGCTTTCAAGAACTCTGGACTTGGTTTCATGATTAAAACAATGTCCAGGTCTTTTGTAGGCCTGACTCTTGGCGCTCCCGCTTCATCAAGGAGCAAATAAGTAGCGACTCCTCCTACGAGAATAAAATTCTCTGAATGGTCCCTGAAATAATCTTTAAAGTGTTCTAAGCCTTTTATCATATTTAAATTTCCAATTTTTCTTTTTCAAGTAGCTTACTTAACTCTATCTGTACCCGCTCGTCCTGGACTTCTTTGAGCACCAAATAGGTATCAATTATGTTGATGCACTCATTCTCTTGTAATGTCGTGGGCCTATCCCACAACTCAATACGGGCTTTTGCAAATTCTTCCAGAACTGGTTCAGTGCTTGTAAATTTTTTCTTAAAAGCTTTCTTATCAGAAGCGAAGGTTACGACTTCATCTTCTGCCAACATCGATTGCTTTGAAAGTGCAGAGATACCTGATAATGGCAGCGCCTTCGGAACTTTATCTATAAAAATGACTTCTTTAACTGGTGAATTACTATTCTTTTTA
>JBKHWS010000043.1:0-21439 GCA_046566385.1 Bacteriovoracia bacterium | reverse complement strand
TTCGAGTTTACATTCCGGAGAAATCTTTGCCTTTTTCGAATGGATGGCAAGTATGTCCACTCGTCCTTTTCTGTCCGGTCGGTCAATGAGGACATGCCGGTCAAAACGGCCTGCTCGGAGAAGAGCAGGATCAAGAATCTCAGGTCTGTTTGTGGCCGCAAGGATGATGATATGGGATTTGGTATCAAATCCATCCATATCCACTAATAGCTGGTTTAGTGTTTGTTCTTTTTCATCACTACTGTTGGGTGAGAGGTTCCTGACTTTTCCCAAAGCATCCAGTTCATCAATGAAGATGATACATGGTGCACTTTTTTTTGCCTGCTCAAAAAGATCACGTACGCGGGCGGCACCAACGCCAACGAACATTTCCACAAACTCTGCTCCGTTGGTTGAGAAGAAAGGGACACCGGCCTCTCCTGCCATTGCTTTGGCGATCAGGGTTTTACCGGTTCCTGGAGGACCAACTAGCAACACGCCCTTGGGCATCTTCCCGCCGAGCTCTTTCACTTTCTCATCTTCTTTTAGAAAATCGATGATTTCGCTTAATTCCTCGAGGGCCTCATCGGCTCCTGCTACGTCTTTAAAAGTTACCTTCGTGTTTGTTTCAACATAGATTTTGGCCTTGGATTTACCCACAGTCATGAAGCTTCCGCCGCCTTTTTTGAAACTGTTCTTCATGAGAACGAACCAGATGACCCAGAAAAAAAGGAGCGGGATAAAGAAAGTGGCAAAACTAGATAATAGCGGGGAAGTTTCTTCCTGCTTATACTTAACATTGTATTGGTCGAACTCCTTTGCGAGTTCCTGATCCAGGATGGTGCTTTCAAATACATCTTTATCCTTGTAGGCCTTCTTGAACTTTCCACTGATGTTACTGCCATTGACTTTCACTTCATCAACATTTCCACTTGTGAGCTGTTGACGAAATTCCGAGTAGCTGATTTCAGTGGATGGCACTGGACGGCGCGACAACCAGAATGTGAGTACGACCAATGAGATTAATATTAAATACTTCGCATTTTGATTCATTTTTAGACCTTCCATATTAAAACAATAAACAAGGAGGTCACTCAGGTCTCTGAGCCAGAATGTTACTTAACTTGATTTAGATCAGTTTTTTGGGAATTAGAGTCCCGAGTACCAGTCATAGCCCCGTTCTGCCCAGTAGTCCTTTGGCCGCTCATCGGAGAAAAAAATGTATCCGATCCTTTTGAGGCTTTTAATTCCGTATTTGATAGGAATCATGAGTCGCAGTGGAGCGCCATTTTCAGGTCGTAGTGGCCTGTCATTCATTTCATAGGCCAGCACAGTCTGATCATGGAGCATGGATTCCATGTCGATTGAGACGTAGTATTTTCGGTCAGGAGTTTCTAGGCCTACGTAGGAGTAGTAACTGCCATCTGGCTTTTTTCCTATTTGATAGAAGTCCATAAAGTCAGAGAATCTTGCTCCAGCATATTGGAAGTCTTCACTCCAGCCTTCAATGCACTTAAAAAGGGTAGAGTAATCAGCCTTTGGGACAACTTTAAAAGCGTCTACGGGAAGGAGGAGTACTTTTTCTCCACTCTGAACTTTGACCTTGAAATTTTTCAGATCCAGTTGCGACTTGAGACCCAGCATCCCGTTTACTCTAGGAGGCCTCCCCTCCGGAGGAGGTGGTAAGTCTACGGACTTTCTTTTATTGGTGCTGAGTATTTTCCAGACGTGTTCATTCCACAAAAAGGATTTTCTGATGAGTGTGGGTGCACCAGCAGTTTTCTCTCCATGCTTAACCGAAAAGAAAAAAATAAAGGAAAAAGATATGAACAAGATAAGTACTGCGAATGAAACAACAACTCTTTTCTTCTCAGGTGTCATTTTTTTCCTCCTCTACCTCAAATCCCGCAACCATCGCCCTGAAATTATTCCATCCGGCCCTGATGACTTGAATGATATGAATGACAGTGAAGAAGAGCAGTCCTGACATAAAAACAAAATGGAGAAATCTCGCCGAAGCATAACCACCAAACAGTTCTGTTATAAATCCTAGTTGAACAGGTTTAAAGATCGCCAGTCCCGTGAGGAGTGAGCCCATGGCAAACAGGATGACCGATGAGTAAGCAATTTTTTGTGCGGGATTGTACAACCCTTCCCATTGTGGTTCTTTGGATCGAAGCTTTAAATCAAACAGAGTGTATTGGATGGCCTTGGGGAAATCATCGAGACTGGGTATCAGCTGTTTCCAGTGTTTGGAGAATAGGAGATAGATTAAGTAAAATAGGCCATTGATGAGTAGCGGCCACATCAGGAAAAAGTGCCAACCCATTCCTTCTGCCAGTCGATGATGAATCTGAAACGGGCCGATGTTATCCGGAATTTTAACGTAAGGCTGATAGGCCCAGTAAATAAGAATTCCGCTCCAGATCATGAGTAAAAGAATAGGAACATTGACCCAATGAAAGATGCGGAGGAGGACGGAATGTTTTTCATGGATCTTGCGTTGGACCATGGGAAGATTATAACGGAGGGGTTTTTCTCTTGTAACTTAATTTAATGTGATAAGATTCTTAGTATGAAACAGATGGTTAAAATCCTGCTTTTGACATTATTCATCTTTAACTGCTCGTCAGTTTTCCCGGCCCCGGACACTGCTTCCTTAAAGGAATTTTCTGAGAAGATGAATGCTTCCCTTCCTGAAGTTTATGATCATGCCACAAAGCTCATGACTACGACGGTGGATAATAATAATTTCAACTACCACTTTGTTTTGAATGCAACTAAGGATGAATTTAAATTTGCCTTCCCAAAGGTGAAGACCCAGATTCTGAAAACCATCTGTTCCAGGTCACAAGAAAGATCAATTCTAAAAAATTACAAGGCCAATATTGTTTATCGTTACGAAAGTCTCAAAGGGGAAACCCTTGGACAATTTATGGTCAAGCCTGAACACTGCATGTCGAAAAGGTAGCGTATACCTTTTCGACACTCATAACCTTTTATAGGCGCTTTCTCTCTCTTACTCTCAGGATGCATGTCCTATTTGATAAATTTTTTCATTCAGAATTTCAAATTGACCATTGTGACAACTTTGTTTGTAGTGGTGTTTGGCCATATTGGTCTCAGAAATATGAACGCCGAAGCATGGCCATCTGTTGATTTTGCTACGGCCATCATTACGACTAATTACCAGGGTGCCTCTCCTGAAGATATTGAAGCGCTGATCACAAAACCCATCGAAGACGAGATCCGCACTGTCTCAGGACTTAAAGATGTCAAATCAACTTCCCGAGCGGGCCAGTCCATCATTATTGTTCGTATCGATATGGATAATGTAGACGAGAGAGCTGTGATGGATGATTTGCAGGAAGCTGTCCAAAGAGTTTCTGATCTGCCACCGGATCTTGAGCAGCAACCCCAGTTTATAGAACTGAAGTCCGATGAGTTTCCTGCCATTGAAGTCGCCGTCCTTGCTGACGGAAGAGAGATGCGAAAGCATCAAATAGCAGATCTCTTTCGAGACGAGCTCGAAGATCTTCCTGGAACGAAAGATGTTCGTCTCACCGGATACAGGAAAAGGGAATTTACTGTAAAGCTTAACCGGAAAAAGATGGATCAACTGCATGTGGCCGTGAGTGAAGTTCTGCAGAAATTAGAAAGCAGGAACATTTCGGTCCCGGGGGGAACTGTTGAAAAAGGAAAAGAACAGGATCTGGTAAAGCTCGAAGCAAAAGTAACCAATGTTGAGGAATTGAAAGATATTGTCATCAGATCAAACTTCAGCGGTGAAAGAATTTATCTCAGAGATATTGCAGAGGTTATCGATAGTGGTGAAGAGCCTCTTACACTTGCTTCCTACAATGGGGAGCCTGCAGTCCTTCTCACAATTAATAAGAAATCCGGGGCCGATACACTGGATCTGGCAAGTGATGTCAGAGAACTTCTGAAGAAATATCGTGATGAATGGAAGGGAAAAACGAAGTTCGAAGTCTTTAATGATGAGGGGAACTTAGTTCGGGAGAAACTAACCACGTTGAGGAATAACGCTCTTTCCGGTCTTGCTCTTATCCTTACGTTTCTACTCATTTTCATGCCTGGTCGAGTAGGAATTGTAACAGCGCTGTCACTCCCTATAGGAATTATGATGACGTTCGGTCTCATGCCCGTGTTTGCGCTTAATCTTAATTCTCTTTCAATCCTCGGTTTCATCATTGCCATGGGGAATCTGGTGGATAACTCCATCGTGATTTCTGATAATTTTGTCAATCTCAGAAGAGAAGGAATGGAAGTTATTCCGGCCGTTAAAAAATCAGTGGCGGAACTGTGGAAGCCCATCACTGCAACAGTCGTGGCCACTGTTGCGGCCTTCCTGCCAATGCTTGTCACAAAAGGAGTCATGGGAGAGTTTATCAAGCCCATTCCTATTGTTGTTTCTCTTGCCTTGGTTGTGTCTCTCTTTGAAAGTTTCTTTCTCCTTCCCATGCGTCTGGTGTTCGTGGGGAAAAAAGTTGAACGAGAGGAAAAAGAGCAGAGGGCCCATTGGTTCGACAGTTGGAGGGCACACTTTGAAACGTTCATGAGATATATCATGAGATATAAGTACCTCACAGTCCTGGCCTGTGGCGGACTTATTCTTGCCTCTTTTCTCCTTATGTACTTTGGAAATAAATTTATTCTATTCCCCGCAGAGCAGACTGAAATATACCTTGCCCGAATCGATTCTCCCAGAGGAACTGACCTCGAGGCGACGGCGAAGTATGCCAATGAATTGTCTGAAAAGATATTAAAGAATACACCTGAATGGACAAGAGAAGTCACTGCAAGGGCCGGAACTTCAAAGATTGAGGCGACGGATCCCAAAGGCGCAGATGGAGAGTCTCAAGCATTGGTTGTTATTTATGCTAATGACTATGCTAAATACAATGTTCCTCATACGAGCTTCCTCCGGGAGCTCAGGAAGATTGACACTTCTTCCTATGGAACTGTCACATTTGAAGAGGTCGTTAACGGTCCTCCCGTTGGTGAGCCCATCAATGCAACTTTTCGTTCTGATAATCCCGAGGCTCTGGAAGCGGTATTAAAACACATGGATGAAAAAGTAAGTACGATCCCCGGGGTGATGGACCTTAAAGTCGATGATGTCATAGATGCTGATGAGATTCTTGTGAACCTTGATTATGAAGATGTAGACCGACGGGGAATGAGTGTGTCTGATGTCGGGACGGCCATCAGGGCAGCTTTGCAGGGGATATTTGTCTCTGACGTAACTCTCAACAACGAAGAAGTGAATATCAATGTTAAGTTCCAGGAGAACTTTAAAACGGACCCGGATGAGCTGGAAGAGATCAAGATATCAAATGATACCGGAAACCTTGTTCCACTGGGAGCTGTCGCGGAATTTGAAAAGAGAGAAGGAACTCCTGAGATAAGGCATTTTGATTTTAAAAGGGCGAGGACTCTTCTAGGTAATGTAGACGAAGATGTCACTTCCGCTTTTGTCGTGAACCAGTTTATTAAGAATGAGTGGGAGAAAGTTTCAAAGAGCTATCCGGAAGTCTCCCTGGTTTTCGGAGGGGTGGAAGAAAGCACTCAGGACAGCATCCAGTCACTTTTTGAGGCCATGTTTCTCGCCATTATCGGAATCTTTGCTCTGCTTGTTTTTATGTTCAATTCCTTCCTCCGTCCTTTTATCATTATGATGACCATTCCTTTAGGTTTCATTGGTTTTGCCATCGCCTTCTTTCTGCACGGTAAGCCCATTTCGTTTCTTGCTCTCATCGGGATAGTAGGTCTCACTGGTATTATCGTTAACTCAGGAATTGTGCTCATCGAGTTCATTGAAATCGCCAGAAGGGAAGGACTTGAACTGGAGGAGGCACTTATCAAGGCTTCATCCCAGAGACTTCTCGCAGTGATTGCAACAGCCTTTTCCACCATGCTGGGACTTTTTCCAACTGCCTATGGGATCGGAGGAAAAGATTTAATGCTCATTCCGATCACTCTTGCAATGGCATGGGGACTTACCTCCGGAACTTTTCTCACTTTGATCTTTATTCCACCGGCCTACGCCATTTCAGAGAAGTGGGTACAGTATCTTCTTAAGTGGAGAATCTTCTCTGGGATTAAAAAGCTCCCTTTTTACTCCCAGTTTCAAAAAAGGTAACTTAACCTGAAGTTATTTTTTTTAAATATGTTGCAAGGGCAAGATCAAGCCATCTTTCAAAGCCTAATCCTTTTTTCATTAGGTATCCCATGTGTCCTCCATGCTTTTCAATATGAAGAACACTAAGAGGAGAATAGCTGGCTTCCTGATAATCCTGAACCCCAACAAAGGGGTCATCTTCCGCAGTGATGATGACTGTCGGGATGTTGATGTCTTTAAGAAATTGTTTTGCTGAGCAGGTATCGTAGTAATCGGCCCTGTCCTTAAAGCCACCGAGAGGGGCAGTATAGCGCTGGTCAAAATCCCGGAGATCTTCCACAAGAGAGAAATCGCCGACATCTTCAGGTCGATTTTTTTTCATGTATGTTTCAAGTTCAGCCGTGAATCTCTTGTCGTAAATTTTGTTGAGGCCTCTTTGTAGATTGAGGGATGCACGATCAAGGTTAATAGGACCATTTACCGCAATGGCAAAGTCCGGTTGAACTTCTGCTCTCACTCTAGCGGCCAGTAGCAGAAGGGCATTGGCGCTTAAGCTAAAACCAATGGCGATATGCTTATGCCCAGGAAGCAGCTTCCGGCCATACTCGATGACTTTTGAAAGATCATCTGCACGCCCGGAATGATAAGGTTCGGCGGCCAGGCCAGCTCCCATCCCGCAACCACGATGATTATTGATGAACACATGATGGCCCAGGGATAAAGCTTTGTTTGCCGTTCTCTGCATATAAGATGCTTCAGCAGTTCCGCCGAGGCCATGGAAGAGATAGACGGCAAAGTTGGAAGTTCCTTTCAGGTACGTTGAATGAATTCTCTCTGTTTCTTTTTCCAGGGTCACGTTTATAGGAATGCCAGAATCAGCGACTTTCTCTGAAGGAATAAGATGGCCAAGAATTGTCTGAAGATGCCCGGTTCTTGCCCAGAGAGGGGGTGTACAAGGTGGAATTCTTGTCCTGACTTGCCGAAGACCTTCAATTATATCAGTCGTCATACCTTGGAATTTTATCCCTTTGAATGCAGGATTGTAAGGGCCTTGGCTGATCTAAATCATAATTGTCCTTTAAGTAGCTCAGGGGAATCCAGGGCCCTTGGTCCTACAATTAAAGAATGTGTTTTTCTCCTACAGCAAGTTTTACTGCCAGTGCCCTTCTCATTGCCATAGGGTCTGCCACCGTTTCAGAGGTAAGAAGCAAGGATCAATTGGTTTTTGCCAGTACCCCTTTGCTTTTTGGTGCCCAGCAGTTGAGTGAAGGTATTTTATGGTTGTGCCTGCCTGAAGCGGAACGTGTCATGTGTTCTGATATATCAAAGTATGCATTTGTGAGTATTGCCCAGGTTCTGTGGCCGGTGTGGGTCCCTTTGTCTGTGTTTATGTTTGAAAAAGACAAGGTTCAGAAGCGATTACTGTCAGTCATACTTTCTTTAGGGGTAGTGATGGCCTCGGTTCTTTTGTACCTGACTTTAACAAGTCATGTGGAGGCGAGGATATTGTCGGGCCATATTCAGTATAACTTTATGTACCCTGAGTTCATCAACACCTTCAGCCTGTTATACTTAATCCCGACAGTGGCCTCCTATTTTCTTTCTACCAATAGTCTTGTCCGTTTTTTTGGAATCATCATTCTTGGTTTTTTCATACTGACTAAGATGTTCTATTACCAGTTTGTTTTTTCCACCTGGTGTTTTTTCTCAGCACTTGCCAGTATGTATATTTACCTGGTGGTTGTGACTGTTAACCGGGAGGGGATAGATTTTAAGAGAAGACAGCTTTCTTTCCTCCGGAGCTTAAAGCTTTGAGCTGAAGTGAAAGAGATAATGATCAAGCCTTGAATTGGAATTCTTGATATCCAGATGAGGCTTTGAGTCTTCACTTACCTCCGGCTCTTCCTGATTGCTGAATGCTGCAGGAAAAGGCTTACCGGAAGCATTGTTATCATCCCTGTTAAACAAACCATCATTTCCATAAAAAAGTTCTCCCTGCATTCCAAGCCTCCTTGCTTATTTCCGGTGACCATCCTGGTCTTCCTGCTTTTTTCATAAGCACATTGTATGCCAGAGTAAAAGAATTTAACTTCAATGAGTTAGATGATCTCCTGGAGTCACCAGTCTCAATTTGGCACCTGAATAAAAATAAATCAGGGATAAATCGGCCATTTCCATCTTTTTTCAACATTCAGTTCTTAAAGTCTGGGAATGATCAAACTCCTGCTTGCCTTTGTCCTCCTCCTGTCATTACTCGCCTGTGGAAAGAATGATGATTCTCCATCATCCTTAGAAAGCGGCACCCGGCCGGTGGTGAATTATTCCCTCGAAGGCCTGAGTGATAAGCTCATTGTAAAAAACGAACAGACTCATGCTCCGATGGATTTTATTTCTCAGGAACTAACGATGTCCTTTAATCCAGTCTCTCAGAAAGTTACCGGAGAGAGTAGAGTCACCTTTAAGCTCAAAATCGGTGGAAGACCATATTTTGAACTTAAGGCCACTCCGAAAAATATTCGGCTTAATTCTTCTGCCATAACTGTGCAGTCTATTAACGATCCTGATGGGCAGAATCAGAGTTATTGGTCTCTGAATCAGGAACTACCTCCGGGGTCTCTTCACATTGTGGAATTTCAGTACGAACTTCCTTCCGGGAGAGTCAGTTTCACCGATGGCGGAGTACGCTTTCTAACAGATATGACTGATCTTAGTGGTAAGTTCTTTGAGTATTGGGGGCCAACAGGATTCGAAGAAGATACTTTTAAGATGGATATGGTACTCAAGGTAGAAAACTCAGATTCCAATCATGTCTTAAGAACAAACGGGACTATCACCTCATCAGACTCCGAAGTCTGGAACGTTTCCTTTCCCGACTATTACAGCAAATCCTCTTTTGATATTCACCTGACCAATCAAACAACCCTTCCTGGTAAAAAGTTTGTCTATCAGGGGATTGAAAAAGAAATTTCTGTTGAGGTTTATGGTATCTCTACCACTTTAGTGAATTCCGCCGTGGCAGAGTTACCCAAGCTATTTAAGGAGTTCGAAAATGATTATGGGGCCTATCCTCATGATAAGTTTCTGGCCTACATGAACGACAGAAGCGGAGGAATGGAGTATGTGGCGGCCACGATTACGAGCCTCGCTTCTCTGGATCACGAACTCCTTCATTCCTGGTTTGCAAGAAGTGTTATCCCCGCAGATGGAAGAAGTGGATGGATCGATGAGGCGATGGCCTCATGGAGAGATTATGGTTACACTCGAGCCAAGACCACTTTACAACGGACTCCTACTAATCTCGCTAACTATTCACCATTCAGGAAAACCACTCCGAAAAATAGTTACGTGGACGGCAGGGGATTGTTTGCAGAACTTGATCTCAAGTTTGTTCCTCTTGGAGGGTTGAAGCCTGTGATGAAGGCCTTTTTTGATAATTATAAAAATAGTGTTGTGAACAATGAAGAGTTCTGGAAATTTCTTGAGAGCTATTCGAACATGGATCTTGAAGACTTTAAACTCCGCTACACCATGGCGGAAGCTGAGGAAGCCGAAAACGCCAGACCTGTAGAAGTGACACCGTCACGTCATCCTACACCGCTTACCAGAGAAGAAATTTTAAGACTCCGATGAGGTTACCGGAAGAATCTGCATGAGGCCGGGGTGCCGCAAATTTTCAAAGACCTGTCTGATTGTGTGAAGGAATAGGGAAGCCCGTTGTTTTCCCAGATATTCACGCAATCAGGATCACCGAAGCCTCCACCTGAATAAGAGCAGGATGAAATCCTGATTTGACCCTGATCCTGTGTTCCGTTTACTACAACCGTGCAACGGCACAGCTCACCGCTGTTCAAGCTGAAGACTCTTCCCCGGGGATTATTGAAAGTTCCTCCTGATAAATCAAAAGTAAAAAGACCATCAACACTTTTCCAGTTTTTGAAGAGATTCCTTCTATCTCCTGAATCGTCTTCATTTTCTTCCTGCTCTGTTTCTTCCCTTACCCCATTGGTGTCATCGTCATCCGGACCGCATGATGAAAGTAGCAGGAGAGAAATGAAAAGCATCAGGACCAAAGTAAGCTTTTCCATTTCTTCATTTCATCTGATTGTTAGAGGTATAAAAACTTAATTTAAACAGGGTTTTAGGACACTGGCCGCCAATATCATACCCAACGCTGACGAAAGTCATGCTTTTTTCTCCGGCCCTGGGGTTCAATGATAAATGAGATGAACTTTATTTAAAGGATTGGTTATGGACTATAGTAAGACAATTGTCGCTGTGAGCTTGGAAGATGAGAATGTCGAGGCCCTTACCCAAATTCACGATCTTCCCTTTACTGAAACGAGTCAGATCCATCTGGTACATGTATTTGAGATCCACCAATTATCGATTGATTTCATTCCTAATATGCATTTGAGCCCGGAAGATCTCTTTGCTGTTGAGAAATGGGGAGAGGATAGGCTTATCCAGGTCAGAGACAAAATGGGATTCTCTGAAAAAAATTGTGTTGTGAAGTGTCTTATCTCCACCAATCCACGTCAGGAATTCCTGAATTACGCTGACACTCATGGAGCAACCCTTATTGTGGCAGTGGCAAAGGAAAGAGAGGGAGTGAAGGGCCTTTTTGAGAGCTCTTTTACGAACTTTCTAAGCAAGTTTTCGAAAGCAAACTTACTCTTGTTAAGAACAGGTACGAAAAGGTAGTTTCCTACCTTTTCGACTTCTTCTTTTTATCTCAGGCTTGAAATTCTGTTCTTTGGCTTAGCATAATCCCTTCTTTTCATAGGCTTCATTCGTTTTACCGGAGTCTTAACCAGTGATTTGCTCCAGGAAATCCAGTAAGGATCATTGGCCCTTTCAAAAGATGTGCTCGTATATTTAAAGAGAGTTCCCATGGCCTGGGCCGCCATTCTGTAGTTACTGTTTGAGACTTCTCGTCTTGTGCTCGCAATCAGAATGGCAGCTGTCTGCAATGGTATCTTTGTCCTTACATGATAGGGACGATTCCTTTTCATGATAATGGTTTTTTTCATCTGAATGTCGGTGATTCCTTTTTGTTGTAGGAGTCGAATTTCCTTTTGAGCTTCCTTGAGATGGACGACTCCCTGATTCTGCATTTTTTTAGCAATCGAAAGACTTGCCATCTCCATATGCAGGAAGAGTTTTTCAGTGGAAGCAAAGGACTGAAGGGAAAATAAGAAAAAAAGTAAGTATGAAAATTTCAAAGCAGACCTCCCGGAAAGTTTTATTTCATTCCTTTCCAGTGTAAGGATGCTTTGTAAAAACGAGATGAATTGCGGCAAAGTAATTTATGATTATCGTCAGTTTACTTTGGCAGCCCCAATTGATCTCTCAGATGGTAGAGATTGCTTCGGTGAAGGCCAAGTTCCTGAGCGGCCCTTGCCCAGTTGCCTTTGTGTTTTTTCACGGCCCTCATGATGAACTTTTTCTTATATTCGGTCAGCGCTTCCTGAAGAGTGAGACTTTGTATCTTCTCATTTTGAGAAGGTACTTGTTTCAGGACTGTCCCCGGTGTGAACAGATGTTCCGGGCCTATGACATGAGCGGGACCTGAGGTATGGATCTGGGAGGCATGAAGTGTCGCCCTTGAAACAATATTCTTTAATTCCCTCACGTTTCCCGGCCATCCGTAATTCATGAGCTTTTCAGTTGCTTCATCGCTCAGCCTGAAAGGCTTACATCCGAGGCGTCTTTGATAGTAGTCACAAAAATAGCCAACAAGAAGAGGAATATCGTGAAGATGACTTCGAAGTGGAGGAGTATGCAGCGGATAAACATTCAGTCTATGATAAAGATCCGATCTGAAATTCCCCTTTTCAATTTCATCTTCTAAAGTTCGGTTAGTGGCCGCGATAACCCTGACGTCAATCTTTCTTATCTTATCTTCACCAACTCGCTGAATCTCACCTTCCTGGATCGCTCTTAAAAGTTTGGCCTGAATCGAGAGAGGAAGCTCTCCAATCTCATCCAGGAAAAGGGTGCCCTTGTTTGCGACTTCGAATTTCCCCATGCGGTCCTGAATGGCACCAGTGAAGGATCCTTTCTTATGCCCGAACAGCTCACTCTCAGCAATACTCTCAGGAAGGGCAGCACAGTTGATATAGATCATGGGTCTGTCATACCGGCGCGAATAAGAATGAATGCTTCTTGCAACCAATTCTTTACCGGTACCTGTTTCACCGGTAACAAGCACCGCCAGATCGGATTTCGCCACAAGCTTTATGTCTTCTTTGAGTTTTTGAATGTCAGGTCCCGTTCCAATTAGTTCTCCTCCTGATCTTGCTGAAACCTGGTTCATTAAATCCTGAGCAACCATTCCCTGAAACTTGGCAGTTTCTTCAAGTGTGTCAAGGACAAGAGAAGTACGAAGAGTGGCACCTGCCAGAGCGGCCATAGCTTCGAGTGTCCTTTCATCAATTTCACTAAAAGCATTTGGTTTCAGAGAATCTGCCGTTAAGACACCAATCGTTTTATCATCAACAATAAGGGGGCAACCGAGGCATGCGTGTACGTGTTCAAGTGCATTGGGATCAGAGGCCACCATCCCATCAAATGGATCAGGGAGATCACAATCAACCGGAAAGAGAACGGGAGTCTTTGAATGATAGATAATATCCAATCTTGGATTTTGTTTTAAGGGATAATTTTTTTCTTTGGCCTCATCTGAAAGCCCGAAGCTTGCCAAGGGAATGAGTTGATCTCCCTCAACCATCATGAGAACGGAAGCATCATAAGGAATTACCTCTCTAATGATTCGCAAGAGCTCACGGTAGCGGTCCTTGGAAGAAAGAGAGGCATTAAGATTGATGGCGAGTTGAACCAGGCTTTGTACGTTTTTCATGTGATGTATTATACACATCTTGATATGAATTTCATATCTTTGCGTTGAAATTATTTTTACATCATTGTGATTGTAACTACCAGAAATAACTGCTGTTTGTTTTTGGCATTAAGCTTGCTCTTTTGGGAAGGTCAAAGGAGACATTTATGAACTATGCCGATCAATTACTTTCTGATTTGGCCATTTCTCTTCCCATGGTCACCGAATTATTCAGAAAGAATCGTCTCGATTTTTGTTGTGGGGGAAAACAGACTTTGAAAGAGGCCTGCGAGCGAAAACAAATAGATCTGAATTCAATTGTTGAAGAACTGAAAAAACTTCAAGTGAATCAACACAATGACTTTCAGGAAAAACCACTGAGTGAACTTACTTCATTTATCATGGAGAGGTATCACCAGGACTTACGACGGCGATTGCCTGAGCTCATTACTCTTTCTGAGAAAGTTGAAAGAGTGCATGCAGATCATCCGGATTGTCCTCAGGGATTATTTGAACTTCTCACTCACCTGCATGATGAAATGCTTCTTCACATGATGAAAGAGGAAAATGTTCTTTTCCCGATCATTGATGCAGGTAGGGGAAACATGGCCCAGATGCCGGTTAAAGTCATGACCTCCGAACACGATGCTCATGGAAGACAATTGGATGAAATTCACCGCTTAACTTCTGACTTTGTCCCTCCTCAAGATGCCTGCACGACTTGGAGGGCCTTGTATGTTGGGTTGGAAAAACTTGAAGAAGAGTTGATGGAGCATATTCATCTAGAAAATAACATTCTTTTTCCAAGGGCCCTGGCCCAATCAGGGAAGTAAGAGGCCCTATGCAGGAAAATCCCGTTGATACAAATGTAGATAACTCCATTGCGGCCATCTTCACCATGATGCTTCCCGGTCTGGGACAAATGTTGAAGAGAAGAATTATTCCAGGAATCTTTTGGTCGGTGGCCGTTGGTGGAGGATACCTCGTCAATGGCTGGCTCGGTCTGTTTCTCCATGTTCTTTGTATATTGGATGCTGCCTTCGGAGGAAATCTTAAAGAGAAGTTTGAATCAACAGGATGGTTTAAACGTTGCTCACTCTTAATTGGTCTTACGGTATTGCTTATTTATACATGTCTTAGAACCGCTTTGTTCTGAATAACTTTTAACAAGAGGAAAAAATGAAACGTTACTGGCTTATCCTTATGTGCGTCCTTTTGGGGACGTTTACTATTCTCGGCTTTTTTGGAAGAGAGGTTTACCGGCAGGCGCCGCCCATCTATTCTGAAATGAAAGATCATACCGGGAAAACTCTTTATACCAAGGCAGACATCCTTGATGGTCAGGTCATCTGGCAATCCATCGGTGGTCAGCAAATTGGATCCATCTGGGGACATGGGGCGTATCAGGCCCCTGACTGGACGGCCGACTGGCTTCACAGAGAACTCCTCAATTACCAGGAGGTCTATAGCCAGAAAGAATGGGCCAAACCATTTGCGGATACAACTTCTGTTGAAAAAATGATTATTAAGAGTGCGATGATCGATGACTATCGTCATTCAAAGGTTTCCGGAGACGTAGTCACTTTGTCTCCTGTACGACAGGAAGCTTTCTCAAAAACAAAGGACTACTACTTAAGTCTTTTCAGTAATACCTCAGAATTAAGGGAAACCCGAAAGGCCTATGCCATTCATGAGGAAGTTCTTCCTTCTCCAGAAAGAAGAGAAAAAATGATGGCCTTCTTTCATTGGTCAACCTGGGCAGCTTCAGCGAATAGACCGGGGGAGAATCACACTTTTACCAACAACTGGCCCCATGAACCGTTGATAGACAATGTCCCGACGAGTGAGAATATTTTCTGGTCAATTATTTCGGTGATTCTCCTGATTGCCTCGATAGGGATACTCATCTGGTATTACTCTTTTAAAAAAGAAGAGGATGAGGTTAACGACAAACTTCCTGAGTTTGATCCTTTAAAATCTTTCTCTATGACTCCCTCCATGAAGGCCCTCTGGAAATACTGGGGAGTGGCCATCCTTCTGTTCATTGTGCAGATTGGTCTCGGTGGTATTATTGCCCACTATACAGTTGAAGGTCAGGACTTCTATGGATTTCCCCTTTCAAAATACCTCCCTTACACTGTCGTCAGAACCTGGCACATTCAGGTGGCCCTTTTCTGGATTGCGACTTCTTTTCTCGCCGCTGGATTGTTCCTTGCTCCGATTGTGAACGGAGGAAAAGATCCAAAGCATCAAAGACTGGGAGTCAACATTCTGTTTGGAGCTCTTCTGGTCGTGGTCTTCGGATCTTTAACGGGAGAGTTACTCGCCATTCATCAGAAGATTGGTCTTGATTTCAGTTTCTGGTTTGGTCACCAGGGATATGAGTACACCGACCTCGGAAGATTCTGGCAGATCCTTCTCTTTGCAGGCCTGGGTATCTGGCTTTTCCTTATGCTTCGTTGTATCGCTCCTGCTCTTAAGGTCGCTAAAGACTCTAAGCAGTTACTTCTTCTGTTTACCGCTTCCACAGTGGCCATCGGACTTTTTTATGGTGGCGGACTTTTTTATGGAGCGAGAACTCACATCAGTGTAATGGAATTCTGGAGATGGTGGGTCGTTCACCTTTGGGTTGAAGGTTTCTTTGAAGTCTTTGCCACTGTTGCAATAGCATTTATTTTTGTAACTCTCGGGCTCATCAAGCCTAAGTCAGCCACTAAAGCTTCACTCCTCTCAAGTTCAATTTTCCTTCTAGGAGGAATCCCGGGAACCTTCCATCACCTGTACTTCAGTGGAACTCCCATTTCAATCAGTGCTATCGGTGCATGTTTTTCTGCCCTGGAAGTTGTCCCTCTAGTGCTGGTAGGATTTGAGGCATTTCACACTTATAAAATCCAGAAGATGACGTCCTGGACTAAGAACTATAAGTGGCCCATTACTTTTTTTGTGGGAGTTGCCTTCTGGAACCTTATTGGCGCTGGTGTTTTCGGTTTCCTTATCAATCCACCAATTGCCTTATTTTATATGCAGGGATTAAACACTACTGCTGTTCATGCCCATGGAGCGACTTTCGGAGTTTACGGACTTCTTTCATTAGGTCTGATTCTTATCATTGTTCAAACCGCCTTCAGAGAAAGAGAGTGGAATGAGAAGCTCATGAACTTTGGATTCTGGGGACTTAATGCAGGTCTTGCCCTTATGATTCTTTTAAGTCTCTTACCTATTGGATTAATACAAGTGGCCGCATCAATGGAAGCGGGGCTCTGGTATGCCCGAGGTTCAGAAGTAATGCAGACAGATATCATTCAGTACCTCAGATGGATCAGGGGCTTAGGAGATGTGGTTTTTGCTTTCGGTGCTCTTTCCTTTAGCGCGGCCATTTTGGACAAAGTCGGACTGTATCGAGTCACTAATACCGAGTTGACAGTTGAAGAAGTTAAGATTCAATAAGTCTTATGGGGGTGGAGAATATTCTCCACCCATTCTTACACGGAATTAATATGATTGTGCGAAACATCCTGGTCAGAGGCCTCAAAACGATTCCCCATGAAGCAACCATGCTTGAAGCTGAAGGAATTTTAAAAGAATTTCGGATACGGCATTTGCCGGTGATGGAAAAGGGCAAGATTGTAGGCATCATCAGTGACAGAGATGTCCTTGAGGCCACCTCCGTTCTCAGTAATCAGGAGAAAATGATTTATAAGCATAGAAAGGTCAGCGAATTCATGAGTACCCCGGTCATCATGATGAACATTAATGAGGACGTGGAAAAGGTGGCCTTCGAAATGATAAACCAGGGAGTTTCAAGCATTGTCATTCAGGATGAGAATCAGAATCCTGTTGGCATACTGACAACTTCTGATCTTCTGGCAGTTCTTATCGATCTTTTAAATAAGCAGACGGGCCTCTTCAAGAGGTTGTTCCGGTTCTGATTCACTCTTGCTTCCATTCTTTAATCCTCATAAAATAGGGCATTCATTACTCTCATACGGAGTTCTATCCATGCCCATTTTTTTAATGCTCTTGATTTCATTTGCTCTTAAGGCCCGGACCTTCGAAGCATCTTTGGAAAAATATTCATACGAAAACGCTCCGGAATTCCAGGCAATCATGACCAAAATTAAATCCCTCGGTGAATTCGTCACAAAAGATGGAGGCGTTGAAAAGAAAGCCGTTCCTATGTCCCGAGGCGAACAAATGGTAGAAGAGGCGAAAGCGAGGAATCGAGCGATCCTGGCCGCTCGAAATGCAGCGGATAAGAAAGCAGAGGAAGAGGATTCAAAGAAATCTGTCCATGAGCAGTGGAGAGATGAAGTGCAAAAGACTCATGAAGGATGGAAAAAAGAAATAGCTGAAACGAGAAAACAATGGAAAAGGGAGCAGGACATCTTTCTGGGAAGAATTAAGGACTATCAGGAAACAACTTTTGAGATTCCCGCTCCGAAAATGAAGATAGTTGAAATCAAAGTGCCAAAAGAAAGACTGCCCGATGTTCATGTTGTAAAAGATGCTTTTTCTATTCCTGTTCGTGATCAGAGGAAGAGACCGACATGTGCGGCCTTTGCCGGTATCCGAGCGGTTGAAATTCTCCTTGCTCAGAATAATGAAAAACAAGAACTCTCTCCCCAATATTTTTACTGGGCCAGTAAGCCTCAATGTCGTAAGTCTCCTTGTCAAGAGAAGGGCTCCTGGGTCACTCCTGGTTACAGATTCTCTCAAAGCTTTTCCGGACTTGATATTCCTTCCGAAGCGAGCTGCCCTTATTCTTCTGAGTCTTTGTCAGGCAATGAAACTCAAGTTCCGCTTAAGGACAACTGTTATTCCGGAGCTGTGAAAGTAGAATCCTTTAAAGAAACAAGAACTCTCGCTGAAGCAGTGGAAACATTGAAACAGAATATTCCCCTCATTATGGCGGCCAAACTCAGCTGGAATTTTTACAAGAACGAGGGACTTGTGACACTCTCTGAGTCCGAACAACCTGCACCAAATGAGCTCGATTATCATTCTCTAGGTCATGCTTTTCTGGCCGTTGGGGTCATGGAGCTTCCGGAGAAAATTCACAAAGAGGAAGGGAACTTCTGCATCCTTGTTGCCAATAGCTGGGGCAAAGGGTGGGGAGCAGGCGGTTATGCTTGTTTAACTGAAAAGTGGCTTCAAAAGTATCGTCAGAACTCAGCTTTCGTGGCCGTCACAAAAGTTCGTGTGAGATAAGTTTATAAGAGCATCTTTAAAAGGACATCTGTCATCTTTACTCTATCTATGCTCATAAAAGGCATCGGAAGAACAGTTTCACCGTGATCCACACCTTCCAGTTTGACAAAATCCAGGAAGGGAAGCTTTGAACTTTCAAAAGGAACCATTCCATCCGAATCATCAAATGGTCCCTTAAAAACTTTCTTGCTTAAGCATTTCTGCTTTACATAAGTAAGGCAACCGTAACCAATGACATTCAAGGATGGAAGAAAAATACTTGGATGCTTTAGCGAAACCCCACCGGCCGTTATGACTGGAATGGACTTCAGAAGTTTCTGAAGCCGAGGCAGGTAGCTTTTCATTCTCTCTCTTCTTTCTTCGACCGATAAGTACTTAATGGTTTCAATGGAAGTATTGAAGAAGGGAAGGATTGGACCCAGAAGAGTCCTGGCATAGTAAGGGTTTTCCAGATAGACAGTTGCAACAGGGGCCCCAAAAAAAGGGGATTGAATAAAGGCAATACCTTTAATGATCTTCAGACTCTTTTCATCCTGCTTCATCATCCAGTCTACCAGTGCGAGGCCTCCCAAAGAGTGGGAGATGAACAGAACCTTTCTTCCCGCCTTTTTAATCCTTCTGACTTTCTCATCAATTTTTTCGATTGTTTCTTCAACTGATTTTGATGAGGCCTCAAGACGGGAAGCTTTAAGACCGAGTTTTTCATAATGAAAATGTTGGGCCCCAAAGTAACCGCTGAAAGTTTCAGAGATAATTCCCGGGATAAGAACGATTTCAATGTCCGAAAGCGCTTCAAGATCTGAATTCTCGAGGATGATTTCCTGGTGGTAAATGGAAGAGAATAAACCGGACTTATCGACGGCCAAAAGCAGGGGAGCATACAGAAGAACTAAAACATATAAGATGATCGTTTTCATGGGATTTATTATCCCCATTTCTTCCGCCATAGCATTCTTACAAGTTATATCTTTTTCTGACTCTTTGAGGATGCGTTAATGGCTTTCCAAGAAGTGCTTTCTAACCTATTGTTTTGTAAAAAAGGAAAAGAAATGAGCGATGATAGAATTACGGATCTCGAGATAAGATTTTCCCACCAGGACGACTTTCTCCATAAGCTCAATGAAACAGTCGTCGAGCAACAAAAAACGATCGAAAGGCTGGAAAAAGAAATTCTGGACCTTAAAAGAAGTATAAACGCAGAAAGTGGCATCAGCGGAAATCGTTCCCTTCGTGATGAAAAACCTCCCCACTACTAGAAGAAAGATGAAAGTTTTTTAATCATTCAGGGTGAGTGGAAAAACTTAACACTTGAAGATTTTCCTTTAATCCCTGACAATTAATAATTGTGATAAACATCCTTAACGAAATTTTCCTTTTTAACCTTTTTGACAGCGTTCCGCCTATCCTGTCTTACCTCCTCTGCTGTGTAGGGGCGATTTTTGCCGGAACGGTAGTAGGGAAAGAAAGAGAAAAAGCACAGAAAGCTGCGGGACTCAGAACCTTTGCCATGGTGGCCTTAGGGTCATGTGTATTTACTATCACATCCCGTCTCGTCATGAACGAAGGCTTCTTTACTGATGGGGCCCGGATTCCTGCCCAGATTGTGAGCGGTGTAGGCTTTCTTGGAGCAGGTGCAGTCTTTCGTGAGGGAAGAATTATCAGCGGTCTTACAACGGCTGCAGGAATCTGGGCAACGGCCGCTGTTGGCCTGGTGTTTGGCCTAGGGTTTTTTACTTTCGGAATCTGTATTACCTTCATGATTTTTATCCTTTTCTGGGTTCACTCCTTCCTTGATAAAAAAATGATGGATGAGATTAAGTGGGTTAACTATCACATTCACATCGATGCTCATGATGGAAAAGGATTAATCCTGGTGGAGGATATCATCCGGGATTGGGGTCACGATCTGGAGCCGGTGGAGATCACTGACCATGTTTCAAATGTTGTCGTCTGGAATGTTAAGCCTTCTTCGAGGTTCAGGTCTCATCAGCGCTTTTTAAGTGAGCTTGCTGTTCAACCATATGTTTTACGCCTGATGAAACAAACTAACCCATAAATCTTGAAAGAAGATGGAATTGAAAACTGATTCCATCTTTCTCCTGATTCTCATAACTTATCACATTTCGCTGTAAATATTTTTCTCTCTTCAGAAGCATTTCAGTCATAGGCAAGATCATTTCATCACCAACACTTACCAAGGATGGTTCATGAAAAAAATGATTGCGCTCATGCTGCTCATGTCGCTCTTAAGTGTATCGTGTAACGATTCCGGAGGCTCTTCCTCAGATGATTCCTCTCTCGTCACAGATACTTCTCCTGTTACTCCTGATGAGGATACTCCTTCAGGTGATCCGGTAACCGAAGCTCCTGCACCCGATTCAAGTCTGCCTGATCTGGCCCTTTCATGGGATACAAACGTTGAATTGTATGACTTTACCGCCACCCAGGAAGAAAAGTATAACAAGGCCGTGGCCCTGGTAAAAAAAGTCGTGGCCACAGAAAAATTCCGGAACATGATTTTAAACCATACTTATAACGGAGTTAAGCAGTTTGCTAGTACAACCAAGACAAATGCACAGGTTTATCAATCCGTGCTTGATGCTGCCGAGAAACTTACACCTGCAAAAAATAATGTAATGGATGTAGGAGTGAAACTTTATTATGAGAATAACTCCGTAGTTGGCTGGACGAATGGATCAATCACCTACTTCAATGTGAACACTAAGTTCTTTAACCAATACGACATCCATCAGGTGGCGGGCAACTTGTTCCATGAGTGGCTACACAAACTCAATTATGGCCATGATTCATCGGCCACCACCAGAAGACCTTACAGTGTTCCCTATGCCGTAGGTTATATGATCAGAGATATCGGAAAGAGTTTTCTTTAATTAAAAATAAAAGGATGTTTTTATGAAAAATATTTTACTGGCCCTTGGAATGATCTTTGCTCTCGATAGCTTCGCCACCATTGAAGCTGAGCCGGAACCGACAAGACCAACTGAAAAAGAGATTCAATCTAACCGCGGATGTTTCAAGGAGCTTGAGACCCAGGGGTGTGGAGATCCGGGAGCGGACATTCATCATTTCAGAACATGTATGAATAATGTTTTCCCAACTCTTTCAAAGAGCTGCAAAAAACTCATGACAGACCTCTACAAATAACTTTTTCTTCTCCTGTCGAAAAGGTATGCGGCTAGATTAACGTTGCCAGTGCAACTCGGCGGTTGAGAAAAGGGCCACCCTGCGATAAACCCTTTTAAAACCGCCAA
>JBKHWS010000042.1:3153-21647 GCA_046566385.1 Bacteriovoracia bacterium | reverse complement strand
CTCCTGTGGCTTTTCTCCTGTTACCTTGGCCACTCCTTCAGAACCGGAAACATCTTCTTCCTGGCCCTGGTGGTGGTCTTTCTCGCTTCAACTGTTGTAGTGAGGGGTGGACAATGGCTGCTGAAAAAAATCATCGGACAAAGAGGCCTCCTTCTTCCATCCATAGAAAATGGAATTGCCATGAGGAGTCTCAGTCGTTCAGGGCACAAACTCACTCTGAGTTTTCTTTCCCTGGCCATGGGGGCGACTCTTATCTCTCTCATCCTGCAATTGGATAAAATGATTATCACTGAGTTTGCAGTTGATAATAAAAAGCCCTCACTCTTTATTTTTGATATTCAGGAAGAGCAGATGGAACCACTGGTTGAACACGCAAGAGAAATGGGGTCTCCTTTATCTTTTGTCACTCCCATGATCAGAGCGCGGCTGGAAAAACTCAACGACAAGAAATTCATAAAACAAAAAAAGTCCTTCGACTTCAGAAGTCGTGAAGAAGATGAAGACGCCCGTTTCCGGAATAACAGCCTGAACCTCACTTTCAGAGGCTATCTGACCGATGCGGAAAGAATCGTTGAAGGGTCACCTTTTCCTCCAGGAGGAACTCCGGAAGACAGGCTGCCTTACATCTCCATCGAGAAGCGCTGGTCCCAGAGAATGAACATTGGAATGGGGGATAAGATTACCTTTGACGTTCAGGGAGTGGAGTTTGAAGGGATCGTACATAATATTAAAGAAGTAAAATGGACCTCATTTTATCCAAACTTTTTCGTCACGATTGAACCAGGTATGATCGACGCCGCTCCTAAAACCTATCTGGCCATTCTTCCGGCCGGCCCTAAAGAGGCGAAGCTTCAGTTGCAGCGTTCATCAGTGGATAAGTTTCCCAATATTTCCTTCATCGATGTGGAGGAGCTAGTTGGAAAACTCACGGGCCTCTTTGAGAAATCAAGGCAGGCCATTGAAGTCATATCCTGGCTTTCACTTGCTGTGGGGCTGGTCATCCTTTATGGTCTTTCTCATGATCAGGTATACCGTCGGTATTATGATCTCGCTCTTTTAAAAAGCCTGGGGCTTTCTTCAGGACGCCTTAGGCTTAATCTCCTTTACGAGTTCGGCGCCTTGTTTTTATCCGCTATGGGGCTCGGTCTGTTTCTTGGATGGCTTATTGCCCAGATTATAGGAAAAGAGGTGTTCAAGATTTCTCCATCTGTTGACTGGAGTAGGATTCTTTTCCCTGCTTTGTTGCTAACGGTTCTTTGTTTGGCCACAATCTTGATTTCTTCATGGCGCGCTGTCAAGGCCCGTCCAAGAGAATTATTATCAGATTCTTAAAGGGCTTTTTCCTTTTCTTCTGAGACTGGAGTCATTAAAATTTGGTCCATGTTCGACATTGAATTCAGCCAACAGGCCTTGTTTACATTTTTTGGGCAGTACGCTTATCAGCCGGCCTATGTGTATGGATTCATCACTCTATTCATGCTCGCAAGTTCATTTGGACTTCCGGTTCCGGAAGAATTAGTTCTCATTAGTGCGGGACTTGTGGCCTACATGGCAAAGAATCCGAACTTGTTTCCTCCTCCTTATGAAGGGGCGGAGGGAGTGAATATTTTTACTCTTTCCCTCATTTGTTTTTTCGCAGTCTTTTGCAGCGATCTCCTCGTTTACTTCATTGGAAAGTTTTTTGGGGGAAAAATCATCAAAACAAAGTTCTTTCAGAAACAAGTTGCTGGAAAAGGTTTTGATACCATCAACTCCTGGTTTCAAAAGTATGGGGGCTGGGCCTGCGGAATCTTCCGTTTTACTCCCGGTTTACGTTTTCCGGGTCACATGAGCTGTGGTCTCTTGGGAATCCCTATCTGGAAGTTTATGTTGATTGATGGGCTTGCTGCTCTGATCTCCGTTCCCACTCAGGTCTACATCGTGGCGACCTACGGTGAACTCATCCTGGAAAAAATCCGGGAGTTTAAAATTGTCGCCGCTTCCGTATTAGGTGTGGTGATTCTTTTCTGGGTGATCAAGAAAGTCTACCAGAAGAATGTGAGAACGAATTCCTGAACTAGAGAAAAGCTTCGCAGGCTTCTTCTAACTTCAAAGCAAGATTTTTTCTGAATTCACCGAGATCAGAGTATTTAAAAACAACAGTCTTTTTAAATTGTTTCTCTGGATTTTCAAAATCCGGCCATCCCCAGTTGATAACTGAAACCAGGTGAATTTCTCCACGGTCAGCTGAAAGTTCCTCTACATTGGCAAGAAGTTCATATTGAACCGCCGGTCCCTCTGATTTGGGAACAGATTTAGCGAGTTCAATAATTCCTTTCTTCGCAACGGGATTAGTTATTTTCAAGGCATCCACCATGGAGGTTTCCGTGGATTTCGCACCCCAGAGATGGGGACCAAGAGAAGCGGTTTTTAAATTTTTATCAACAGTGGTTTCAAGATAACGGTAGTAAAAATTATCCATGGTCTCAAAAAGGTACTCATACATCTTGGACTCTTCTCCAAAGGTAGTGCGTACTTTTTCCTGCCACTCCTGTATCTGTTTATCAGTCATGCATTTTCCCCGTTAAGATCAGTATACGAAGGTCGGCTTTTAAAGGGCAAGGAGAGTGGCGTAATTAGCTTGGATTTTATTGAGGCTCAGTTCAAAGATGTTCACTATCTCTTCCTGCTTTTTTTGGCGACAAAGATCAGCAAAGATCGCCACGAGCTTATCTTTTTCAAAATTGATCGCTTCATGAACGGCCCTGATGGCATGAGAGTACTGGGACTCAGTCCAAGGGAAATCTTTTCTTTCTCCATTCTTCAACGAATAGATAGGTTGGTAGAGTTCGGGATAAAGCTCAATGAGTTTTAAAGTTACGTAGTTCAATTGACCATTGATGATATCCTGGAAAGGAGGACGGCCACTCTGGTTAAGGCCATCAACAATGTCATCGGCCATCTGAAAGATCAGTCCAATTCTCTCTCCGAGAATTGCCATCGTCTTTACATCGCTATGACCAGCGAGTTTTGCGGGAGTGGTACAACAATACCGGATAAGACTTCCTGTTTTTTTAACACAGATGAGTTCCAGGTCCTCTACCTGAACATGGGTCTTGGACTTCAGGTCGTATTGCAGCCATTCTCCATCAGCAAGATCCTGGATACATTTTGTGAGGTCAATTAAAAGCTCGTTATTTCCGGCGAGGGCAAGTTCCCCCATGATGGTGGCAAGAACGTAGTCTCCGGCAAGAATGGCGGTGGTGTTATCCCGGATGGAATTTAGGGTAGGATGATTGCGTCTTTTATCAGAATCATCAATGACATCATCATGAATGAGGCTTGCCAGGTGAGTGAGCTCAACGGCACGGGCGTAAGTTGAAAGAGTCTCTTGCGGTAGACCAAAAACTTTCCCCACAAGGAACATCAGACCTGGCCTGAATTTTTTGCCACCAGCGCCGATCAAATCATTTACTTCTTTGGAAAGTGCACTAATCGTGTTCTGGGACATGCCCAGTTGTAGTTCATCCAGGTTAGATTTTAGTTCTTGAAGTTTCATCTAAAGGTTATTCCTTGAGGTATCGGGATAGTAAGTGATGTGACGTACTTAGGCAAGAACTCCTGACTTCAGGTCTTTCTTAAAACCTTCTTTAACTTTGATTATTTCCACTGGATAATGGGTGCTCTTTAATCAGAGGGGGGAGCTATGCGTTTTGTGATTCTTCTTATTGCTTTTATGACTTCTGCTTTGGCAGCGGATATCTATTCTATCAAAGATAAAACGATCAAAGGCAAAGACTTCAGCATGTCGGAATTTAAAGGTAAGACGGTGCTGATTGTGAATATCGCGTCACAGTGCGGTCACACGGGTCAACTGGATGGTCTTGAGAAGCTTTATCAAAAGTACAAAAATAAAAATTTTGTAGTTCTGGGAGTGCCGACTAACGACTTTGGTGGTCAAACTCCAGAAGATGACAAAGGAATGCTGGAATTCTGCCAGAAAAACTATAACGTAACTTTTCCAATTCTTACCAAGAAGAGCATACTAGGCAAAGAGAAGAGGGAACTGTACCAGTATCTCACTTCTGTTGATGAAGAGTTTCAGGGTGAGGTGGCCTGGAACTTTGAGAAATTTCTGGTGAATAAGGAAGGGAAGATTATTGCCCGCTATAAGTCCTCCGTGTTGCCTGATGAAAGGCTTTTCCTGAAAAAAGTAGAAAGCTCTCTTTAAGTCGTACAGGGCCTTAATATGCGATTTTTCAATAGCTTAAGGTCCTGTATTTTTGCCATAGGCCATGGACTTCAGATGGGGTTTGATATATAAAACAATACTATGACCAAGAGCTACCTGACTCATCTAGCAAGCATTGTTTTTATTCACGTCTTTGTCCTGATGGGCACATGGCAGCTCTCGCAATCAGAATTTGTTCAGACAAAGGTAGGGTCTGGAGTTTTAAAACTTCAGATCGCTTCCAATGTTATTTTGAATTCCAGGCCTCAGGAGAAAACTCCTAGAACCATTCCCAAGAATCCAGATAAACCAAAAACCGAACCTCTTCCAGAGCAAAAACAAGTATCCAAACCTGTAGAAGCCCAAGCACAGGCCAGTGGTTCTGAGTTTGGAACTTCTGCCAAGGGAAGCACCGATTTGTTAGCTGTCTATAAGGCCGAACTGCGGGCGATGATTGATAAGAATAAGTACTATCCTCCAATGAGCCGACGTCTGGGACAGACAGGAACTGTTGTTGTCGCCTTTACGTTGCTGGAAGATGGGAATATCATTGATGTGAGAATTGATAGGCCGTCCCGTTATGAACGCCTGAATGCTTCTGCTCTTGATGCTGTTAAGAAGGTGGAAAAGTTCAAGCCCATCCCAAAAGAAATTGGTGAAGCGCGGATGGATATCAAAGTTCCTGTAAAATTTTTTACAATCTGAATTTGGAACGTCTGGTTCCTTATAAAAAAGGACTTTTATGCGCTTGATTGATTTCATCAACGCTGGTGGATCGATTTCATGGATCCTCATTGCGATGAATGTTGTTGGACTTTCTTTAATCCTCTGGAGACTTTTCATCTTCCGTGATTTCAAAAAGAAAATTGATTCTGAGGCGAAGCTGGTGGCCAGCGATATGACTTCGAAGTTCAATACCACAAAACTTTTAGATCACCTTGATCTGGTGAAAGATGGCATCTCTCAAAAAGTTCACGAGCTTGAATTTGGTATGACGAGCATTAAAGTCATTGCAACAACTGCTCCTCTCTTAGGACTCCTTGGGACTGTTATTGGTATCTATGAAGCTTTCCAGGTGATTTCGGCCACGGGCCTTCAGGATCCGGGAAAGTTTGCTTCAGGCATCTCCTACGCTCTCATTACCACCATCCTTGGCTTGATTGTGGCGATCCCGCATTTCATTGCTCATAACTACCTTTCTGGAGAACTTGATTCTCTTGAGATCAATCTCGAAAAGCACATCGCTCCGATGTTAAAAGGCGAGTAAGTTATGTCCAGAAGGCAACGTCGTGAATCCCTTGCCATGGATCTCACGCCCCTTATTGATGTGGTCTTCCTGCTTCTGATTTTCTTTCTCGTCACTTCTACCTTTAAGAAGGACGAACTGGCCCTGTTACTGAAACTTCCGAAGACGGAACAGGGAACAGGAAGCGAGAAAAAAATTGATCAACTGACAATTGAACTCTCAAGCGATCAGGTTGCGATCAATGGAAAGAAATCCACCATGGAAGAACTTCCGGGGACACTACAGAAAACTGAAAAAGAAACTCTGGTAAATCTCAGGGTGGATGGGAATGTTCAATATACCCGTCTGGTGAAAGTCCTGGATCTTTTACAGGCAAATAAATTAGAAAACATTTCTCTTATTACCGACAAAGAAAAATAATGAAAGGGGAGGTTAATACCTCTCCTCTTCAACTGCCTCATTATATAAAAATGAAGTTTTAACTTCTTCTTCCTGTTCATCTACTAACCCAAAGAAATTATTTTTCTCTGCACTCTGAGCGAGGTTCTGGCACTCCTGATAAGAAGCCGTATTAAAGGATGTTTCCATCTTATCCTGAGAGTCAACATGGGCCATGATCCTGCACTCGTAGGCCTGTGCTGTGGTGGAGAACAAAAGAAGAAGAGCAAAAGTTTTCATAAGGTTAGTGTAAGGGAAAAGAGGGACAACAGGGGTCCGAATGAATTTTTTACAAAGGAGCTAAATCCCTTAATTTACGAGTCATAGAAATATTCTCATGCTCCTAAGAAATTCTTCATTGATTCTTATGTCAGAGTTGGATAAACTCCTGTTTAAAACAATCGTTTGAAACAACTATATAGGCTGGGTATTATGTTTAATATGCTGAAATTCTTAAGTTTGTTAGCCGCTGTCCTGTCTTCCAACCTTTTTGCTGACTCCATAAAATTAACTGAGAAGAAGCTCGATGAACTGGCCCAGAAGGGCGCTCCTCAACTGGATCAGATTGAAGCTGCCTTTTTGAGTGCAGCCGTTCGGGAGAGCGAAACTAAAGAAAGATACGCTCCTTATTTATTCGGTGAAGCCTCTTATCTTGAAACCCAGGAGAGAGCGGTCACTGCTGTTCAGCCCATTTTTAGTCCAATTAAACAGGCCCAGTTAGGTGTGAAGAAAGATTTTAGTCAGGGTTTTGAAACCAGTGCCTATGTGGTGACTGACCAGCGTTCGGCGCAGAACCCGTTTATCGGAAGACTTAATAATGTCACAACAACGACCCTGGCCTTCACGGCACAGATGGATTTATGGAAAAACCTTTTAGGGAGAGTCACAAAGAAGCAGTTGGAAAACGCTTCTCTGGATAAGGAAAGAGCTAAGATTGAAAAAGAGATTCAGCTGAAGGCCTTTAAAATTTCTCTCAGAAGGCTCTACTGGTCTCTGGTTGCTAACCAGGAATCGGCGGTTATTGCTGAGGCACTTTTGAAGACGGCCCGTCAGCAGTTGAATGAGGCGAAGCTCAGGTTAAAGAATGCGGTGGCCGAGCCCGACGAAGTGGCCAGGTATGAAGCTCAGGTTGCCTCAAGAGAAGGTACCCAGCTTTATCTTGAATATCAGAAAGAAATATTCATCAAACAACTACGCAACCTCCTTCCGGAGTTGTCTCAGTATGATATTACCCTTGAGAAGTATGACCTGAATAAAACCGTGAGCGAAGTTCTGCTTTGTACCGCCACCATTGCTCAGCAGGAAAAAATTCCTTATCAGTTCACCCACTACGATGAAGTGGTTTCCATGTTGAGAAAAATCAAAGGGAATAACTCGGACATCAACTCTCGTTACTCTGATGCTGATGTGAAGTTATTCGGAACTGTTAAATCTACAGGAATTGGTTCAGAGCAATCCAGCACTCAGTTGGTGCGAGGAAGTTACGGTGCTTCCATTGACGATCAGACCGGGAACAATCGAACCGGATACGAAGTCGGCGTTTCTTTCACCCTTCCTCTTGGAAGCGTGAAAGAGGGTACTGAAAAAGTTAAAAAACTTTATGACGAAAAAAGACTGGAAGCTTCCATTAACGCCACCGATTCTCAAGTGGTGTCGACCCATCAACAGTTGTCTAAATCAATCGCTCTTTTGACTGACGTCATCCGCGCTCAGAGAGTGAGTTCTGAGCAGTTGTCGAAGAGGCTGCAGATCATGAAAAGAAAATATCAGCAGGCGAGAGTGACAGTCGATCAGCTGGTCCTTGACCAGGATGCCCTTTTAAACTCTGAACTCACCACCATCGAAACCCAGTTGCAGATACTCAACACTCTTTTTGATTATCTCGTTATTTACACTGAGACACCTTGTACCTTTAATAGGATTTAACATATGCGAAAACTAGCGAACTTTTTCATAACAAACCCTAAGCTTACCCTCGTCATGACAATCTTCATGATGATTTTCGGTCTCCTGGGAATCAAGAAGATGAATGCCGAATCGTATCCATCAGTGGATTTTGCGACCGCCATCATTGAGACTGACTATTACGGGGCAACTCCTGAAGACATTGAAATCAAAATCACGAAGCCCATTGAAGATGAGATCAGAAAAGTCTCCGGGCTTAAAGACGTCAGGTCCATCTCACAGGCCGGACGTAGTAAGATTGTCGTTCGGGTCGATATGGATAATCCGAAAGTTATCGTGAAGGACGTGATGTCTGATCTTCAGAAGGCCATGGACCGCGCGAAAGACCTTCCTGCGGACCTTCGTGAAAAACCAAAATTTACTGAGATTAAGTCTGAAGAGTTTGCGGCCATTGAACTTGCCGTCATCGGACCCAATGATGACCGGAAACGGGATCTCATCGCTGATGCGCTCAAGGAAGACATTGAAGATGATAAGAGTGTTAAAGCAGTGGTCCTTGATGGTTTTCGTAAAAGAGAATTTGAAATTGAGCTATCCAGAAAAAAGCTGGATGCTCTTCACATTGGTGTGAGCGAGGTCCTCCAGAAAATCGGCTCCCGAAACGTCAACGTTCCCGGGGGAGAACTTGAAGATAGTTCTCTGCAACAACTGGTTAAAGTCGACGGAAAAATCAAGAGTGCTGAAGAACTTGCGGCCACTCCCATCAGATCAACGTTTTCAGGTCAGATTATTTATCTGAAAGACGTGGCCAAGGTTAAGGACGGGGAAGAAAAACCGAGGACTCTTACCCGCTACATGGGAAAACCCGCGACACTTTTAACAGTTCAAAAGAAAGGGGGAGCGGATACTTTAAAGCTCGTTAATAACTTGAGACCGATCTTAAAACGGTACGAAGAAAAATATAAAGGTCAGGCGGAATTCACGATCTTCAATGATGAGGGAGTAAGAGTTGCCCGAAAACTCGATACCCTGACTTCCAATGCCATGACAGGCCTTCTCGTCGTGATATCTGTCCTTCTGTTCTTTATGCATGGAAGAATCGGCGTCATGGTTGCGCTGTCATTACCCATTGCTCTCATGGCGACACTCGGTCTCATGCCGACTTTCGGGCTCACACTCAATTCCATCACCATCCTGGCACTCATCATCGCGATGGGGATGCTCGTGGATAACAGTGTGGTGATTGGTGAGGAATATATCCGCCGGCGGCAGATGGGCTATAAATCCATAGATGCTGCCGTTGATACAGTGACCACTCTCTGGATTCCTATTTCGGCCACGGCCTTTACCACCATTGCGGCTTTCCTTCCGATGCTGGTGACCACAGGAATCATGGGGCGCTTTATTTATGCCATTCCAGTCGTTGTTACAACTGCTCTCCTGTTCTGTCTCCTTGAGTGTTTCCTTCTTCTGCCCATGCGTCTTCACCTTGTGGCCAAGCGCTTTGATATCGCCACAGTGGAAGAAAAGAAGAGCGGCTGGTTTGATAAGATCTCGGTCCATTTTGAAAAGTTCATGGGCTGGAGCGTAGACCATCGCTATATAACTGCAGCGGCCGTAACGGGAATCATTGTCTTCTCTTTTGTTGTCATCGGTGTCTTTAATAAGTTCATTCTTTTCCCGCCTGAGCAGACGGAAATTTATCTGGCGAGAATTGAAATGCCTTCTAACACGAAAGTCGAAAAGACTTATGAGATGACCAGAAGGGTTGAGGAGAGAATCAAAGAAGTTCTTGGAGACAATATTGTTAAGCATACTGTTTCTATTGCCGGCTCTTCCGCTGCTGCCCCAACTGACATTAAAGGTCAGGCCGGGGATAATGTTGGACTGGTGAAGATCTTTGCCACTGATTTTGCCAAGAACAATCTTCCTTATACAGAAGTACTAGGTAAGCTTCGTGTGATTAAAGAGCCTGAAACAGAAAGGCTTACTTTTGAGGAGCAGGTTAACGGTCCTCCAGTGGGAGCACCAGTGACCGTCACTTTCAGATCCAACAATGGAGAAAGCCTTGATCAGTTGATTGGGAAAGTTACGGATCGACTTAAAGATGTTAGTGGTGTCTTTGACGTTAAGGTTGATGATGTCTATGGTCCTGATGAAGTAAAGGTCCTTCTTGATTATGATAAGATTGACCGTCTCGGACTTTCAACTGCTTCAGTTGGTAACACTGTCCGAACGGCCCTGACCGGAACATTTGTCTCTGACGTGACTCTTAATAACAAAGATACTGAACTTAAGGTTAAGTTTGGAGATGTTTCAAAGAAAGGGATCAATGACCTGGGTAACATTAAGATCATGGATGCCAGAGGTAATCTTGTTCCGTTGTCATTACTTGCGACGTTTGAAACCACCAGAGGAACACCCCAGGTGAAGCGCTTTGATTTTAAGCGGGCAAAAACTGTTACGGCCAATGTGGATCCGAAAGTGATCACTTCAGTTCAGGCCAACAAGATTGTTGCGGATACATTTGCAAAAATTTCTTCCGCCCACCCTGACGTTAATATGGTTTTCGGAGGAGAGCAGGAAAGTACAAATGAATCCATGGCCTCTCTTGGAAATGCCATGCTGTTGGCACTGATTGGGATCTATGCCATCATGGTTTATATTTTCCGTTCTTACCTGGCACCAGGTCTGATCATGACAACCATTCCTCTTGGCCTGTTAGGTGTCTCCGTTTCCTTCTGGGCCCATGGACGTCCGGTAAGTTTCCTTGCCATGATCGGAGTCATTGGTCTGGCCGGTATTATTGTTAATAATGGAATCATTCTCATCGACTTCATTAATCAGATGAAAGATGAAGGTAAGATGAGTCTTCGGGATATTCTCATAAAGGCCCCGACCATCAGGTTAAAACCAGTAATGGCAACTTCTCTCACCACCATGGGAGGTCTGTTTCCGACGGCCTATGGAGTAGGCGGGGCGGATCCGATGTTGGTTCCTATGACTCTTGCAATGGCCTGGGGATTGACCACTGGAACCATTCTTACTCTGGTCTGGATTCCATCCGGGTTTGCGATCATTGATGATATGATGAAGCTGGTAAATAAGATTCCTTTCTTTGCAAAGAGAGAGGCCCTTCGTGCACAGGAGCAGGAAGAGGTTCTTCAGGGAGCGAGGTAATTATGACTGATATTGAAACGAAAGAAAAAATTCTGGAAGTCGCGAGAGTTCTTTTTGCGGATCACGGATATGAAGGCACGTCGGTAAGAGAAATCGCAAAGGCCGCTGAAGTGAACGTGGCCTCTGTTAATTACTATTTCTCCAGTAAAGAAAACCTCTTCCTGGAAATTCTGAAGGCCGGATATGTCCAGTGCTCAGAAGAGATCCGAGCTCTCATGGAAAAAAACCAGGGAGTTCTCGAAGAGACCATGGTGGATATATTTCGCTACTTCGTGGAAAACTCCCATGACCTGCGCTCGCACTTTAAACTAATGATGTCTGCCCAGCATTCCCACCATCTCACCTCAGAAGGGACGGAAGACCGGATGTACGGGCCTCCGGGAGGCATGATCGTTGCTGAATGTTTAAAAAAGCATGCCCCTCATGCTTCCGAGGAAGATATCCACTGGGCCCTGAAAACCATATTTTCTCATGCTACTCATCTTTCCCTCATCCATTCCTGTTGCCTCAAAACCAACCAGGACATCCCTTTTTCGGATCAGGGGTATCTTGAAAAGAGTGTCAGAAGGCTCACACGTATGGTGCTCAATGAGCTTAAAGATCCTCAACACTCCTGAGCAGGCCTAAGTTCTTGAAAGAACGCTTATAAAGGAACCCTTTCTTTTTTACCCACTGGCTAGGACCGCATTTGATGCGGTGCTAAGCTAGGGTAAATAAAATTGAAGGATTCTGAATGCGTTTTTCACTTCTCCTTATAGGGCTTTTCACTTTGCCTTTGTTTGCAGCAGGGCCTGTTGAGCTCCGGAATGACCGTGAGGGGGAGAGCTTTTATTCTTCTCGCTGGGATAAAAGAAGTATCAGAAAGGCCTTGAATGGAATTGACTCTAAAGAGCTTCTCGGTGCTTTTGATGAAACTCTGAAAGAACAGGAACCTCATAAACTTTGTTCTTTTGATCTCAATAATTCCTTGCTGGAAAAAATCCACAGAGTCAATCCGCGCTTTAAAGAGATGAAGGGGGCCATCCTTTATCTACGAAGCCAAAATGAGTTTGATGATACGGTTGCAAAACTTCTTTTAGATGCAGATAAAATTTCAAATACTTCAGTTTATCGTGACAATGACCGTGATCAGTTTGGCCCCTCTCTCCCAAGAAATAAAGAGACTGTAGAGATGGCATTGAAGGCCATTTCACGATTTGAGAAGAAACTCGAAAATTCTTGTTTTGATGAAGCTTACCAGTCGCTGTATGGAGAAATTCTGAGATTTGATAAGCATCTTAAAAAGTATCATTTTGAAGCACTCTTTGAAGAGGCCTATGATCAGAGAATCATCTCCTATGATGTTTATCAGAATCTTGAGAAAGCAAGAACTAATGAGCTGGAAAGTTCTACGCTTACTCTTAAGACTTATTACAAAAAGATTCAATCTTTAAGAACTCAGTTTCCTCTCCGTGATCCGGAAGAGAAGACTGACTTTGTGACGGAGAAAGACGGAAAGTTAAAACTTAGCCGAAGACAGCAACTTCTTGCAAGTTACACTGACCTTCAGATCATGCTAATGGCAGATGTTATTAAGAAACTGCGTACCCGTCTTGAGTCACCAAAGGCCGAGATTCTGATTTATGACCGTCAAAACGGCGTCGAGACAATTGAGCTTGGACCAATGGAAAGATTCCGTCTTGCCATCAAGCTTCTCCGGAAAGAAAATTCTCTCCTTGCCCTCAATACTTACTTCGCGGGGCGGACCCCTGATTATATGGACCTGATGACTGCCGCCTACGAAACAGGAATCATCCCTGCCTCTGAGTTAGAGGAACTTGCGGGACTGGAAGAAATCTGGAACCCGAAGAAAACCTTCTGGGAAAAAGCTGGAGTCTGGATAAGGACTTTTGGCTCGGTCGCAACCATCGCTATTCCTCCTCCTTATGGTTTCATCCCTGCACTTGCCATCGTGGTAATTGAAATGACTGCGGGTAAAAAAGAAGATAACTCTAACGATCCAACGGTGCTGTTTTAATATGAAAGCTTTAATACTTATATCTCTATTCCTTCCCGTCCTTGCTTTCTCTCAGGTGACAGAGAGAACATTTGAAGCTCTGGTGAGAAACGACAGTAAAAAACCCGGGATCGAGGAAGTGGTTCTGAGGGACCTTATTTCCAATGACAGCTTTGAAGGAGAGTACTTCAAAATTGTGAAAGGGAAGTCAGATGAGGCCATTAAGTTTGATGCTGATCCCGCCCTCGTTTTCAGAGCGGCAACTGCTTACTTCCATCTAACCCGCGCCCGGGATTATTTTGTAAACAAGATCAAGTCTGAGCACGTGATGAACCTGCCTCAAATGACTATCAGGCTTGAGCATACAAATCAGTTCTCTGAACTTGGCCACTTCGCCCACGATAACCTGGATGCTCAGTACAATAATGCTCTTACCATCCCGGCAGGGAAGGGACTTGCCTCAAGGAATGTTAAACCATGGGGAATTGAAATCTGGTTTCGTCCCTCTAAAAAAATTCATCTGAGAGACTTGAGGACTAATAATCTTCAGGCCCAGGAGTTTAAGGTTCTGATGGCCGGATTCAGAAAACAAATTCACATGCAGTCGTTGCAGCGGTTCCTGGCGGGAGTCGTGATTGCGGCCACGGCCCAGGGAGTTGCTCCAGATCCATTTGCGACAGAAAACTTAATCCGAACAGTTGGTTCAAGTGTGATCATGGAAGTGGGGTATCAGTTTCTTGATCCCATCACCAAGGTCTTTACTCGTAAATGGTACTGGCTTGATACGGCGGTTGTTCCGGAAATTATTTACCATGAATATGCCCATGCCGCTTTATCTGATCACCTGGAACTTACTCATTCAACTGCCATCATTGAAGGAATGGCCGATTTCTTCGCAGGTCAGATTGCCGATTCTCCGAAGCTTGCGATGCATATTAAAAAATACAACACCTACAATGGTAAGAATGCTGAAAGAAAGCAGGATTACATGATTCAGTTTGAAATGAGCGAGTATGCCAACACTGACTTCGTGTTCGGCCTTCTGTGGGAAATGGATCGAATTGTTGGTGAAGAAAAAGGTGAACACTTCATGTTCGAGCTGAGAAAGAAAATCACCACCAATTCAAGTATCAGAGGACAGCTGGTTGAAGGAATTCTTCAGACCTGCGATGAGCAATGTGATTCACCTTTTATTGATAAATTAAAAATATTAAAAGCGCTTAACCTTAAGGGAATCTAAGGAGTGCCAGTTTGGCCCCGAAAATTTTATAGAGCGGTGCTTTTGATCTTTACAGCAAAATTAAAGTTACGTTAGAAGAAAAATAGCTTTCTTATAAAACTATAACTGCCTACCAGGAGGCCCTTGTGTTTAAAAAATTTATCACGATGATGATGGTATTTGCCATCTTCACTGTTCACGCTCACGCCACTTCTCAGAACGGTTTAAAAGCTGCTTTTGATGAAATGAATTACGCTCTTACTGTTGAATGGGATCAGAAAGACCAGTCTTTCTATGAAGCTCAGCTTAAGAAGTTCACAGCTACTGTTCGTGATCTTCAGAAGTCTGGCCTTACAAACTCTCAGATGATTGACTTCGCTAAGTCTCAGGTTAAAGATGCAAAAGTTGCTAAGGACCTTGAAACTGCATTTTCTATGATCACAATCAACAAGATGTCTTCTGAAGAAGCTTCTCGTTATATGATGGATTCAATGAAGCGCGCTTACTCAAACGGTGCTTCATGGAGCGGTGACGTTCTTGTTTACCTTGCTGTTGGTCTACTTATCGTAGCTCTGGCAGTTGGACTTTCTTCTGGCGGCGGTTCTTCTAGCGGCGGCAGCAGCGGCGGTTACACTTGTTATGACGACTGTTACTACTACGACTACCAGTGTGGTTACGATGCTTGGGGATGGCCTTACTACTGTGAAGGTTATACTTGTGATACCGTTTGTTACTAAGATTTAGTTACAGATAAAAGAGAAGGGGGGGCTTTAAGTCCCCCCTTTTATTTTAAGCGTTCGACTTTCTTCTGATTTCTGTGGAACTCATTCCTTCAAATTCATGCTTTCCCAAAAAGATAACATTCACACTGGTACTCAGGGCATGCACTTCGTCCAGGGCGAGTCTTCGATCCTCATCATCCTCCAGCCTTGAGACCACGTAGAGAGTATCAAGCCTCGGGAGAAGGTCTTCGGGACGGATCCATGTTTTCATCTGAGCAAAGCTATCAAATCCAAGGAGGAGAGAGAGTTTATAGGTGGGAAATTCATCTTTAAGTTTTTCCACCCATTCAACAGTTGGATTCTTTTTATCTTCCAAAAGGAAAGTTGGAACGAGGTACTGATATTTCTTTAACCTGACCTTGGTGCTGATCCCAAGGAGGGCCGAGACAGGAGAGAGTTCTTGCAGCTCTTTCTGGGGATTGCGGTCAGGTAGAATGAGGCAAACCTTATCTTCAGGGAGAAGCCTGAGGCAGGATTGGTGACCCTGGTGCCAGGGATTAAATGATCCCCCGAAGAAAACCCATTCATCACCCGGGTTTTTAAAAATGATCCGGGGACATTTATTTTTTAATTCATGATACCTGGGAGAAATTGGATAACGGGCACTCACAAGAGAAACCAGGGCCTCAGCGTAATGAGGCTCAAGGTCAGGAAGAAGGGAAGTCCAGACCATGGTGAAGTCACCATTATCCGAAACGATGAATTCAAGTTCATCATTCCATTGGCAGCTACCTGTGAAGTTATCTTCCGGTAAGGCCAGACGTACCTTGAGGCGGCAATCTTTTATAAAAAAGACAAGCTTAAGCAAAGGATCTACTCCAGGTGAAAAGGAAGGGAGTTTCCAAAATTAATTCCACTTAGATTCATTCTACACTGATAGACGAGAATTTCTACCCCCACCGAATGGGCCTCTTTAAGGAGTTGACCATACTTCTTATCAATTGAATGAGCGGGTTTCATCAGAGAGACATCTTCTCTCTGGACGATGTAAAGCATAACGGCCCGAAGGCCCTGCTTTTTAAGCTTCATGAGTTCGAGAAGATGCTTTTGGCCTCTTTCAGAAACGGCATCAGGAAACTGGGCAACCCCTTCATGTTTTAGGGTGACGTTTTTCACTTCCACATAACAAGGAGGATGGACATCATGGCCTTCAAGATAGAAGTCGATTCTCGAATCCCCGATTTTCTTTTCCCGTTGAATGACTTTGTATCCATCGAGTTCAGGGATGAGGCCCTCTTTTAACCAGCGATGAGTAAGCTTATTAGCATTGGCCGTGTTAACTCCGATCCAGGATACACCATTATGAGTGAACTCCAGGGTCCAGGGCATTTTACGATTAGGATTGTCTGATCTTGAGAGAGCGCATTTCCATTCAGGTTCCCAGCAACTGGTCATGCTGCCGGTATTGGGAACGTGAGCGGTAACCGTTTCTCCATCCATCTTCACGTCCGCCAGAAATCTTTTATAGCGCTTAAGTAGTATCGCCTCAATCAGAGGTTTATCCCATTCCAAGTTTTAATCTCCATCTGAAAAATAAAACTCTAACTGGCCATCAAGCTTTTGTAAATGTTCTGCCATCTCCGGGTGGTCAATTTTGTGGAGTTTATTGAGATCCAACAGGATTTTATGATCAGGGGATTTTTTTGCTGCCCTCGCATAATAGCAGTCTTCGATACTTTCAATGACTCCCAGAAGTTTTCCGTCAAGAGGAAGCCTGATCACTGTCAGGCAAAGCGTTTTTCTCTGATCAAAGTCTTCCACCGGATATTCCGCAGACAACACATCTACTTCAGTGGCGGAAAAAACATTAAAGGAGAGGAGACAAAAGAGGAGAATGAGGATGTTTTTCATTGTTGACCTTTCAAAGTGGGAGGCAAGTTTTAGTCCCGAAGATATCATTTGAAAAGTCGATAAGAGGGATTTTTTCTATCTAAAAAAAAGATGCCTCCTTGCGGGAGGCATCATCTTAAGAATGGGTTAGTAACGTAAGTGATGTTCGAATTCAATCTCAAGAGCTTCAATCAGAACAGGCTGGTAAGATTCAATTCTTAGTTCATGTGCTGCCATTGGTCTTCTCAGGTGAAGTGTGGCGCGGACAGTGTGCTGCTGTACCATCAGTGATCCCTGGAACTCACCGTAGTTGGCAAGAAGGGAAAGTTGAGCATTAAGTCCTCTGACGGAACGGGCCTCGATAGTTATGGAACGAATGAGACGGGAATCGTATCCAAGAAGGCGAGACAGTTCCAAAGGAAAGCGGGGAGAAACTTCCTGTTGAACGTAGATGCGCTGGTTCTCGGGAAACTGTGGTCCCTGTGGTCTTTGAGGGCGAACGTTCCCGATGCGGATGGCGATGGTTTCAATGCGAGCGTCACCATTAACAACTAGCTGCAGAGTGCGAACTTCTTCAGAAGTAGAAACCTGAAGTGGGAGCCTTGCCTGCGAGTTAGAGAGAAATTTAGGACGATCTATCAGTCGGTCATTAAGTCTTACCTGAACTGATGCCTGAGCATATCTTAATGGTTCTCCCTGAACTACCACGCGCTCAATTTCTGCGCCACCAAGGTTGAGGCCGAGCTGCTGTTTCACCATCTGACGAAGAGGAAGCACACCATGGCCGCGGATGTCCCGGTTTACCTGAAGAGTGATGAAAGCATGGGGAGAGACCTGTGGGTCTCGATCCTGTCCCGGGAGGGGTTGTGGGCCCGGAGCAGGAATATGAGAGCGCTCTACTTCAGCAATGATTGATTCAAGAAAGATCTCATCAGAAGTTGAAAGTTCCAGTCCTTCAATCAAGGTTTCCGGAGGTAACTGAAGGCGTACTTGCTGTTGATTTCTTCTTATGATTGCAGAAGCAATAGGAAGCCCATATTGAGAGAGTTCAAGCCGGGAAGGACCATTACGAAAGCTTTGGGCCTCAATTGAAAGGGATATGAGTTCAAGACTTCGTTGCTCCTGAAGAGAGAGGCGCAGGAGATCCGAAAGACGGAGTCGCTCATACATGCGCATGTTCTGACTGACATGTTCGTGAATGACCCTGATATTGCCAGTGCGAACCTGGGCAAAAGAGCTGAAGGAAACTAAGAGGGATGCGAAAAATAAAACCAAAAATGATGACGAAGCCTTTTTCATGCTTTCTCCTTGTAGTAACCAAACATCATGTTTGAATTATGAAGAGGGAGAGAGCAAGCTCCTTGCCAAGGAGTAAGAAAAGCTAGATTTTTTTTATTTTGTCTTTAAATTTTGAAGACAAGATGCATCGCGCACAAATGAGAGAAATATCTGTGACGATGCATTAGTGGAGTAAATTTGTCCCTGCCTCCGAAGCTATTTTGGCACCAGTGACATCACTTCTTATTTAACTTTTGCCACCATCTACCGAAAATGTTTTCACAAGTGTGTTTAGACAGATTGATGGAAATTCGCTAAGATACGGTCATTTAACCGTCTAGATTATTCCATCTCACTTTTCTTAAGGAGCCCCCGATGTCTGATAAGGCAAAACTAGTTCTAGGTGAAAA
>JBKHWS010000042.1:0-3053 GCA_046566385.1 Bacteriovoracia bacterium | reverse complement strand
CCGTCTAGATTATTCCATCTCACTTTTCTTAAGGAGCCCCCGATGTCTGATAAGGCAAAACTAGTTCTAGGTGAAAAGACCGTAGAGCTTCCTGTGTTCACCGGTACTGAAGGTGAAAAGGCCATTGATATTACTAAACTAAGAGCAGAGTCCGGGTTTGTGACCCTTGATTCTGGTTATATGAATACAGGTGCCTGTACCAGTTCCATTACTTTTCTCGATGGGGAAAAGGGGATTTTAAAATTCCGCGGTTACTCCATTGAAGAGATTGCTGAAAAGTCATCTTTCATTGAGACAGCCTACCTGGTTTTTTATGGCAAGCTTCCTTCGCAGAGTGAATTAAAAGCATTCGAAGAAAGAATCGCTTCTTATAACGATGTCCCTGAAGGCATCAAGCAGATGATTAAGGCCTTCCCGAAAGATGCTCACCCGATGGCCGTTCTTTCGAGTAACATGGTTTCTCTTTCTGCTTTCTATCAGGATATGTGTGTCCAGGATTTAAACCAGGATCAAAAAGACCAGGCCATTGCCCAGCTCATGGGACAGATTAAAGTGATGTCGGCCTATGCTTACAGGCACTCAATTGGTAAAGAGTTTGTGAAATCCGATAAGTCTCTCGACTACTGCTCTGATTTTCTTTACATGATGTCTGGAGATAAGAACATTGATAAGGAAGTGGCCCGGGCCCTTGATGTTCTTCTAATCCTTCACGTTGATCATGAGCAGAACTGTTCAACTTCATCAGTCAGAATGGTTGGCTCATCTAAGGCGAATATCTTTGCAACAATCTCCGCCGGTGTAGACGCTCTGTGGGGACCACTCCATGGAGGTGCTAACCAGGCCGTGCTTGAGATGCTAGAAGCCATCAAGAATTCCGGTAAGGACTACAATCAATTTCTGGAAGAAGTTAAAGATAAGAACTCCAATTCTCGTCTTATGGGATTTGGCCACCGGGTTTATAAGAACTTTGATCCACGTGCCAAAATCATCAAAAAAGCATGTGACTCTGTTCTGGTAAAACTTGGTGTGAAAGATCCTCTTCTTGATATTGCAAAAGGTCTGGAAGAAGTCGCTCTGAGAGATGAGTACTTCGTTCAAAGAAAGCTTTATCCGAACGTGGATTTCTATTCCGGTATCATTTACCGGGCCCTGGGTATTCCAACCAATATGTTCACAGTAATGTTTGCCATCGGTCGTCTTCCTGGTTGGATGGCACAGTGGAAGGAAATGGTTGAGCAAGCTGGATTCAAGATTGCACGACCAAGACAGATCTACACAGGTGATACACGAAACGAATATAAAGACATTAAGTCTCGCTAATTTCTTTTTGCATGGCGCCGCCGATGTCGGCGGCGCTTTGCGAAAAACAACACACACCCCCCTCACAGAAATTGCACCTATTGATAAGCTTCCATTACTGGAGGTGGTGATGAAATATCTGCTCGTATCGGTCTTACTCTCATGTTCCGCTCAAAGTGCCACCTGTAAAAAGCTCAATGAATGCCTGGAAGCAGGAGAGAAGCTTACCGGAACAAAACTTATTTATGATAAAAAAACAGTTCCTTTTACCTACGAACTAAATGCACCTCTTGAAATGAATAAGAACAATGCTGAAAAGGTTCTCAGTGAGGCCCTTTTAGTATTCGGCCTCACTGTTGTTCCAACTGATCTTAAGAATACGGAAAAAATTATTGATGCCCGAGACCTGAAGTTCCAGTCAGATCTTCCTTCTTATAAAGCAAGTAAGAATAAAATCCCAAACCTTCCGGATACTAAAACCCCGGTTTCAGTTACCTATGAAGGAGTGAAGGGAGTGGATATGGAGATCATAGCGAAAAACATCGAGCCTCTCTTGTCCCGCTATGGAAGAGTGGCCCCGATGAGAGGGGGGACTCTGGTTATTATTGATCTTGCTAATGTTGTGGAGGAGGTTCTGCCTAAAGTTGTGAAGCAGGATTATCCGTTAACGGCCACGGAAAAAAAACAGATTGAAATTGAAAAGAAGCGGGCCCATGAACTGGACATGGCCCGACTAAAATCTGGTGAAATGCATGAGATTGGACCTCATAAACACGATCACTGAACTAAAAATGCCAGGCCGTAGACCAGTGATAGGCCTCTGATCTGTCTGCCATCCCTGTATCGTTTCCGTTTGTCGTTACTTCATAGGCCAGACTCATTTTAAAACGGTTACCATTTAAGTACCAGTTCAGACCATAGAGTTGATCTGTGGTGAGATAGTCCCCTGAAGTAATGAAGCGGTCCCATTTTTCATAGCGGATGTACGGAGCGAGCCAGTAGAAATGAGGAAAAACTTTTTCTCCCTGAACGTACCAGCCTTCACTCTTTCCTGTATTATAATTTGTTGTGACGTTGTGGTTTTCAATCACGCCGTCAAAGATGAAGTATTCACCTGAGAAGAACCATTCTTCATAATGTCCGGAGATTTCAACATTAGAAAGATTTCTTGAGACAGTGTCATTAACACCGTTAGCATTTTCGATGAAAATGTTTGAGGTATTGAAAAAACCTGCACCGATTGAGAAATGCTTTCCCTTTCCGAAATAAGTCTCAGTGGGTTTAAGATCGGCCCATCCTGGAAAAGGGAAGAAGCGAAGTTTTCCTCCGATCATGAAGTTCTGTCTTTCAATGGTTTGAATATCTTCGCCACGGGCATCGTGGAACCTGTCACTTTGAACTCCGTCTCCGATAGCAACCTGATAGGCAACTTTCTCTAAGAAGTTACCGATTAACTGGACGTTTGTGGCACGGCGGTTATGATTAACGAATTGTGCTGCTTCATCAGCAATAAAAGCACGGTTTACAAAAAGAATTTCAGAAGAGGAGACGGTTTCCGTGCGGGAAACATCTACCTTGGCCCTGAAAAGTCTTACAGCGTGGGCATAGTTATCTGTTTTTACCAACGGGTATTGAACGAAAGCGTCTCCAATATTGAAACTTTGTTCCCCACGGTCCCCAGCATTGGCGTTATCATTCCGGACATCCATATAAAAGAGAATGTCTCTCGGAAGCATGGCCTCAAACTGAAAGCG
>JBKHWS010000041.1:0-22321 GCA_046566385.1 Bacteriovoracia bacterium | reverse complement strand
TGACTCATGCCATCCATCGTCAAAGTAAACTTCGATACATTTTGGCTGCCGATACATCGAAACTGAAAATCCATCGAGATTAATTGGAAGAACTTTAATAAAGCCCGATCCCTCATCGTATTTGGCTTCAGGATAATTTTTCAGTTTTAGCTTGATAGAGTCAATTGGGCTCATAATTATTAACTTACATTAGGAAAAATAAATTCATAGACAAAAAAAAAGAGAACCCGAAGATTCTCTTTTTAAATGGCGCACCCTGAGAGATTCGAACTCCCGACCAATTGGTTCGAAGCCAACTACTCTATCCAGCTGAGCTAAGGGTGCACCGTTCGGATAATGTATCTAACCCCTTGCTTTTTGACTAGTATTCAACGCGTTCGGTTGTAAAAAAAATTTACGGCCCTGAAGGATTTACCAGAGGCCATTTTGACCTTTGAAAACCATGGAATAATCCCTCAAAAAGGGGTTCCTATGAAGTTTTGGACAATGGCGGCTGTTCTCATGTTGGGTTCCGCCACAATAGATGCTTGGTCCAAATGTAATGAAGACGCCATAGTTTATGGCCGCAGTACTTCCATAGGTCTTACACTTGGTTCTGGAAGCTCCACCAGTTTTGAAAGTGGCATGACCATAAATATCCCCCTGTCGATTAATGGCAAGGCCGCCTGTTATAAACAAAAAGGTCAGTTAAGCGTTCAGACAAAAGATATAAAAGAGGCTGAGTCAGTCGAGTACGAAATAACCCCCTTAACTGTTGAGTTTAGTAACGTTCCTGAAGGAAAGCTTTATCAGTATCTCCATGTGAATCACGATGTTGAAGGTCGTGCTTCAAAGGTATCCATGATCAGTTTTGTTTGCAGTGGGGAGACCCCGATCGGAGGAGATGCTTTCTCTGATTCTTTGAAAAAAATAGCTGGTGGTAATGCTAGCTTCGGCATACGTACCTACTTTGCTACTGGACAGGCAGCCGAGGAGCTTGCCCGTAGAGAAAAGAAGGCCAAGCTTCCTGCCTATGAAACCTTCATGGATCTGTTTGTTTCAAGAGTAAGTGAAATTGACGAGGTTATTTATCATTCCACCATTTCCATTCCAGCGGTTATTTCAGGGCAAACCATGAATAGCGTGACGAGTGTAGAAAGACAGCTCTATTCAAACTACTTCTCCAGAACGGGTGCTGAGATAAACGGGTGCTCCATTCAGTTCAGAGAGACGATGAAGGACTTTCTCATTGAAAATGTTGTGAGAACCAATCCTTTTGCGGGAATTAACTTAAAGAAAAAGATGTTTTCAAAAAACTACAGGATGAAATGGATCCTGTAGTTATTCTTTTTTCTCGATGTTCAGAAGTTCGTCCACTTCCTCGATATCAAACTCGGTAAGACCGAATGGATTCTCTTTCGTATTCAGATCCTCTTCCACATAGCGCTTACCAAGGTTCTCTTCGATTTCATCCAGAGATTCGTCACCAATCATCTTGCTCTTTCTTTCGAGCTCATTGAGGTTAGTTTCTTCGAGTAACTTGTCTTCATCGAGCTTCGCCTCGTTCAGGATTCCTTCAGCTGCTTCAATTTCATTTTCAAGGCGCTCAAGGGCCTTAAGATCTTTCTCAGAATCCTTGATGAGAGATCGCTCTCTCTCCTGACGCTCTAGTTCGGCTAACTCGTCTTCTGTAAGCTGGATCTTATCCGCTTTTTCGAGAAGGTCTTCATTGAGATTCTCAAGATTCAGCTCCACATCCAGCTCTTCAAGGGCCTTGCCGCCAAGAATTTCCTTATCACCATTGAACTTGGCCCTTCTGGCCTGAATTTCACGAAGGTACGCTTCCTTCGTTTTAGTGATGGCAATATCTCCTGGATAGAAGTCCCGATTTGATTTACTGACAAGAGCTGTGGCAAAATTATCCGTGAGAGTAATGACTGTAAGTTCACCCAATTTATAGGTAGGCTGATCAGTAATGTTCTCATTGGTGGCCCTGTCTTTGAAACCGTAGAGTTCCAGGACATTCCCCATCTCCAGACCATCTGCACGTCCTCTGTCGAGATAAACCACGTCACCATAGCTCAGAATGTTCTGACCAGGTTCATAACCGGCCATTACTGCTGCTTCCACCAGACGAGGATTGTAGGTTTTTGTGATGCTTTCAATTTTTGGTGTGTAGGCGGTGATCCTGTCACCTCTTTGAGGAACACCCATTACTTCAGTGAACTCAATTTCCCACTTATCACGAATTTTTTTTATGACTCTGATCTGAGCAATGATTGAGTACTTGTAACCCTGGCGATCAGAGTTTGGATGTTTAACTCTTCCTCCTGAAGAATAAATAGAAAATTTATCTCCTGGAATGACGTTAATAGTCTCATCAAACTGAACGTAGGCGCGATCATGCACGGTGAAGAAAAGATTTTCATCCGCCCCATTGGTAATGGATCCAAAATCCTGGACAATGTTTGTGGAAACAAACGTGCTCAGATAGAAACCTTCCTTGAAGGAATAAAATATCCTGGAGTTTTTATCAAAGCCGGATTTGTCATAGTTTTTTGGAAGGATGACATCGAATTCATTTTTCGGTGGTTCGTATGATTCGTACTCACGATTGAGCGCAAGAGCACTTTCTCTCTGTAAGTCTTCCATGGTTTCTTCAGAGGCATATTGAAAATAGACACCTTGTTTTTCCAGGTCAGACTTCTCATCAATCCACGGAGGTTCAGCTCCGTCTCCGAAGTTGGCAAGGTTACCGGCATCTTTCGGCCTGTCCTGACCAGGCAACCCCTGAAGTTCTTCAGCTGTAAAAGTTCCCAGCCTCACTTCCGGAGCCGCAGAGGCACTTCCGGTGGTAAAAGAAAGAACCATTCCGGGCTCAATGAAGTGAGGGTTTGTAATGAAGGAGTTCAGAGACCAGATCTTCGGATAGTAGAATCCGGAGCCAAAGAGTTTTTTGGAAATCTTGAAAAGCCAGTCATTTGGAACGACAGTATAGGTATCAACTTTAGCAGCTGTTGCGACTTCACTCCATTCAGGATCCGTTATTTGTCCCTGAATATTCTGGGCCAGGGAAAGAAGCTCACGCTCTTCTCTGCCAACATCAAAGACTGTCGGTTCTTTAACTTCAGGTTCAGCTTCCGCCGTACTTGGAACAGTTGTGGGCGTAGCTTCAGGAGTTGTTGCAACTTCTCCCCCTGTATCTTCTTTGATACTTTCCAAGTCATCTGCTGTTTCAGATACAGTTGTCTCAGGAACACCACTATCTATGGCCTCGATTGAATCAGTTTCTTCCGTCACAACAGTTTCGACAGATGTTTCCGGTATATCTTCAGTGACAGCTGTTTCTCCGGGTGTATCAGCGGTAAATTCAGAATCAGTGGCAACTTCAAGGGCATTTAGGTCAACCGTTTCTGAAGAAACAGTTCCTTCGGTCGTTGCTTCGGTCGTTGCTTCTGTTGTGGTTTCGGTCGGTGTTTCAGCGGGTGTCTCAGTCACTTCACTGACTTCCTGAACAGGAGGTGTTTCATCCTGTAGTAAAGTCTGAAGATCCTCGTCGACGAGGTCTTCCTGAGCAATCACAGCGCCGGCATTTGCCAGGAGAATTGCGGAGAGGATAAGAACTTTACTTTCTTTTCTCACTTACGGGCCCTGTTATCTGCCAAACACGTCATTCAACATTGAAGCGTATTGATCTTTTTTATTATTAATTCCCAATTGCTCAGAGGCCATGACTGCACCACGAAGAGCATCGAGGACAACTCCGGAATTTGCATGTCTATGGATGATGTCTTCGAACACCTGAAGAGCGAGATCATACTGACCTCGTCCAAGTAACATTTCCCCTACCTGATACTTGGCCCTGACTTTCACTGGAGTGATGGCATTCGTTTCTAGTTGCTGGAAAATTTTTGTGGCCTCACCGGGATTAGTAGCTTTTAGGGCAACCCCTTTTCGATAAAGCGCCAGCTGAGATTCAATATCCTGAGGAACTGCTACAGAAGCGGCCGCTCCTTCAGCAGGAAATAGATTCACAGTTTCAGTTTCAACGTTTCCTGATTGAGTTTTCTGTAGCTCATCCACAAGAGATGAACTTGCCGGGCCTTCTTTCAACTGTTCGTACTTCTTGGAAAGCTCTTCATACTTCACAAGGAGTTGATCGTATTGAGCACGGGGAACTGTTTTAGAGCGTCGTGCTTGTTTTTCTTCATCTTCAACAAGAGATCGTTCAAGATTCCGATACCATGCACATGATGTTGAGAGAAATAATAGAGACGCGAAAGTTATCAAACTATATTTCAAAGCGTCCTCCGTGACATAACTTCTTAAATTTTTTGACTTTCCTTATATTATATCTTAATTCCTTATCTTTCTTAGTCAAGGAATCTATGTCGCAGACCTTTCAACAGACCAAACAGCTCTACTATACCCGTCTACGGGTTCCCAAAGATGATGCTTTCTTTGTCTATTTTACCTTTGAGTCCAATGAGGGTCTTTGCTTTTATTCAACGGTTGATGAGTCTTTGAAAGGGGCCTACCGGGACATTGATGTGAAATGCACGATTGAATTTAAGGAAAGTCTCGAGGCCTTAATCGCAAGACTCCAGACGGAAATCCGCCTGGATGTCTTGAATTCAGAAGTTATTCCAGACTCTTAAAAAAATTCAGAACGTCTTCGTGGTGAGTTTTTGTGTTCACCTTGTGCATGACATGGGCAATCCTTCCCTCTTTATTTATGAGAAAGCTTTGACGTAAGATTCCATCAAATTCTCTTCCCATGAACTTCTTCGGCCCCCATGATCCATAGGCCATGATAACTTTTTTCTCTGGGTCAGAAAGAAGGGTGAAGTTAAGCTTGTCTCTTTCTTCAAATTTTTTAAGAGATTTCACCGGGTCGGCGCTGATCCCAAGTACCTTGATATCATGATCCTTCAGGATCGATTCCGAATCTCTTAGTTCACAGGCCTGAACAGTACACCCTGGGGTCATGGCCTTGGGATAAAAATAAACAACAACATTCATGCCCCGAAAATCATGGAGTGACACTTCGTTTCCATTCTGGTCCAGTAGGGTAAAATCTGGGGCCATATCACCCGGGCCAAGAGTAGGTGTCTTCACCACACCTGCGGATTGTTTCTTGGGAGCAACCTTTTTAGTTACTTTTTTTGTCACTTTTTTAGCAGTTTTTTTAGCTACTTTTTTGGCAGTTTTTTTTGTCGTTTTCTTTGCAGTTTTCTTTGCAGTTTTCTTGGTTGCCTTGGCCATTGTCTCTTCCTTTTTTACCATTGATCACGAAGTTTTCTTAAGGTTAGAAATAATTGTCGCTCATTTTCCTTCTCATCGGATAGAGGGGATGAGTTTTTTAAGAGATTATGTTTTAGCTCTTCGCTGTTAAGCCTTAAAAAAGGATTTACTTTTTTCTCATCTCCCAGTGTAACAGGGGACAGTTCTTCCGTTCTTTCTCCTTTTATGGAAGAAAGGCTCTCCTTCACCACCCAGTTCTCTGGCTCCATTTCATGAGCGAACTCCAGGTTTCTTTTTCGATAATCATGACCAGGATAGAGTAATGTGGAATCTGGCAGGGTTTTCAGGAGTTTTTCAGTTGTTTGATAAAGTGTGTTCGGGTCTCCACTCCTGCAATTACCCACTCCGGAATTAAAAAGAGTGTCCCCTGAAAAGAGCGCAAGTGGTTGATCCTCCTGTTTCCAGATAAACACCTGATGGTCCATGGTATGACCAGGGGTATCGAGAGATTCAAGAGAATGACCTGAAGTCAGTGTTATGGAGCTGGAGTTTTTTAGTTTCTGCACTGGAGAATGGAAGGCATCAATAAGAGGAGCATTTCCCCTGATATGATCAAAGTGCTGATGGGTGTTGAGAATTCCCTTCAACTTGATGCCATTTTTTTTGATATAATCTATGATAGGACTCGCTTCATAAGGATCTATGACCCAGGAATCCCCTGATTCATTATCCAGGATGAGATAGCTATAATTCCTTAGCTCGTTATAAGCGTAGAAAGTCTTTACCAGGATCATTATGGAAAACCTTTACAGTTATTACACACAGGTTCTTTTTCTCTCATTGATAGTTATAAACCATCTCTTTGAACTATACCTGTCGCAACGGCAAGTGACTACTCTCCACCGAAATCGTAACCTCGTTCCAACAGAATTTGATCATTTTCTTTCTCTTGCAGATCATCAAAAGGCAGCTGATTATGCAACAAGTAAGCTTCGCCTGGGACAGGCCAAGCTCATCTGGAGTGCAGTTCTTCTTTTTTACTGGTTTCCTTTCAGAGGGGCAGAAAAACTTTATCTCGCTCTTCCATTTTCAGGGATTCACAAGGAAGTCGGATTTCTCGTTTCCTTTGGTTTAATCATGATGCTGATAAATCTTCCCTGGTCTCTATACTCAACTTTTGTGCTGGAGGAAAAGTTCGGTTTCAATAGATCAACGCCGAAGCTTTTCATTATCGATCGTTTAAAAGGTCTCCTCCTGGGGGCTATTCTTGGGCTTCCCCTTCTTTATGCCATTCTCTTCATCTTTCAAAGTGCAGGTAAGTGGTGGTGGCTTATAAGTTTTATCGTTCTGACAGTCTTTCAATTCACCATTGTCTGGCTCTATCCGACAGTCATTGCTCCCCTTTTCAACAAGTTTAAACCTCTGGAAGGGGAAGATCTGAAAAAAGGAATTGAAAATCTTGTTGATCGCGCTGGCTTCCATGCAAAGGAAGTTTTTGTCATGGATGCTTCAAAGAGAAGTTCCCACGGGAATGCCTACTTCACGGGATTTGGAAAAAATAAGAGAGTCGTCTTTTTTGATACCCTTTTAAAAGATCTGCAAAACTCTGAAATCCTCGCTATTCTGGCCCATGAACTAGGCCATATGAAACTCAAACATATTCCCAAGTCCATGATTGCTTCACTTATCATTTCCTTCCTCGGCTTCTGGCTCATGGGGGTTCTTTCGACTCAGAATTGGTTTTATTCAGGCCATTTTGTACGAATCATTTCCCCCGGGATTCTGTTTTTTCTTTTTATGGAGGCCCTGCCTGTTTATAGCTTCTGGCTTTCTCCCATTCCATCTTGGATCTCCAGAAAAAGAGAATTTGAAGCGGATGCCTATGCAGCAGGAGAAACTGATGCCCATGATCTTATCTCAGGGCTTTTGAAGCTCTATCAGCAGAACGCCAGTCCCGTTGTGACTGATGAAATCTATTCAGGCTTTTACCATTCTCATCCACCTGCCCTTCAGAGGATCAGGAAGCTTGAATCACTCAAATGAAAGACCAGTGAGAGACTGACGAAGGAAATTCAGATAAGGTTTTTTATACTTTTCCACTTCATTGTGAAGTTCGTGATATCCACCCTCCACGATTTTAAGCTGGGCACTTTTCTCGACTTTGGTGAAGTAAGCTATGACGAGTTTAGAATGAACCAGCCCATCCTCAGTCCCAATGGAAACAAAGAGAGGGCATTCAACTCTTAATGGTCTGGAGAAGACATCTCTACCCATTTTAAGGAGTTCAAAGAATAGTTTAGAATGAATCTTAAGCTGGTTTAGCTCGTCTTTCACGTAGCTCTCATAGACACGGCTGTCATGCGAAAGTCTTTTAAGATCAAGAACTCCGGTTAGAGGAAGACTTGGGGCCCTGGTGAGACCATCAAAGACAATCATCGGGGCCATCTTAAAAGCATGTCCAAGGAGCCCGGCCCCAGCCACTGCAGGGGAACTCAGAAAGACCTTCTCCGGATAAAAATCTTTTGAGGCCATGTTCTGAACATAGGCGGCCGTTACTAATCCACCCATTGAATGCCCGAAAAGAGTATAGTTAGTCATACTGAAGTCCACCTTCAGGTAATCAATGACGGACTGGAGGTCTTTCACAAAATGGTGGAAGTCCTCAACCCATCCTTTTTTCCCTCCACTTCTTCCGTGTCCACGAAGGTCATAGATAGCAATATTAAAATTCTGGGAAAAGAGTTTCAGTATGTATTCATGCCGCCCGGAATGCTCGCCAAGACCGTGTGTTACGATCAACCATTTAGAGCTTCCCGTTTCCCGGATCAGACACTTCAAAACTGTTCCATCAAAAGAAATAATATCTCTGTATTCATTATTCATGGGATTCCCTCTATACTTTTAAAATGTACTGCCCAGTTTGCTTCCAGAACACCATGAAAATCCGCTCCTCAGGAGTGATCAAATTATCTTTTAATGGTAAGTCCAGGAATACGTCGCTCTTTACCTATAATCTCCAAAAAGAGACGCAGGAGCAACTGAATGCCAAACTTCGCGAGAAAATAGTGGATTTTTTCAGCTTCTATTCTGAATTCAATAACAAGACACCCATTAAGAACTTTGAGCTGTATTCGTCAGACTTCCTCTGCACCAGTGGATGCAAGATTGACGTGATGAGCACTAAAGTCAGCGTTGTGGGAATCGTCTATCCCGCTCCTCTCGTGAAGCAGATTCTTCAGGAAGAAGGGAAAAAGTTCGGCATTGATGTCGCAGTAACTTTCAATTAAGGGTTGATCTTTACTTCGAACTCCACAAAGCCTTTCAACTTAAATGAATCCGGAACGTTCCCGGCGTGCAGTATGGCATCCAACTTAATGGCATTTCCCTTACTGGCAATGGGAATAAGATTCACGTTCGGAACTTTAAGCTCAAGACATGACAGCTCAGTGCAAGTATCAATGAAGTTCACAAAGTAATCTTTTTCAATGCTTTCAGCATTTTCATTCATGATGTCCATGAAAATTTCATTGGCGATCGGATCTTTTTTCACTTCGACAAGCAGAGAGTTCTCAAAGATAAGAACTCTTTCAAAGTTTCCTTCAAATCCAGGACTTTGCAGAAAAAACTCTTTGAGATCTGAGAGAACGGCCTTCAGCTTCAAGTTTGCCAGGCGCTCGACTTCCTTAGGCGAAGCGCTTTCATTCTTCTCTTTCACCACTTCCAGGATTTTTTCTTTATCGATTTCAAGGTAATGTATTAATCCATACTGAGAATCAGCGGTGTCTCTTGATCTTCTTTTCTTGTCATACTTCAAAAGAACCAGCTCTCTTGCAACTTCAGTATCTACAAGATTTGATCGATATTTCTCATCGAACACTTTAAGCAGATCGTTTTTTTGTTCTTTTGGAAGGCCGGTGGTTAAGGCCGGCGTATACGCTTCAGAGTTGTCTATATGTTCGACTGACATCTTGATAGCGAGCTTACTCAAGAAACGAAACGTAGGATCACCTTTATCAAGGATATACCTATCAAAGAGCTCCCGGAGCCTTTCTTTAAACTCCCGCTTTCCAACTTTTTTTGGTTTTAAATAAAAGAAAAATCTCTTTAACCTGACGGACTGAAGAAGCGGAGGGAGTTCAGGGATGGGTTGAGTATAAGTCATTTCAATCTCACCCATGCTGGTTGTTTTGGTAAAGATATCACCAACCAGTTTCAGAATTCCGCCCACAATGGGGGCAAGACCTGGAAGGGGTGTTTTATAGGCCAGGGCCGTATCTTCAAGAGGGAAAGTAAGGCGATGGGTATCCTGAAGCTTTTCCGCCATCACACTGTTTTTAATAGTGCTCTTCTGGCCGCAGCTCGAGGCGAACATTAGGAGAGCAATCAAAAATAGGATTTGTTTTCTCATGATGGCACCTAACCCATTAATTTTACTTAAACTAAGGATCATTATACGCCTTGCTTAAAAAACTAACAGGTACCCTCACCTTTTTACATACAACCCTGTAGTTTCTTTATGCACACAGCGTCATGAGCTAAGATCCATAAAACCCCTTTTTAAGGAAAAAACAAAAGATGAAGTTTCTTCTGGGAATTTTCCTCTTCACCACATTTTCTACTGTCTATGCCCAGGCCTGGAAAGTTCTTCCTAAAGGTGTGCGAATTGTTGGTTATCGTAATGTAACAACCGGTAAAATTTCTGAGAACTTCAACCAATCCGGACAGGAAAGTTCACTTGGTGCAAGTTTCCGGATTGATGCTACAACTTTTAATGAATTCACTGGAAATCTTATTGCCTCCAATCTCGATGAAGATGCCTACAATGCTCTGGTTGTAGGAGAATACGAAGTGGATGCCGAGGCCCAGTTTAATGTTCATGGAATGGGGTTTGGTTATGGCATCACCGACAAAGTCATGTTCTATGCAGAAGTCGCTTATTACGACGCCCAAGTAAAGACAAACATCAAAAGAACGGCAGGAAACAGCTACGCTGAAGTCGCAAGAATGCTGGAGGCCAACGGCGGGACACAAAATGCCATCATTGCAGAAAATCTTCGCAATATGGTCGACGTTAATGAAGGCACGATCCAATCCGTTATCACAAATTACTATGGCTATAAGCCAATTGGAGACTGGTACGGAAGTGGTTACGGCGACATGGAAACTGGCTTCATGACTAAGCTCATTGATAAAGGCTACACAGGCCTCATGTTTTACCCCGGAGTCATCCTGCCTACCGGCCGTGAAGATGATCCGGACATCCTTCAGGATGTAGGCTTTGGAGACGGTCAGTTTGATGTCTTTGGAGAGGTCGCCACTGGTTACGTTGTTAACGACAAGTTAAGCTTCGGAACGAACTTCCGCTACACATACCAGGCCCCGACGAAGAAAACCCTCCGAGTGCCGGAGTACAGAGACTTCCAGCTTTCAAAAGAAAGAGGAGAATTTGATATTAAATACGGGGATAAGATTAACTGGTCTCTCAACACCACCTACGTTGTGAGTGACTGGCTTTCCTTCACACCCGTATACCGATTCATGTACCAGCAATCTTCTGTTTATGACTCCGAATTCTCACAGGCCAACGACTACCTGGCCTACAATTCGGATAAAATGGAGCACCAGGCGCAGCTAACAACATCAATCTCCTCCATAACTCCATTCCTGAAGAAAGAGTTCCTGTTACCTGCGCAATTAAACATCAATCTAGTGAAAACGATTGGTGGTAAAAACGTACCTGCAGCTGAAAGATTTGAATTTGAATTCAGGATGCTCTTCTAGAGTACGATCTTGTAACCCGTTCCCCAGACTGTCTCAATTCCGATACTGATCTTGTTCATTTTCTTTCTGAGTGAAAAAATGTGAACGTCAATATTTCTGGCCGTCATTTCCATGTCCTTATCGAACTGGTTAATGAGCTCTTCGCGGGTGCTGGCCGCTGTCTGGTTCTTATAAAGGTGATTGAAGATAATGAACTCACGTGAAGTAAGGTTCACTGTCACACCATCTTTCATCACAGAATGGGCCTCAGGAATCAGCTTTAATCCCACATTCATGAGATCATCCTGAAGGGAGCTTATTTTAGCGTGAGCATTCCCAACTCTGACGAGAAGCTCTTCATAATTAAATGGCTTGGTGATGTAATCATCCGCCCCACTCTGAAGGCCTTCAATGATCTGATCTGACTTATTGTAAGCAGACATCATAAAGATAGGAGAGATCTTATCTTTCAGGCGAATGGTTCTGATGATATCGATTCCTTTAATACCTGGAAGATTCCAGTCCACGAGGTAGACGCTATGATCAGGCCTGGTCTTGGAAGAAAAAAATTCTTCAGCAGATAGAAAGGCAAGGACAGTAAATTGATTCTTTTCCAGCAAGTAACGAAGGGATTCTACAATCTCTTTTTCGTCTTCAATTATAACAATTGTTTTATTCATCTAACCTAACCATTTTAAAAAGTTGCAGAAACATTCTTAAGAAGTTCTGCTCTAAATCATTTATTAATAGTATTAATTATCGGTGAAAAACGCTACTAACAGAATGCGAAAAATCAGTAATTTCAGATATTTATCATTAACAACTGTTTAATTATTAAATTTTTTCTTAATAAAGTAGTAAGACAGTAGGACAAAATGAGAATAAACGGAGGTATGACAGGTGGAATATGGTGGGCGATGTTGCCCAACGTGCGAACACCCTACCCTCCCATGATTTTATTGAGTTTTCTGTAAAATCACAAGCTCGAATTTCGGAAGATTATGCTGAATTATACCGTTCTGGCCTCTCATTGAACGATATATCAGAGCAATCGGGCATTGCGAGATCAACTCTCAGAGATGCCTTTAAAAAATACCAAATTCCAATCCGAACCAAGAGACAAACCATCAAGGGTGAAAAACTTGGCAAAGACTTCAAGTGTGCTGGCTACCCACCGTTCGGCTATGCCTACCTTGATGGGAAGCTAATCGTTGACCCAAAAGAGCAAGTAACAATCCGCAAAATCATCAAGCTTCGCCAATCAGGGATGTCCCTTCGTGCCATCGCTGATGAACTCAATCACCAGAAAGTACCCACTCGCACTGGCAAGGCTTGGTATCTGAGTTTTGTAAAAACTGTTCTCGACCGTAACCAAAAACCAACAAAATGATCGGAGGATCACATGAAATCACTTATCACTATCGCAGCTACTCTAGCCTTTCTTGCAGTTGCTTCTGGCAATCTCCCTTGGATTCTTTTCCAAATCCGTAAGGCGCAAATTCATCTCATCATAGAATCTCAGGCATCGAAATGGCCTAAAGCGATGAATTTACCTCAGAATAATGGAAAATAAAAAAGAAGTTTAAAGATCACTTCACTCGACTCAAAGTATTTCTTTCAATATGATCAAAAATTCGGGTCTGACCTTTAATTCTGATTTGGGTATTTTCATCATATGAGAAAGTATCTTCATCAATCAGCTCGAATTTCACGTCATAGCGAACACTCTGAAACTCTTCATCCAAAAATTGATTAGAACAAATTCCGTACGTGTTTGAACCAATCATCGCAGTAAGCTTAAATTCAGTAGAATCTTGATCAGCATCACCACCTGCGTTTACAGAAATCCCTCTTGGTACAATAAAGCTTTTCATCACTTGTCGGCGTGCCTTATCCCAAATGAAATAACCAACTTCTTCATGAAAGTGAGCATCATTTGGACCATGCTTTCCCTCTTCCCATGCCTTTGTGTGATAACGAAGAGCATAGAGAACTTGTTCATGATTATTCACATCACCGATAGGTTCAAAAATCATGGTCTGGCGAAATTTAGTGTTTTCAGTTTTACGATCAACATCCGGTGCTTGGTTCTCACCCGTTAGTCCCTGACTTTCCCAAGTTCCAATTAAAAATCGAAGAGGTCCATAATTAATATCTTCCATATGCTTCCTTTTTCAGTTTTATACATTATATTTAAAAACCTACTCAAGGTTAAGAAATAAATTATCAAGTCTCTTTTTATTCAGCATAATTTTTTTCTTATGTGATTCAGAAAAGATTTTTGCTTCTTCAAGATTAATCGCTTTGCCCGTTTGAATCATGCCAACCATTCCCATCACTCCATGATTAGCACATTCATAAATGTAAACTCCTTCCTGATTAAAACTAACCTTTATTTCTTCATTAACTTTTCCGTTCCAGCTTTCGGCACCCTTCGGAACAAAAACAGATCGAGATGTATGCCCAACATCTTTAGGAATAAATTTAACATCATCACCCGGTTCAATTTTTAAAAAAGAAGGTGAAAAGGTCATCGATTCATTTCCATCCTTGTTTAGGACTTGAACCTCATACGTCTTAGAGAAGACTTTGGATGAAAAAACTAGAACGAATAAACTTAATATCTTAAACATTCTAACTCCTAAAAAGATCCACTACCTAAACTTAGGTAGTGGATCTGAATACTATCTTAAATCAAATCGATCCAAGTTCATGACCTTAGACCATGCTTTCGCAAAATCATTCACAAATCTTTGCTTAGCATTATCTGCTCCATAAACCTCAACGATCGCTCTCAGTTCAGAGCTTGAGCCAAAAACGAGGTCTACTGAAGTTCCTGTGAACTTAACCTTCCCGGATTTTCTATCCACTCCTTCATAGATACCTTCAACAGAGGATTTTCTCCACTCAGTAGACATGTCCAAGAGGTTAACAAAAAAATCGTTCGAGAGGACACCCGGTCTGTCCGTAAAAACACCTTTCGTCGACTTGTCAGTATTGGTTCCAAGTACTCTTAACCCACCAATCAGAACTGTCATTTCGGGAACAGTTAAGCTCAGCATATTCGCACGGTCAATGAGTGACTTAATTGGCGCAAAATAACTCTCGCTCGAATAAAAATTCCTGAATCCATCAGCTTTCTGCTCTAGGACAGCAAATGAATTCACGTCTGTATCTTCTTGGGAAGCATCAGCACGGCCAGGAATAAATGCCACTGTCACCTTATGTCCTGCATCTGCAGCAGCTTTCTCAATAGCTGCTGAACCAGCTAATACGATCAGATCAGCCAGAGAAACCTTCTTGTTACCTGAGCTCGAATTATTGAATTCTTTTTGAATTTTCTCAAGCTTACCAAGGACTTTCTCTAACTCTTTAGGACTATTTACGGCCCAATCTTTCTGAGGAGCAAGTCTAATACGTGCTCCATTTGCACCACCGCGCATATCAGTTCCACGATAGCTTGAAGCTGATGCCCAGGCTGTTTTTACAAGTTCAGAAACCGACAGACCCGACTTAAGAATTTTTGCCTTAAGTTGTGTGATGTCTTGCTTATCAATTAACTTATGCTTCATTGCTGGAATAGGATCTTGCCAAGCAAATGTCTCTTTCGGGACATCGGCTCCGACATATCTAGCTCTAGGTCCCATATCTCTGTGAGTAAGTTTAAACCAAGCTCTTGCGAACGCTTTTTCAAATTCCGCAGGATTTTCTAAAAAACGTTTTGTTACTTTTGCATACTCTGGATCGAATCGAAGGGCTAAATCCGTTGTGAACATAATAGGTGCATGTCTTTGATCTTTCACGTGGGCATCTGGTACTAAAGAGGCAGCACTCTCATCTTTAGGAATCCACTGAGTTGCTCCACCTGGACTTTTTGTTATTTTCCACTCAAACGCGTAAAGGAATTGCAGATACTGCAAGCTAAACTGCGTCGGAGTTGAAGTCCATGCTCCCTCAAGACCACTTGTAACAGTATCTTTGCCTTTGCCTGTTCCACATTTGTTTTTCCAACCCAGCCCTTGGTCTTCAAGATTTGCTGCCGCTGGATCAGCACCGACACATTTCTCAGGCTTATGCGCACCGTGTGCTTTACCAAACGAATGCCCTCCCGCAATTAGGGCCACAGTTTCTTCGTCATTCATTGCCATTCTTCCAAAGGCTTCTCTAATCGCATGACCAGCCAATATTGGATCAGGTTTACCATTCGGGCCTTCAGGGTTCACATAGATAAGACCCATTTGAGTTGCACCAAATGGTTTTTTGAGCTCACCTTTTGAAGTGTGACGATTACTATCTAGGAACTTATTTTCAGGTCCCCAGTATACCATATCAGGTTCCCAATCATCAGCCCTACCACCAGCGAATCCGATGGTTTTGAACCCCATATCCTCAAGAGATACGTTCCCGGCCAAGACCATTAGATCTGCCCAAGAAACTTTTTCACCATACTTTTTCTTAACTGGCCAAAGAAGCCTGCGCGCTTTGTCTAAACTAGCATTATCAGGCCAACTATTAAGTGGTTCAAATCTTTGCTGCCCTCCACCTGCTCCACCTCTTCCATCAAATACTCTGTATGTTCCAGAACTGTGCCAAGCCATACGAATAAAGAATGGCCCGTAATGACCGTAATCTGCAGGCCACCAGTCTTGAGAGTTTCGTAGCACTTTTGCAATATCCTTCTTCAACTCTTTGAGGTTTACCGTTTTAAAGGCTTTTGCGTAATCAAACTTTTCACCAAGTGGGTTTGATTCAACTGCGTGCTGGCGCAGAGGTGACAAATCTACTAGATTTGGCCACCAAAATTGATTCGACTTCGTTTCCATTTCAGAAACTTGTTCATTTTTCATTTCCGAAGATGCATGAGAATTGCCCACTAGCATCATGGAAGCAAAAAACAAGCTAAACATTGATTTCATTTTTACTCCTAATAAATTGAGACAAAATATAATTATTCTGTCAGTTAAAGTTACGTAAGTTTATTGTCTTCTATCCATTGAACTAAAAGCATGTTCTTTTGCATTACTTTGCTTATTAGAACTTGTGCTTGAGCAGCTCACTAAAAGAATCAAGCTAGCTAAAATTATTGTTGTATTCATATGTTCTCCTTTAATTTACTTTACGGTATCAAGGCATAGAAATATACTATTTAAAAACTATCGCTTAATAGCTTAAAACTATAGGTGCTGTATGCCTTCAATTACACAGCTTGAATATGTCCTCGCCCTCGATGAAACTAAAAGTTTCAGCAGGGCGGCAAAGCTCAAAAATATCAGCCAACCATCACTCTCTACTCAAATACAAAAGGTTGAGGATGAGCTAGGGATTGTGATCTTTGATAGATCCCAGAAGCCAATAATTACCACTAGCAAGGGTCAGGAATTAATATCAAAAGCAAAACATGTTCTAAGGGAATATAAGAAAATATTTGAAGTAAAAAATGATGATGAGGTTTTAACTGGAAATTTTCATTTAGGAGTAATCCCATCATTAGCTTCTTACCTACTACCTCTTTTCCTGGAATCATTCTCTAAAAACTTTCCTCGAGTTAATTTAAAGATCAGCGAATACAAAACTGAGGATATACTTAATAAACTTTACGATGACCAACTAGATGCGGCCATCCTGGCAACCCCACTACACAATGATCGCATTATTGAGCGTGCACTTTTTTATGAAAGATTTATTTTGTTCACATCGGATAAGGATCAATACTCAAAGAAGAATTACATACTTGAATCAGAGCTTGACCCTAGCTCAGTTTGGCTGTTAGAAGAGGGTCACTGCCTCAGGGAACAGGTCATCAAAGTATGCTCTGTCAAACAGCGTAAGAATATTTTTGGTAACATCAATTTCCAAAGTGGAAACTTGGAGACTCTGATAAACTTAGTAAGAAAAGGACATGGATATACACTTCTCCCAGAACTTGCCCTGAGCAGTTTATCGAAACAGGAAGTTGAGCAGAATACAAAAAAGTTTAAAGCGCCCGTACCAACAAGGGAAATAAGTCTCGTACATAGTAGAAGCTACCTGAAACAGGATATCATTGATGCAATTGAATCTGAGATTATCAAAAATCTACCAAAGGAAATTAAGTCACTAAAGAGAGAAAAAATCGAGATTATTGATATTCTTTGAAAGCAAAGTTTAATTACGTAAAGGAAAACTCATATACAACACCGACTTTAAAAGAGATTTTACAAATACAATTCTTAGGAAATATTGCACTCAAATTACATCCAATTTTCCGGAATCAGGCCAACTATTGATCGGTGAGAACCGCTAATTTCCATGTCCTCCTCCACCTCGTCCATCCAATGTTCGATAGGTACTCAAACATTCTATATTAGCCTTTTGTTGAAATCTAATTTTCTTCGTGGAAAGACTTTTTTTAAATCCATGGACGCACCGTCACCAAATTTTTCTAAAGGAGATTAGAATTGAAAAAGAAAAAAATGGAAATAAAGATTGAACTAATTCCTATCTATGTCTCAGACGCTGAGTTTCAAGAACACAAAGAAAAAATTCAAAATCTAATCGCCAGAATGGTTGTGAGTGTTCACGAAGAAGAGCGCCATAAGAAAACCAGATGTTCGGGTGTTCGAGCCTCACATGCTGAATGCTACGACGCATCGCTCTCGCTAATTTCGAAAGAAAAATAATCTAATAATTTCGAGAATTTGCAGAACACTTGCTGGGTGTGTTCGGATAAAAATATGGTGGGCGTTGAGGGGATCGAACCCCCGACATCTACCTTGTAAGGGTAGCGCTCTCCCAGCTGAGCTAAACGCCCACATGTCGATTTGGAGCGTTCATATTAGGGAGCGGGAGTTTTCTTGTCAATGAAGAAATTGGGCCCTGAAACAGAATTTCTTTCAGGGCCCGGAGGATTTATTCTGGTTTAATTTCGATTGCTTCCTCAGAAACAATTTTTCCGTCATTCTTCACAGTTATTTTTAGCTTTACCATCTGCCCTCTTGCCGACTTGCTGAGTTTATAAGTAAAGCGAAGCTGCTTTTGAACACCTCGATCCAGGACTTCAGTTTTAGATGGAGCAGATACTATCTGGACATAATCAGTTCCAACTTCTTCCAGGCTTACTTCATAACCAAGGTCAACACCAGAGTGCTTAGGCATAATCTTGAGATCGATATTATGCTTTTTCAGAATCCCAAAGAGGCCGGATACTTTTGGTGTTCTATCAAGAACAAACGAAGACTCGATGGCAGGATTCACTCCCAGGACTGTTTCAATCCGGAAAGACTCTACACGACTTGAACGATAGTGATTCCCCGGATGAATAATTTCACCGGCAATCACCGCCTTGGTTCCAGGAACAGCGGCATCATTAACTTTAATGTTCATGACAGTTAGATCTGCATGAGAGCGGGCCGCCACTTGAGTAAGTGGGGCCTCTCTTCTTTCTGGAGAAAGATTTCCAGAAAGCTCAGTGATGCGGACAAGTGAATTACCAGTCGAAGCTTCAGAACCAATATTTTTAATAAGCATTTTTAGTTCAGTCTCTGCTCCAGGTGCAATCCCGTAGATACTTGCAGTTGAAAGTTTCGCAGAACCTTTTAGTGTAAGGGCAGCGTTCTGATTCAGATGCTCCTGAACCAGATTCACGGCTTCAGTTTCAACACGTGAAGTTTCTCCCGGAAGACTTCCACCGTAAGCAACATTTTCTGCGCGGTTAAAGCTTTGCTGATAAATTTCATTCTTTCCTGCGGCTTCCCCTGCTTTTTTTGCCACTCCTAAAGCTTCATTGAAATAACCAGGATAGAGGCGGCTGAGATCGGCCTCGAAAACTCTTGAGATCTGCCCCTTGAAAGCGGCAGGATATTCTTTTCTAAAGGCCTCTGAATGGGCCTGATTATAGAGCCCCTGATACTTCATCACATAGGCGCCTTTACAAGCTTCTACGAAATCCTTAACACCTTTGTAAACCTCTGAACAATCAACCTTGTTTGCGTTTGGCCCTGAACCCGGAGTAGAGTAAACATTCTGTGCCTGGGATAAATTCCTTCGGAGTTTCAGAATCTCTTCAATTTCTACTTCGGACTGAGCAATTAAAGCATCAAGAGAGGTCACAATTCTTTGCGCTTCTTCAATCTCAGACTGTGACAATTCCGGAATACTTGTTTCCAGTTCTCTTGCCATGGATTTGATCTTTGAGAGCTCATTGTTAATCAGCATGGCCATCATCGGTTTACCCGGCTGAGTGGAGTCTTCTTTCAATCTTCTATCAAGTTCTTCAAGATATTTTTGAGGTTTAAGAACATGATCAGCGTAATCTTTTGCTCTTCTTTCACCGGCGATGCGCCCTTCTTCACTCCCTCTCTGAGCATCAGGCGTGGAAGATAGACCGATATCAAAACCAGTGGCATAACCGGTAATTTCTCCGCGGATATAACCACGTCTTAAAGCTTCCCATTTCCCCTGGAGAGAAGCGTTCTCAGAACCAAGTTTCTGGGCCTTTGTTCTGGCCTCTACTGATCCATCCTTGTTTCCGTCCTCTGTTCCAACAGCTGCTTTCCCTGCTCCCAGGGTTTGAGAGTCCGTGAGGTATTTTTGATAAAGTGACAGGCGGCCCTGATACTGATTACTGGCGTTTCTCACGTTGGTTTCAGCGGTGTTCCTGGCGGATTCAGCAGCAGCAACTTTAGGGTTAAGGACATTAAGATCTGCACGATGTTTCGGAAGTTCCTGAGCTATTGTAGCGATGTCCTGATCATTTATACGGATTTCTTCAGAAGCATCAGCGATCTCTTTTTCTGCATTATCTTTTGCTCCTTTCAGATAATCCAGCTTCCTGATCGACTCCTGATTGTAGCGGGTCAATGCCTCACGGTTCTGCTGTTCTTCATTGAGCTTATTTCTGATGGCCCCAATGAGGCGCTCAGAATTCATCAGGTCCTGATTCACCTGATTAAGAACGTTCTGGGCGCGGTCTCTTTCGGCCTGAACTGTCATTCGGTCCTGACGGATTCGGGCCAGAAGTCTCTGCTCCCGGTCTATCTGCATATTCAATTCGCGGGATTTTTCTTCAAGCTGCCTGATGTGGGCATCATGCCTTCTCATAGTCTGAGGGAATTCAGTAATGGTCTTCTCCATTTCTGCTATCCGGGTATTCAGAACATTTGTTTCAGCTTCAAGTCTCTGAACTTCGGCCGTGAGATTTTTAATCCTGCTCTCAAGCTGGTTTTCCTGCTGATTAAGCTGGGCCACCTTGCTGGCAATCGGAGCCCTCTGATTTTCAAGAACCTTTATTTCAGCTTCAAGATCAGCAATCTGCTTGGCAAGTCCAGCATTCGCTGCTGATTGTTCAGCAATCTTTTTATTATTCTCAGCAATCTTATTGTTTGCAGAAGCGATTTCGGCCTGAAGAGCTGCAATCTGATTTTGTGCATTTTTAATAGCTGTGTTGAGATTGTTAATTTCATTCTGGCGGGCCGCAATTGAAATCGTTAAATGATCGGCCTCTTTCTGAAGTCTTTGAATCTCTCTTCTATCGTTTGCAATTGAGTTATTGAGAGCATCAATCTCTTGTTTAAGTCTGTCGGCCTCAGGTTTGTCTCTTCTTCTGATCGCTTCACGCCATTTAACGGTCAGCTCATTGATCTGTCCGAGGGTAGGCTTGATTTTTTCCTGGAGAGCAACCTTAGCTTCATTATTTTCTTTAATCTTGTTCTTCACGCCGGCAATCTGATTTTCAAGGGAATCACGTCTTTGAATCTGAGCATCCACATTAAGGGAGGCAATTTTGGATTCATTGGCCGAAATTTTCTGTTCAAGACCCTTATTCTCATTCTGGAGACGGGCAATATCCGGAGAAAGCCTGGCCAGTTCCGCTTTTAGTTTATTCAACTCGGTCTTCTTAGGATTTAACTGTGAATCAATCTGAGAAAGCTTGCCCTGCTCATTTTTAAGCTCTGCCTGGACACCTGGAAGCTTTGCCCGGGCATCAGCAAGTTGAGGCTTCTTGGTATTGAGCTCCGAGTTGTTCCGGTTAACATTGTTGCGGGCCTCTTTGATTTCACCTTTAAAACGTTCAACATTTCTGATGAGCTGGTTTCGTTCAACCTCCACTTCATGCTTACGATTACGTGTTCCTTCAAGCTCCCCTGTCAGTCTGTTCAGAACCTGAACTGACTGATTCTCTTCCCTGATCTCTCTTTCAAGTCGGGCATTGATAAGAGCAACATCCTGAGCAATCTGATTGCGGCGAGTTTGAATGTCATGGGCCCGGGCCGATTCTTCATTAAGATCCCTTTGTAACTGGGCAATCATGTTATCCAGGCGACGAAGATCTTCGATGATTTTTCCAAGCACTCCTTCCAGTCCCTGGATTTCTGAATCGATACGATTTATTTCTGACCTTTTACTTTCAATGAGTTTCTGAAGCTCGATGTTGCGGGCAGGAATCTCAACCTGATCCTTCTCCATCTGAGTGATGATTTTAACCAGCTCTGCCTTCTCTTGAGAGAGTTTTTCATATTCAGCTGACTTTTGAGCGAGAACCTGTTCCAGGTTCTGATAGATTTTAAGGTAATGGGGATGATTGATTTCATCGGGAAGATTCTGGGCAAAAGATTGACCCGAAAGCAGAATCGATGCGATTAAAGAGGCCTTAACTGCAAAAGATGCGTTTTTCATACTATTCTCCATGGATTTAAAATCCGGAGAATCATATCTCAGTTCAGAATTTTGATGGGGTGCCGGTGTAAAACTTACATGGCCATCTGGCTAAAGTTAGGCTGTTTTAAGCTTCTTTTTAGAAAATCCCAGGTGGCCCGGAATCTCCTTATCCGGAATATCTGAGATAAGCCTCATGGCCACATCTCCCAGTTTTTCACCATCTTTAAGAATGATATGAGCAAGAAAGGCCTGCTCAAATGTCTCCAGCTCACACAGAACACATTCAAACTTAGCTTTGATACATAAGAGAATTTGTCGCCACTTGCTTCGTCTGGCCTGCTCATACTTTTTCATTTGAGCGATAGTTGCCTCTTTCCCTGGATGGACAGGAATTTTAAAGCACATTTTGACCGCCTTCCCTTGGAAGGAAAAGGCAAGATAAGCATCCCCATCATAGGCAGCAAAAGAAAAGCCTTCCGTCCCGATCTTGGTAAGAAAGACACGTATTTCTTCTATGCTTTTTTCAACAGGAACTGAGGTTTGGCTGGCAAACATGCTTTTCTCCGGAAAGTGACCTTCCCCCTCATCGGTAGAAGTCCCTTCTTTCTAAAGTGTCGAAAAGGTATACGGCTAGATTAAAACTTCCAGTGCAACTTTTTAGTTTTATAAAAAATCTCGTAAGGTGTCTTAAATCCAAGGCACT
>JBKHWS010000040.1:0-23412 GCA_046566385.1 Bacteriovoracia bacterium | reverse complement strand
ACTCCTATGGACATGGCCCTGATCGCTTCTGGCTCACAAGTGGAAGTTCCTGTTTCTACTGCTGAACTGGCCTATGGGGATAATTTCTTAACTAGTTACATCTTAGATGATAACTACGCAGCTCCCCTGTACTCCTGCTCGACGAATAAAATTATATTAAAAGATTTTGAGTTTTTTGCCATCGAATCTTGTCATGGAGACGCTGGAACGAATCAAGTGAGGGAGTTCTCTGGCGCATTTACATCCTACGGCATTTTTGAACAGGCTTCCGTCATCCCCAGAGCTCCAGCGGGCTCGGCTACAGAAGAACAAAATACACAGGAGCTTCGGGTAGGATCTTTTGCGGTTTTTTATTAACTCCAAACCACTTAGACTTTATATTTTATAATGCGCTCTTTAAGAATTGGTGGCAGAAGCTTGTAGGTATATTTTCTTGAAACTTTCGTTTCTTTTAAAAAGCCTTTTTTCGCCAGGTCTGACAATTCCTTCCTTGCAATCTCACGAGACTTATTTATTGCGGCAGCATAAGCTTCAATTGTTATAACTTTCTCTTTATTCAAAGATATCTTTTGAAGAAAAGTAATTTGCGTCGAACTTAACTTAAAGGGCTCCTTTAATATGGCGATATCCATGAGATAAGCCACTTTTTCTTCAACTTTGTTAAGGGACTCAATCAATGAATCAAGACAAAAATCCACGAAATATGTGATGTCCATTTCATTTTCTTTAACAAGGTCGAATGCCTTAGTGTATTGATTTCCATGCTCTTTAAGATAGGCAGATATGGAAAGGAGCTCTACAAATTTCAGATCATTCTTCATTGCTTTGTAGTAGAAAAGCGTTCTTGCTGTTCTGCCATTTCCATCAAAGAATGGATGTATGTAGCCAATAAAATAATGTAGTAGAATTCCTTTTACGAGACCGTGCAAATATCTTGGGTTAGAAGTTGTTAACGTTATGACTTCATCTAAAGTGCTTTCAATCAGATTAAAGTTAACACCCTCATGAGAACCAACAAAAACTTTATCATCCCTGAATTTTCCAGAAAAATTTGCATCATCTCCAAGTAAAGTATTCTTCGTGACCATTTTGTGAATAACTAGAATAAGTTTTTTATCGACATCAGACAGATGATTTTCTTTTATCCATTGCATGGCCCTGAAGTTATTTATCAGCATCCACTCATCTTTCGTCGCTGGAACTTTCTCTGTAGCAATTAGTTCTTTGGCCGCCGCTCTCGTACTATTGGCTCCTTCATAAATGGCGGAAGTGATGGCTTCCTCTATAGAGGAGTTGGTTAAAAATTCTTCTTTAAAGCTTTGATAATTTTCTATTTTCTCAAAGAGCTTATTTCCGACATGCTCAATATGATTGATCTTTTTTAAAATACAGTCCGAAGGGAAAAACCAAAACTTTTTACTAATAGATTCTAAAAATAATGGAATTGAATTCAATTTTCTAAAGGCGAGAATTTTTAATTTTAAGTCAGGCCAATCTGATTTTGATATGTTTAGTTTCTCGAGGCGATATTTTATATCCTCAAGAGGTACGTATCTATCCTGGGTATATTTCAACCAAACGTCAGAATTTATGAATTCAAAATCATCTTTAATGGCCATTATCTGCATCCCTGCATTTTCTTAATTGTGGCTCGACAACTACAACTTTTATTACATTTTTTGTAGTTTTGTTTGCAATAATGAAAAAAATCAATATTAACAAAGACTTATAAGCACAGAGATTAATTACAAAAAAGTTTGATTTTTTTGTAGTTAGAAGCAAAGAAAAAGAAAAACCTTTTAAAATCATAGACTTACAACTGCAAGCCTTTAGCATTTGGAACGTCTAAAAATGTAAACTACTCAATTTCCACCATTAAGCATCCAGCCTCAAGGGCCTGCCCTTCCTTCACATTGATGGTCTTCACGATCCCTTCGGCTCCGGACTTAATCTCATTTTCCATTTTCATGGCCTCTAAAAGCAGAACGGTTTCCCCTACAGAAACTCTATCGCCTTCTTTTTTGAGGAGCTTAACGACTTTACCAGGCATTTGAGTAATAAGAGCTCCAGCTCCACCCTTATTGAGACCGGAAGGTTTAAAACCCCGGTAGACTTTATAAACTTCTGAATTGGAAACCAGTACTTCGTTAACCCCGAGTGCGGCCAGTTTTTTCCATGCCACTCCATCGAAGGAATAGAATTTCTTTCCCGCCAGGTGACGGATGAAAAGCTTGGTTTTAGTGCCTTCGTGAGTGAACTCCAGCACCTTTCCATTCTGAACTTCAATGTCGAGAGAGAACTCTTTCATGTCCTGATTGATGAAGTAATATCTCATGCCTTCTCTCCCATTTGATTCATTTCAATTGCAGCAACTTTAAGCATAAAGGCTTCAATATCTTCTTTTGGTGGAACACTCTCCTGAGGCTTGATGTTTCCGATATAGTTCGTGGAATAATGACCATTCCTGAAATTTTCTTCATTCAGAATAACCTTATGAAGAGCACAGTTAGTTTTAATTCCATCAATGATAAGACCATCCAGCGCACTTCTGACTTTCCTAAGGGCCACTTCGCGATTAAATCCCTTGGCGATGAGCTTCCCAATCATTGGATCAAAATCCGGAGTAATAGCGAACTTAGGGTAAATGCAATGATCAAAACGGATTCCCTGAGGAAAGGTCGTTTCAAATCCTACTATTTTTCCTGGAGCTGGTAGCATCGAGATAGGATCTTCCGCACAGATTCGAAGTTCAATGGCATGTCCCTGGATTTTAATGTCATCCTGGGATTTAAAATCCAGCGATTCATCAAAGGCCGCTTTGATCATGTTTGCCACAAGATCAACTCCTGTAATTTCTTCAGTAATCGGATGCTCCACCTGAATTCGGGTGTTCATTTCAAGGAAGTAAAACTTCTTGTCTTCGCCCATGATGAATTCCACCGTGCCGGCAGAATCATAGTTTACGGCCCTGGCACACTTAACTGCAGTTTCACAGATTTCTTTCCGGAGAGCTTCATCATTGCCAATGAAGGGAGAGGGAGCTTCTTCAATAATTTTTTGGTGACGGCGCTGAATAGAGCATTCACGTTCAAAAACGTGATAAACGTTACCCTTTTTATCAGCGAGGATCTGAACCTCAATATGATGAGGATTTAAAATATATTTTTCAACAAGAAGGCCGGCATAGCCGAAACTGGATTGAGCCTCTCGTTGAACAGCAGGAAAACTGTTTCTTACATCTTCCTCTGAATAACAAGGTCTCATGCCTTTACCACCACCACCTGCAACAGCTTTCAAAAGGATGGGGTAGCCCATTTCATTTGCCAGCTTGATGGCTTCTTCCACGGTTGGAACTTCGCCCACTGAGCCGGGAACCACGGGAACTCCCGCTTCTTTGGCAACTTGTTTAGAAATATCCTTAGCGCCCATCTTGTAGACAGCTGTTGGATTAGGACCGATAAAGATAATTCCCTTCTTGGCCAGAGCTTCAGAGAACTCACGGTTCTCAGAAAGAAAACCATAACCAGGGTGAACAGCATCGATTTTGTAATCGTCGATGAGCTTCATGATCTTCGGAATATCGAGATAAGTTTCTTTGTTATTGCTTCCAGAGAGGTGAACCCATTCCTGGCAAAACTCAAGATGAGGCGGCTCAGTTTCATTGTCTGTCCAAACCCCGACTGAAACCAGACCAAGCTCATTAAGCGCTTTTGCCACTCGAATAGCAATTTCACCACGATTTATAATTAAGACGCGTTTACCTTTCATAGTGGAATATTCCCGTGTTTTCTGTCCGGACATGCAACTTTCTTATTCTCCAGTGCCTTGAGATATTGATAAAGGCGCTGGCGGGTGATTTCCGGATTGATAATTTCATCAACATATCCTAGCTCAGCGGCACGATAAGGATTGGCGAAGTTATTTTCGTAGCTTTCCACGAGGCTTGCTTTCTTCTTGTTGAAATCCTCACCCTTTAATCCCACCAATTCATTCCTGAAGATGATGTTCACTGCACCTTCTGCTCCCATCACTGCAATTTCTGCAGTTGGATAGGCAAGATTGATATCAGCTCTGATATGTTTTGAGGCCATTACATCATAGGCCCCGCCATAAGCTTTTCTGGTGATTAAGGTAATAAGGGGAACTGTAGCTTCTGAATAAGCATACAGAAGCTTGGCCCCATGACGGATGATTCCGCCATACTCCTGAACCGTTCCCGGAAGGAATCCTGGAACATCAACCAAAGTAATTATTGGGATATTGAAAGCATCACAGAAACGAACAAAGCGGGCAGCCTTCACTGATGAATCGATGTCGAGGCATCCTGCGAGGAAGCTCGGCTGGTTTCCGACAATACCAACTTTAATGCCACCGATTGAGGCAAAACCAGTCAGGATATTCTTAGCAAAGTCAGCGTGGACTTCCAGGAAGTGCTGATCATCAATCACTTCGAGAATCAGCTCATGCATGTCGTAAGGCTTCTTAGAATTATCCGGAACAAAATTCTTTAACTTGTTATTCTGTCTGGTAACAGAATCGGTTGTGAGCTTCAGGGAATGCTTCTTCTTATTACAAGGAGGGATGAAGGCCAGAAGCTCTCTCACTCTTTCAAAACAATCATCTTCATCATCAGTCCTGAAATGAGCCACACCAGATTTCTCATTATGAGTCTGAGCTCCGCCCAGGGCATCCTTCGTTACTTCTTCATGAGTCACAGTCTTGATGACATCCGGACCAGTCACGAACATGTAAGAAGTTTTATCAACCATGAAAATAAAATCAGTCATGGCAGGTGAATAAACTGCTCCACCGGCACATGGGCCCATGATAAGGGAAATTTGAGGAATAACTCCTGAAGCCTGAACGTTTCTATAGAAAATTTCAGCATATCCGGCAAGTGACTCAACCCCTTCCTGAATTCGGGCACCACCGGAATCATTGATACCAATCACAGGTATTCTGTTTTCCAGAGCGAAGTCCATGACCTTGCAGATCTTTTTGGCGTAGGCCATCCCAAGCGCTCCACCCCAACAGGTAAAGTCCTGAGAAAAGATGGCAACTTGTTGTCCGTTGATTGTTCCAATCCCGGTAACAACTCCATCCCCAAGATATTTGGTCTTTTCCATTCCGAAAGATTCGCAACGGTGGACGACAAACTTATCAAACTCAATAAAGGATTCCGGATCAAGAAGCTTGTTGATTCTTTCCCGGGCAGTATATTTTCCCTGCTGGTGTTGTTTCTCAATTCTTTGAGCTCCACCGCCGAGTTCAGCTTGTTTAGTTAACGTCGAGAGTTGATCTCGTCTTTGATCATTGGTCAGCATCAGACCCTCCTGAAATATGTGCCAAAGTTATACCTTGGAACTACTTCAGGGTAAAGGAATGCTGCTTTGAATTATCCCAATTTTTGAGAGAGACCGTGCCATTATTTATCTCAACATAATGACAGGAAAGTAGCCAGGAGCCGGGATTAAGATACCGCTTCTCATTATCCAGGAGAACTTCCCCAGGATGATGGGTGTGCCCGAAGACGACACAATCAAAACCTCTCTGTGAAATCTCTCGAGCTGCTTCAGCAAATTCAGGCGGCTCTCCGATAATGCCGGTTTTTTTAGCTCTTGCATGGGCCCGCCATTTTTCGAAGGCAATCCAGGTTTTGTAGAAGCTGGGAGAAATTTTCAGCAGAAGTCCGCCGAGGTGGGTACATGTTTCATAAAGCCGTGGGTGTTTGACGTAAAAAGGATCGTAGAGATGACCGTGTTCAATTCTGATTCTTGAATTCCCGGAACTGACATTCAGAAATGGAGAAACCTTGAAATATCCCCAGTCTTCCAGAAAATTTTCCAGTGACATGTCATGGTTTCCTACAATGTAGTAGATCGAGTGATTTTGCTTATTGATGTTCTTGATAGTTCTCACGACCTCAGGCATTTCAGTTATCATTTTGCCGTAAGAGGCCTGAGCAACTTCAAGACCATCACCATTGATACAAATGTCATACTCATGAGCTGCGGCCCACTTGATGAATTCAAGAGCTACGTGTGTTCTGGATGAAAATGGATTTCCAAAATGGAGATCTGAAATGACAACCATCTTTTCCGTTTTAAGGTTCGTGATCATCGTCCGCTCATTAACTGAAGGATTTCTTCCACCATTTCTTTTGGAATATTTCCTTTCTTAATAACCTCGATCAAACGTTCATTGGAAACTTTGATCCTTAAAGACAAGGCCTGAAGCATTTCAAACGCAAACGTCGGATCTCTTCTTATTTTAAGCAAAAAGCCTCCCGGCTGCAGAACCAGCAATTTGGTTTTACCCTTCGCCTTTGCTCCTGCGAAACGGTGTCCACCCTGAAGCAGGGCCATATCTCCAAAGAAATCTCCTCTTTGGAAAACTGCCAGTTTCAAATCTCCAACATCCGTTTTCTTAAAAATCTCTACTTCGCCTTCCTGAATGATAAAGAGATCCCTGGAAGTGTCACCTTCCTCAAAGATGAATTCCCCATCTTCATACTGAATAACTTTCTCATGTGTGAGACGACTTTCTAATACTTGTGGCATTTTGATTCCAAAAGAAAAGGCCCCTGACAGGGGCCTTTAAATTTATTCTCCAGCCGCTCTTTTCTGAGCTCTTTTATCGAGTCCGTATTTATCTACTTTCATGATGAGACCAGCTCTCGAAATCCCCAGCTCTTTAGCCAGCTTGGACTTGTTAAAGCCCGTTCTTTTGAGTCCTTCACGGATCATCAGAATCTCAAGCTCCTCGAGTGCATCTTTCAGCGAGCCATTGGTATTCACACCCTTGAGGAAATTGCCTCCGGCATTCGAATGATTGCCTGAATTTGCTTCTCCGCTCTCGAGAATTCTGGCTGAAAGCATATCTGGTGTAATTGTTTTTTCTTCACCGGCCAGAACCACCAGTCGCTCAACTTCGTTTTGAAGTTCACGAACGTTACCTGGCCAATGGTGATCCAGCATCTTCTCAAGACACTTCTTGGAGAAAGTCTTAAGCGGAAGCCCTGATTCTTCACAGCGCTTCTGAAGGAAGTAGTCCATCAGAACAGGAATATCTTCGGGACGCTCCCTGAGTGCCGGGAGGGCAACGTTAATGACGTTGATTCTGTAATAAAGGTCTTCCCTGAACTCACCTTTAGCGATCATTTCCTTAAGATTTTTATTCGTTGCCGCGATCACGCGTACATTCACTTTTTTCGGTTGAGTGGCCCCTACCGGCATGTAGGTTCCTTCCTGAAGGATTCGAAGGAGTTTTACCTGCATTGATGGAGATGTATCCCCGATTTCATCCAGGAACAAAGTCCCACCGTTTGCCACTTCGAATACACCTTTCTTATCTTTGATCGCGCCAGTGAATGAGCCTTTCACGTGACCAAAAAGTTCAGAATCAAGAAGGTTATCGTTAAAGGCAGAACAGTTCACCGCCATGAAAACCGCATCTTTTCTTGGTGAATTGTAATGGATGGCCTTTGCAACCATTTCTTTACCTGTACCGTTCTCCCCCTGAATCATGATTGTGGATTCTGAGTTGGAGACTTTCGAAAGCAGGTGATAAACCTGCTGCATCTTTTTCGATTTACCAATCAGGTTGTGGTAGCGGTATTTGTTTCCAAGTTCTGAGTTAAGATCCATGATCCTAGCTTCACGCTTAGATATCTCCTGGTGAAATGTTCCCACTTCATCAGCAACAATATAAACAAGCTCTTTCATCTCAGTATAAAAGCGGCCGGAGAATTTCTTCACCTTTGAAATGGCAAACCTGGCATCATCCGGGCTGATCCCGCACTCCACCATCTTGCTCACCACGCCCTCAAGTTCTTCTGACGTTGTTGTTTCTTTAAAATATGGATAGGCGATAACCACTCCACAGAACTCTCCATCGACTTCAACCTTATGTGAGAAGCCGAAAGTTCCCGGGAAAAAGGCATCAAACTCATAACTCTCTTCAGATGAAGAATTAAAGAATTCAAAAACTTTTTCCACATCAGCATCCAGCCAGTCATGTCCAAATGAATGTGTCATCTGCAGCTTCAGGAATGGAGACTTATAGGAGTATGATGGATCCTGAATAAACTGGACTCGCCCTTGTGTATCCACATACAAAACATCAAGTCCGTACCAGTTACCGATAATCTTTTCCAGACTCTTAGTTGTATGTAGATCTTTAATCGCTTTCCAATCAATCATAGATTTTTCTCCTGTATTCAATGTTCATTCCGTGAACATCTTTTTTGTAATCGTCTGACTTATCGACAATTTGTCGGTTTTCTTGACAGGAGATTTGTCTGATTGCGGATTTTATTTACATTTTTCGGGAGGAAATCTGTATGAATTCGTCAAAAGTTTGGAAAAACAGGGGTTTGTTCCATTCCTGAGGCCCGGTATACTTTCGCAAGGTTCTTTTATCCGACGAAAACACAAAGGTTTCCGGGACGCGGGTTGTACCATACTGAGTACGATGAATTCCCTTGTTGTCCATCAGCCAATAAATTGAACTCTTAGGGATAGGCAGGGTCTTAATATGTTTTTCTACCTTTCTTTTTTCATCATTCGTGGCCACTAAAAGGAACTTCACATCAGGACGATCCTCAAATCGTTTTATTAGCGCCAAAAGATCGGGCAGCTCAGCTTCACAAGGGGCGCACCAAGTGCCCCAATAATGAACAACCAGGAGGCTTAAATCGTTTTTTTCAAATAAATGATGGGGATCAAAAACTTTACCATCTAAAGTTTCAAAAACACCTTGGGGAAGTTTTGCAAGAATCGCTTCGGAACTGCCAGCGAGATGAGTCTGGAGATTCTGTTTCTGGTAAACCGAGTATCCAACGGCTGCAGCAATAATAACTAAAATGACAATAATTCGATTAAGCATGAAATAAAAAGCCCCTCAAAGAGGGGCTATTTAAATAGATTACTCAACAAAAGCGATGAAAGCTTCTTTAGCACCATCACCTAGACGGCCTTCGGCCAGTTTAAGGATGCGAGTATATCCACCTGGACGCTGCTTGAATTTAGGAGCAACGTTAGTGAATAGAGCAGCCACAGCTTCTTTGTTGTTAAGCTTTGTGAAAGCAAGACGACGATTAGCAATCGTATCGTTCTTAGCAAGTGTCACAAGCTTCTCAACGAAAGGCTTGATAGCTTTAGCTTTCGTTTCAGTAGTTCTGATTTTTCCATGAGTGATAAGCTCGATAGAAAGATTCTGAACAAGAGCCTTTCTGTGCTGAGGCTTAACGCCAAGTTTGTATTTGTGATTACCGTGTCTCATAAAATTCCCCTATAAGAACGCTTACTCAGCGTGCTGAACCTGCTTCATAATATTGTCGACTTTCATGCCAAGGCCAAGACCCATGCTGGATAAGATCTCTTTAATTTCGTTAAGAGACTTACGTCCAAAGTTCTTAGTTCTGAGCATTTCGCCTTCTGTCTTAGAAACGAGCTCATAGATATATTTAATATTAGCATTCTGTAAACAGTTAGCTGAACGAACTGAAAGCTCAAGCTCAGAAACTGGCTTAAGAAGAGCTTCGTTAGCAACCCCACCAGAAGCACCGGCAGCAGCAGCTGGCTTAACTTCAGCAGGAGCATCCTTATCTTCAAAGTTAAGGAAAACAGAAAGTTGATCGCGAAGGATTTTAGCTGAAATAGCAACAGCATCAACCGGATCGATACCAGCATTCGTCCAAACTTCAAGGGTTAATTTATCGTAGTCTGTTCTCTTACCTACACGGCTATTTGTAACAGTGTAGTTCACACGGTGAACTGGAGAGAAAAGAGTATCGATATAGATCCAACCGATAGGAAGATCAAAAGCTTCTTTGTTATCAAGTGCAGTTACATACCCTTTTCCACGAGCAACTTTTAGCTCCATACGAATAGATCCGCCTGAAGAAACGTTACAGATTGTGTGTTCAGGATTTAAAACTTTTACGTTAGCATTTTCCTGGATATCAGAAGCTTTAACAGCGCCTTCAGAGTTCTTTTCAAGAACAAGAGTCACTTCTTCTTTATCGATAATTTTGAAACGGATTTCTTTCAAGTTAAGAATGATTTCTGAAACTTCTTCCTTGATGTTATTAATTGTGCCGAACTCATGGTCAACACCATCAACCTTAACAGCAACAATACCAGCACCCTGGAGAGAAGAAAGAAGAACTCTTCTTAACGAGTTACCAAGAGTAAGACCATAACCGCGCTCAAGTGGCTTGGCAGTGAACTTACCATAATTAGATTTAAGACCTTCTGTATCTACTTCTAGTGCAGCCGGACGAATCATTCCAGCCCAATTTTTACTCATAAAAGAATTCATTCAATAACTCCTAATTGGCGAACTAACGAAGACAACGCTTAAATTAAACTCTTCTTCTCTTTGGAGCTCTACAGCCATTGTGAGGCATTGGGCTCATGTCAGCAACAGAAGTGATTCTGAGGCCAGCAGCAAGAAGAGCGCGGATAGCGTTTTCACGACCAGCGCCTGGACCTTTAACCTTAACATCCACAGAGTTAAGACCATGTTCAGCAGCTTTCTTAGCAGCTTCCTGAGAAGCAACCTGAGCAGCGAACGGAGTTGATTTTTTAGAGCCGCGGAAGCCTAAGCCACCAGCAGATGCCCAAACTACAGCATTACCTTCAGCATCGCTGATTGTAACGATTGTATTATTGAAAGAAGCATGGATGTGACATACTCCGTGAGATAAGTTCTTACGAACTTTCTTTTTTCCGCCTTTATTAGCTCCGCCAGAACTCATTCCTGAAGCTTTTTGTGCATTAGTTTGTGCCATATGTTCCTACCTTAAATTATTTCATTGCCTTGATTGATTTCTTACCTGCAATTGCTACAGCAGGACCCTTACGCGTACGAGCGTTTGTATGAGTACGCTGACCGTTAACAGGAAGACCTTTACGGTGACGAATACCGCGGTAACAACCAAGATCCTTAAGACGCTTGATATTTAAAGCGATCTCACGACGAAGGTCACCTTCAACTGTATATTCTTCAAGAGCAGTACGGATTGCCTGTACTTCTTCTTCAGTAATTTCGTTCGAGCTCTTGTCTCCACTGATTCCAACTTTCGCTAGAACATCAGTTGCAACCTTAGGACCTACTCCGTAAAGAGATCTAAGAGCAATGCTCATTTTTTTGTTTCTTGGTAAGTCTACACCTAATAAACGTGCCATATATTTCCCCTACTAGCCTTGTTTTTGCTTATGCTTTGGATTTACTTTACAGATAACTCGTAGAACGCCCTGGCGTTTTACAACTTTGCAGTCTTTACAGATTGGCTTTACTGATGAACGTACTTTCATAATTATTAACCCTTGCTTCTAAAAATGATTCGACCCTTATCAAGGTCATATTTACTAATCTCAATCACTACTTTGTCGCCAGGTAGGATTTTGATAAAATTCATTCTCATCTTTCCACTAATGTGTGCTAAAACCACATGTCCATTAGGGAGTTTTACTCTAAAACGCGTATTGGGTAAAAGTTCAAGAACTTCCCCTTCCACTTCAATTGTGTCAGTTGACTCAGCCATGCCCTTCCTAAAAAGTAAGTGACCTTATATAAAAATAAAATCTATAAGACAATAATATAAATTCTGAAACGTCACACTTTTGACAAAATCTGTTCAAAGATTTCATCAACCGACGATTCTGCATTAACCTTCATCAAACGTCCAAGATCTTGGTAATACTTAAGGACAGGGTCTACGGTCTCTTTAAAGACCTGTAGGCGATTTGTAATCACCTCTTCCTTGTCATCCGCTCTTTGTACGAGATCGGTACTACCGCACTGGTCGCATACGCCCACTACCTTAGGCTTCTTTGAGATGAGGTTATATATAGCACCACAGTTCTTACATGTCCTGCGATTTGTTAATCTTTCGACTAACTTACCCATATCAATTTCAAAATAAACCGCCACCGAAGGGGCGCCTTTGAGAACTTCTTTATCCAGAGTCTGAGCCTGAGCTAGATTTCTGGGATAGCCATCAAAAATATACTGCTTCTCGTTCAGGTTAATATTCGCCTGAAGGAGTCTAATTACTAAATCATCTGAAACCAGCTTTCCTTCATCCATAACCTTCTTAACTTCAAGTCCAAGAGGACTCTGTTTGGCGATTTCAGAACGGAGCAGATCTCCAGTGGAGATATGTTTAAAACCTTTTTCAGCTACTAGCTTGCTTGCTTGTGTTCCTTTACCTGATCCCGGTGCTCCTATGAAAATCAAATGAGACTTCATCAAAACCTTTTTACCCCAGAATACTTACCCTTAACTTTATAAGCCGTATCAAGGCGTTGTGAAATCATGAAACCTTCGGCCTGGGCCATAGTATCGATTGCCACACCTACAAGAATAAGAAGGGATGTTCCACCAAAGTAAAAAGGAACTTTGGCATAATTAAATAAAATAGCAGGCATAATACAAATAGCCGCTACATAAATGGCACCTACTAGAGTTAGGCGACTAATGACTTTATTAAGAAAATCTGCAGTTTGTTCACCCGGACGAATCCCAGGAATAAACCCACCATTTTTCTTCAAAGATTCTGAAACATCATCAGTCTTGAATTGAATTGTTGAGTAGAAATAGGCAAAGAAAATGATAAGGCCAACAAAGACTACGTTATACAGCATTTTACCAGGGTAAAAGAGCTGTTCAATGTTTGAAAAGATGCCTTTAGCTGCACTTTCCTGAGGAATAAATTGAGAGATTGTTGTCGGGAATCCAAGGAGTGCACTCGCAAAAATTGGAGGCATAACACCTGAGATATTAACCTTGATTGGAAGGTGAGAAGACTGACCTCCAAATACACGGTTATTAACAACTCGTTTAGCATACTGGACAGGAACTTTTCTGAACGCTCTTTCCACAAAGATAATAAACCAAAAGGAAACAAGCATAATTCCGAGAACAATTAAGAGGTTCACAACACTCATTTCTCCATTTTGAAGAAGATTGAATGTATCTCGAATTCCTGAAGGGATCCCGGCTGCAATACCAGCGAAGATGATAAGAGAAATACCGTTACCAATGCCTCTTTCAGTGATCTGCTCACCTAACCACATCACAAACATTGTACCTGCGGTTAAGCTGATGACTGTCAAAAGTCGAAATCCCATTCCTGGATCTATCACTACAGGAAGTCCATTCGGAGACTTGATATTTTCAAGTCCAACAGACAAACCATAACCCTGAAAGAAACAAAGAAGGACAGTTGCATAGCGAGTATACTGCTGAATTTTTTTGTGACCATCAGGCTCTTTCTGAAGTTCCCCCAGCGCTGGGATAGAATATGAAAGAAGGCTGAAAATAATGGATGAAGTAATGTAAGGCATGATTCCCAGTGCAAGAACTGAGAATCGCTCCAGAGCTCCACCTGAGAAAGTGTTAAAGACGCTAAAAAGAGATCCCTTCATTCCTTCAAAGAATGAGGAAAGGGCAGCTCCATCAACTCCCGGTGTTGGGACCTGAGTAGCTACCCGATAAATTCCTAGCATCAGAATTGTAAAGAAAACTCGTTTTTTTAGCTCTTCGAGCTTAGAAACATTTGATGACATCCCTGTATTCCTTCAATTGGACCCAGAGGGCCCATCAGTGTTCAGTTAGGCGTTCTCAACCTTGCCGCCAGCTTTTTTGATTAATTCTAAAGCTTTAGCAGAGAACTTTTCAATGCCTTTAAAGGTTAGAGCCTTATTAAATTCGCCTTTTGCCAAAATTTTGATTGGCATAGACTTATTAATACCGCTCAAGAAGCCTTTATCGATAAGTGTTTCACGAGTAACCACTTCAGACTCAAACTTTTCAGCTAGTTTCTCAAGATTAAGTACAGCATATTCAGTTTTAAATGCTGCGTTAGAGAAACCAACTTTTGGTAGACGTCTGTAAAGTGGCATTTGACCACCTTCGAAACCGATACGGATACCGCCACCGTTACGAGCTTTTTGTCCTTTATGCCCTTTACCAGCTTGAGTACCTTGACCAGAGCCCTGACCACGGCCAATACGCTTGATATTTTTATGAGCGCCTTTCGGACTTTTTAATGTTCTTAGAGTTAGCATATTCAACCTCAATTATTTAACGATCTCAAGCCACTGGATCATAGCTTTAATCATTCCGCGTACTGCTGGAGTATTCTCAAGCGTCTTCGTGTGATTAATTTTTCTTAGACCTAGGCCTTTGATTGTTGCTTTTTGCTTATCAGTACAACCGATAACACTTCTTTTAAGTTTTACTGTAATTTGCTTTTCCATATGTTCACCTTAAGCTTTTGAAGCTTTAGCCTTCATACGAAGACCTTTAGTGTTTACACCACGAACAGTTGCCACTTCATCTAGTGAACGAAGGTTCTTAAGTGCTTTAAAAGTTGCTTTCACAACGTTATGAGGGTTCGAACCACGAACTGACTTCGTAAGAACGTTCTTTACGCCGGCAAGCTCAAGGATAGAACGACATGCACCAGCAGCCTTAATCCCTGTACCTTCTCCAGCTGGCTTAAGAAGAATTTCACCAGCTCCAAAAAGACCAAGAACTTCGTGTGGGATAGTTCCGTTCTCAATTGAAACTTTAATCATTCTCTTAGAAGCTTTCATTCCAGCTTTACGAATTGCATCTGGAACTTCCTTAGCTTTACCAAGTCCGTAACCAACTTTTCCGTTCTTGTCTCCAACAACGATAAGGGCTGCGAATGAGAAGCGACGACCACCTTTAACAACTTTTGCAACTCGATTGACAGCTACAACTCTTTCTTCAAGATCAGGATTAAGACCATCTTGAACTGGCTTCTTCTCTTGTCTTGGAGCACGTTGAGGGCGCTTTCCGCCTTTCTTTTCAGTTTTTGCTTCTGTTTCTGTTTCTGTATTTTCTACGTTATTTTCTTCGCTCATAAAGTCCCCTAATTAGATTTGAATACCGTTTTCACGGATTGAGTCAGCAAGTGCTTTAATCACACCTGTATACTGCTTACCACTTCTATCAAAAACGGCTTTAGTGAGGTTATTCTTTTTAAGCGAATCAGCTACAGCTGCACCAACTTTCTTAGCGCCTTCAGCGTTAGCGTGATCAGCAACTTTTGTCTTTCCATAAGTCTGGATAGAGAAAAGAGTTGCTGACTTAACATCGTCAATAACCTGAACACGTAAATGTTTGTTTGACTTTGTTACGGCCAAACGTGGTTTCTCAGCTGAACCAACGATCTTCTTTCTGATTGAAAGTTTACGGCGGTATTCTTTAGCCTTGGTTTCATTTTTAATTTTCGAAAGATTTTTTCTCATAACTCACCTATTATTTTTTAGCGCCTGTTTTACCGGCTTTTCTGATGATTGTTTCATCAGTGTATTTCAGACCCTTACCTTTATAAGGCTCAGGCTCTCTGAAAGACCGGACTTGAGCAGCAACGAAGCCAACAAGTTCTTTATCGCAACCAGAGAACTCGATCACGTTCTTATTAACCTTAGCCTCAACCCCTTTTGGGAGTTTGTAGTCAATAGGGTGAGAGTATCCGAGGTTAAGAGTTAGAGTGCTACCAGAAACAGCAGCCTTGTAACCTACACCATTGAACTCAAGAGACTTTACGAAACCAGTTGTTACACCAGTCACCATGTTCCCAAGGAGTGTTCTCGACATACCCCAAAGAGCCCGAGCTGTTGTGCTCTCGTTCGCTGGAAGTACGTTGATCGCTTTATCAGCTTTCTCTAGCTTCACTTCTTTGTGGAAAGTGTAAGATAGCTGACCCTTAGGGCCTTTAACTTCAACGCTATTACCGTTGAGTTTAACTTCTACTTTATCAGGAATGCCTACTGGCTGTTTACCTATACGTGACATAAGTCGCTCCAATTACCAAACGTTACAGATGATTTCGCCACCTAGTTTCAGAGAGGCTGCTTTGCGGGAAGAAATAATTCCTGCAGAAGTGGAAACAACGCTAACACCTAGTCCTGAAAGAACGCGAGGCATGTCACGGTAGCCTTTATATACTCTTAATCCTGGAGTCGAAACTCTTTTAAGACCAACAATTGCACCTTCTTTAAGACCGACTTTAATCACGATTTCAGAAGGGGATTTAGCGGCGATCTTGAAAGACTTAATATAGCCTTCCTCTTTTAGAACGCGGCAAATATTTGCTTTAATTTTACTTGCAGGAATTTCAACTTTGTCCAATCCCGCTTTGTTAGCGTTACGAACTCTTGTTAATAAATCTGCGATAGGATCTGTCATCATAATGTGTTCCCCTTCCTTACCAGCTAGCCTTGGTCACACCTGGGATGAGACCATTGTTTGCTAGTTCACGGAATTTATTTCGGCTAAGTTTAAAATCACGATAAAAGCCACGAGGTCTTCCTGTTAGCTCACAACGATTGCGAACACGGTTAGGGTTTCCGTTACGTGGAATTTTCTGAAGCTTTGCTCTTGCAGCATCTCTTTCTTCATCAGAGAGCTTCATATCAACTGCCTTAGCTCTAAGTTCAGCAGCTTTCGGACCGAACTTCTTAGCTAGTTTTTCTCTTCTCTTATTTTTTACTACTGCGCTTAATCGTGCCATAGTTCCCTCTTACTTTTCTCTGAAAGGCATACCGAACTGTCTTAGGAGCTCGCGGCCTTCTTCGTTGTTAGTGGCTGTTGTAACAAAGCTGATTCCCAAGCCACGGATCTTATCGATCTTATCGTAGTCAATTTCAGGGAAAATGATTTGCTCTTTCAAACCCATTGTATAGTTACCCTTACCATCGAAGCCTTTAGGTGAAAGACCACGAAAGTCTTTTACTCGAGGGAGAGAAAGGTTAATCAAACGGTCAAGGAACTCATACATCTGCTCTCCGCGAAGAGTAACAAATGCACCAAGAGCCTGGTCTTGACGTAGTTTGAATGAAGCAATTGATTTTTTCGCGCGAGCAACAACTGGCTTTTGACCAGTGATCGCTGCAAGATCTGCAACAATGCTATCTACAATTTTACCGTTAGAAACCGCATCACGAGTAACACAGTTAACGATAATTTTTTCTAGTTTTGGGATCTGATGAACGTTTTCGTATTTAAACTTTTCATTCAGACCTTTTTTTACCTCTGATTCATACAGAGCTTTTAAACGTGCCATATATGTTTACCTCAGATTAAAGTGCCAGGTTGCTTTTAGAAGCAACTCGTCCAACGTTTTTGCCAGCTTCTTGCTTAACTTTCACTCGCGTTGGTTTTCCAGACTTTGGATCCAAGAGAGAAACGTTACTGATATGGATGGCTTTTTCCATATCCACAATCCCACCCTGCTGATTAGCTTGATTAGGTTTGATTGCTTTTTTAACTACATTTACACCTTCAACAACAACACGATTTGTCTTGAAGTTGATTGACTTGATCTTGCCCTTTTTGCCTTTATCTTTTCCGGCAAGGACTTGAACAGTGTCGTTCACTTTCAGCTTTTGCATTTTTCCTCCAACACGCTGATTAGAGCACTTCGTGAGCGAGTGAACAGATCTTCGAAAAGTTCTTGTTTCTTAACTCTCTCGCGACAGGCCCGAAAATACGTGTACCTACTGGTTCATTATTTGCTGCAATAATGACCACGCTGTTTGTATCAAAATTAATATAAGAACCATCTTCGCGTCTTACTGGATAAACAGTACGAACGATAACGGCTTTTTTAACATCACCTTTTTTCACTTTACCGCCAGAAATCGCTTGCTGAACGGCTACGACGATAACGTCGCCAACTTGAGCGCTCATATGCTTAGAACCGCCCAGAACTTTAATACACTGAACAGTTTTTGCGCCAGAGTTATCGGCCACATCTAGAATCGTTTGTTGCTGAATCATAATTTACTCCACTACTTCACGATAGAAACAAGTTCCCATCTCTTTAATGCAGAGTAGGGCTTTGATTCGACGATTGTTACTACATTACCAATCTTACCAAGACCTTTCTCGTCGTGAACGTGGTACTTCTTAGATTGGGTAACGAACTTGTGATACTTTGGGTGCATCATTTTACGTTCTACTTTAACAACTAGTGTTTTAGCAGCTTTGTCGCTAACAACTTCACCTGTCAGTGTTCTTTTTGTTTTATTTGCTACTTCGCTCATACATCACCTATTTAGTTTTTGCGTTTTTAGAAGTGAGGAGTCGAGCAATGTCTTTCTTAAGCTCTTTCACAAGGTGTGGCTTATCATTGCCAGTTGTGAACTTGTTGAACTTTGTGTTGAAAAGTTCAGCTTTAAGATTTGCAACCTTCTCGGTCAATTCTTTATCGCTAAGTTTGGAAATTTCGCTGGTTTTTAACATAACTACCTCTAGTAAATCCAGTTTATTCAGCTGACTTTGGAGCAGCATCTGCTGTTTCCATGTCCGCTTTTGATACGATTTTCGTTCTAACTGGAAGTTTATACTTTGCTAATCTAAGGGCTGCATCTGCAGTAGCTTTATCTACCCCGCCGATTTCAAAAAGAATACGACCTGGCTTGATTACAGCTACCCACTCTTCCGGAGACCCTTTACCTTTACCCATACGAACTTCCGCTGGTTTTTTAGTAAGAGACTTATCTGGGAAGATTTTAATCCACATATTACCACCACGCTTTGTTTCACGTGAAATAGCGATACGGGCGGCTTCGATTTGACGGTTTGTAATGAAACCGCAAGTTGTTGCCTGAAGACCATACTCACCGAAAGTGAGAGTGTTGCCTGAGTGAGCAGCACCGGTCATACGACCTTTTTGCATCTTTCTATGTTTTACTCGTTTAGGACTTAACATATAATACCTCTAAGTACTTATAATTATTTGTAAATCTCGCCTTTATAAACCCATACTTTCACACCAATGATCCCGTATGTAGTCTTAGCTTGAGCTGTGTTGTAATCGATATCAGCACGAAGAGTATGAAGAGGAACTTTCTTCTCAGCATATCCTTCAGTACGAGCGATCTCAGCGCCACCTAAACGGCCAGAACACTTAATCTTGATTCCTTTAACACCAGAGCGGAAAGCAGAAGTCATCACTTTCTTCATTGCGCGACGGAAGGCTACACGCTTCTCAAGTTGTTGAGCGATGTTTTCAGCAATAAGCTTAGCTTCAGAATCTGGACGTTTTACTTCCGCAATGTTGAAAAACAAAGGGCAGTTGGTAATTTTTTTAAGGTCATTACGGATTTTTTCGATCCCTGTCCCTTTTTTACCAATCGCAACTCCTGGCTTGGCAGAGTAAACAGTAACTTTTACCTGATCAGCTGTACGAGTGATTTCTGTTTTCGCAATAGCAGCCTGAGCTAGTTCCGTATCAATGTAGTTACGGATAGCAAGGTCTTGCTGGAAAATTTCAGCGTAGTTATTTTTTACATACCAGTTTGAGTGCCAGGTCTTGATGTACCCTAATCTAAAACCGGTTGGATTAACCTTTTGTCCCATTTAGTCTTCCCCTGATTAAGCTTCTTTAAGCGATAGAGTGATGTAACTTGATTTCTTGCTAATGCGATATGCACGGCCTTGAGCACGTGGCATGATTCGCTTAAGAGCAGGACCCTCGTCTACCTTAACCATATCTATGATCAGATTATCTAAGTCATACTTCTTAGAGTCTGCAGCGATCGCTAGACCACTGTTGATAAGCTTAGTAACAACGATTGCTGTCTCTTTCTTCTCGCAGAAACGAAGGATCTTAAGAGCTTCCTCAACCTTCTTCTTGCGGATCAAGTCTACAACCTGTCTAACCTTGCGAGCTGATGTTCCGACGTTATTGTTTTTTACTGTAATCATTTGTTACCTCTTACTTCTTTTTATCGCCGGCGCCGTGACCGTTGAAGGTACGAGTAAGTGCGAATTCGCCAAACTTGTGCCCTACCATGTTATCAGTCACGTATACTGGAATAAACTTCTTACCGTTATGAACAGCGAAGGTTAGCCCGATAAAATCTGGCGTAATCGTAGAACGACGTGACCAGGTCTTAATGACTGTATTACCTTTAGTATTTTTCTTGGCCTCTTCAGCTTTTTTGTAGAGGTAACTATCTACAAACGGACCTTTTTTAATTGAACGTGCCATTATTTACCCCTATTACTTTCTTCTCTTAACGATGAACTTGTTTGTTCTCTTGTTCTTCCTGGTTTTGTAACCACGAGTTGGCATACCCCAAGGTGATACTGGATGACGTCCACCTGACGTACGACCTTCACCACCACCGTGCGGGTGATCAACCGGGTTCATCACAACACCACGAACAGTCGGACGAATACCACGGTGACGGTTTGTACCAGCTTTACCAGTATTAGCAAGTTCGTGCTCGATCTTACCAACCTGACCAATTGTAGCTCGGCAATCCGCCTTCACTTTTCTAAGCTCTCCCGATGGTAAACGAAGAAGTGCATACTCACCTTCTTTGGCCATAAGTTGTGCGTATGAGCCGGCTGAACGTGCCATCTGGCCGCCGCGCTTAGGGTTAAGCTCAACATTATGAACAAGAGTACCAACAGGAATATCTTTTAATAGTTTTGAATTTCCAGCTTTGATATCAGCGTTATCAGAAGAGATAACAACATCACCAACTTTTAGTCCTACCGGAGCGATGATGTATGCCTTCTCACCATCAGCGTAAACAACAAGAGCAATGTTACATGTTCTATTTGGATCATGCTCAATTGATCTTACTGTTGCAGGAATATCGAGCTTGGAGCGTTTGAAATCAACCAAACGATACTTTTGCTTAACTCCGCCACCATGGTGACGAACAGTGATCTTACCGGAAGAGTTACGACCAGCATTTTTCTTAAGTGGGGCCAAGAGAGATTTCTCAGGGGCTACACCTTTAGTAATATCACCAGTTACTACAGCCTTCTCTCTTTGAGACGGTGTAATAGGTCTGAATTTTTTTAAAGTTGCCATACTTTATAACCTTTTACCTTATATGCCCTTGAAGAATTCAATCTTCTGGCCGTCTTGGAGTTGAACATAAGCTTTCTTAGTTGAAGATGATTTCTTCATCCCTTTTCCAGCACGTTTTGTTTTTCCAGGAAGAACAGAAGTGCGGACGCTAACAACTTTTACATCAAAGAACTTTTCTACAGCGCTCTTGATTTGGTTTTTGTTAGCTTTCGTGTTCACTACGAAAGCGTAGCGATTGAAAGACTCAGTCTCTTGAGACGTTTTTTCAGTTAATAGTGGTTTAATTAATACGTTTTCTAAACCTAACATCTTACACCAGCCTGCTAAGGAGTTTTTCGAAAGCAGCTTTCTCAATTACCAGGTTTTCAAATTTTACAGCTTCGTAAACGCTGAAACCGTCAACTGGAGCATACTTAGCTTTCGCAAGGTTACTTACTGCGCGTGATACTGCTTCATTAACTTCAGCTGTAATTACTAGAGCTGGAAGAAGGTTCCTTGAGTTAAGGGCCTGGAACATATCTTTCGTCTTACCAGTAGATTCAAATTTTTCTACGATATGAAGTTTGCCTGCCTGATGTTTATCAGCAAGAACAGAAGAGATAGCATTAAGCATAACTTTCTTGTTAACTTTCTGAGAATAATCACGTGGCTGAGGTCCGAAAACGGTACCGCCTCCAGGCATTAGAGGTGAACGAGTAGAACCCTGACGAGCATTACCTGTTCCCTTCTGTTTAAAAGGCTTCTTACCGCCACCAGAAACCATAGCTTTAGTTTTGGTAGCAGCTGTTCCCTGACGGCGACCAGCTAGAGTAGCTTTTACCACCTGGTGAACTACAGCTTCATTGATAGCTTCTACAGACATATCAAGATTAGTTTTAAGAGAGCCAGACTTTTCAAATTTTGTATTTAATACGTTTAATTCAGTCATAATCTACCTCCCCCTTATGCCTTCTTAACGGCTTTCGCTACTTTCACGAAACCGTTCTTTGAGCCAGGGATTGAGCCTTTAAGAAGCATATAACCAGCTTCAAGGTTAACTTCCACAACCTGGATGTTTTGTACTGTTGATGTTTCAACACCTAAGTGACCAGGCATTTTCTTATTCGCGAAAACTCGAGCTGGAGTTGCACGACATCCGATAGATCCTGGACGACGGTGAAAGTGAGAGCCGTGAGCAGCTGGACCACCTTGGAAATTGTATCGCTTCATAACACCAGCGAAACCTTTACCTTTAGATGAACCGGTTACATCAACGTATGTGCTTACTGGAAACTCATCAAGAGATGCTTCTTTTCCAAGAGCATCAGCTGATACTTCAGCAACTTTAATTTCTGCAAGTTCTGAAAGAGATTTCTCAATGTTTGCTTTCTTGAGGTGGCCCTTGGCTGGAGCAGTAAGAAGAGACTCACGCTTTTGGTTGTAAGCAACCTGATAAGCAGTGTACCCGTCTTTCTCAACAGTTTTAACTTGGGAAATAACGTTCGGAATTAGTTTAACAACAGTGACTGGAACGTGGTTTCCGTTCTGGTCAAAGATTCTGGTCATGCCAGCTTTAATTCCGTAAAAAGCAGGCAGACTGACTTTTGCGTCTGACATTCGCCCTCCACAGCATCACCCTGTCAAAGGGATGCATTCATGGTTAATAAAAAAATAACTATAACAAAATAAAAAGCGTTGAAGCTTTATATTAGTATTTGATTTCTACGTCAACACCAGCTGAAAGATCGAGCTTCATGAGAGAGTCAACAGTCTGCTGAGTAGGCTCAACGATGTCGATTAGTCTCTTGTGGGTACGCATTTCGAACTGCTCACGTGATTTTTTATCAATGTGAGGTGAACGAAGTACGGTGTAACGATTGATCTCAGTAGGAAGAGGAATCGGTCCAGCGACACGAGCCCCTGTATTTTTAGCTGTTTGGACAATTTCCTGAACCGACGCGTCAAGGATATTGTAGTCATAAGCACGGAGCTTAATTCTCAGTTTATTGGTCTTCATGAAGTCTCCACAAAAAATTTTTTAGCAAAATAGAAAAGAAAGGGGCCTTTGTAAAGCCCCTTCCGTTATTTTTTTGACATATTAAGCAAGAATGTCTGAAACGGTACCAGCACCGATCGTTCTACCACCCTCACGGATAGCGAAACGAAGACCTTTTTCCATTGCAACCGGAGCAATAAGCTCAACTGCGAAAGAAGTGTTGTCTCCTGGCATGATCATTTCCATACCTTCGTTCAATGTGATTGAACCAGTTACGTCTGTTGTTCTGAAGTAGAACTGAGGACGGTAACCTTTGAAGATTGGAGTATGACGTCCACCCTCTTCTTTTGTAAGGATATAAACTTCACAACGGAACTTAGCGTGCGGCTTAACTGTTCCCGGCTTGATCATACACTGACCACGCTCAACATCTTCTCTCTTCGTACCACGAAGAAGAAGACCAACGTTATCACCAGCACGACCTTCGTCAAGAAGCTTACGGAACCTTTCAACACCAGTTACTGTAGACTTCTGGGCCTCTTTGATTCCGATGATT
>JBKHWS010000039.1:26569-26807 GCA_046566385.1 Bacteriovoracia bacterium | reverse complement strand
ACAACTAACCATACGGCACAGCCAATAAGGTTGAAGATGGCAATTGGAGTTAAATATTTCCAGCAAATAGACATAAGTTGATCTACGCGAAGACGAGGAAATGTCCAGCGCACCCAAATTACGACGTAATATAGTAGGAGAGCCTTCGTGATAAAAATTACCACCTGAGCGAGCTGGAGAGGAATGATGTCGATTCCGATGGCAAAAGGAAGATTGCCCCCGCCCAGGAAAAGAGCTG
>JBKHWS010000039.1:0-26559 GCA_046566385.1 Bacteriovoracia bacterium | reverse complement strand
AAAAACTTCTATGTATTCGGCCAGGGCGAAGAAACCAAATCTCATTCCTGTATACTCAGTATGATAACCGGAAACAAGTTCAGACTCTGCTTCGGGAAGGTCGAATGGGGCACGGTTTGTTTCAGCAAGTGCACCTACGAAATAGACGAAGAAAGCAATGAAGGCAAATGGGTTGTGAAAAACAAACCAGTTGATGGGAGTTCCTTGCTGGTGAGAAAGTATTTTTCCAAAGCTCATGCCACCGGCCAAAAGAGTGATGGCAAGAATGGAAATCGTAACCGGAATTTCATAAGAAATGATCTGAGAAGCACCCCTCATTCCACCCAGCATTGACCATTTTGAGTTAGATGCATACCCACCAAGGAAAACACTCACGCCGACCAAGGAAGAAATGGCGATAAGGTAAAAGATCCCTACGTTTAAATCTGCCATGATGAAACCGCTGGACCAAGGCAGAACTGCAAGTGTTGAGAACACACCAATTAAGGCAAGCATGGGGGCAAGATAGAAAAGCATTTTATCAGCAGTGAAAGGCATCACATCTTCTTTCGTGATCATCTTTACACCATCAGCCAGCATCTGAAGAATTCCGTATGGCCCCACACGGTTAGGCCCTACACGTGCCTGAATATCGGCAGAAATTTTTCTTTCAGCATAAGTTCCAAGTCCACCGATAGTGGCGCAAAGACCAACGATCGCAAGAGCAAAGAGAAGATAGATTACGAAAGCTAAAAGGCCCTGATTATTATTGAAAGCGGCAAGAAGGATATCGTAAAACTCGTACTGGGACAGATAACTAACAAGAGTTTGATTCATAATTCGAAGCCTTATTTATTATTTTTTAAAGAAACCTGATACGACTTCACCCAATCAAGGTCACCTTTCTTCCAGCAGTAGGCGATTCCTTCAATTAAGACTGAGATGAAACTTAAGAAAATGATCAGGGCATAGCCGCCCTCACCCATGTCATTGAGCTCTCTAAAGATTGAGGCCACCGGAAACATAAGTACCGATTCCACATCGAAAATGATAAAGATCAGACCCACGACGTAAAATCGAACGTTAAAGGCTGACCATGCCGAACCTACAGGCATCTCACCACATTCGTAAGGCGTAGACTTAAGATGAGAAGGTTTTTTTGGAGCGAGTAAAACGGAGACAAAGTGCCCGCCGACAAATAAGAGAATTGCGATACCCATGAGTATAACAATAGGCATCAAGCCATCAAACTGAGCTGGTGTCATGGAAGTCTCCACTTCAATTTAGGTATAAAAAAAGTAGTTTTAAGATACAAAAGATGTTGAATTTAGGAAAGATGTTATTTTATGTGAGACGAGGTATTGTAGAGATTAACCCCGTGCTCCGTGCAGTGAAAATCAAACTTTTTTAATCGGGATATAGTGTGACGTTGTTTAGTGCGATCTCCTCCAAAATAAATTATTGGCTACAAAATCAAAAAGAACTTTCTCTAAAGGGAGTTTCTCCCAATCAATGGTGCCTTCTTGCAGGTAGTTATTTTTCAGATCAACTCTTTGATTCTACACATTTGCTGGTCTGTTCAGACCAGGATGAAGCCGAAGATGTTTTTGAATCAATAAAACATTTAAAGAATGTCGTTTTTTACCCGGGGCACAATCACAGTCTCTACAGTTCGATTCTTACTTCTGAGAGCGCCCTTCTTGCGCGCTGGTCAGTTTTACAAAAACTTCAAAATAATTCGAAATTGATTATTGTGACTACCATGGAGGCTTCACTTCTATTGGGCCCTGATCAAAAATTTTTCCAAGAAAATAGTTTTTCCATAAAAAAAGACGACATTGTCTCTCCTTTTGAGTTGGCCGATAAACTAACCGGAATGGGATATTTTCCCGCCAGCACGATTGAAGAACCGGGAACTTTTTCCAGGCGGGGAGAAATTTTTGATATTTATCCAATTTCACATCCTCCGGTCCGGATTCAATATTTTGATGATCTCATCGAAGAAATGTTTGCCATTGATCTTGAAACGCAGAAAACAAATCGGGAAAGAACATTTTCAGATGTTTGTTTAATTCCAGGTGCGGGCTATTTAACTAAAGACCCCTATGCTACTCAAATTCGCTCAAAGATTCCGCAGCCTCAACCTGTTTACAAGAACCGGTATGAGGCACGAAAGCAGTTACTCGCAAGAATAGGTGAGCGCCAGTTATTCGAAAACTATCCTCTTTATATTCCTTTGTTTTTTGAAAAACCAAGAACCCTTCTGGATTTTTTGCCAACAGATACAAAAATTACGTTTTTTAACTCTGACAACGGGGCAAATAACTTTGAACATTTCTTTGCAGCCCAAAGAGAAGACTTTGAAGAGCTGGCCGAGAATGTAGAGAGCGCTTCTGTTATACCTGGACCTGAAAACTTTTACCTCGAGAAGTTTCCCGGGATTTCTTTCAGGCAGTTGAATGTTGATCAGCTTGATATTGCCGTCAATCTCGACACACCTTTTGATAAAGAACTTCATCTTAATCTTCAGAAATTAAAATCCTATTTACAGACAAAGCTTCAAATGGCCGGAAGCATACCGGAAAACAAGTTCGAGTATATTAAAGGAAGCTTGAAGGTTCTTAGAAAAGAACTTGAGCACAGGGGTAACCTGATCGTTAACTATAAGTCAGAAAATGCCCGTCAGGAACTTCAGTTTTTATTAGAAGAAAATGGTTTAACTGAAATAGGTTCGAGACTTCAGTATGTCTTTGGAAAACTTGACGAAGGTTTTTACTATAAGAATGAACATATCTTTGTTCTTTCTGAAGGGGATTTCTTTTCGGTTAAGAAAAAGAAAACAAAGCAGGTCAAGGCCACAGACAAGGATCTGTTTGCTGAACAACTCGCAACTCTAAAGATAAACGACTACGTCATTCACCGAGATTACGGCATTGGAGTCTATAAAGGTCTTGAAACAATTTCCGCCGGGGATCAACAGAGTGACTACCTTGTCATCCTCTATGAAGATAACGACAAGGTTTATGTCCCCGTCTATAAACTGAACCTTGTTCAAAAGCATGCGGACTCCTCAGCGGGGCTTAAAGTAGCTTCACTTAAATCAAAAAAATTCAGTGAGCTGAAACAAAAGGCGCGGAACTCTGTTAAGAAACTTGCCTTTGATCTCATCAAGCTTCAGGCAGAAAGAAAATTAAGTGGAGGATATCCATTTTCTCCTCCAGATCACCTTTATAAAGAATTTGAACTGTCATTCCCCTTTGAAGAAACACCCGATCAGCAAAAAGCCATCCTTGATGTGCTTGAAGATATGCAGGCTCAGCTTCCTATGGATCGGCTTGTTTGTGGTGATGTGGGCTTTGGTAAAACTGAAGTTGCCATGAGAGCGGCGATGAAAGCGGTTCTGGATAAAAAGCAGGTTGTTGTCCTGGTGCCAACAACTGTTCTCGCGCTTCAACACTATCATTCCTTTAAAAGGCGATTTGAAAATTTTCCGGTAAACATCAATTTCATTTCGCGATTTAAAACCACTAAACAAAAAAATGAAGTGATGACAGAAGTTGCCGAGGGAAAAGTAGATATTCTGATCGGTACTCATGCCGTTCTATCCGACAAGCTTGAGTTTCATGATTTGGGTCTTCTTGTCATTGATGAAGAGCATCGGTTTGGTGTGGCTCACAAAGAAAAGTTAAAGGTTTTAAAATCGGGTGTTGATGTACTCACAATGACAGCAACTCCAATTCCTCGAACTCTTCAACTTTCTTTTCTCGGTATCAGAGACTTATCCCTTATCCAGACAGCGCCACCAAGACGTCAGGCCATTAAAACCTATATCATCAAAGAAGATGATCTCACTTTAAAAGACGCCATCGAAAAGGAACTTTCCAGAGGTGGCCAGGTTTACTACGTCCACAATAGAGTTCACGACATTGAAGAGCATGAAATCTACTTGAAGAAACTGGTTCCAAGAGCAAGAATTTCAGTCACTCACGGGCAAATGAATGAGCGTGAACTGGAAAAAAGAATCAATGATTTCTATGACCACAAAAGCGACATTCTTTTAGCTACGACTATTATTGAATCGGGAATAGACATCCCCAACGCCAACACCATGATTATTGACCGGGCCGATACATATGGCCTTGCTCAGTTGCACCAATTAAGAGGAAGAATAGGCCGTTCTGATAGAAAGGCTTATGCATACTTCATAGTTCCTGAAAATAAAATACTAAATGAAACGGCCCAAAGACGCCTTCAGGCCCTGCAAACATATGCCGAGATGGGATCTGGATTTGCACTCGCTTCTTCTGATATGGAAATCCGGGGAGCCGGAGACATTCTAGGTGCAGAACAGTCAGGGCACATTGAGGCCATTGGTCTTGAATTTTATATGGATCTCCTGCAGGAAGCTGTCCAGGAGATTAAAGGGGAGCAAAAAGTCTCTGTTAAGAATATTGAAATTCAAGCGCCATTCTCTGCCTACATCCCAAATAGTTACATCACTGATCATGCGCTTAGATTAAAATATTATAAACGTCTCTCGAACTCCAGCACCCTGGCACGCATGGAAGAGATCATCTCAGAAATGAATGATGCCTTTGGAATTACCCCAAAAGAGCTGGAGGCCTTGTACTCAATCCTACGATCGAGAATATTTTTCCAGCCTCTTGGACTCAGATTAGTGAAAGTTGCCGGTGCTCAGATTGTCCTTTATTTCGACCAGGAAGTACTTAACTGGAATCATCAGCTAAGAGATAAGATGTTGAACTTCTTCATGAATAAACCCAAATTCTACAAACTGAATCCAGACTCTTCAGTGAATGCGATTTTCAAAGAGCCCGTTAATCATCAGATGCTGCTGGAATTTGCAAAACATATTGCTCACGAAATGGGTGTATGATACCGTTTTTATTAGAAATATAAAATTACCAAACACAGGGAAGTGTATGAAAAAATTTTCTGTCGCAGTTGTTGCACTCATGCTGGCCATTCCGGCCCTCGCTCAAAAAGATGTAGTCGCAACCGTTAACGGTCATAACATCACAAAAAAAGAATTTGAAGAATATCACCTTCAGAATTTAAAGTTTGTTGGACAGAGAAAAATTACAAAAGAAGTTTCTCTGCAAGATCTTATCAACCGTGAGTTGGGAATTCAGAAGGCAAGAAAAGAGGGGACTGACAAAGACCCTGTGGTTGTTGCTAAACAAGAAGACATTCTTTTTCATGCTCAAATTTCAAAAGATCTGGAAAATGAGTTTAAGAAAATTTCAGTCTCGGATGAAGACGTTAAAAAGTATTATGAGGACAACAAAGAATATCGCACAGCCCATATCCTCTATCGCCTAAGAGCAGAACCAACCCCCCAGGAAGTGAAAGACGCCCTTACGCAATCAATGGAGATTTCTGAAATCCTGAAGAAAAACCCTGAAGAGTTCGGAAAGTTTGCAAATAAGTATTCACAAACTTCAAATGCACCTGTTGGTGGAGATCTTGGATTCCAGCCTCCAACGCGACTTGCTCCTGAATTCTACGAGGCCATTAAGGGCCAGAAGGTGGGATTTATCTCAAGTCCGGTTCGTACGCAAATGGGTTATCATGTAATTAAGATTCTCGGCGTTAAGTCATACGATCAGATCGACAAAAACTTGTACAAGAAAATTATTTACGATAAAAAAAGAGACGCCTTAATTGAAAATTATTTCAAGAATCTGGCGAAGGGTGCATCTATAAAGACCAACCCTAACTTTTAATAAAAATGTTGGTTCGTGAAACACTTATTTATTCTTCTTACTATCCTGGGCGTGAGCTTTGCCTACGCCCAGGACAAAAAATCCACCGAAAAACTGCTCGATAAAATCGTCGCTGTTATAAACACGCGTGTTATCTCTCTTTCTGAAATTGATCGAATGAAACAAACCCTCGAAGCAAGAAGGGAAATTTCACCGGTCATTTATACGGAACAGAAATATTCGCCAAAAGAACTTCTTAATATTGCCATCCGCTCTTTTATTATCAGGGATAAAATCGCTGCTCAAGGTTATGTCATTAATGATGATGCTGTGGAAAGCCGTGTCAAAATGACGGAAGAAAGACTGGGCCTCAAGCGTGCTGATCTTCTGCAGTTTCTTAAAACCAAAGGTCTTACTTACGAAGAATATTTCGAGATCATTCGCGAAACGATGGAATTCAATATCTTTGCCCAAAGAATTATCGCCCCGTTAATTTCTGTGACCGAACAAGAAATCAAAAATGAGTATTATCGCAGAAACAGCACGAACAATGCGCTCTCTTTTAAATACAAACTTGTTGATTTTTACATTCCTGAAGAGAAGGTCGGACAGAAAGGACAGGATAAATTTCTTCAAGTCCTTAAAGACTACCAGTTAACCGGCAAGCTTCCAGAGGCTTATAGAGAACTCGAAACCAATAATCTGGATAACCTCAGGGCCGACTCCCTTCCTAAAGAGCTTGCCTCTGTTTTGAAGGTAACTGCCGAAGGGTCTTTCTCTAAACCAGTTGAACTCAATAACTATCTCCACGTTTTCTATGTTCAGAAAAAAGATCTGGTTGAGTCAGAAGATTTCATGAAGTTTAAAGATCAAATTCAAAATGAAATTTTTATGAACAAAGGAAAGGCGGTTACCACGAACTGGTTTGATCGCGAGTATTCAAACTACTACATCAAGAACCTTCTATAGTATGAAAGTCTATGTAACCCAGGGCCATGAAAAGGGGATTGGGTTAGAAGTATTTTTTAAGTCCTGTCTTCTCATTCCAGGACAAGATTTACGTCAGCTAAAACTTCTCGCTTTTAGAAAAAGTGTCCGGGACACACTCTTAACTCTGAATCTGCCATTTAACATCGAAGATGATGCTATTCATCTGGCCGGCATCTGTATCGATGTATCCTGGATAGAAGAAGTCAGTGTCTCAGAGAGTTTCACCGCACTTGAATTGGGCATGAAATTAAGTGAGAGTTCAGGCGTTCTTTTTACTCTTCCAACTTCAAAAGACCAGTTCCCCGGGTACCCCGGTCATACGGAGTTCTTTAGGGCCTCATACCATCGTTCTGATTTAGGCATGTTTTTTTCATCTCCTTCATTACAGGTTTTACTCCTGTCAGATCACGTACCGGTAAGCGCTTTATCAAATCTTTTATCGGAAGAAATGATGGCCACTCGGTTAAGCACAGCCTTGAAAACATTCAAACAGTGGCAGTGGCCCATAAATCGAATCCTGGTTTCGGGGTTTAATCCACATGCTGGCGAAAGTGGCCTTATAGGTAATGAAGATGATCGGGTAAAAAGAGTTATAAAACGACTATCTTCATCATTTAAAATAGACATGGCGGGACCTTTTCCGGGTGATACAATGTTGCTGGAAAAAAAGTCGCCGAAAGATCTTCTGGTTTATCTTTTTCACGATCAGGGGCTTGGAGTTTTTAAAGGACAGCAAGGCTTTATAGGATCAAATATTACTCTGGGACTTCCTTTTCCGCGCTTTAGTCCGGACCATGGAACATCCTTCAGCTTATATGGAAAGAATCAATCTGATTATCGTGGATGTGAGTTTGCTCTGAAAGAAGCGGTTAATATGTTGAAGAAGGTTTCTAATGGAAAAAATTCAAGTCACAAAAGCAAAAGTACATAATTTAAAGAATATTGATGTCTCACTTCCAAGACACTCTTTAACAGTCATAACCGGACCATCCGGTTCGGGAAAATCCTCACTGGCCTTTGACACCATCTATGCAGAAGGGCAGAGGCGATACATAGAGTCTCTCTCAAGTTATGCTCGCCAGTTCATTGGCCAGATAGAAGCCCCCGAAGTCGAGAGTATAACCGGATTATCTCCAGCCATTGCCATAGATCAAAAATCTACAACTAAAAATCCACGTTCAACAGTTGGGACTATTACAGAAATTTATGACTATCTTCGACTCTTATACGCCAGGTTGGCAGATGCTCACTGTCCTGACACGGGCGAAAGAGTTTCGAAGCAATCTCCGCAGCAAATCGTTGAAAACATCTGTAAATTTAATGATGGTACAAAGCTTCAGATATTATCTCCAGTTATCAGATCAAAAAAGGGTGAGCACAAAGAAGAGCTGGCCAAGTTCTTGAGCATGGGATTCTCAAGAATCAGACTTAATGGTGAAATCCTTAACCTGGACGATGCTGTAAGCATAAACAAATCCAAATTCAACAATATCGATATTGTCATTGATCGACTTGTCATGAAAGAGGGTATTAAGCCACGCCTTACAGATTCTATTGAGCAGGCCTTGAAACTGTCTGAAGGATATCTTGTCGTTCTGGCAAATGACGAAGAGCACTTTTACTCGGAAAAGAACTATTCATTTAAGTCTGGAAAGAGTTACCCGGATCTTGAGCCCAGACTTTTTTCTTTCAATTCTCCACTTGGAGCATGTCCTGTATGTAACGGATTAGGTATTTCAAAACGATTTAACATAGATGGTCTTCTGCTCGATGAGACTCTCTCATTGGAAGAAGGGGCCATGCCCATTGTAAAAAAAAATACTTTCCTCATGCAGATGGTCCGGTCTATTGCTGAGGCTGAAAAAGTTAATCTCGATAAACCTTTTTCTAAGCTGTCTGACAAATTCAAGAAGATTCTCTATGAAGGTTCTGACAAGGTTTACACCTATAAGTTTGAGTCAGAAAACTCCTCCTGGAACTTTAAGAAAGAATTTGCAGGGGTCGTGAGCTGGCTCGAAAAAAAATATCAGGAATCAGAGTCTGAAAGAACCAGGGCTGACCTGGAAGAGTACATGATTATTCAAAGATGTGCTGCTTGTAATGGGAAAAAATTGAACCCCTTTGCTTTGGCAGCAACCATTGAAAGGCAGTCAATCATGGACGTGTGTGACCTTCCCATATCAGAAGCATCTGAGTTTTTCGAGGGGCTTCGGTTTACCGGAAACAGAGCAATCATTGCCCAGAAAGTTCTGAAAGAAGTTCGGGACCGTTTAAAGTTTCTTTTAAATGTTGGTCTTAATTATCTCACTCTTAACCGAGACGCGATGACACTCTCGGGTGGTGAGTCACAACGAATCAGACTTGCCACGCAAATCGGGTCAGCTCTTTCGGGTGTCTTATATGTTCTGGATGAACCAAGTATCGGTCTTCATCAGCGGGACAATGAAAAACTAATCAAAACCCTTATTGATCTTCGTGATATAGGAAACACTGTTCTGGTTGTGGAACACGATGAAGACACTATGATGGCAGCTGACTATCTAATAGACATGGGACCAGAGGCGGGCATTCACGGTGGTGAAATTGTTGTGGCAGGAACACCTGAAGAAGTTAAAAAGAACAAGAAAAGTATCACTGGAAAGTATTTGTCTGGTGAATTGAAAATTCATATTCCGGAAAAGAGAAGAAAACTCCATGACATGATTGTTCTGGAAAAGGCAAAAGAGCATAACTTAAAAGATGTTACCTTATCGCTTCCTCTGGGTGGAATGACTTGCATTACCGGGGTTTCAGGTTCCGGAAAATCAACCCTGGTACACAAAGTTCTTATACCGGCCATTAAGAACTATTTGTCACGAGGTAGGCGCGGAAGTACTGCTAACTATCGTTCAATTAAAGGTGTCGATAAAATTCAAAGCTTAATTGAACTTGATCAATCTCCCATTGGGCGTACACCCCATTCTAATCCCGCAACCTATACAGGTCTATTTGATGTAATAAGAACAATTTACTCTCAAACAAACGAAGCAAAGGTGAGGGGATATAAACCTGGTCGTTTTTCCTTTAACGTCAAAGGTGGAAGATGTGAAACCTGTGAAGGCAATGGTGTACTAAAAATAGAAATGCATTTTCTTCCTGATGTATATGTCACTTGCTCAGAATGTCGGGGATCCCGCTATAATAATGAAACTCTTTCAATTCTCTATCGAGGGAAAAACATTGCTGATGTTCTTAATATGAGCATTGAAGAAGCTGAAAGTTTTTTTGAAAATCATCCAAAAGTTAATCGAGCTCTTAAGGTTCTGAATGCCGTCGGACTGGGTTATATAAAACTTGGTCAGCCTGCCACGACTTTATCTGGTGGTGAAGCCCAAAGGCTAAAGCTCTCCAGAGAACTTTCAAAATCTGTGAAAGGTTCTACACTCTATGTTCTGGACGAACCCACCACGGGACTCCATTTTGAAGATATCAACATCCTTCTTAAGGCCTTAAATAAATTGGTAGAACAGGGACATTCACTTCTTGTTATTGAGCACAATCTTGATGTTATTAAAACTGCAGACTGGGTGATTGATCTGGGTCCAGAAGGTGGAAAAGGCGGAGGTCAGATCATAGCTGAGGGTACCCCGGAGGAGGTTGCAAAAGTTAAGGCCTCTCATACTGGTCATTATTTAGCCAAAGTACTGAAAAACGGTAAGTAGCCGTCCAAAACACTAAAGTTTTACCAGCAGAATACGATACTGATCTGGATGAGAAAACTTATTTCCCATTTCCTACTGGTGATACTGCTTGTTTCGGCTGCTGTTCCTGCATTTTCTTCTTCAGAGGAACGATGTCTGAACGGAGAATGCATTCCAGATCTGGTAGAAAAACTCAAGGATTTAGGGAGCCTCTACCGACAGGAGTGCCTTCCTCCGCAAATTAAAAACAAAGAAATTGAAAAGTATCATCTTGAAAACGGCTTAACAGAAAGTTGCTGGAGACACATAACTGAAATAAACCACCTGGAATCTGAGTTATTAAAACACCAGAACAGGCTAGAAGCGAGACTGGGATGCGAAGGACAGGGATGCCACTTGCCGTCCCCCGATAAAAGCCTGAACTCTCAGATTTCCCAAATGTCTAAAGTTGAAAACAGTTTAAGCTGTAACGAAACAAAAAAATCCGAAATCAAAAACTCCTGTGGTTCCGACATGAACTGCGTTCTAATCTCCAGTGCTCTTGGTATTGGTGGTTACGTTGCTGAACTTCTCGTTCCCGAAAGTGTTAAGCCTAAAAATTGTCATCTCGGAAATGATAGTTGCGGCACTCAACTCGCGACTGGTTTTTTAAGGGCCGCAGTGTCTTTTTTTGAAGGTGCCTGGGGACTGTTAAAGGCAGCAGGGAGACAGATTAAAAAACAAGCCGGAAAGTTTTGGGATTGGGTAACTGGAGCTGAAGATCACTCTTCTACAACTCAACTAGCTATGGCAAAGGCTTCGGAAGATCCCGGACTATTTAAAAGTCTCATCAATGATTTTCCTGGGACAATGAAAAAAATCTGGTCTGCTTTCGTTGCATCTCTTAAGGACTGGTTAAAGCAAAAAGTGTTTTGCCAAAAGTGGTCTGGAGTTCCTCAATTTTCACAATGTCTTCAACCGAGTGAAGGGTTCGACTGTATGCCCTGTAAAACGATGGTTACAGGAATATGTTCCGGTATTGGTACAATTGTGGCTGAAGTGGTTCCTGCTTTTTTAACAGGTGGGATGCTAACTGCTGCTAAACATGGTGTCAGTGGAGCGGCAAAAATATCAAAGCTCTTCAAGGTATCTAACAAGGGACTTGAAGCAGTTAAAAATTCCCGTATCGCAAGAATGAGCACTCATCATTCAGGTAAAATGGATGAGGTCTTAAAAGTGTCAAGGGGTCTGGAAGCAGCTAAGCTTGCTGTACAAGCTTCTCTTAAGGCCATTAAAACATATCTTATTTCTCCAACGAGAAAGCTCGTAAAAACTTCTTTTACGGTAATGAGTAACGCCGCTAGAAAAGGTTCAATCTATATCGCCGCCACTCCTGTCGGAAAGATTCTCACCTTCAGTGGAAAAACATTAAAAGGAAGCCTTAAAGTCGTTCTTTTCCCAATAGATAATCCTATGACTGTTTTTGCCTACAAGTCAGGAATCAGAACATTTGATCATGTTCTTTCTCTGGGTACACCTCGCCTGGGTACAAAAACAATCATTACCTCTTCTATCATCCAAAGGAACTCCCACCTTGAACCTGTATTGGCCAAACTGGAAAAGGCTAATTTTACCAGTCCCACCAAAGGTGATGAGATTCTTAAGCTTGAAGAAGAATTATTGAAGCAGATTGAACCTCATAGAAGGGAGATTCTAAAAGGGGCACTTCTTCAGGAAAACGCTCAGTTTTCAGAAGTCATAAAGAATCTATATCCAGAGTTACAGTACGGGGCCCTTGCAAGAAAAATTCCCAAGGAAAAAGTCCTGGCCGCAGAGACTGAGCTTTATCTTGAAATTCAGCGACTACCTAAAGGTCCTGTTAAAGATCAGTGGCTAAAGCGTTATGAAGGTCACGTAAGCCAGGGACAGAAGCGTTCTCAAATTATAGGAGATGCAAAACATCCACTTGATAAAGATGTCAAAGTTCCTGCAGAGAAAACGGTGGCCCAAGAAAGATTTAATAAAGCATTAACCGCAGAGCAACTGGCGACAAAAAATGAGATTGATTCTTTCTCTCGCTTCACTCATCAAGAAATTCTGGATGATGCAAAAAAGACAGAACAATTAATAAAAACATCTAAAGGTCCTGTTGTATACGATGTTGTTGCTATTGGTGCAGGTCCTAACAATGGAGTAGCTGTATCAGTAATCAAGGAAATGAACCCGAACTTAAATGTCCTCGTCATTGAAGCAACAGAGAGTATGGGAACTTTTCATAAAATAAAAGGGTTCGACATAAACACCCCGGAGTTTATCGGAAATCCTGGTAACACATTACCTGGTTCACCCGTGCAACTAAAAGATTTCAATATTCATGACGCTTCTTTCGCCTCTGCAGATGATCTTGGTCACCTAACAGTAAGTACTTATAAATCCTCAGATGCAGATATGATCTTCAATAATAAAGTTGTGAAATGGGAGAAAGAACCAACTCCCGGTGCATGGCCTGGAAAATACAGGGTAGAAACGCATAACGGAGTTACTGTTTATACCAATTCTGGTCTTGCCGGAACCGGTTTTGGTCCTCCCATCACCAGGCTTAAAGATCCTTCATCAATTGAACTTGTTTCGAAATATGAGAGTGAACTTTCAAAAATTGATTTGATAAAAGATCCTGGCTACATTCCAAAGACAACTTCTGTAGATGATTTTTTAACCATTGCTACCAATGACTTTAAAGCGGGCAGGGGAGCGGTGGAAAGGTATAAAGGGAAGAAGGTACTCGTTATAGGATCAGGAGATGGGGGAAACATCGCCGTAGAAGCGATGGCGGGCCTGAATAAAAATCTCAATCCAAAAAATCTAGAAACAAACATTGAAACGATATGGTTGGGCCAGTCAAGCTCTACGGGAAAAGAACTTCTCGAAAGCCTCAGCACCAGAAAGAGACTACGCTATTACCGGATTGCAGAGGGAATGGACTCTGGAAAAATTAAGCCTGTTAATGGTTATCTCTCGAAAGTTGAAGAATTTGTAAATGAAGCTGGTGAAAAACAATTTAAAGCTTATTATATAACCAAAGACGGAACTGCCATCGGTGATCCCCTTATCGTTGATAACCTCGTTTTTGCCACTGGATATCCAAATGATTTTTCTACTTTAACACCGATTTTCAAATCCCTTGCGCAATCACCAGGAGAAGCCAGTCAAAGCGACATTCTTTTCGGCCCAGTTTCCGGGAGGGTAGATGACTTCACTCCCTATGATGAATTTAAAACCACTAGTGAGATTTCAAAACAGTTAACTGTTAATGGAAAAGCCGAAGATATTTACGCCACTGGTGTTTTTGCAAAGTCACCTATTTCTGATGAGGAGTGGGCCGTACCCACGGGAGGATTTCTCGATATTACGGCTCCAAAGGCAGCAGCAACAGGAAAACTGATTGCCCAAAAGTTAACACCACAAAAATTGACCAGACATGAAGCTCATCTTCTGTTGAAGGTTGGCTCAAATGATAAAATTAAATTTGTGAAGAGACCTTTGAGACAAATAAAAAATCAACCAGAACTAAAAACTGTTGAAGTAGCAGATATTTTTACCAAGATTGAGCTTGGTAAAACCCTACGAAAATTTAAATCTCAGCCTAATTCATCCTTTAAAGTAAGCATCCAAAAAGGTCTTAAGGGCCATTACGTTTACAACGTTTCTGGACTTGAAAAGAGGGCTGCGGACAAGGTTGCAAAAGCCCTTTCACAAAATGCTCGGCTCTCTCATGGGATTGATGGTCAATTTAAACTAGGCAGGACTCAACTAGAATTTGAAATACCAACACGTTCTACTGGAACCATGAATCTGGAAAAATTACGCTTTAGCCCTCTTACTGTATCACTTGCTCAACCAATAATTGTCCCAACCCCAATTGGAAGAGGCATGTTTAAGTTCACTTCACCATCGTTAAGAGCAAGTAAGGAAAAAGAAGACAAAAAAGAAAAACAAGAACAGCAGAAATAAAAAAGGGCCCTCACAAAAGGGCCCTTCTTCTTATCAATTAGCTTAAAAATTAAACTGATTTCTGAAGGATAAGGAACGCGATACCGAAACCGAAAAGTACTAGAGACTCAACTAGAGCAAGAGCAAGAATCATTGGAGTCTGAAGTTTTTCAGCAGCAGCTGGATTACGAGCGATACCTTCAAGAGCTACAGAAGCAGCTTTACCTTGAGCGAAAGTTCCGCCAAGAACAGCAGCGGCGAAAGTTAGAGCAGCAGAAAGAACAACCCATGAATTAACGTCCATTTTATTTTCCTTTGTTAGACAGTTATCGATTTATTAGTGGTGGTGCTCATGATCACCATGATCGTGGTGAGCAGTGGCCATACCAATATAAATCATTGTTAAAAGTGTAAATACGAAAGCCTGAAGGAACCCTACGAAGATACCCATTGCATAGAATGGAATTGGTACAATGTAAGGAACAAGTTCAGAGAAAATTCCAAGGATCAGGTGGTCACCATCCATGTTCCCGCGAAGACGAAGGGCAAGGGAAAGAGGACGAACTGAAACTGAAATGATCTCAATAGGAAAAATAAGAAGAGCAAGTGCCGGCATTGGACCTGCAAAATGCTTGAGGTAGTTAACAACCCCAACAGCTCTCATCCCCTGAAAGTTAAAATATAAAAAAGTAAAGATACCAAGGGCAAGGGTGGTGTTCAGGTTCTGGTTGGCAGACATAGAACCTGGAAGAATACCGATGAGGTTATTAATAAGAATGAAAAAGAAAACAAAGATGACGTATGAAAAATACTTCTTTGCGCTTTCTTCACCCATAACAGTTTTTGCGGTTCCATACATGGCCTGGCCAAGAGCCTCTACCATATTACGAACTGAAACACCCTTATCCGGGATGATGTAGTTTTTAACATTTGAAATTTGAGCGCGGTAAGCAACACCAATAGCAATCATGATGATTGAGCCAATAACCAATGCCAGGGTGTGAGCAGGAATATGGGTAGCGTGTGAAGCTTCCGCAAAGAAGTTAAAGCCGCCTGCCGCAAAGGCAGATTGGGCCAGAAATAATCCAAGAAAACCCAGAAGTTTCATATGTATGTCCTAACTATTTTGATAGTTGTTTTTAATACTTACGACCTGAATTATCAATTGGAAAAAGATGATCAGGAAGAGTTTTGTGATGAGTTCTTTTTTGTATAAATAAATAAGAGCGACTACACCGAATAGCAGTGCGAATTTTAGAAACATTAGAATGAGAATCCGGGATAGTTGACGCGAGGCGTCCCCTTCAGCGGTTGAGGCCATGGTTACGGATTGAACGATTTTCACCAGAACCGTGTGGTTAACGACCAAAACTGCAAGAGCGGCTATTAAAACCAGGCTATTAATAGTTAATCCACCACCTAAAATAACAGCTGGTATGATGTTAATGGCCGATAGTAAGTAGAATCTTTTATCTATTTTTTTTTCTTCCATGAGACCTGAATCATTTTAATAAGCATTACAACTACGACGGCAATTAAAAATCCCTGGGCTACGCCCTGAGAAATCAATCCTTGTTCAACCAAGGCCTGAAAGCCGAAGAAGACACCGAGGATGGTAGAAGGTATCCCAAGCGCTATGGCCAAGGCCTTTTGCCAACTGGACATGTTAACCGCCATCAAAAGTTTGAAAGTAAGATAAAAGAAATTTCTCTATTGGTCTATTTGATTAACGTTTTCTGGCAACTCTTCGGGCATAAAGAGATTTTAAACGGGCCCGGAGAACATCAGGATTTGGATAGGAAGGGAGCAGTGAATAATAAATATTGTAGGCTTCCTTGAGCTTTTCATTCGACTCATAGGCGTTAGCGATCAGGAACTTTACCTTAACTATTTGATCTTTCCTGCGCTCCCGTTTCAGGTATTCCATCCAGTACTCGACAGCCTTGTCCCAGTTTTTATTATAAAACTCGATCAAACCCATTTGATTGAAAGCTTCCACGTAATAGGGGTTGGTGGGTTGGCTTAAAATCTGATTAAAAATTTCTCGGGCCTTGTTATACCTACCCATTTCAAAATAGGATTCTCCAACTTTAAGAAAATAGTAATCATAATTTTTCAGCCGGGGCTTAACCTGCATCAACATTTGATAGGCACGAATGGATTGCTGAAAGTTCTTGGCGAAACTGAAATTGATGTCCGCAATTTTTTCCAGTGATTTTACCTGCCAGAGAGGATCATCCACATTATCCACAATGAACTGGTAGTACTTCAGTGCTTTTACCTGTTCATCAAGATAAAGATAGTAAATTTCTGCCAGCTGATAATTAATCTTGGTCTTAATTATTTTTGAAGGGTTCTTTTTCAGAATTCTTTCATAGAGCTCAACTGCCCTGGAAAATTCCTGATTATCCACATACTTTTGAGCAGTGAGAATGTCCTGATTAAGTCCTGAGGTAAAGTCGCAAGAACTTAACCCCAGGACGAAGAGTAGAATTAAACTTTTATTGAACAGGAGTCTCAGAAGGTTCACCATCTCCAGTATCTTCCTCTGATTCCGCAATTTTCTCAACTGCTACAACTTTTTCATCCGGTTTAACGTTGATCAGTCGTACACCCTGAGTGTTACGGCCAAGGAGAGATATTCCTGAGATTTTTGTTCTGATAACCTGGCCCTTATCTGTAATGATCATCAGATCATCCTTATCAGTCACTGGAAGGATGGCCATGATTTCACCGGTCTTTTCAGTAAGTTTCATGGCAAGGATACCTTTACCGCCACGAGACTGCTTACGATATTCCTCAGCAGCTGAGCGTTTTCCATATCCACGGGAAGTCACGGTCAGGATTTCAGAATTTTCATCAATGATTTCCATTCCGATCACTGATTCACCTTCTTCAAGAGTCATACCTTTCACACCCTGTGAAACACGACCCTGGGCACGACAATCATCCTCATGGAATCGTATTGATTTTCCTCCGGATGAAGCAAGGAGGACATCTTTTTTACCATCAGTGATTCTCACAGCAAGGACTTCGTCGCCTTCGACAACCTTAATCGCCTTAAGACCGCTTTGTCTCATGTTCTTGTATTCAGAAAGTTCTGACTTCTTCACAATTCCTTGCTTGGTAGCAAAAATAATAAAGTGTCCTTCACTTTCACGTGGAACAGTTATGATTTCTTTTACCTTTTCATCTTGAGGAAGAGTGATGATGTTAACAATGTTTCTTCCCTTAGAAGTTCTTTGACCTTCAGGAATCTGGTAAACCTTAATCGAGAATACCGTTCCCTTGTCAGTAAAGATCATCAAAGTGTCATGAGTATCGGCAGTGAAGATTGAGGTGTAGAAATCATCTTCAAGATCAGCGCCCTTAACACCCTTACCACCGCGCTTTTGAGCCCGATAAGTATCTTTCGCCATACGCTTCAGATAACCTTTCTGGGTAATTGTCACGATAACTTCTTCATTTTTAATCAGGTCTTCCATCTGAATCTCATCGGCTTGAGCGATGATTTCAGTTCTTCTGGCATCTCCGTAATTTTCACGGATTTCCACAAATTCTCCACGAATGATGTCTCGGATTTGTTCTTCAGAAGCAAGGATTCCTTCTAGTCGGGCAATCTCTTTCATGATTGCTTCATAATCAGCAACGATCTTATCTCTTTCAAGACCAGTTAAACGCTGAAGGCGCATATCAAGCACAGCTTGTGCCTGTATGGTAGAAAGAGTGAAGCGATTCATTAACTGTTCTTTGGCCTGGGCTGGGCCCTCAGCTTTTTTAATCAGTTCAACAATCTCATCAATATTTTCAACCGCGATTTTTAGACCTTCTAAAATATGCGCTCGTTCTTTGGCTTTCTTTAATTCGTAGGTTGTTCTGCGGATAACAATTTCGCGACGATGTTCGATGAAGCACCAAAGCTGTTCCTTAAGATCCATAACTTTCGGTTGGCCGTTATAGATGGAAAGGAAAATGATACCGAAAGAAACCTGCATCTGAGTTTGTTTATAAAGACGATTAAGGATAACTGCGCCTTGTTCGCCTTTTTTAATATCAATCACAACCCTGATACCTTCTCTTGAAGATTCATCCCTGATATCAGAGATACCTTCAATTGCTTTTTCAGTAACAAGCTCAGCAATTTTTTCAATCAACTTCGCTTTGTTAACCTGGTAAGGAAGCTCTGTAATAATGATCTGCTCTCGATCATTTTTCTTAACTTCAATGTCGGCTTTCGCACGGATTTGAATGACACCTTTACCAGTGTGGTAGGCTTGCTGAATTCCAGCAGTGCCATGGATAGCACCGGCAGTTGGAAAATCCGGACCAGGAACGATTTTAATTAGATCATGAACGGTGAGACCTGGATTATCCAGGAGCGAAATTAATCCATTCGTGATTTCTGTAAGGTTATGTGGAGGAATGTTTGTGGCCATCCCAACAGCAATACCAGCAGAACCATTTATAAGTAGATTCGGTACTTTAGTAGGAAGAACAGTTGGCTCCTGAAGGGAACCATCATAGTTATCCTGCCAATCAACAGTTTCTTTATCGATATCACCAAGCATGTCGTTGGTGAGCTTCTGCATTCTGGCTTCTGTATATCGCATGGCCGCAGCGTTATCACCGTCAATAGAGCCAAAGTTACCTTGACCGTCAATAATTGGATATCTCATGGAGAAATCCTGGGCAAGACGAACAAGAGCTCCATAAACAGCGGAGTCACCGTGTGGGTGATATTTACCGATAACGTCACCGACAATACGTGCAGATTTTAAATATGGTCGATTGTGATAGTTGTTGAGCATATGCATGGCATAGAGCACTCGTCTATGCACAGGTTTCAATCCATCACGGACATCCGGGAGAGCACGACCCACAATTACTGACATTGCATAATCGAGGTAACAGTTTCTCATCTCATCCTGAATTAAGAGAGGAGCAATGTTTCCGTGGTTCGGTTCAGAGTTGTTATCATCTATTGCCATAATTCGTCCTTAAACAATTAAATATCGAGGTTACGCACATTCAGAGCATTTGTTTCCACAAATTCTCTCCGCGGATCCACCTGGTCACCCATAAGAACAGAGAACACCTGATCTGCATCTATCGTATCTTCAATTTTTACCTGAAGCAGGGTCCGGTTCTGAGGATTCATCGTTGTTTCCCAAAGTTGTTCAGGGTTCATTTCTCCCAGTCCCTTATAGCGCTGGATATATGCACCCTGGCGACCTTCACTTGAAATGTATGAAGCAAAATCAGAAAGACCTTTATGCTTATGAGTATTACCAGAATGCTTTATGGCAAATTCAGAGCTGATGTAGCGCTTAATTCCATCATACTGGTTCATGAGATCCGCAAACTCAGATGATTCGGCAAAGTTAATTCCGATTCTGAAATTTTTGGTTTTTAAAGTAGAAACGACCTGAACCCTTAGCTGGAAACCAAGATTTTTCACATCTTCTTCAACCATTAATTTATACTTTTTAAGGTTCACATGATCATCGGACATAAGTTTATGAGAAATCATGTCAGCGTAAGCTTCCAGCTTGGCCTTATCTTTCATCATGTCCGGAACAAGAGTCCCATCTTCTACAATCGCTTTCAAAACCTGGGCATCATAGTGACGATCATAAGAATCTAGTGTGTCGTGGTAATTTCTGAACTTATTCACAATTGTTTTAATGGATTCCACTTCTATTGCGCTTCCATCAACAATCACTTCACAATCAGAAAGAGTACTTGAAACCAGGTAGTCCTCAAGTTGTTCAGAATCTTTCAAATAGCGTTCATTTTTACCTTTCTTATATTTAAAGAGAGGTGGTTGAGCGATATAAAGATGGCCTCTTTCCACAATTTCAGGAAACTGTCGGTAGAAAAGCGTGAGAAGCAGAGTACGAATGTGAGATCCATCCACATCTGCATCTGTCATGATAACGATTTTAAAATAGCGAAGTTTTCCAATATCAAAAGAATCTTTTCCTATACTGGTACCGATGGCCTGAACCAGCATTTTAATTTCATCATTTCCTAACATCTTATCGTAGCGGGCCTTTTCCACGTTCAGGATTTTACCTTTCAGTGGAAGTACGGCTTGCGTACGACGGTCACGACCTTGCTTAGCTGATCCACCCGCGGAGTCACCCTCAACGATATAGATTTCACAAAGTTCAGGGTTTTTTTCCTGACAGTCAGCCATCTTTCCGGGAAGACCTGAGAAATCAAGAGCTGTCTTTCGGCGAGTTAATTCGCGTGCCTTTCGAGCAGCTTCACGAGCGGCAGCTGCATCGGTGGACTTTTTAATGATTGTTTTACCAACGTTTGGATTTTCTTCCAGATAAATCTTGAAGCGATCACCGACCAGGGAGTTAACAATACCTTCAACTTCAGAGTTACCGAGCTTTGATTTTGTTTGACCTTCAAACTGAGGGTTAGTTAGTTTAACCGAAATAATAGCAGTCAATCCTTCTCTCATATCATCACCGGTAAGATTGATTTTGATATTTTTAAGAAGATTATTGTCTTTGGCGTAGTTGTTCAGAACTCTGGTTAAAGCAGTTTTAAAACCAGAAACATGAACACCTCCTTCAGGAGTGTTGATGTTGTTGGCATATGAAGTGAGTGTTTCAGAGTATCCGTCAGTCCACTGCATAGCCACTTCAACTTCGTAATTATCGCGGGACTGGAAGAAATAAATCGGCTCTTTATGAATAGGAGTTTTTGCACGGTTTAGATAAACTACGAATTCTGCCAAACCACCTTCATAGTGAAATGTTTCAGTTTTATCTGTTCTTTCATCTAGAATAGAGATTTTAAGACCTTTATTCAGGAAGGCCATTTCGCGAAAACGATTGGCCAATGTATCGTAGCTATACTCATGAACCTCAAATATTTCATTGTCCGACTTGAAAGTAACGGTTGTTCCAGTGTCACTTGGATCACACTCACCAATTACTTTTAAAGGTTCTTTAGCTGCACCATGGGCGAATTCGAGACGGTGTAGCTTTCCATGTTTTTTAATTTCAATTCGAACCCATTTAGAAAGAGCGTTAACAACTGAAGCCCCTACACCATGAAGACCACCTGAAACTTTATAAGCTCCGCCTTCTTCATTAAATTTTCCGCCAGCATGAAGTTTTGTATAAACAATCTCAGCCGCTGAAATACCCTCGGTTGGATGAATATCAGTCGGAATTCCACGCCCGTTATCCTGAACAGTGAGTGAATTATCCACATGGATAACCACTTTGATCTCAGAACAATAACCGGCCAGCGCTTCATCGACTGCATTATCAACGATTTCATATACACAGTGATGAAAACCGCGGAAGCCAGTATCACCAATGTACATCCCTGGCCGCTTTCTAACAGCTTCAAGACCTTCTAAAATCTTAATCTGGTTTGCATTGTATTCAGTATTAACTTTTGAAATAGAATCAGGAGTTTGATTCATTCAGATGCTCCTATCCATGGTTTGTGAGCGTTCCATGTTCAATATAAAACTTTCTGGAAGCCGGTATCTTTTCCAGCTCTTTCCCAAAATTCTCATTGGCGGTTGTTATCAATACCTGGAAGTTTTTAGTTTCCAAATATTGGATCAAATTTTTCCATCTCTGGCTATCCAATTCGCCAGAAACGTCGTCAATCAGGACTATGGGATAAGAGGTAAATTTATACCTAAAAAGCTCAATATAGGCAAATATCAAGCTCAGAAACGCCATTTTCTGTTGGCCTAATGAGCAGAATTCAAACGCGTTGAGTCCATCAAAGCTGAAAATGAAGTCATCACGATGAATTCCTACTTGTGTAACCTCTGCTTTTAGGTCCACATTTTCTTGGTGACGATAGAAGTCAAATATCTTTTTCTTGTCCCAATGTAGAAAAAGGCTATCCAGGGTTAACTCCAGTGCATGTTCTTCAGAAAAAATGGCCTTGAAAGTAGGGGTAATGAATTCATTCAGGGCGGTCAGGAATTCATGTCTTTTTTGAGTCAGAATTGCAGAATATTCTGCGACCTGTTCATCGATGGCTTTTAATTGTGAAAGAGCGTTCTTTCCGCCGAAGCCAAGAATTGAGTTTCTGAATTTCATGGATTTCTGGAAACGGGTGAGAGTCTTTCTATATTCCTTATCTCCTAAAGAAATATGAGAATCCATCCACTGTCTTCTGAAGGTGGAACTGGTATGAAAGTTATAGGCATCAAAGGGATTAATAAAAACTGAAGATGAAGGGGTTTTACTTCTCTCAGGTTTATTATTTAAAAATCTTTCTTCCAGGGAATCAGTCATCCGGAGAGAATAGGGAATTAACTCACCATTATTTTCAAAAACAGATTGAAGAATTATTTCAGGACTTTCTCCTTCAATGTTGATCATTTGTGAATAATCGGTGTTTTTACGGAAGGACTTTTTATTAGTCAGTAAATAGATCGCTTCGAGGAGATTAGTTTTGCCGTTTCCATTTTCCCCGAAAATACAATTTATTCCGGGTGAAAAATCAAAAATACTGTTTTTGAGATTTCTAAAATTTTGGGCCTGTAATTTTTTGACTTTCCAACAATTCATCCACAATTACAGCTTAAGGGGCATGATGATACCCAGAAACTCCGGCAGATCATCGGCCTTAATCACAACCGGGCTTAATTCATTATTAAATTCAAACGTAACATCAGATTCATTAAGAACTGAAAGGTTCTCGATCAGATATTTTGCATTGAAACCAATCTCTGTGGATTTTCCATCATAAGTAATTGGTAGAGTTTCTGTTGCCTGGCCCAGGGCCGGATGATTGGTAGAAATAATGAGTTCATTCTTTTGGATATTAAGTTTTACTCCATTTGTCTTTTCGTTAGAAAGAATTTTAATTCTTTTAACGGCATTCAAAATGGCATTCCTATCAATGTGAAAACGATTAATAGTTTTTGATGGAATTACAGTTTGGTATTTTGGATATTCTCTAGCAATCAAACGGATTGAAAGATAGTACTCATTTCGTGCATTCACAAACATGAATGAGTCATCCAATGAAATAGAAACTTCATCTTCAGGATAAGTATCAGCAATCTTCTTTAACTCGGAGATACCTTTACGAGGAACAATTACACCATCTACCAGATATTTATTTTCTCCCAGGAACTCATGAGTATCCAGGAGGGCAAGCCTGTGCCCATCAATTGCAACTGCTCTCAACTTTCCATCAGTCATCTGAAGATAAATACCATTAAGGTACAATCTTGTTTCATCAGTTGAAATAGCATGAGAAGTTTTATTGATAATGTGGGCGACTTGTTTTGTTTTTAATTTGAATTCTGAGCTTTGGTTCTGAAAGCTTAATTGTGGAAATTCTTCAGCACTGGTAATTAAAAGTGAATAATTAATATTTTTACAAGTGAGATTTAAAAGATTGTTGTTATCAACACTTAAAACTAAATCGTCATTTGGAAGTTCTCTTAAAATATCAGCAATGTTTTTACTGTTGATACAAAAACTTCCTTCAGATTCAATTTGAGCATTGAGGAGAATCTTTGCAGAAACTTCCAGATCTGTAGCGATAAGTTCTAACTTCTGCCCCTGGGATCTAATTAAACAATTCGTAAGAATCGGGCGTGAGTTTTTTTTATCAACTACGGACAAAACTTTATTAATGGCATCTCTTAAAATTTGAGACTGAATTGTTAGTTTCATAAATGTTCCTCAATAGGAGGAAAGTTTTAACTTTAAGCGACCAGTTAATCAAGTAAACTGCCCTAGTAGTTCCATTTTCTTTTTATCCCCTTATATATATGTATTTATATTCTTATATGATAATGAGATGGATAGTGTTGATGGATTGGAACACCTCGTTTAAATTCCACTAGTTATCCTTAATTTCTTCATAAGTTTTCAACGCACCTTGAAGAATAACTTATTTAGTTGTTCGTATATTTGCGTTTTTTATGTGCATAGTTTGTGCAGATTCTCTAACTACCTTAATAGAACCTTAACAAAGTAACTTAACACAGTGTTCTTCTTGTGGAATACGAGGCCGACTACTCATTTTATCCCCAAATCCATTAACATTGTGGATGAATTTCATGTTGATACCATTTCATCCACTGTGGATGGTGTGGTATTGTTCATGTGAATGGCCATTTTAAATTTTGTTAACCTTTTGTTTCCTTCCATTCCCAAAATTGATTGCATCTTATCAACAAGGAAGGTGACATGAAGAAGCTACTATTCCTAACGCTGGTTACTATTTTTTTAGTTGGATGTGACAGGGACTACATATCTAAGAAAAGAGATGGAATGAGTCCTTACCCTTATGAAGAGGAATCAAGAGAGGCTCAGGAAGAGAAGCAATAAAAATCAGAGCTGCTTTTCGATGTCGAGAACTTGTTGCGCCAGGAAACTGTCAGTCTTAATACGGTCACTGATGGTTTTAATAGCATGTAAAACAGTGGTGTGATCTCTACCAGAGAAATACTGACCGTTGTCTTTTAAAGTGGGTTTCAGCATTTTGCTGACGATATACATAGCTACCTGTCGGGGAAGTGCCACCTCTTTGGTCTTGGCCTTCCCACGGATATCTCCCATTGGTATTTTATAGTAATTGGCCACCGTTTTTGTGATGGACTCGATGGTAAGATTCTTTTGATTTTCCAGTTCCTCATTAAGTTTAAGATGTTCTTTTGCGACTTCCAGGTCCACATCTACTTTAAGAATAGAGTTAACGGCTCCAAGTTTGATCAGGCAGCCTTCAAGCTCTCTGATGTTACTCTTCACACATTTAGCAATCAAGTTAGCTACGTCATCACTCAGGTAAATATCTTTTTCCACCGCTTTCTTCTTAAGAATAGCGATCCGGGTTTCAAGATCTGGTTGCTGGATCTCAACCGGTAGGGCAGAGGAAAGACGAGTTCTGATTCTGTCCTCAATTCCGTCGATTTCCTTCGGAGTTTTATCTGAAGTAAAAACGAGCTGCTTTCCACGCTCAATGAGTTCATTGAAGATGTGGAAAAACATCTCTTGAGTTGTGGTTTTATTTTTTAATTCGTGGATATCATCAATAATTAAAATGTCTGTTTGTTCTGTATACTTCTTTTTAAATTCGTAGGACTGATTCTTTTTGACAATAGAATCCACCATTTCATTCATGAATCTGTTGGCAGTAGTGAGGCAAATTCTCATGCTCGGTCTGTGGGCCTGAATGTGATTGGCAATGGCATGAATAAGGTGAGTTTTACCTAAACCAGAATTTCCATAAATATAAAGAGCAGGGTAGGCTTTTCCTGGATCACGGGCCACAGCAAGTGAAAGGGCATGAGCCATGGTATTTGATGGACCAATTATAAAGTTTTCAAAACCTTTACTAAGATCAATCTGATTAGAGCTATTAGCACTCTGATGTTCTATTACCTGGGAGTCGATTGCCTTATAAAGGTCATCTTTTGTTGGTTCCAGTTCATCTATGAAAAATGAAGTGTTTTTAACTGATTCTGTTTTTTTATTTTTAATGCTGTTTAAGATGTTTTCTGAATTGGAACTGAGGCTAACAGGAGTTCCACCAAGCACTTGGATTTCCAGCGCGTAATCCTTACCCAAGATCTCCTGAAGCGCCTGCTTGATAATTTCGGGGTAATGAGTTTCGATCATCTTCTTGATGAAACTTGTTGTGACAACTATTTCCACTGCGTCCTGTCTGATGGCCCCCACTGTGAAAGCGTTGGCAAAATAGGCGTGAAACTTGTTGGGATTAATGAGGCTTTTAATATTTTCCAATAAAGCGTCAGTAATAGTTTTTAATTCTTCACTGGAAAATTCAGAAGACAAGCTTTTGGATTCCTTAGTAATTTCTAAGGTTTGCAGAGTCTTTTCAATAATGACGGGATTTACCTCGACTTTCTTTGCTGCAGGGCTCTCACTAGTGATTCCGTCCAGCTTTAAGAAATGATTAAAAGGAAATTTTTGAGTCATGTATATAAATTCTCTTGAGTAAGCTTTAAAAAAGTTTAAGATTGGTAACACTTCACCGGATGATTATCAACGCCCGGCCTCTTACAAGAACTTACTCTGACGCTTTGGTTTATAAATCTTATTGACCCGGTCACGAATTTCCTGTAATAAGGACATTCCAAAAATTTACCCAGTTAATTTCTGAAGGACCTTAATATGAGTATGCAAAAAAGAACTTGGCAGCCAAAAAAACTTAAAAGACTCCGTGACCACGGATTTCTA
>JBKHWS010000038.1:0-26910 GCA_046566385.1 Bacteriovoracia bacterium | reverse complement strand
ATCCGTTTCGGTCTGGGTGCTGTGAAGGGAGTGGGCGAAGGTGCGGTTGAGGATATTGTCCGGGAAAGGACGGAAAACGGACCTTTCAAAGGGTTTGTGGATTTCTGTGAGAGAGTCAATCTTAAATCAGTAAATAAACGGGTCATGGAAGCCTTGATAAAAGTCGGGGCCTTTGATGCTTGCGAAAAATTCAATCGTAAAACCTTGCTTGAGAATATGGAGTTCATCGTTGCTTTCGCTGAAAAGAAGCAGGAAGAAAAACTGATGGGTCAGACCTCACTCTTTGACATGGGGGAAGTTGCTCAAAGTTCTGAAGAGCAGTTGAACATTGCGGAAAGTGCGGAGTTTGATGAAAAACAAAAACTATCCCTGGAAGCTGAACTTCTCGGGATTTACGTTTCAGGTCATCCTTTAACCAGGTTCAAAGATATCATGGAGAAACTGACATCCATGAACCTGGCCCAGATTCAGGAATTGCCAACGGTTTCTAAACCGGAAGGTTACAATCCAAGAATGGGGGATGAGCATGATCCTTCGAAGAGAAGTGTCGTGATCGCAGGAATGATTTCTGAATCGAAAGTCATTCTTACCAAGAAAGGCGATAAGATGGCCTTTGTTACTCTTGAAGATCTACATGGTAAGATTGAGTGTCTGTTCTTTCCAAAGGTCTTTGCTGAATTCCAGCAGTTTCTAACTATGGATGAACCTCTGATTCTTTCCGGTTATGTAAATCTAGCCGAAGATGTGAAGAAGTTCTTTCCGACTAAGGTGAGTCTAGTGAAAGATGAATCTGAGGAAAGAGTGACGTCAGTAAGGGTCAATGTTCCGCTTCATCACCTTCATCCTTATTCTCTCCAGCAGATCAAGCAGATCCTGCTGAGCTATCGGGGATCTGTTCCTATCCACTTTGTTTTTGAAACTCCGGAAGGAAGAGCGCGGATGCCTCTTGACGACAATTTCCTTGTGAGCCCCTCACCTCAGATGGCCGCTAAGATAAATGAGTTACTGAATAACAATGCCGTTTCATTTATTGTTGATGGCAAAGTGGAGGAAGTGAGACAGTGAGATTTTTGCCGGTTATTCTGATTCTTTTTTTTACATCGGTTTCTAAGGCCCAGATAAATTCTGAGAGGGCAGTAAGTGCCGTCGTAAGTACGACTGATACGGAAGAGGCAAAGCTCGCTCTCCTTCATCAAGCTGTACTTGAAACCATTGAACAGCATGCAAATGAGATGGGAATTGACCCGCTTATTTTTAAAAGCAGGCTCCAGGAAAAATTCACTGCCCATTTCGAAGAGTGGAAGTTAAGAAAGCTTTCCGAAAAGTTTGGTAAGAAGTACGCCGTTGAGCTGACCGAGGAACAAAAGAAAACATTTCTTGATGGGCTTGAAGTTAACCGTCATCCAGAGTTTGTGTCTTTTGCCAGACTTTCCCGGCTTGTTGATTCTTATGCCTTCAGAAAAATTGAAAATGACTCTGAGACGAAAGATTTATGGAAAGGAGAAGTTCTTTTAAATCTCAATCGTGGAAGAGCAGAAAAGTTCCATAAGCGGCTTCTCTCTGATGAGAATAAACATTACTCACGTTTGATCGTTCTGCCAGAGTTAAACTTACTCGGTCTGAACTGGAACGATCTCGCTCTTGAAAAGAGTTCCAGCTTTTCAGATCCGCTTCTTAACTCCTGGTCAAAGTGGCTTATAAATAACCAGCCTTCCAATGTAGAGGAAGTCATAAAATGTACTGGTACGTGCATTGAACAGTTCAATCAATGGCTTCAGATTTCTCAGGAAGAAGGCATGCAGATTCCTGAAGAACTCAGAAACTCTCTTTGGATTAAAATTCTTTTTAATATCCGCAAGATTAACTTTATCCCTGAAATCAACGAGTGGCAGTTTGAATGGGACGGGAGTGTTGTTCTCCTCGATACAAATACCAAGCTTCTTCTCTCCTCCCGTACCATTGGCCCCCATCAAAAAACCTGGAGGAGGATGGAGCAAAAAGAATTAAACTCTGCCCTTGCCAGTGCCATGTATAAATCGGCCCTCGAACCTTTGAGCAAGATTTCCCGAAAGATTGAAGATTCTTCCCGTTTCAACCGACTAAGCCGCTTGGTTATCAGAGGCCATCGCCACATGGGAGATGTGATTTCTCTGATCGAATCACTCAAAAAAGAGGGGAGTAAGCTCTATCTCGAGCTCAAACTGGATTCTTTTAACCAAAATGAGGCCCATCTTCTTTGTTTTTACCAGGGTGAGGAAAAATCGTTTACTGATTTATTGTCAGGCGTAAAAGAGTTAAAATCATCTCATAGCTATCAGTTAGTGAATGAATTTACAGGCATTCACCACATTTTAAAGCTGGTCGCTCAATAATTTTTTGAGGATGAGAAATGCTCGTTGTCAGGTACGGTTTTATACCTTTAGTTTTGTTTTCATTTATTTTTTCTTCTTGTGCGCCCATCACCAGAAGACGTCCTATATCTCAGGCGTCTAAAATGAATTCAGTGACTGAGTTCAGTCCGATCCGCAAGAAAGTAGCTCTTTTGACTTTCTATAATGAATCACCGATGGGCGGAGAAGATCTTGCCATTACGGCCACCGAAGAGTTCCGCCGCGAGATGGCCAAGTCGCGAGAGTTTCTATTTGATCCTGAAGCAGAAAATATATTCGGAACCTCCAAAGAAATTTATGCAGGAGGCGGGATTAAGCTCGCTCAGCTGGCCCGTAAGGCTAAAATGAGTGGGGTGAACATCGTCATTTTCGGAAGGGTAAAAGAAGCACGTGTAAGGCAGAAGACTGACGAGATAGGCTTTGTTCGAAAGGTGAAGTCTCTTGCGGAAAGCCGGTTAGAAGTGAAGGTGTACGACGTCCTTTCAAACAAAGAACTTTTTTCTGATACTCTTGATGGAAATATCTCAGATGATAACTTCCGTTTTTACAAGGCAGAGACAGAAGATAATCTTTCCTACCGTCAGGATCTCCTGAGGTACTCCATAAAAGTGGCCTCAAGGAAATTTGTCCCAAGAGTTGTGAAGCTCGGCTCACGCCTTGACTGGATGGGCAGAGTGGCGAAAATAATTGGTACGCGCAGATATATCAATGCCGGCAGATCTTCCGGGTTGAACCTGGGGGATATTCTGAAAGTTATCACTGAGGGCCAGGAAGTTTTCGATCCTGAAACGGGTGCGATGATAGGAATGTCTCAGGGAGAAGTAAAAGGGACGCTCGAAGTCGTGGACTATTTTGGACCTGATGGAGCCGTCTGTAACCTGCACTCCGGAGGGTCTGTAACTGAAGGGGACTTTGTCCAACTCTACTGATGGCCACACATAAAAAGTTACCATTTCTCGTTGTCTCAGCATCTCCTTACATGAGGGGAATTCTGAAATTTGTTCTCGAGACAATGCTTCACACTGAAGTTACGGAATTAGAATCTGAAGAGAAAGCGCTGTCTTTCCTGAAGGAGCTGGATTCTTATCCCAGCATGATCGTTTATGATTACTCGCCTAATGCTTATCTACTCGAAGATTTTGTCGGTTACTTGAAAGAGAGCTCAAAACTCGTCCGGATTGTCATCCTGGTCGATAAAGTCCGAGAAGAAGGGAAAGACTTGTTGAAAGAGCTTCACCAGGTCACTCTAATGGATGAGTCTCATCTCCCCGGCAATCTGGTGGAGGAATCCAAGCAACTTTTTGAAGGAACTCCCTATTTAAATGAAGAGCCTTACTGCCGTATAGATATTAACTTCCTTTCTATCCTCGATGGCATCAACAAGAACCTCTTTATTAAAATTGGTACGGATAAGTTTATTAAGATTTTTCACGAGGATGATAATACCAATATCCTTGATATTCAGAAGTATAAGTCGAAAGGCATTAACTATCTTTATCTCAATCGTGAGACCGCGACATGGGTGATAAACCAGATCCAGAGTCAGATAGAGATTTTCCTCAAGTCCAATAATTTCAGATTCATTTTAAGAGGTGCAAGCGATAGCGCCGAAAAACGTTTTGAACAAAAAATTCTCCGGATTGATGATGAAGTTCATGTCGACAGAGAATTCAAGGAAAGTATCGATAAGGCCGTTGTAAAGATTCGCTCTATCGTTGAAAAAGAAGCAAAGATTGATAACTTTCTCAAAGTCCTGAAAGAAAAACAGGATAACTACGCATTGTTTACTCAGAAGATGAATTTAACCAGTCTCATTTCCTGTTCGCTGGCCCGACAACTAGACTGGATCTCCAAAACAACGATGGATAAACTTGTCTATGCTGCCGTCCTGTCAGACATTACCCTGGCTGTGAGACCTGAGCTCCTGAAGATTCAGAACCTCGCAGAATTTGAAAGAGTAAAACACACTTTGACGGAAGAAGATCAGAAGATTTTTCTCAGTCACCCTAAAGATTCTGCTAACCTTATCAAAAGATACTTTACGACTGCTCCTCCGGAAACAGATTCACTTGCTTATCAGCATCATGAAATGCCTGATGGAAGCGGCTTCCCCCAGGGACTGCGTGCAGAAAAAATCTCTCCTCTCTCGGCGCTGTTCATTGTAGCTACGGATTTTTCCTTTTATTTTCTTAAGGATGACGAGCCTACCATGGACGACTTTTTATTGAAGTGCCATAGTCGCTACGACTATGTGAACTTCAGAAAAGTCATTAAGGCCCTTGAGAGGTTAAAGAGAAGATGAGAGCCCTGAGTACTATCCTTTTACTTTTTCTACTACCAGCTTGTTCCACTCAGAAACCAAAGTTCGTAAAAGAGAATGTCTGTTCTAATGAATCATTGAAGTATCTCAAGAATCCGCGAAATAAGATGAAGAGAGTCCTTGAGAGCCCTGAACTTGTCCAGGATATGGCGAATACTTCCAGGAGCATTCAGTTATGTTACGAAGATTTTAAACAACGTTCTGGAGCTGAAGAATTTAACACTTGTCTTGTTGTCGGCGTTAATGAAACAGGAGAGACAGAGTTCTATAATTTCGGATCGAGGGAAGTAAAATTAGATAAGACTTTTTTGAGTTGTGTCGAAGCAGTGACGAAAAGCGTTCCTTTTAATGCCTATGGTTCCAATTACATTCTTATTCAGACCTATCAGTTTTATCTTGGAGAGTTATAAGAAGGCTCCTGACGGAGCCTCTTGTTAGTCTTTCTTCTTTTCGCTTCTTTCTTGTTTTCTTTCCTGTCTTCTTTCTTTGCGGCTGTTGAGCATTTCTTTTCTATGCTCTTTCATCTTTTCCCGGCAGGCCATCAGAGCTTCTCTGTCCTTGGCCGCTGTGATACAGGATTTTGCCTGTTGCATGTGAGAGATTCGCTTATCAAGATTGGAAATCATATCTTGCTTCCTCTGTTCAAAATTTCCACCTTTCTCTTCTGCAGAAACCGTAAATGTAGTTAAGCAAAGTGCGAGGACCAATAACTTTTTCATACACACTCCTTGTGTTAGTAAGATTATTGTAAGTTTAAAGGGGAGCTATTTATAGTCAATGGGATCAGGAATGCCTGCTTCTTTAAACCCTCTGAGACGGAGGGCACAAGAGTCACAAATGCCACAAGCCTTATCAGTGCTTTTATAACAAGACCAGCTGAGTGCAAAAGGAACTTTAAGCTCCTGTCCGCGCAGTACGATTTCTTTTTTCTTAAGGTTGATTACCGGAGTGAAAATCTCAATATTGCCTGCTTTTGTGCCTTCCTTGATGACCTTGTTGAAGGCCTGATAGTAGGAAGGCCGGCAGTCCGGGTAACCGGGGGAGTCCTCATAATTAGCACCAATGAAAAGCTTAGTAGCACCCACGGCCTCTGCCCATGAAACAGCAAGGGAAAGTATGATGGAATTCCGGAAAGGGACATAGGAGTCCGGGATAATGTCGGAATCTCCGGCGTAATTTTTTACATCAATTGATTCATCCGTAAGGGAACTTCCACCGATTTGTTTTAAGAAAGTCATGTCGATGATCTTTCTTTTATTTTCAGGAACTCTATAAAATTCAGCAATCTCATCGAAGGCTTTCCGTTCACGGGCCGAAGTCTTCTGGCCGTAATTCATGTGAAGAAAATAAACGTCAAAATTCTGGGAGAATGCCTCTCCGGCACAGACCAAAGAATCCATGCCTCCACTTACAAGAACAATTGCCTTTTCCATTAACTATGCCTTCTCGCAGAATTCTTTGATCTTGTCTTCGATCAACTTCACTTTCTTCAGGGCATTAAGTTTTTTGTCACTCAAAGCTCCTTCAGTTTCACGAACCATTGTGTAAAATTTAATCTTAGGCTCAGTTCCCGATGGACGCAAGAAGAGCTTGTTTCCGGAAGCAAAAGTGAAGCTCAGGACATTACTTTTCGGAAGGGCTATGGCCTTGTTGTTTTTAAGGCGGATGTCAGAGGCTATAGAAGCCTCATAGTCTTCTTTACCTACGATTTCTTCACCGGCGAAATGGTCATCTGGATACTTTCTGAAAAACTCCATGATCCTTTTTATCTTATTTGCCCCCTGAATCCCTTCATAATCAAAAGAAAGAAGAGATTCAAAGAAGAATCCAAACTTATTGTAGATCTCATCAAGAGCGTCAACCAGGGTCATGCCTTTTTTCTTATAGTAAAGAGCAGCCTCCGACATGAGGGCCATGGAGCTTACCCCGTCTTTATCCCGGGACTCATTGTGTGGCATATAGCCGAAAGACTCTTCGCTCGCAAAAACAAACTGAAAAGAGGATTTCTTTTCTTCCAGTTCCCGTAGAAGTCCGGCCATCCACTTAAAGCCGGTGAGTGTATCCATGACTGTTCCACCGAAGTGCTCAACAATGGCATTCTGTATTGGCGAAGTAACGATGGATTTCACCACCAATGGCTTCTCCGGGAGAGTCTTCATTTCAGCTTTTCTTGAGAAAACATAGTAGAGCATCAAGGCGCCGATTTGATTACCATTCAGGATGGCAGGTTTTCCGTGATCGTTAACGACGACACCAAGGCGATCACCATCGGGATCTGTTCCATAAACAATGTCAGCATTGTTCTTCAGCATGTGATCAATGGCCATGGCGAGGGCCTTAGGATCTTCCGGATTGGGAGACTTTACCGTAGGAAAACTCCCGTCCGGTTTGGCCTGCTCAGGAATGGAAAAGAAATTGGTAAACCCAAGTTTTTTCGCTATGACATTACAGGGAACTTCACCTGTCCCATGAAGTGCGGTGAAGACAATAGAAAGTTCTGAACCATGTCTTTTACAAAGTTCAAGATCCTGAATGACTTTTTTCTCAATGACTTCATAAAAGGCGTTATCCACTTTCTCATCAGTCCATTCGGCCAGCCCTCCTTGAAGAGCTTCCTCAAAAGGCATGAACTTAATTTCATTCCAATCAGTGAGTTTGTTGTACTCTTCAATGACCTCCTTATCTACTGGAGGAACAACCTGAGCACCATCATTCCAGAAGGCCTTGAATCCGTTATAGATGGGGGGGTTGTGGGAAGCAGTGATCATGATTCCGGCATTGGCCTTATAATAACGGACACCGAAGGAGAGCATTGGGGTTGGAGTTAATTGTCTGAAGACATATGCCTTCATTCCATTGGCGGCAAAAACTCCGGCCGCTTCCATGGCAAATTCTTTGGAGAAATGGCGTGAATCGTAAGAGATCACTGCACTTCCTCCTCCAAAATGTTTTTTTACATCATTGGCGAGGGCCTGAGTTGCTCGTCTAACATTATACCTGTTCATGCGGTTTTGCCCCATGCCCATAGGGGCACGAAGTCCTCCGGTACCAAATTCCAGGTCCCGATAAAACCTTTCTGTCAGCTCCACTTCATTCTTGGGCAAGTCCGCCAGGAGATTCAGGATTTCTTTCCGATCAGCTTCACTAAAGTATGTGTTGTTACCCCATAAGGTAGCGTTCTCAATGATTTTCTGATCCATGATTTTTCCTTCTGTTAAAGCACCCACAAAGGTACGGGAGCAGCAGGGTGAATGTCAAAAATGATGCAAGGCAAATACTTGAAATGAGAAGGCAGTCACACTAGAATGGGCCATGGCCAATCCAAAAAATAAACATCCTAAAAATCTTCCCGGTCCCTTCTATTGTACTGATCCTGATGACGATGGAGGCGAAGGCTGTATTGCGTGTAACGTTTGTTATTCGGGTGCTCCTGAGTTCTTTGCAGAAGACGACAGCGGAAACGCGTATGTGAAAAAACAGCCGACAACACCTGAGGAAATTGCTCTATGTGAAGAGCAGATGGATGCTTGTCCTGTTAATTCCATTGGAAAAAACGGATAAATTTCCTTCCCCAATCTTTAGAAATCACTTTAGACTATATGAATAAAGATTCTAAAAGGGGAATTCATGAATCCTACCGTTATGCAGGTGGTGGCCACAGTCATTTTTGCACTGGCCATCATTCACACGTTTTTAGTCAGTAAGTTTGCTCACATTGCTCACTCTTATCCTGAAGGTTCCATGGGGGAAAACTTCTGGCACTTTATGGCCGAAGTTGAAGCTGTGTTTGGAATCTGGTCAGGGATATTCCTTTTGATCATGATAGGGGTTGAAGGAGTAAGCGCTCCTGTCCATTACCTTGAGTCCTTGAATTTTACTGAACCGGGATTTGTCTTTGTCATCATGGCGATGGCCGGAACCCGTCCAGTGATTAAACTAGCTGAGAAGGTAATTGTTTCGATTTCTCATCTTATGCCGATGCCAAGAAAAATGGCCTTCTACTTTACGGCCCTGGTTATCGGACCTCTTCTCGGTTCTTTCATTACTGAGCCAGCGGCGATGACAGTGACTGCCATTATTCTTCTTAAAAACTTCTACTCAAAAGAAATGAGTACCAAGTTTAAATATGCCACCATCGGACTTTTATTCGTTAACGTTTCTATTGGTGGAACACTTTCTCATTTTGCTGCTCCTCCAGTTCTTATGGTTGCAGGAAAGTGGGGATGGGGACTTAGCCACATGATTACTCAATTCGGATATAAAGCGGCCATTGCTTGTATCATCAGTGCTCTTACAATTTCTTTTGTCTTTAAGAAGGAACTTGCCGGTGATTTTCACTTACGTCCGGATGACCAGGAGAAGATGCTTCCTCCATGGTGGGTTACACTCGTTCATGTGATTTTTCTTGCCCTTGTTGTTCTCACAGCACACCACATGGTTGTGTTCATGGGTCTTTTCCTGTTCTTCCTTGGATTCACCGTCGTGACTCAGGAATTCCAGAGTGAAGTTCAGGTGAAAGCTTCTTTAATGGTGGGATTCTTCCTGGGTGGATTAATTGTACTGGGAAGTGAGCAGAAGTGGTGGCTCCAGCCGCTTATTTCAAGTCTCTCTGATCAGGTTCTTTTCTTTGGATCAACAGCTCTTACAGGTATTACTGATAACGCTGCTCTTACTTATCTTGGATCTCTGGTTGATCTTAAAGAATCGGCCAAGTACTTCCTGGTTGCTGGTGCCGTGACAGGTGGCGGTCTTACGGTCATTGCAAATGCTCCCAACCCTGCCGGTTACGGGATTCTCAAAGATTCTTTCGGTGCGGACGGAATTTCTCCTCTTGGATTATTGAAAGGGGCCCTTTTCCCGACTGCTATTGCGATACTTTGTTTTGAACTTTTACCATCCCTAAGCTAAAAAGTTGGGGCCCATCAGGGCCCCATTTTTTTTCATCCATGACAGCTGAAAACGATAAAGCTTTTAAGAACATTATCAATGAAGCAGTAGTTAAAAAATTAGCGACTGCCATCCATCAGGTCTTCCCCGCTTTTAACCAGGCAACTTTCTTAACTCTGAAGAAGGAATTGTCCCCTTTAGAGCTAAAGGCGCGTGTTCTCCTCATCACAAAATATCTTAAAGATCATCTTCCTGCTGATTATCAGAAGTCTCTTGAGATACTCACGGCATCCATGGAGAAGGGGGACCTCAGAGGATTTGAACTCTGGCCATATTCAGAATACATTTCTCAGTTTGGTCTGGACCATTTTGATGAGTCCATGAAGGCCATGTACCAGCTTACCCAGAGATTCACATCGGAATTTGCTGTCAGGCCTTTTATTTTAAAAAATCATCGGAAAGTTCTTAATAAGTTTGAGAAATGGGCGACTGATAAAAATGTTCATGTCAGACGATGGGTATCCGAAGGCTCAAGGCCCCTTCTTCCCTGGGGACAGAAGATTCCTTTGTTTGTGATGGATCCGACTCACACACTTCTCCTCCTTGATAGATTGAAGTTTGATGAAGAACTTTATGTCCGAAAGAGCGTTGCCAATCACTTGAATGATATTTCAAAAAATCATCCTCAGGTGGTCATTGATGTCCTGCGCTTATGGGAGAAGGCTTCCTCTGCCGAAGACAGGACGAAGCTGGAGTGGATTAAGAGGCAGGCCCTCAGAACTCTTATTAAAAAAGGTCACACCGGAGCCCTGAAGCTCATGGGAGTAAAAGACAAACTTGAAGTGAGCATGAAAAAATTCAAGTGCGAGAGGAAAGAGTACAAGTTGCACGATGACTTGGTTTTTCATCTGCAGATTGATTCAACCTCATCAAAAGACCAGCGGCTCATCGTGGATTATGGGATAGATTTTGTGAAGGCCAATGGTAAGAAAGGCAGAAAAGTTTATAAATTGAAGTCTCTTGAACTGAAGGCCGGTGAAAGTGCGACTGTGACAAAGAAGCATTCTTTAAGACCCATCACCACAATGAAATATTACTCCGGAACCCACCATCTTAGCATTCAGATTAATGGCAAGATGATGGGTGAAGTTGATTTTTATCTAGAAGTTTAATTCCCGTATTGGGTAAAGCCATCCCTCCGGAGCATCAGTTCGTCCTGCCTGAATCGCAACCAGTTTTTCTCTTAACTGCATGCTGATTTTTCCACTGGCTTCCTTCAATGTATGAACCGACTGATCCTGATCCATAAAAGATTCAATCGGAGCAATGACTGCAGCTGTGCCGCAGACGAAGGCTTCTGTACAGCGCCCTTCCGAGATAGCTCCCAGAATTTCATCGATCGAAATTCTCTTTTCTTCCACGATGAGACCTTCATCTCTTGCAATTTTTATAACTGATTTTCTCGTGACTCCATCAAGGATTGTATCAGTCAGGGCCGGAGTTACTAACTTCCCATCTACAACAGCAAAGAAATTCATTCCTGACATCTCTTCAATGTACTTATGTTCAACTGAATCAAGCCACATGGTTTGATCGCATCCAAGTTTTATGGTTTTGGCATAGGATTGAAGGCTAGCAGCATAGTTCCCACCAGTCTTCGCAGCTCCAATTCCTCCGGGGGCACATCTGATATCCTCTCTTTCAACGTAAACTTTGACAGCATTTCCGGCAAAGTAAGAACCAGAAGGACTTGCCACGATCATGAAAAGAAATTGAGTGGCCGGCTTAATTCCCATGCCAACCTCGGTGGCAATCATGAAAGGACGAAGGTAAAGGGATTCCCCGAGTCTTTTTGGAACCAGATGCCGGGAGTAGGCACAGATCACTTCGCAACACTCCAGGAACTGATCCTCAGGAATTTCGGGCATGGCCATACGGCGGGCGGAAAAATTGAAGCGCCGGGCGTTCATTTCAGGACGGAACATGTAAATCTTGTCATCAGGATGGCGAAAGACTTTCATGCCTTCAAATATTTCCTGACCATAATGGAGCACTTTTGTACAAGGATCCAGCTGCAACGGACCATAAGGGAGTAAGTCAAAACGTTGCCATTCTCCCTTGTCGTAAATGGCCTGAATCATGATAGGGGCAACATATTTTCCAAAACCAAGCTGAGTGTCGTTGATAGTGAACTTTTTCACTCGTTCAACTGCATCGGGATGAATCTCAACTTTCTTCATAGATCTTCCTTAGTTTTTCTAACCATTTACCGATTATCTTTCATACGTTTTTAACACGGAAATTATCAGATGAAAAACCTTAGGAACTTAACAATTTCAGCAGGCATAGCACTTTTGATTACAGCTATTTGTATGCTTATGCTTGCAATGACAAATAGAGAAAATTCTCCGGCACTCTACAGAATCCTGGTTCTTTTGGGGGGAGATGTCATGTCCGGAGGATATATCCAGACCCTCACTTATCTGGCCTTCTTCTGGTCATTTTTTGAAGTGAAAGAAAAACTCATTGTGATCGCCAGGGAGAGGAAGGCCTTTAAGATGAATCTCATTCCTACTGGGGAAAAGATCGTTTTTATGCCTTCGGATATCAATACCTTGAAGTTTAAACTGATCGAGTTTGAAAAGAAGGATAAGTACATTTTGAGCGACCTTCTTAAAAAGGCCTGTACAAAGTTTCACACGTCCAAGTCCCTTTCAGAGTTAATTGATATTGTGAGTATTCAGGTTTCGGTCTCTCAGGAAAAAGCTGAGGGGGATCAGTCGATCATCCGTTATTTAACCTGGGTTATTCCTTCCATAGGATTTGTCGGTACGGTACTGGGTATATCCCAGGCACTGATAGTGGCCAATTCCGGTGACATGGACAAAATCACATCTCTTTTAGGGGTGGCCTTTGATACCACTTTAATTGCATTGATTCTTTCCATTATTATTATGTGGTTTGTGCATAAACTTCAGGAGGAGACGGATCGTTATCATTCGGACCTGAAAGAATTTGTGATTGATAACCTCATTAATAAAATTGAGATTCAATGAGAAAACGACGGCAAATTGAAGTCTTTTCAATTTCATTCCTGGATCTCCTGAGTGGAGCCCTGGGGGCCGTGATTATTCTCTATGTTGCTATTCCGAAGAACAAGAAGCCCGTTGTAGAGGAGCCCAAGCAGGATATTGTAAAAGAGATTTTGAGAAAGGATCTTGCGACCTCGAAGGAAAAGATTGAGGAATTAAAAAAAGAACTGGAAGCGACCAAAGAAAAGCTTGCGGCCGTTCCGGTTCCTCCTGAAGACAGAACTCCTGCGGAAACGCCGGCGGCCAGTAGTGAAACTTTTGAAGTTGGCTTTAAATTCAAAGGGAAGAACATTGTTTTTATCATTGATACTTCTTATTCAATGATCGAAGAAGACCGGATGGGGCAAGTGAAGGCCGGAATTAAGATGCTTCTTACTTCTTTACCCGGAAACTACAGAATTGAGATCGTTCAGTTTCCTTTGGGACAAAGGGCACCCTTCAGGAGCATGTGGGGAACAACTAAAGACTTCAAGGGCATGAACAGACATGATGCTTTTGATTTTGTCTCTTCACTAAGACCTTCGGGAGGAACTCCTACCAGGGACACTTTATTATTTGTTCTGAACAATTATGAAAATGTCTCAGACATTGTCCTCCTTTCGGATGGTGCTCCCAGTTACCATAACTCCAACCGTAAAGATGATATTTATGAAATCTTACGCCTGGTGAGGGAAGCGAATAAGTCTAACACTCAGATTAATGCCATCGGCGTCGGTGCTGAATTTATGAAAGATAAAACCAGCGAGCAGTATAAGTTCCTGAGTCTTCTAGCCTCAGATCATAATGGTTTCTTCGTGGGATTTTAGGAAAGAGGATGAGGGAAAAGCTGATGCTTTTTTAAAATCCTTTTCAGTGTCTTTGTGTTGTTCAGAACTTTTGAGTAACCCCAGGGATAAATTTTACCTTTCACCATGGTATCTCTGATAATGGCCCTGGCCTCTTTGGGCCCCAGATAATGCTCCAGGGCCAGAAGTTCGAGATAATTCACAATGAGATGGAGGTAAGTTGAATATGTGCCTCTTTTATTTTCGGCTGGAACTTTTGGAAAAATCTTTTTTAAATCCCTGATAGCAGCATCAACATTTTCTTTCTTCGTGACCAGCCACCAGTGCATTTCCTCGTGGAGGAAAGTCGCCAGAATCTTTTTGGGTTGTTCAGCATTTCTCGTATTTAAAGTAAGGACAGGATGTGAGTGGGGAATTACCCGGGACTCAATATTTATTTTTCTGGTAAAGAGAAAAGGATCAAGATCATACACCTGAGATAAATGAAGAAGATTCTGCTTTGTAATGGCCGTCCACTTATTGGGATTAACTTCTGTCACTTCAAGTTTTGGTCTTTCCTCTTCCGGCTTCAGGGAAGCGCAGGATGATAGCAAAAGTACTGATAATAAGATGATGGCCTTCATAGGATGCATTATAGCAGAATTCAAATAAAACAGCGCAAGCATTAAATGCCAAAAGTCATCAATCTAAAATAATCCTTTCTTCATCCACTCTTATGATGCTTGATTTTTCCCCTTCAAGTATTCCATTGGGACCATATTCAACAAAGGAAGGGGTAATGAAAATCTTCAAGTCTCTGTCAGTATTCATGATGGTGTTCTCATTGTTCTTAACATCAGTCGTTCCTGCCAATGTACATGCCGTGACGGTCGAGGATTACAAGGTTGAAAGAACCGAAGCCGATCAGGTGCTTAAAGATATTTTTGATCGATTCCACTACGCCTTAAGTGTTGAATGGGATCAAAAGGATCCGGAGTTCAGAAAGAATGCTGAAATGGAGCTTAAAAAGGCCCTTAAGGACTCGGGCCTTTCCACTGAACAGATTCAAGGCTTTCTCACCAGGGAAATTCTTTCAGGAAAAATAGGGCAGGAATATTCCAGACTCCTTGAGGCCATGAAGGGGGCAGAACTCAATCAGGAAGAAGCTTCGCAATTGGCAAGAGATTTTATGAAGATAACCTACTCTCAGGGTACCAGTTTCAATGGTGATGGTGTTCATCATGGAAACTGGAAATATGTGGTAACTGTTGTTGTTGTCGTCGTTGTTACCGCATTAATTATTGGCAGTCTTAAAGGTGGTAAAGATCACGATGACGATCATGACCACGGATGCCATTACGATTGCACTGACATTGTCGTTGTTAACTAATTTCTCAAAGTGGGGGAGTAGAAATTCTCCCCCCATCGTCATAATCCCCAGTCCTTTAATCCTGGCCCGGACTTATAAAGAGCTGGCCGCGCTTCTTTCTCCTCATTTCCAGGTGCTGATTCCGGATTTGCCCGGCACTGGGAGTACAAGTGGAGAAGGTAAAAGCTGGAAGACGGAGGATTACAGTGAATGGATAAAAACTTTTATGGATACGCTTCATATCAGTAAATCTGTCATACTGGGCCACTCTAATTCAGGACCCATCGCTTTGAAGCTTGCCTTAGCACATCCTGACAAAGTGTTGGCAATTATCCTTGCTGACTCCACAGGTTTAGCAAAGTTCAGCTATCTCCGATTATTAACAGGACGTTTTATTGATCTCTTTTATGAGTTAAAATTTTCTTTCTTTGCTGGCCTTCATCTCTTCTCTAACGTTCTCTTCCATCCCCTAAATTTCTCCAGACAACTCCAAATCTCCGTAAAAGAAAACTATCACGAGGAATTTCTACGGCTGAAATCACCAGTCCTCTTTCTTTGGGGGGCAAAAGACAGGACTGTCCCTTTGAAGCTGGTGCAGGAACTGGAATCTTCACTAGGAAATGCCCATCTCTACGTCTTCCCAAAAGGCAGCCATGACTGGATCCTGACCAACCCTAAAGAAGCCGGAGAAGTCATAATCAGTTATATTCTTGGTCAGAGGAAAGTGGGAGATAGATTGACAGATGAAGAGCAAACAAAACTTTTTAACTGAAGTTTTTTTATTTCATTCATCAGTAACGTTGAAAGTGTTTACAAGTGAGAGTGTTTACTTATCAGCAATCTTTGCCCGTTTTCGTATTCCAATCTATACATTTAGAATCCTTGTTAATACTAAACTCTAACGAGGAGAAAGAGATGAAAAACTGTAAGCTCCCATTTCTGGTCTTATCTCTGCTGCTTACTTCTTTCAGTGCATTTGCCCTGGTTGAAGTAAGAGGACATTTTGGTGCCGGGAATGGTTCCCCGGATGATTACAACAAGGCTTACCATAGTTTTCAGGATGGGCCTAAGCTGGATCAACAGAAATATCTTGGATGGGATGCTATTGTGAAAGCTCCCTTATTTCCTATTGGTGTAGGTCTTCGTTACGAAACACTCGGAGAAGAAAGAAGTGAATTTGCTGAAAAAGCAGAATTAGATGCTTCACGTTTTTCTCTTGTTCTTAACTATCGGTTTATCGACACTCTGATTTATGCAGGTGTGCTTGGTACCTACGGTCTGTCACATGATTTAACTTTAAACATCCCAACAGACCCGAATAAAATTACTTCAGAATCAGCAAAAAGTTATTCCCTTGGTATTGAAGGGGGAGTGAAGCTGGGTTTCTTCCGTTTAGGGGCAGAAGTTGGTCAAATGTTTATGACCTTTGATGATCTGGAAGATTCAACCGGAGTAAGACCTTCAAATAATAGCGTGAGCATTAAAGAAATTGATCTGAGCGGAACCTACTATAAGATCATGGTTGGAGTCGGATTTTAAGATGAACTAAGTGGGTTTAATCCTCTTCGATTAAACCCATTAAACTCTTGCGCCAAATCCTGCGCATTAAGCAATGCACCTTTTCTGACGATATATTGGCTATGATTTACGGCCAAATATCGAATGTTCTGGGATTTATCCTCTTAGTTGTTCTTCTTACGATCCTTAAGCTGCGGGGAGTGCAGTTCTCCCAGTTTATAGACATCACAAGCTTAATTGTGGTGCTGGGAGGAACTCTCATTGCCGGGCTTTTCTCATATAAGTTCAGCACCATCAATGCCCTCAAGCTCCATGTCCAGGAAATTCTCAAGAAGCGCATTGATATTAAAACAGATATTGATGATCTGATCGGTGTCCTTAGAACTCTTCAAAAAGGTGACCTGTTGGAAGCCGAGAAAGTCGTAAATAACGTCAAAAGTTCCTTTCTTCGCTTTGGACTAAATCTGTACCTCGACAATTCTTCTTCTGAGGAACTCGTGAAACTTATGAATTGGAAGATTAAGCAAACGGAGCAGGCCGGGCACAATCTCGCCAATGTTCTCTATACCATGAGTAACTATGCTCCGGCCTTCGGCCTTCTGGGAACGCTGATGGGTCTCATCGGAATGTTGTCGGATCTGGGAACAAGAGATTTGGGACTAATCGGAACAAAGATGGCCCTCGCTCTCATAACTACCTTCTATGGAATTCTCTTTTCCAATCTGGTCTTTAGACCGGTTGCAATCAAGATTGAGCAAAGAACGCTGGAAAAAGTAAGGCAGATGACCATTCTTTATGAAGGGCTCCTGCTTGCCCGCAGAGGTTCCTCACCTTATATGATTCAGGAGCACCTGAAGGATACCATCAGTAAGGTTCTGCATGAGTGAAAAAGAAAAACCGGAGTTGGTGCCGGACGAAGACTATCGGCCTTTGTTCCACGTAAGTGAGCTCTCTTCAGCAAAAACAGAAAAGACCTGGATGCTCTCATACATGGATCTCATGTCCCTTCTCTTGATCCTTTTTGTTTTTCTGATTTCAACCGCAAATTTTGAAGAACCTGGAAGCAAGGGAGCGGGAGGTATGGGGAAGTCTGATCCAGCAAATAACACGGACATCTTCTCAATGAGAGGCAGGGGTTATGAAAGTAAGCTCGAATACATCAGGGGGCAAATAAGCGAGTCAGGTCTCTCTGAAAAAGTGCAGCTGAATTTGACAGATAAAAAAGTTGAGTTGGTTTTGGGCTCCCGGTTTCTCTTTCCATCGGGAAGTGCAGACATTACTCATGAAGGTCATTCAATACTTGAATCCATTGTTCCCATTCTCACTTCTTTGAATGGAGAAATAGCCATTGAAGGGCACACGGACAATCTTCCTATTAGTAACGAGCTCTATCCGTCGAATTGGGAACTTTCATCGGCACGCTCTTCACGAGTGGCAAGGATGTTGATCGAAAGCGGCATTAATGAAAGAAAAATTAAAGTCATTGGTTTCGCAGACAAAAGACCTATTGCCTCAAACCTATCTGAGGAAGGTAGAGAGAAAAACCGTAGAGTCATGATCAGCGTGGAACCAAATTGAACCGGGCCCGGAGGGCCTGGTTCAAACGTTGTGATCAAAATTTCCAGCCGAGACCCATACCTACAATTAACGGATCTATGTCCACATCAGCTTTAACAGTTCCATTTGCGTAAGTCTTAACTTCCACATCAGTAGAGAGATAAATCTTCTTGATATCTAAATTCAGGAAGAGGTTGTCACCAATCTGGTAGTCACCGCCGACTTGTAATGCATAACCGAAGTTATTTTCATAGGTGACACTTCTGGCAACACCGGGTTCTTCCCCATAAAAAATGGTATAATTCAAACCTGCCCCCACATAAGGTTTTAGTTTTCCAAATTCAAGATGGTATTGGGCCAGGAGAGTAGGGGGGAGCAATGAAACATGACCAAGATCAAGATTGTTCAATGATGTCTTCTGTGCAGAAGCATTGTGGGTTGTGGTTGCCAGGATTAATTCAACGGCCAGGTTTTTACTGAAAAAATAGGAGAAATCCAGCTCTGGAACAGTGGCAGTATTCAGCTTTACATCGCCACCGATGGCAGAAGGAGTTCCGCTTTCATCAGGCATGACATTAATGGCCCTCATACGGACCATCATATTATCAGCGAGTGCAGCAGTAGAGGAAAGTAGAACCGTAGTAACCAACAATGCGCTTAATTTAGTTTTCACAATGACTCCTTTGAAAAAAACTTTCTTTAAAGATAAGGATTTTTTTAGAAAGGGTTATTATGTGAATCACACTAAAATGTGATCTTGGACACAAAATTTCAGGGCAGTTTTTCTTTTCCAGTTTCCAACTTCAAGGGGGCCTCTTCGTTATAAACAAACGGTGTGATCAGTATTATCGATTTTCTTTTAGTCAGGTTTCATACTAACTTCTGGCCTCAATGCATTGAATAACATCATCAAGCTGGGAGAATTTATGACAAGAACTTTATTAGCCTTCTCGCTACTACTCTTTTCCCTGGAGTCACTTGCCCAAGGGACGAGTGTCTCAGATACTTTTAAAGGCCAGGCCTTTGGAAAGATTAAAGAAAGAGTAGGTTTAAATTACTTCAGCTTCTGGGAGGGGCCTTCTCTGGAAGACGGCCAGACCGGAAAAAATGAACTCAATCGTCCTTTAGATTCAGGGTTATCTTTATTCAATCTTGTGTCCGTTACTTACAAACTTAATAAAAAATACAACTTTGATCTGCAGAATAGGCTTGAGTACGTTCATACACAGGAAACTGAATGGAGATTTCAAGGACTGAGAGCAGGTATAAGTGGACTTTTACTTAAAGGTGAAAAGTGGTCTCTTAAAGGGGCCCTTAATACCGATGTACCGGGACTGAATGGTAGAGACGCTGGCAAAAGAACAGTTCTGTTTAACCCAGGATTGTTTGCGGGATTAAACTGGGCCTTTAGTCCCAAATGGTCACTCTATACCATTCTTTCTCCCCGGTTATTCTTTTATAAGGATGATGAGGCCGTGGAAGATGAGTGGCTCCTTTCTGGCCGCTCTGCTGGTGAGAAACCAAGGGCCATTATCCAGGCCTCTCCGACAATTAACTATGCTTTTAATGACTCTGTAGGAATGCGTACAGGTTTGGACCTTCAGTTCAGGCAATTTGTAGAAAGTGAGCCGGGTTATTTTAAGCGCTGGCCTACCTCATGGACTCTTGGTCCTACCTTAAACATAAGTAAGATGCTTAACGTTTACACTTATGTTCAGACCTGGCCTTTCGATGGGAATAAGTTAACCAGGGAAACTGCAAGCGTAGGAATGTGGTTATCAGGAGTACTGTTCTAAGCTTAAAGTGATCCAGGGCAGATGTGCCCTGGATCACTTTTACATTGCTTGAAAATCCATCGAAGCGGAAGATTTTTAGCTTTTATCGATTTCCAGTAATGATTTGAGCTTCATCAGATCTTTCTCAATCGAATCAGCATCTTTTTTAAATTCCTCATCAGTCATTTGCGGGCGACGATAAAGCGTGAATATAACCTCACTTCCATTTGAGTTTTTAGCTACTCTCAACGGATTATGGTTCATATCTCCTGAGGGCAGAGTCACATCGTGGTCCAGAACTCCAAAGGAGTTGTCAGGCGTAAATTTAACTTTAACCTTCCCCATAGGTGAATCAGTTATCCACTCATCTCCTGAATGAATAAGTTTCGAATTAGCTAAACCATGGGCCCACAGAGGAAGATTGAGGGGGTTGGCCATAAACTTATAAACATCAGGCTGAGAGCGATTAATAGAAACGCTGATATTCTTAGCTCCTGACGAGGTGGTTGAGGGCAGTTTGTTTGCTATAAAATCAATAAGTTAAAAAATGTATTGTAAATAAACCGACTAGTTGGTATGTTAGCTGTCATGGCACGACCAAAGAAAGACCAGGACAAAAAATCTTCTCGTGAGCTGCTTCTTGAAGCGGCGACTGAACTCATTCGGACAAGAGGCTATACTTCCACCACGGTGGATGAATTGTGTGTAAAAGCAGGTGTGAGTAAGGGAACCTTTTTTCATAATTTCAAATCCAAAGAGGAATTGGCCGTAGCCGCTGCTCATCGCTGGTCTGAGATAACGGGCGATTTTTTCAAATCGGCCCCCTATCATCACTCAACTGATCCGCTTGAAAGATTTCTTGGTTATATCCGTTTTAGGAAAGACATTTTGCAAGGTGAACTTCCAGATTTCACCTGCCTTGTTGGAACCATGGTGCAGGAGGTTTATTCCTCTCATCCAGAAATTAACGAGGCCTGTTTCAGTAGTATTTCTCAGCACGCTGAGACACTTGAAAAAGATATCTCAGAGGCCAAGAAAATCTATGCAGCAGATGCGAAGTGGACTTCGAAGAGTCTCGCTCTCCATACTCAAGCGGTGATTCAGGGAGCCTTCATCCTTGCAAAGGCCAGTGGTAAAAAAGAGCTGGCAGCTGAAAGCATTGATCATTTAGAGAATTATATTCACCTACTTTTTAAGAAGTAGGACATCCAGGAGAATATTATGGCAAACACGGTTAATCTTCATCGAGTTCTTAAAGCTCCCGTTTCACGCGTTTTTCGCGCTTTTTCAAATCCAGATGCCAAAGCGACCTGGCTCCCGCCTTTTGGATTCATCTGTCAGGTTCACTCCTTTGATTTCAGGATTGGTGGAAGTTACAAGATGTCTTTCACAAATTTTACCAATGAACAAAAGCATTCCTGGGGCGGGACATTCACAACGATTAAGCCCAACGAACTTCTCGTTTTCAAAGATAAGTTCGATGACCCAAATCTACCTGGGGAGATGACAGTGACGGTTTCATTCAAGGAAGTTTCCTGTGGAACTGAGCTAACCATTAAGCAGGAAGGCATTCCGGAGATGATTCCAACTGAGATGTGTTACCTGGGGTGGCAAGAGTCTCTTATAAAACTTGCTCAACTGGTTGAACCGGAAATTAACCAATAAACTTCAAGAGGCAATATGAAACAATTCTTAGCTATCTACCGTGGTGAACCAGGTAAGGGAAATGTTGAGTGGAATAACCTTTCTGAGGATGAGATGCAGAAGCGAACTAAGCAAGGCATGGAGGCCTGGGGAAAGTGGATGAAGGAAAATGCTGCTCAAATCGTCCAGCCAGGTGGACCCCTCGGAAAAACTCTTCAAGTTGACAGAGAAGGCATTTCATCAAAAGTGAATAGGGATTGTGGCTTTGTTATCATTGAAGCAGCAACTCATCAGGAAGCTGCGGAAAAATTTCTGAATCACCCGCACTTCTCCATCTTTCCTGGAGAGAACGTAGAGATCATGGAGTGCTTACCGATTCCTGGTTAAACCATAGAACTTGAGAGGTTGTTCGTAAATAGTGCGCCCGACTATATGACTTTAGAACCGCTTGCCTTATTTAAATGTGCTAACATTTCATGGAAGGCTTCATCAATTGTTTTATTATTCGTCTCTAATTGAATTCTTTCCTCGGTCCATGGGTGGTAATCTCTTTCTAGAACGTCCTTCCAGACAGGATTTTTGAGACCAGGAATAGATTGTACTCTGGTTTCAATTCTTTTTTGATGTTCAATTTTATCTGTGCAAGTAACTTCAATGTTGATGAAGCTGGCACCAATTTCGTTGGCAACATTGTTCCATTCTTGTCTTGTTAAATTCCACGGATTTACTGAATCAGCAATAACAGTATTCCCTAGCAGAAGATTGTCCTGAGCAATCCGATGACATAGACGATAGCCCATGCCTTCGACTTGTGAAATCCCTCAAACATCTTTGAGGCCTTGTTCAAGAGTATCAATTCGTAAATAAGTAGCTTTAAGATGAGTTGCCAGTAGAGAGGCTAAAGTTGATTTTCCACTTCCAGGTAATCCTGAGAATATAATAAGGGTTCCTTTTTTCATTGATCTAATATAGCAAGAAGCTCGAGAGCGGTCGACGGCGTGGATCTTTAGATTGCTGAATTTTTGAAATGGTGCGCCCGACAAGATTCGAACTTTTTCAACTGAACGAATGTGAAGCTCTTGTTCGCCTTCGTCGTTATACAAATTCGAGGATTTCTTTCTTTTAACGGACTAAGACATGGTGAAAAAGTTGGAGGTGAAATTTTGGAACCTCAAACGAAAAACGATTGTATTTTTAGCTAGTTAGATGAAGCTTGAGGTGCCAAAATGGAACCTCAAGTTTTTTTATTTGATGTGAGTCCTATCTTTCTACGTTGTGGATGTGGCTGGCTCACCAAATCTTCAATGTTATCTAGTCTTTCGAAAACAACTTTGAACATTTTGTTAGTCCCTTGTTCTAACTTACTTACTTTTTCTGGAAGAGAATTTTCAATGGCAAGAAAGCTTCGAAGCTTAATGAAAGTTCTCATTATAGAAACATTCACCAGTGCAGCACGATCACTGGTTAAAACGCTGGATAACATGGCCACCCCTGCTTCTGTGAAAACGAGCGGAGGATAGCGTCTTCCACCCCAGCTTGCGTTTGAAGTACCAATTTGGCACTTCAAAATCTCAAATTCGTCAGTTGTAAGTTTGAACATGAAATCTTCTGGGAAGCGAAGAGCGTTCCTTTGAACTTGTCTGTTAAGCGCCTTTGTTTCGACACCATATAGTTGAGCGAGGTCTGAATCGACCATGACCCTTTGTCCTCTAATGGTATAAATTATTGCTTCGATTTTTGTGATGTCTGGTTCGTGCATAGTCAGCTCCTGGTAAATGGAGTGACTTAACTTATTGAAGTTTACGATGAGAACTTAATAATGCAGGTTCTAGTTGCTTTTTCAAAAATGAAATAGAGAAGTAAAATGAATTGTTCAATAGATTTTACCCTGGCCAATATTTAACTCTAGGATCGTCAAATGATAGCTGAAGAAAGGCAGCAACTGATTTCGAATGATTTAGATTAGGATTAATGATGATCAGACGCTCTAAGTTTTGCTGGTTCAATCCGAAAATGATATTGTGGCATAGTTCGTAATCATAAGTCTGAAAGGCCAATCCCCAAATGATGAGCTTTTTTGCTTGTCTTAGCCATTGAATTGATAGCTGATTCACTTTTTCAATAGAATTATATGCCTTTTGATTCCTTGCCAAGGAGTTAATGGCTGCTTGATAACTTTCCCAAGAGTCTAATAGTTCTGACTCTCGCATTGGTTCTTGTTCAATTTGATGAATGGTTATCCCTTCAAATGCCCTGAGTGAGTAAAATAGTTCGAAATCAGCATTCGCTAACTCGAGAGGAAAAACGATTGATTCGCTATTTGAGTCTCTGCCATGGATATAGCATAAGTTTTTAAATTCACTTTTATTCCACAGGCTACTGTCCCAATTTGTTGTGATAATCGCTGCTTCATTAACGTTTTCATTTTTAATACAATCGGGGATAGGTCTAAGTCTAATTGATTCTCTTTGTACGGCCTCCCTACATTTATAAGCTATTTCATTTCGGAGTTGTTCTACACCTTCAATAGCATCTTAAAAAAAATGCGCCAGTTCTTCGTTGGTTCTTTTACAATCTCTTTGATGGATGGGGCGAAGATACTGCTCTTGGATATATTGGTTAATAAATCTTTTTAGATGAACGGCGTTTGCAAGTATTAAAGCTTGATCAGGATTCTTTAAAAAGTTTTCTTGGAATGAAGAATCTTCGAATTTAACGTATGGTTTATTTCTCAAAGCTTCTAGTATAGGTTGCCAACCATTTTCAATCGCTCCATTACCAATAAGTATGACTGTCCCATTTGATGGACCTGTTCCGCGAATTAGTTCATTCATCAATCGGCCTTAGAGTAAAATCCTTCCATTCTATATCTACTTTATCTACGCTAAAACTTTTGAACAAGTTTCTGAATTACTGAGATCACAACACGAACGCACCGAACTCAAAACGCGTGTTTTTGAGCATGAAAAACCTAAAAATGTTCGTGATGTCCGGTATCTAGATGAGTTCGTAAATGGTGCGCCCGCCTGCTTACGAACCATTTTAATCTTCTGGCCTAGACAAAGCGAGAGCTAAGACCATCATACAAGATCGATCTTTTTCTCTTTGAAGCCCAAAAAATAAATGAAGGGGAGCTAGTAAATTCGGTTAGAACAGACCGAACAAAATTCGATCAAATTTAGCTATGAAAAATCGAAAAATACGAGTGATGTCCGATATCTATCGTTGTTCGTATTTGGTGCGCCCAACTTCCTTTGAACCATTCGATTCAAATTAAAATCTATATGCATAGTTTGGGCTACTGGCATCATACAAAATCGATTCAACCTTCTTCCAGTGATTAAAAAGTCTTCAAAAATGACGCAAGATTAAGCATCCAGAGGTTTAGGCCTCTATTGCTCCCTTTTTTTGGCCTGGTAGCGTTTGGGCAAGAAAGAGAGGGGATATGAAAACCAGCTTTCAAAAATTGAAGCAGATTCTTGAAGAAATGGGGGATGAGGAGCTTTTACTAGATCATGATCTCAACATCATGTTTCTGAGACCAAAGTTTAAAGAGCTGGTCCTTCAGAACCTTGATATTGAAAATCGAAGTGACGTAAGTAGGTTTTTAACCTTTGTAATATGTCTTTCAGAAGGGGATGGCATCGATGACGAAATGGTTAATTGGACGGAAGAAGAGTATGCCCAGTATTTAAAAACTGCTGGCATAGATGAAGAGTTGGATAATGAATCTATTGATAACTTCTTGGGAATTTTGTGATGCGATTTCTTTTAGTTGTTAATGGCTAAATGTAAAGCCTGCCTAAGTTAAGTGCCCGTTACCCATAGAGAGATCGATCTTGGTTAGAGATTTGTCTTCAATCAATTTTTGGAAGACTGCACGATAAAAAGTGCTATCGTGCAGAAGATATTTGGGATTACTTCTTGCCCTTTCTTTTGGCAATGATAGATTTTTCAAAATCGGGCATACGTGGATAAGAAATCTTGAGTGCATCCTCGCTATAATTCTCTTTATTAACGTTCTCGAACCAGATTTTTTTACAATCTGAAGATTCCTTAAAAATTGGAACAGTGATATCAAAGCCGTTATTGTTCTTCATCTTTTGATCTTTAATCCAGACTGCGTAAATAATGTCATAAATTTTTCCAGGTTTTGCTTTTGGAAATGATGGAATAATAAGAGCAGCCGAACCAGATCCAAATGGGGATTGTATGGAAACCTCATATATGTTTGGCTCGAGCTTTGCCACGATTGTCCAGCCTGGATTTGTCGTAAGACATTTAGCTTTAATAAATTTATCGGGTGCGTATGAGAGTGCTAAATTTGAAAAGCTGAGCACCAAAATCACTGAAACAGTTTTAAACATATCTACTCCTTAGAATGTAAATGAATATCCTAAATGTATAGCGGCACTTCCTTTGCCATCACGGAAGTACCTTCTTGGTTCTAATTCGATAAAAAACGATTTTCCTAATCGAAGCCCAAGGCCTAGATAGCCAGAGTTATAGGAATACTTGTCTTCCAGCTTGTTTAAGCCTATTCCGAAATTATTGTATTGATACTGCAATGATTTATAACTTATTGCTTGTATGCCTAATGCAGGTGAAATCGTGAAATAGTTGAACGTAAATGGAATTGAAACGTTTGCATCAAGGCCTTTATGCCCATAATATTCTTTCTTTGAAGTTGTATTCGCAGTACCTCGATCCTTTAGCTTTGATTCTGATTCGCCAGTCACATAATATAGATTGAATTGCAGGCCAATATTTTTCCAGATTTCAGATTTATATTCGAACCCAATGCCTCCAAGTGAAACATTTTCGGCTTTGTCGGTATCATCCTCTTTCAATGTTGAACCAATTCCGCTTAGCTTGATACCGAATGCCTGGCCTCTAATTTGAGAGTAATCTTTTGTAGCATGTTTTAAATATTCAATCTCAGCTGCTTTGGAGTCAATCTTCTTAACTTCTTCTATCCTCTCATTTAGATCTTCCAAGCGATTAACTTGCTCTAATGATTTTTCTAACTGATGAAGTTCTCCCTCTTTTTTTAAGATTTGATAATTAAGATCTTTTTTATCGATGGAAATAGCGTTCTTTCGATGGGGCAGAATTGTGTATTCTAAACCACGATGACAGGAAAAACCTGCTTCTGATTTTTCGCAATCGGTTCTGAGAGGAGCAATGTTGTAAGCGTTGTCCTTACACATTTCAGATTCATTACAAAAAGATTCAAACTCGTGCTTAGCGGATTTAAAGGCTTCACTTCGAGCTTTAGAGAGAGTATCTGCAATAGCATGCCCGCAAGCGTAGAATGTATTTTCCTGAAGCATGGAAGCTGATTCTTTGCAGAACCATGTGGCGAAGGCATTGCCTGAATAAATAGTCAGAATAACCATCCATAAAACTGTTACCTTAATGCTATCCTCCATTTGACGACTCAATTTTTATAGAACCGCTTGTTTTTCCTCTTCTGTCTTTTGAGCTTCTTTCTTTTGATGGCGATTCACAGCATCTTCGTATTTACTTTTTAGTGTTTGTAGAATGGATTTATTAAAGTACTACCCATAGTAGTCGACGCCACCGTACCATCG
>JBKHWS010000037.1:0-26912 GCA_046566385.1 Bacteriovoracia bacterium | reverse complement strand
TCTAAATAAATCCACCTAAATCCTTAAGATCTCAGATAAATTTCATCAGAATGTTCGCGATGTCTCTTTAAGGCATACCCTAACCTGTTGAGTAGTCTCTTTACACTGCCTATTTTCCCCTCATAACCCCCTCCCGAATTCACCAACTTAATCCTCTTTTTTTGGCATCCTCCTTGCTCCCTAAGGAGGTATGAAAACACTACTTTTGATTCTTACTCTTCTGGCAGGAAGCACTTTTGCCGGAACCCAAAAAGGCCGCTCCCTGGCAAGTATCCGTCACTCTTTAAGAGTGGAACACGCCCGGGAACTTATGGGGCCCTCCTATAAAAAGAGCATTGTTTCTCGTTTTGAGAAAAGAAAAGATCTGGAAGAGAACATTTACAAAGTTGTAAAACGTAGACTTCCGAAGAAGTTCAAAAAGAAAGCCCACTCAATTGCAGAAACGATTATCGAAGAGGCCCATAAACATTCCCTTGATCCTTATTTTGTTATGGCCGTCATTTCCGGTGAATCAAGCTTCAATCCGGTCGCAGTGGGGCCGGTGGGAGAAATCGGCATGATGCAAATCCGTCCATCAACGGGTAAATGGATGGCAAAAATCGTTAATTCAAAGTGGAGAGGAGAAAGAACTCTTCGAAACCCAATTGAAAACATCAAACTTGGCGTGGCCTATCTTTCCTGGCTCAGGAATAAATTTGAAGGTCACGGTCAACTCTATCTGGCCGCCTACAACATGGGTCCCGGTTCAGTGAAGAATGCTGTTTCCAGAAATATCTATCCCAAGGATTACCCTATACATGTGATGAAGCGTTATATCGCTTTCTACAAAGAGATTGGAAGTCGGAAAGGCTCGTTGTAATATCTGTCCATGATGAACATGAAACTAACTCAGACAGTAAAAAAAGGCGGATGTGCCGCCAAAGTTCCGGCACTGGTTTTGAAAGAAATTCTCAGTGGAGTCACCTTTCCTCCCAACATACCGGGAGTTGAAATTGACGGCAAAAATTTCGACGACGCTGCCATTTTTAAAATCAATGATGATGTGGCCCTGGTGCAGACTCTGGATTTCTTCACTCCCATTGTTGATAACCCAAGAGACTTCGGCGCGATTGCTGCCGCAAATGCTTTGAGCGATGTCTATGCCATGGGTGGGAAACCAAAAACCTGCATGGCCATTCTTGCTGCCCCTCTTGCCATGCTCGAGCCAAAAATCATTCAGGAAATCCTCCAGGGAGCTGCTGATGTGATCACCGAATCAGGTTCATCTCTTGTTGGCGGACACTCCATTGATGATGAAACATTAAAGTTCGGCCTGTCTGTTACCGGTACTATCAATCCTCAGGAGATTTGGATAAATTCCCAGGCCAAAGTGGGAGACAAGCTTATTCTCACCAAACCCATTGGCACTGGAACCATCTGCGCGGGTATCAAACGTCAGGAAATTTCTGATGATGATGCCCTGGAAGCCGTGGAGAGCATGAAGAGACTCAATAACATTAATGATCTTCTTACTCTGGAAGAACTTGTGCATATCCATTCAGCTACTGATGTCACGGGATTCGGCCTTGCTGGCCATGGTCTTCAAATGGCAAAGGCTTCAAAGGTTTCTTTGAAACTTTATTCAGATAAGCTTCCCTTGTTCAGAAAAACTATGGAATGTCTGGAGAAAGGTTTCCTCACCAAGGCCCATCGGAGTAATGAAGAGTATACCAAAGATCAAATCCGTTTCTCTCCGGATGTTTCTGAAACTCACAAGCTTCTCGCTTTTGATCCTCAAACAAGTGGTGGACTCCTGCTCTCAGTGGGACTTGAGGCCAGTGAAGAAATAGTGGCAAAACTATCAAAGAAGTTTCCGGGAACTGCCATCATTGGAGAAGTCACTTCTCAAAGTGAATATCATGTCTACATGGAATGATCCTGAACTAATTTCCCTCTTTCAAAGAGATACTCCACTCATTGACGTCCGGGCCCCTGTTGAATTTCAGGAAGGCTCCATACCCGGGTCAATCAACCTTCCCCTAATGAATGACGAGGAAAGAAAGGCGGTGGGGATTTGTTACAAAGAAAAGGGTCCGGAAGCAGCCATTGAATTAGGGCATAAGCTTGTGAATGGGGCCGTTAAAGAAGAACGAATTAAGGCCTGGACTGATTATATTAAAGAACATCCGGCCGCAGAAGTATTCTGTTTCCGCGGGGGTCTTCGCTCTCAGATTTCCTGTGAATGGATAAGAGAACAAGGACTGTCAAAAAAGGCCCTGCCAGGTGGCTATAAAAGGCTCCGTCGTTTTTTTCTTTCCTGGGTTGAGGATGCTCCCCTTAGTCCCTTCGTCAGAATCGGTGGTCTCACTGGAAGTGGAAAGACCAACCTCCTTCAGGGAAGTAAGAACTTCATAGATCTTGAAAAACATGCCAATCATCGGGGCTCCGCTTTTGGCCCACGTGGGGCACAACCTTCACAAATAACTTTCGAAAACCTACTGGCCAAAGACCTCATGAAATTTCATGGCCAGAAAATTGTAGTAGAAGATGAAAGTATCACTCTGGGAAAAATAGTTATCCCTCAGAGAATTTTTAATGCCATGAGAGAGGCCCCTCTGGTGATACTGGAAGTTTCGGAAGAAGACCGACTCAGGACGATTTTTCATGACTACGTAAAAGACCGAACACCTGACTTTTTTATTCAAGGGCTCAAGAGAATTGAAAAGAAGCTGGGGAAAAGCAAAGTTCAGAATTTAAGTGAAAATATCATTAGGGCCTTTGAGCATCCCCTGGAAATGAAATACCACGAGGAATGGATCTCAACTCTTCTCAAGGAGTACTATGACCCACTCTATCAAAAAGATCTGCGCTACAATCAGGATAAAGTGGTATTCCGGGGAAATGGGGACAGTGTCCTTGCCTATCTGAATCAAAGTTAGTTACCATTTTCTTATGAAAAATTTTTTTCTTTTTTGCCTTCTTGCTCTTCTTTCATGCGGGAAAGAAAGCTCGACAAAAGTTTATCCGGTTACTGACTCTTCTGTGTCCCGTCTCGTGAATCAAAAAAGCATGCCTGCTGACCCTAATCTCACGCTCGATAAATCTTTAGTGAATAATTCCTATCCCATCCAGCTCGCACTCTATGAGGATGGCCAGTTCTATTACGATTTGCCAAATCTTGGTGACGGAAGGGGAACCTGGAAGAAATCAGGCGGAAAAATTGAACTCAAGGCCAAGAGAAGCCTCTTTGATATGCACATCGACATCCACGCCAATGATGAAGAAGCCCAAACCCTCTCTATTCAGTTCATTGATCGCTTTGGTCCCAACACTTTACAAATGACAAACGTGAATATCTGATAAAGTGAGAATAATTTAATCGGCATTCTCCTTGCATAAAAAAGAAGTGTGAGGAGGTCGTTATGAAAAAAGTATTATTATCCGTTGCTCTGGTTTTATTGACTCTGGGAGTTCATTCTCAAACTGGAGGCCCGACGACTGATCCAACCACTAACCCTAGTGGAGTGGGATTCGGAGGAGCAACACCTTCCGGAACTACGACCAATCCTCCCGTGACTATCCCTTCACCCGGTGCCGTACCAGGAAATATTAGTGACCCGGGAGCCCGGGGAGATAACTTGCAACGACAGCAGGAAAGGACAACCCCTGGAGTGAGAGTTCCAAATTCTCCTTCAACCTTCCCCGATACGACTCCTGCCATCCCTGATGCCACGGTTCCGGCCGAACCTTCTATCCCCGGAGAAAGAACAGTTCCGGCCACCGGAACAACTTCAGGAGGAATGGGGACTGGAAGGTAATAAACTGACCGACTACTTACAAAGCGGGCTTTTCTTCAACTGCTTCTGCTCATCTCTGTCTTTATGCTTACAGACACTCTCGATAATTTTTCCCTCTTCTTCCACAACTTCATCTGTTACATCTTTGGAATAAACAGGAATCGTTCTCTTCTGACCTTCTCTCAGTAACTGGGTCTGAACAACGGGGTTTCCAGTTCTGAATAGATTTATGTACTGATAAACTTTTTCAATCCTTCTTCCGGAAGCTTTCACAAAGATGTCTCCCGCTTCGACATTTCGATTATTGGGAGAATTCTCCTGGACCTTTTCAACCTGAATGGCCCCCTTCACATCCTGAACCAGGTGTCTCATCTCTTGAGCGGGTAACTCCCGAAATACCAACAATGGCCGTAACACTTTTTCAGCGCAATTAAAAAAGACGTCCACTATCGGAAAGGTAATTGTCTCGCTCCAGGACTCTGTGGAAAGAGTGTTAAACCCAGCCCCGATTCCAAAGCTTGAGTAACGGCTATAGTAAGGATACATACCGAAATAGGAAGGCCCCCAGGTGGTACCAGAGCTCCGTACGACTTCCTTGGAAATGGTCTTATCAATAACATCGATGATGTCTGCGTGCTTTCCTTCTCCACGACATATTTCGATTGCTCTGAACTCTGCATATCGTCTGGCCCTGTCCTTTGAAGTGTAGCGATTCCCTCTGAATGAGGCGATCTGTAGATTTTCCAATTCCAGCACTTGATACCCAAGTTTTTCCTTCTTTTGGGCCTGGTAAGGAGTGGGCTTATTTGAGGCGCAACTCGCAAAAAGGATTAACAGCATGAAGCGCAAAAGCATAGGATCCTCCTGATGAATTCATTGAAGATTACTCTCCTTCTCTTTCAATGAACACTACTGTGATCGGGCAGTTATAAATCTTTAGAGCAATTAAAGTTATCAGAAGTGGTTGCCCTTTGCTTAAATTGAGTTTTAAGGAGGAAGGATGAGACCGCTCTTTTTTTTACTATTGTCTTTGGGTTTGCTTTCATGTGACCGGCCTCAGGAGGACCGCCAGGGAATCCGGGAAGAACAGGAAGAAGTGACTAAACCCAATGACTATTCACGTGGAACAGATACCAAAAAGCGCCGGCAAACTGGAAGAGAAGAAGTTTTGCCTGAGTTTGAACCTTCCAGAGAAAGAGTTTCTGAATAGGTTATAAGCTTTTAGCAGGTAGAGAGACTCTGTAAATCGTAAAAGTTATGTCTTCCACTGACTTTCCAACTTCCGCGCTCTGAAGATGTGAGTCCGTGAAAATAAGTTCATTCATTCTCTCATCAACAGTAAAAGTATCGGGCCATTCAAGGCGATTATCTTTTACAAGAGTTTTAATTTCTCCTTCTGGAGTACGATAAGTGATGGAACTCTTCTCCAGATCGGCCATGTAAAGATTGCCCCTGTTATCAAACACCATTCCATCTGTAGCAGGAGTTGTTCCCAGGTTCTCCACATTTTTAACAATCTGTGTTTCATGCTTGATGTCTGTTTTAAGAACATCAGTGGGAACACGATATAGTGTACGTCCTGTTAAAGCCTGATAATAAAGCATATCATCAATTGGAGAGATGGCCAGACCATCGGCATGAACTCTTCGATCAAATTTTTCCTGGTCTACAACCAGAGTGACATCTTCAGCTTTAGTAGAAGGGTGCTTATCTAGTAACCTTCTTGTCTCTCCACTGTTTTCATCAATAACAACAATGCCACCAATGCCGGAGTCTGTGATGAATATTTTCTTTTCCTCTTCATCGATTCTCACATCATTGAGATAAGAGTTAGTGGGAGCGATCTTTTGATCAAAGTACCATGCCCGGTCGAGTTGGTTGGTAGAAAGATCGAAGCGGAAAAGACGTGCGTTGCCGATAACTCCTTTCATCTCAGGCGAAGCAGGATCAAGAACATACAGATGATTTTTGTGAGCATAAACTGATTGAACACTTGTAAACTTATTTGGATCAGGTGTTCCGTTCCAGGCATTCCATTCAGCATTGGGATAAGGCTTCGTGACTCCTCCTGCAAATATTTCTACAACAGAAAAGGGAACACCCTCTCTCCACCTGGGAAAACTTGCAAAAAGACGACCTTCTTCACTGGCCGTGACTCCAGTCACCTGAACCCCTTTAAAAGAAGCTATTTCCTGTAATCGTGAATTTGTGGGACCTCTACCGGCTATTTCTTGATAATTTTTCTGTTTATCTTTTTTTCCAGTTGAACAAGAAGTTAGTAAAGTAGCGGCAAGCGCGGCTAAAACAATTTTCATAGGAACCTCCTAAGAGAGGTCCTCATCATAGGGCACTTAAGCGCTACACTCAATAAGCGGTGCTGCTTTATTCTTGCTGTAACCACCTGCGGAAGTAAATGATTGGATGATGCCAGTCAAATGGCACAGGACGGTAATCTTTCTGCTTCTTTTCTTTTTTCACTTCCTCTGGCACTTCAGAGTAATGACGATGCTTATTAAGCTGCACAATCTGATCTGTGTTCTTATCAACATGACTGACTGATAAGAACATGCCTATAGGAAACAAAATCCAGAACCCAAGAACAATTACAGTGAGGATGACTTCAAAAATGTTTTCCATACTTCCTCCTTCTGATTCATTTTAACATTGCTCAAAGGGAGCTTAACCTTAATTACAACTGGTCTTCCTCATACTGATTAAGTGAGTAGGTTTTCATTCGGCCAGTCTCCAGTTCCTCTCGCTCAGAATGCGCGTTAAAATTTTTAAGAAAGGAGAAATTTTATGAAAGCTCTCTATTTATTGTCATTTTTAGCTCTCCTCAGTGCAGGATGCGATGGTCAGGAAAGGAATGCAGGCGGCGGTACAGGACTTCAGGAACATCAACAACGGGAAGAAACTAGATATCCCGAAGAGACTGAAGTAATGCCTCAAGGAACGGTAGAGGAAGTCAGTCCTGAAGGTCAGGAAGAGCCTTCAGAAATGCAGGATCCGGAAGGCCATGACTCTTCCATGGGATCTGGTACTGACGCAGATCCTTACGCCTCTCCTACTGAGGACACTGGCGTTCTTGAATAACAAGGAGAAAGCATGAAGATCTTGATTTTAACATTCTCTTTTTTGTTACTAACTGCCTGTGAAAGATATGACCAGGATGCGGGTTCTGTAGGATCGGGAGCTGGAATAGAGGAAGTTCAGGAAGAAAAAGAAGAAAGTCCTGAAGACATGAATATCACCACTCCCATTTATGATGAAGACAGGACCGAAGAAGAAAAGAAGTTTGACTAAAACCAGGACCGCTCACGACGTGCTGGCGAAAAATAATTTACCAACTCCAGGTCACTTTCAACACCAAAGTGTCCGGAGAAAATGAATCTGTGTTTATTTATAAAAGACTTTTGACCGGTCTTGAACAATTCTACAGAATGCCCATAACACAAGGGAAGTGTCATGGAGTTTCCTCGAGCATCGTAAATGACATCATCGTTTGTTTTGGGTTTATAATCTTCTTTGAACTTACAGATAAAGCAGCGGTTGTCTTTCATATTAGTCTTATCGGACATATTTAAAGAATCCTTAACAAATAAAGAAAACAAACATAACTTTAACGAGATTTTGAACAGTTACACGCCGCACCTTTATTGTTCAGTAAAAACTTAAGCTTAGAACAATGTAAGTTTTTCAACTCACCACAATTCTGGCCCTGTTTTGGATATTATCGCACTGCCCAAACTAACATCGGAGTGTGTGTGAAGAAGAAAATGAAATCATCTTTAGTCGCTTTATGTGCCCTATCAGCTTTAAGTACATCTTGTGTGGATGTTCAAGAAACTCTTCACATAAAGAAAGAAAAAAAGAAATCCAACAGGGTGACCAATGCCAGAGATACCAATGCTATCCTGGAAAATGAAGGTAAAAGAATTCAGGTTATTGCTGAAACAGAATTCAAAAGGGCCGCTCTTAACAAAACAATTCTTTCAATCTCAAATCCACAAGCTTTAAAAATACTCAGTGGACTTCCTCAGGGAGAAGCCGCTGAATCAGTTAATAAGGGAATGAAGGAACTGAAGAGTGAAGAAGAATCACTACTTGTCGGATTTCCTATCGGCCTCATCGGCGAGCAAAATGTCTTCGGCGGAGTTATCACGAAAGTAACTGATACAGAGAATGAATCACTGGGAACTTTAAAACTTACTGACCTTTCACCTATTCACGTCAGAACAGTTATATCCCGCCTTCCAAACGGGGCCCCTGCCGTGACTCTTGCAGGTTGCTTCTCACGCTGTACGGAAGATTCTGATGAGCAGGGACTCATCAACCTTCCTATTGTTGGTTACAACCAGGAAACAGGAATGCTTGTTCTTGAAATGTCTTCAATCGGTAAAGAGCTTGATTTAATTTCGATGCTTGATCCTCAGGGAGAATACACTCAGCTGAAAGCGGTTTCTTCTGACACCGTTTCTGTAGAGTTTGATATGGCGACACTTATCTTTGACATTAAAACAAAGATGATTCCAGTTACCGCTGACTCTTCTGATACAAGCATCAAGACAACTGACTTCACCGTTCGCTGGTACTTGAAACTAGGATCTACCTTTAATCCGGCCTTTGAATCCCGCTCGGCAACTGAAGGTGTGGGATTCTTTAAAACTGAAAGAGCAGCGGACAGTAAGATCACTCGTTTTGCCAAGAAAGAAGTTAAATACTACATCAAAAATGTTCCTGAAGAATACAAGCCGCATTTCAAGAAAGCCATGGATTCGTGGAATGTAGAATTCAAAAAAATTCTCGGAAAAGACCTTATCAGCTATGAGTTCATTGATGCCAATGATCCTAAGGCTGAACTACTGGTTCCAGGTGATATTCGCTTTAACATCATTGAGTGGGATCTTGTTAACAAAGCCGGGTACGGTGGTCTAGGACCATCAATTGCTAACCAGCACACAGGTGAAACAATTTCAGCGAACGTCCTGATCCAGGGGCCAACTATCGTTAAGCTTTATAAAGAATGGTTTGGCGTTTCCAAGCAAGCTCAACAGTTGATTGCTGAAGGAAAAACTGCAGAGGCCAATAAGATTGTTAAAGCTTTTGAGTTGTCTGTTTCTAAAGAAATGCAGAAACGCACTGAGAAGACCTATAGACTTAAACTCGGTAAGTTTCTTGATATGAACATTCATGCCCAGAAAGCTGAGCTTGAAGACCCAATCAAAAAAGGACAGTTTGAAGTTGTTCCGGCCAACATGACCTATGAAAAATATATGGCGGGATACATGCTTGAGATCGTGGCCCATGAAGTTGGTCATAACCTTGGTCTTCGTCACAACTTCAAGGGAAATCTTGGTGCCTATGAAAATAACCAGGAAGCGGGATCTGTTTCCCGTTCAGTGATGGAATATCTTGGAAGACCTTTCCGTCACCTCAATACCATCGGACCTTATGACAGAATGGCCATTGCCTACGGTTACGCTGGAGAAGCACCGTCTCATAAAACCTGGTTCTGTACAGATGAGGATCAAGGCTCTGACGCAAAAACTCTGGCCCTGAAATCTCCAGAATGTACAAAATCAGATGCAACAAGTGATCCGTTCTCATTCTGGGAAGGTAGAATTGACCGAGTGCTTGATCTTCTTATCGATCTGAAGTCTGCTTCAGCCCCGGTATGGAAAGTATCAGAAGTAACGTCACAGCTTAACGATGCAGTAACAGGTCTTTCTGCTTATGCTCTTAGTGCAGAGGCCACTGCTGACACATGGACAAACTTCTTCGGTAAAGCAGACCGTCCGGACAATAAGTCTGAGATCAAGGATTATGTCCTTATGCGCCTGAAGAAGAGACTGTGTAATCCAGAAGTTCAGGATGCCATAAACGGCAAAGAATCTGCGGAGGCCATCAAAGCCGCTCAGGATAATTATGCAGAACTCATGAAAGCAGTTGCTGCAAAAACAACAGAACTTGGACTGTACACAGCACAAGATCTTGGTTGTGTTGAATAAAAAATAAATGTACTCTTCATGTAGGGCCGCTTACCAGCGGCCCTTTTTTTTTGTAGCCTCCTTTCCATGGATAACCTGCTGGCAGCAAGGCTGCAAATGGCCTTCTCTCTTGGCTTTCATATAATCTTTGCTTGCATCAGCATGGTCATGCCCTGGTTTATGAGCGCCAGCTATTACCTTCATCTTAAAAGAGGTGACCCCCAATCCATGGAGCTCACAAGGTTGTGGATGAAAGGCGTGGCGATCTTCTTTGCCGTTGGTGCCGTTTCTGGGACGCTCCTTAGTTTTGAACTTGGAATATTGTGGCCAGGGTTCATGAGGCATGCGGGCCCTATCATAGGACTTCCCTTCTCCTGGGAAGGATCCGCCTTTTTTCTGGAGGCAATAGCACTGGGAATATTTCTCTATGGCTTTGACAGGATCTCACCATGGAAGCATTGGTTCTCATCTTTGATGGTAGGTGTTTGTGGGGTTTCTTCAGCAGTCTTCATCATGGCCGCCAATGGATGGATGAACGCTCCTCAAGGCTTTAGATTTGAAAACGGAAGATATTTTGACATTGATCCTGTTGCGGCCATGTTCAATGATGCCTGGTGGAGTCAGCTTCATCATATGGTGATCGCCTCTTTCGTCTCAGTCTCTGCAGCTGCCTTAGGTGTCCACTCCTATCTTTATCTAAAAGGTCGCAGAAGAGATCTAAACCTTCTGGCCATCAAGATCATTGCTCCCTTTTTTATTGTTTCAAGTCTCTTGCAACCTTTGAGCGGCGATTCCGCCGCTAAGGACATTGCTCACAGGCAACCCGTAAAGTTTGCCGCCATGGAAGCTCTGTATGAAACAAAGACTCGAGCACCTTTAGTGATCGGTGGGATACCGAATGAAGAACTTGAAAGAGTAGATTATGCTATCGAGATCCCTGGCGGTCTGAGCTTTCTTGGCTTCAATGATATTAATGCTGAGGTTAAGGGTCTTAAAGATTTTCCCCGGGATGAACGACCTCCGGTCCTGATCACCCATATTGCTTTTCAAATCATGGTGGCATGCGGAGTCTTCATGGCCATCGTTTCCCTGCTCGCGATTTTCACCAGAATCAGAAAGAAGTCCTTCGTTCACTATCCCTGGCTGCTAAAACTCTTTGTCCTGATTACTCCCCTTGGTTTTATCGCTCTAGAGGCAGGGTGGACAGTAACTGAAGTGGGCCGTCAGCCCTGGATCATTTACGGATTCATGAAAACCAAGGATGCCCTTGCCGATGCACCTCTCCTTCAGCTTACGTTCTATACCTATCTCTTTCTTTATCTGGTACTGGCCTCGGTCATTAGCTGGCTCTTCTACCGCCTCATTCTTGTTCATTTTATGAAGAAGGATGAAGCATGATTGAATTCATAGTCATCGTCCTTGGAGTTGCTCTTTTTCTCTATGCTTTTCTGGCAGGAGCTGACTTTGGTGCAGGAATCATAGAGATCCTTCCCACGAAGGTGCACAGTAAAGAAAAAATGAAATTCATCGGAAAGGCCATGGGGCCCGTATGGGAGGCCAATCACATTTGGCTCATCCTTGCCCTGGTGATTGTCTTCAATGCTTTCCCCGACATATTCTGGTTTTTCGCTGAATGGTTTCACTATCCTTTAGGGGCCCTGGCCATTGGAATTATCTTTCGAGGGGCAAGCTTCTCTTTTCTTCACTATGATCCCATTATTGATAAATCCCAGACCTACTATCACTGGATTTTCGGCCTCTCCTCACTCTGGTGCGCTCTATGGCTCGGAATCATGACCGGCTCCTTAATGCTTGGTAATTTCCTACTCACTGACACTGGAATCTATGAGCGCTATTTCGGTCATTGGCTGAATCCCTTTGCTCTGTCTATGGGTGTCTTTGTCACACTCCTGATGATGTTTAACGCCTCATTGTTCCTGAGCGCGGAAAGCGAAGAAAAGAAAGTCGAATGGCAGGTTCTAACGAGGAAAATTTTATCTTTCCTGATTGTCTCAGGGCTTCTCGTCCATGTAAGTTTTTACCTGACCTCTCCTGAAAGATGGAAAGTCTTTTTCTTGAACCCTTTTAGTATCGGACTCATTCTCCTCTCTTTTCTTCTTCTTTATCCTCAGTTTTATACCATTGGAAAACAACGCCCCCATTCATCGAGAATCATTGCGGGGGCCCAGCTTCTTTGCATAATGGGTGCAGGTTTTATTCCACTGTATCCGAACATTCTGGTTTTCAGAGATTTAACTAGTCTTAGCGTTTATACGGCGGCGGCTGAGAGACCGGTATTGAGGTTACTCATAATCGCCTTGATCTTCGGACTCTTTATGATCCTTCCGCCCTACATTTACATGATGAAGATTTTTAAGACGAAAAAAATGAGGCCTTAAAGCTGACAGGTCTTAGTTATCGAGAATTCTTCCACTTCATTCAGGGGCACGATTCTGACACCTCTTTCCTGTGCATAACTAAGAAAAAGATCTAATCCTTTAACCGAAGGTTCCTGAACATCATGCTGAAGAATAACTCCACCGGATGTTGGATTCTTAACGATCATCGGAACCTTAACATATCCGCTTCCCTCTTTTTTAAAGCCGATATAAGTTCCACCTTCATTGAAGGCAATGATGTTTTGGGCCACTTCCTCCGGCGTCATACCAGGAACCCAATCACTGGTATCAACATCCCAGAAGGCCATATGAATACAATTATCACCCATCAGTTCCTGAGAAACCTCTTTGAGAGCATTTATGTGGTGATAATCCTCTCTCGTTCCGTAATCCCCATAGGGAAAACGGTAGTAATGTTTTTTAAATTCATGTCCTGCTCTTTTGTACCATCGGGCAAGATCAAGAAATGACTTCTTCGTCTGCTGTTTCCACTCTTCTTTGGTAAGACTTCCGGAACGATCATGTGAAGGTCCGTGTGAGGCAAGGATGTGACCCTCATCAAGAATCCGTTTAATCAAATGAAAATTCTTTTCATTCAGAAGATCAGTGAGCACAAAGAAAGTTGCCTTTACTCCATGCTTTTTTAGAATATCCAGAATAGCCGGGGTCCTCACAGGATGAGGGCCATCATCAAAAGTGAGGGCAAATGAACCCGTTTTATAAAGGGAAAGAGCGCGATAGGGCCGCATTCCTCTGTCCTGGGAAGTGTAAGTACGGTCTTCAGGGTAGTGTTCAAGTTCCCACACAGAGGAAAATACAGGAAAACTAAGGAAAAGGAAGAAGAGTAAAAATTTCATTATAAAACGATACTATTCCCACCTTTCATAGTTAAGATTCAAAGCGTTAGCGCTTCCTTTTAAGTTGTCCTTACGGATTCCTTCCAATGTCTGTTGGAAGAATTCCCTGGTTTCTCTTGACGATGATATCGGAATGAACCTCACCTACGCCATTGACCTGCTTGACTACTGAAGAAGCGTAATCTCTTTCTTCCTGGGTTCTGACGGTGCCACTCAAGGTGACATTACAGTTATCAACAGTGACTGTGATATCCCTGGCATCCATTCGATGACTGTTTTTGAGAAGTTCTTTAACGACGTTTTCCAGTTCCTGATCGTTATTCCACTGGTTACTTGAAAAGTTTTCTTCGGACATCACCATAACCACCTCGCTTATCAACATGATGACTGATAAGCGGGCAGCTAGCTAGGAATGGTGTATCCTGAGTTAGAAAGTTTATTCTTGAGAAAAACTTGCGAGAATTTTTTTAACGCCAATAATTCCCAGAACTCTGGAACGATTGGCAACAAGGAAAAGTTTATTCACTCTCTGATCTGCATCAAAGAGCTGGAATTCATTTCCTACAAATTTCAGTTGTAGCTTTTTAATATTTCTGGAACCTGTGACACCGTTGTAGAGAAAATTAAGAATGACTGTTCCACCCGTGATGACATTAAAGTTCTCGACTTCCAGGCGAACGATCTGTCGGCCGTCTCTTTCGACAATTACGGCCCCGTCATTAATCACCTGATCGGCAGTCACAGTGATATCCTCAAAGATGCCTCCGTTAGGCATAGTCGTAATATATCTCATGCTCTCAAGCTGCTTCTCTTTATTCGTTTCAATAAAATAATCGGTGACGTTTTCATCGAACTCAGAAGTGATGACGGCCATTTTAGAAACATCAGCGTGAACAGTAAGTGAGAGAGTTAAGCAAAGAGCAGTTAAAAATGTTTTCATGATTGCCTCCGGAGGATGAATTTATATTTTCATTCTCCGACAAAGAAAAAGCGAGGCGCGTCAAAAAGAAGTTCTAAGGGGGTAATTTCACATTCAGTTTCTTAAAAATAAAATAAACAGGTACTCCCGAAAGAATAAAGGCCAGACCAATAAGAGATTCTCTGGGACTTTCAAAAATGGTGTTAATAAGTAAGAGAGTGGCCACCAAGATAAACAGAAGAGGAACCAGTGGGTATCCAATGGTTCTATAAGATCGGGGAGCATCCGGTCTCTTTTTTCTCATCACAAAGACAACACCTGTCACCATGGCATAAAAAATCCAGGACGAAAAAACCACATAGTTAGTAAGCTGATCAAATGTACCCGAGAGAGCAAGAAGGATGGCCACAATTGCCTGAACAATGATTGAAACAACTGGAACTGCCGTCGTTTCATTCACGTTACCGAGCTTTTTAAAAAACAAACCGTCTTTTGCCATCGCAAAGGGAACCCGGGCGCCAGTCATGATACAACCGTTCATTCCTCCTAAGGCCGAAAAGACAAAGGCCACCGATAAAATTGTCACGCCGGAAGTTCCGAGAAAAGTCATGGCGGCCTTTGTGGCGACAGGTAAGGCACCAGGATAAGCATCCGAGTGGGATGAAAGAACTTCAACATAAGGAAGGGCATAAAAATAAGCGACGTTAGAAACTCCATAGATCGCGAGAATGATGAGCATACCGATGCCGAGTGAAAGGGGAATATTTCTCTGAGGATTTTTAATTTCTCCACCGATCATAGGAAGATTGTTCCAGCCATCATAGGCCCAGAGAGCGGCAAGCATAGCGGAACCAAAGGCTGCCCATCCCGTAAAACCTGTGAAGCCGGGACTTGTTTCCTGGAGGTGAGAGAAGTTTCCTTCTTTACTGAACATGAAGATTCCCAGGGAAAGTCCGGTGACCATCACAAGTTTGAGGCCTGTCATGATAGAGTTGAGCTTTCCTCCAAAGGCAACGCTTAAACAATTCACTGAAGAAAAAATGATAATCACGATAACTGCCGCTGAGGCACTACCTCCAACAATGGACAAGTCAGTAGCACCTGAAAGAAAGGTCATGGCCCCTACTGCATAGGCAGCTATGGAACCAGGTGAGCCGATCCAGAAGCGCATCCATCCATAGAGGAAGGCCCATAGATTTCCATAACCTTCTTTAAGGTAAACATACTCACCTCCAGCATCAGGCATGAGGCTTCCAAGTTCAGCGTAGGCCAGTGCTCCGGTAAGAGATAAGAGGCCAGCTACTACCCAGATGAGGAGAACCATACCAGGGCTTCCTGCCAACTGGGCCATGGTGGAGGTTTTAAGGAGGACGCCGGTACCGATGATACTTCCTACGACAATTGCAGAAGCATCAACCAGTGTAAGACCCCGCACCAATTGTTTGGACATGATTTAATCTCTTTTTTTGATTGATCAGGCACTCCAGGCATGGAGATAACTGACTTCCTGTTTGTTTTTAAGAATGCGGTAAATCTCACTCTGATTCTTACCTTCCGGAGAAAGCCAGTGATCGATCAGATCCTCCCTGAGGAAAATCGGACACCGGTCATGTCCCATCTCCCACACTTCACGGGGAGGCTCATCGGTTATGATGGCAAAAGAATAAAACCCTACCCCTTCTTTCTCATTCTCCCAATAGTCCCATAAACAAGGGGCCCACATTATTTCATGCCTGTCCGAATGAAAACTTATGAGTCTCTTTTGAGAATCTTTTTCAACCCATTCAAAAAACCGCACAAAAGGAAGGAGTCCATGATTCCTCATGAATAAGGGTTGCCAGGTCTGACGATTTTCAAGGGAATCAAGCCTGGCATTAAAGACATTAAACTTTGAGGGAATCTCAGTGACAGAACCTGAGGGGCGAATCCGGTAGCGCATGGGTTTGAAAACTCTCTTCTTGTTCTCCATCACCATCACATAGGTAAAGGATCCCGGATAAATTCTTCCGTCTTCATCAGGCAGTTTGAAAATATTCGAAGTAGGCCGTCGAGAGAGATTGAGGACTGTTTTCGTCCACTCATTGTTCTCACCTCTCGCTCTCAGGGTCAGAAAATGTTCAACATCCGCCATAGAAACCTGAGCGTTAAACCTTTGAGCATTTTTTTTCATTTCTTTTTCGACTTCGACGCTGAAACACATATTAAGAATCATAGCATATAATGAGTTGTATCAGCTCACTCGCAAAACCTTCTAAGTTCAAAAAAAATGGTGATTCCAAAGCAATGCCGCAGGTAATCCTCACCACCACGGTAAGGATTTGCGCTTACATACCCAAAACCTAAAGAGAGAGCTTTAGTAGACAAAAAAAGGACATTTTCTCCATGATAACAGCGTCTGTTCGTAACGTATAAAAACAATGGAGGGTTCTATGCGCGTTTTCGGACTTCTAAGTCTCTTCCTGAGCTTGCCTTTATTTGCCGCCTCTGAATTTACTACCCAGATCCATGACATTGATTATGGTCAAAAAGAAGGAGACGAGGTTCTGGTATTTTTAAAAAGCGGCCACGTGGCCAAGCTTCGCCATTCCCACGGATTATTGAACCAGGATTTCATGTCCTCCAAGATGAAGGATAAATGGTTCAAGATAAAATTGGATGACGAAAGATTCATCACTGATCTTGACCTGGTCAAGGCCCCGATTGATGAAACAAGAAAATTCAAATCCATGTTTGAAGCCCCTATGAGCTATATTCCAACGACCATTGCGAGTATGGACATCGCCAAGAAGTATCATCGCGAGGCCCGCTACAATCCAAAAGAATCTCAATGCTTCAACAGGGCCCAGGTGTGGAGCTACGAGTGGTGGAGAAAACACAGCCTGAAATCCATGAAGATTCTTATCTACTTCACCAGGACTTACATCCGCCGCTACAACTTTGAATGGTGGTTCCACATCGCTCCTTATGTCCACGTCATGGAAAATGGAAAAGTCGTTGAACGTGTGATGGATATCAAATACACCAGCGGTCCGAGGGAGTTTCAGAAATGGGCCAACATCTTCCTCCGAAACGATGCCCCTTGTCCGGTGATTACTAAATACTCTGACTATGCAGACTATCCTTATACCGGTGAGTGCTACTTCCAGAGAACTCACATGTATACCTATCAGCCGGCCGACCTTCAGATGTATGAGGCCTGGGGCTATCAAAAAGACAACTGGATCATGAAAGAAGTTCAGTGGGCCTATGAAGAAGCTTTTGATGAAAGTCTTTAATCAAGGGAGAGATAAATGAAAAAAATATCTTTAACGGTTCTTTCTTCACTGGCTGCTCTCTCTTTGGCCATCAGTTGCGGAAAGACCTCAGATTCGAAAAAGAGCGGGGCCCCTGAGCCCTCAAGGCAGGCCGAGGAAGTGGCACCCGTTGATGGCTCAAATATTGAGGGCCACTATCAGGCGAAGTTCACGACCCTCAATCCCCATGTAAATGGAACGATTCCAGGTTCAGCGAACTTTTTCAGAAATAAAGACAAACTTTATGTGTACGTTCGTCTCTTCGCGGGAGGAGTCAGGGCATGGCACATGCAGCATGTTTATACGGGAGGACGGTGCCCAAGCTTAAACGATGACCAGAATGGTGATGGATTTATTGATATCCAGGAAGCTGAAGCAGTCTTGGGAAAAATACTGATCCCACTTGATTCCAACATCAGCTCGCAGTCTGCAGGGAGAAGATTTTTTCCTCTTGCCGATTTGTCCGGATACTACCATTACGAAAGAATAACCAGTTTCAAGCGCTTCCTGCAGGATCTCCAGAGTGAAGACAAAGATCCTGAAGATGATCTTGTCAAACTTGCTCCTGGTGAAGGTCTGAAAATTGCGGGTAAGACTGTGCTCATTCAGGGAGTAATTGATACTCTTGATTTACCTGAAACAGTGGCAACCAAAGGCCGACATCGTGCCACTCAGACTCTTCCCATCGTTTGTGGTGTGTTCGAACAAGTGATAAAAGCCCCGGGTGACCCTTACGTGCAGGACGAGATCCCAGGTCCGGTGGCCGATGTTGTTGAAGGCCAGGATCGTCCTTCAGATGAAGAAATTCCTGAACCTACAACGGGTGGTACAGGAGGCGGAGGTGCCGGGACAGGAACCAATGACTCTGACGATGGAGATGGGCCGGTTTCAGATGGCGAAGGTACTCCTTCAACCGGAGGAACAGGCACTGATACAACCCCTGATACTCCTGACAGACCGGAGCGTCCGGAAAGACCGGATCAGCCGGAAAGACCGGATCAGCCGGAGCGACCGGAGCAACCCGAAACGACGTCAGGCACATCAACGACTACAACTTCTACAACGTCCACTTCAACCACAGGTGGCAGCTCATCTTCCAGTTCTACCTCCACCGGTTCAACAACCGGAGGATTTTTAGATTCTAGCTCAGGAATCTGAAAACCGCACAAGAAGCATGGCCTCTGGTCATGCTTCTTCTTAAAATTTTAATTGTTCGAGCTTAACTGGGGATAATTTTCAAAGGCCCAAAATCGTGTCTTACGCCTAGCACTTTGAAAACACTTGTTTCATTTAAGACACGAAACTACTCAAAGCTATTTCTGTGCAGTAGCGTCCTCAAGTCAATTTTATTTGAATACTCTAACTCTGCAGTTCGGACTTGTTTGGGCCTTTGAAAATCCTTGAAACCCTGTTCAATTTTATCCTCAGTTAAGGTCGAACAATTTAAAATTTTATCACAAAAGCTGTCGTGGTATTGTAGTCATAATTTTTAAGTTCAGAACTCACCGGCCTGTTGTCATACATTCCAGCATAAGAAACTTTCAGTGAGAAAGTCGAAGTCAGAATTGAGGTCACAGAAGCTTCACCATTAATGAGGTAGTCATCAGGCTCAGTAAAATTCGGAACGTATTCCAGCCAGAGCTTATAACGAACTGTCTCGGAAACATGGTGATCAATTTCATTATAAAAGCGGGCCTTATTATCGTAAGTATTACCGGCAGGAGCATAGCGGTCTTCAATGGCATATCGAAAAGAAAGTTCAGTAAAAACTTTCTTAGGATCTGTTTTTACATAGTAATATTTTAAACCCGCATCTGAGTTATAGCGGGCCTTGACGTCCGTAAACCTGTTTCCTTCTATAATTTCACCAACTGTAACTGAGATATGCTCAGATAAGGTTCTTTCATACTTAAAATTAACATCCCAGTTTCTTGCCGTAACATCTTCATCACTCTGGCCATATAAGTAATGTCCTCCAAACTTTATCTGATCAAGATCCCACTTATAGATGTTGGAAGTTTTTGCATTCGTCGTTTGAACTTCTGAGTTTCCGCCAGTCTGCACATAGGCAAGCTCTGATTCATTTGAGTATTCTGCAAGGGCGCTTCCGGAGTAAAGAAGAAGCACAGAAAATATGTAACGCATTAGAACTCCTGAGTCATAAAGGGACCTTATAACCATACATGCTGGAAAAGAAAGCCTCAAGACCTTGACATGATCTTGATAGCTACCATCTTGTAAAAAATTGCGAGGTCTTCTGTGAAACTGAAATTAACAAAAACCTTTCTCTCAAAGAGGCCTCGGGGAAAGAGCTTCCTGGTTGCCTTCGCTTCTCTTCTCATTCTTCTCCTGTTCTTTGGTGAAGGGCGTGAGAATTTATCCGCCAATGGCTATCTCGTCTTTCAGAAAAAAGAATACTGGAAGGCCTTCACGACAACTTTCCTCCATGCGGACCTAACTCATCTCGCTCATAATGCTTTCTTTTTCGCAGGACTGGCCGGGCTCCTTCATAATTATTTTGGATTTCTTGTTTTTCCGGTTTTAAGTCTTATTGTCGGCGGGCTCATCAATCTTGTGGCACTGTCAATCTATCCTCCAGAAGTTCATTTGGTCGGGGTTTCTGGTGTCATTTACTTTATGGCATCCTTCTGGCTGACTCTGTACTTACTGATTGAAAGAAGGCAAAAATTAATCGTGCGAGTTGTCCATGCCATAGCCGTCTCTCTTATTTTCTTCTTTCCCCAGGTCTTTGAACAAAAAACAAGTTACCTCGCCCATGGTCTGGGATTTCTTTTTGGTGTCCCCCTCGGACTTCTTTATTATTTCCTGAATAGAAGAAAAATCAGATCTTTTGATGAATGGACGGAGATCAACAAAGATGAAGAGTATGAAGATACTATTGAGCTTGATGCCAGCTCTTACCATCTGGTGAAACCTGAAGACTCCTCGCCTTCTGGGCCCTCTTCGGACTCTTCTCAATGCCGACAGCATTGAGACCACAATAATTAGCGGCCGCAAGCACACTTCCTTCTCCACAAAACGGATTAATGAGAGTCGTCGTAGAAGTATGTTTTTTGATGAAGGCTCCGGCCATAAGTGATGCAGAAAGACCCATTCCTCTGGTCCAGGTCTTATCTCCCAAATCAGGAATAACATCTGCGGTGGATTTGGAAAGGTCCGGAATAACTGTTTTGGAGAAACACAACATGTGTGAATAGGCCGGTCTTCCAAACATCACGGTTCCGGCCGGTGCCCTACAAAATATTTTATGCCAGAGAAGTTCATGTCCTGCTTTTTCAGCGGCCTTCTGAATCAGATAGGCCTTGTCCACCCAAAGGCCATTGTGCTTGATATCTGATTGGAAAAATATTGTGACACCTTCAGGAGAGGTCTTTCTCAGGATGAGTTCAGCAGTATTCTGAAACCACTCTTTCCACATGGCCAAGGTGTAAGAGGGAAATTCCGAGAAATCAGGTAAAGAACCAAGAAAGGATACTCCCCCTCTATCCTGGTAATTTTCAAGCCATTTCAGGGCATCTTCACAGAAAACTTCCCTGGTATATTTTTCCATGCTCATCTTACCCATTATAGAGAATGGGACCTGTCTGTGCTAATATAATTTTATGTGTCAGCTCCTTGGAATGAACTGTAATGTTCCCACAGATATTTGTTTCTCATTTACTGGTTTCCAGGCCAGGGGAGGACTTACGGATCATCATACGGATGGTTGGGGAATTTGTTTTTTTGAAGGCAAAGGTGTCCGGCAGTTTCTCGATCCAAACGCTTCAGCTCACTCCCCTGTTGCTGATTTCATCCGGACCTACCCTATTAAATCCAAAAATGTCATCGCTCATATAAGAAAGGCCACTCAAGGGGAGACACGTCTGGAAAATACGCATCCATTTGTGAGAGAAATGTGGGGCCAGTACTGGTCTTTCGCCCATAATGGAGATCTGAAAAACTTTACTCCGGAAATCAACGGTCGATTCAGGCCTGTCGGAAACACCGACAGCGAGTTTGCCTTTTGTTACATCCTGCAGGAACTGGACAATACCTTCCGGGGACAAATTCCCTCGAAGGAAGACCTTGGAAAAAAGCTTCATGAACTGACCCTCCATCTGGCCCGGTTTGGCATTTTTAACTTTCTTCTTTCTAACGGAGAGTTCCTCGCCGCTCACTGTTCCACCAAGCTCTCCAGCATCATCAGAAAGGCCCCCTTTTCTGTGGCCCATCTCAAGGATCAGGACGTCGACGTGGACTTCAGCGCTCTCACCACCCCCAATGACCGGGTGGCGGTAATAGCCACGAATCCGTTGACAGAAAATGAACCATGGCTGGTTCATGAACCTGGGACTCTATTAATGTTTTGTGAGGGAGAGATTACTCAGGAGTACAAGACAATTCCTGGGCCGCAGGGACCTTGTCCCTCTCAGTGATAAGATTAAACAGGAAGGATGAGCAGGTTTATTCCTTCCATCTCGAGCATTCTCAAAGTCTCTGAACCTAAAACCATCTTTTTAAGTTTTTGACCGCGGTTTCGCTTCATAATGGCAAGATCTATCTTTTCTTCCTTCACGATCTCAAATAGCTCCTGGGCCACTTGAAACTCACCGGCGGGACGGACCAGGATAATTGGTTTTTCATTTCCATGAAGGAAATAACGTACCTCTTCTTCCATTTTCTCTTTTGATCGCTGTCCGTTTTCATGCCATAAAGAGATGAATTCCATTTCTTTAAATCCCAGGGATCGATAGAAATCAAGACTCGAGGTGATCATCCAGTCTACAGGACCTTCGCATTCGACGAGAGAGCCCATTTTATTGAACTTTAAATCTTCTTTAATGATAAGTGTTGGTACACTGACAGAAGAAAGTAACTTTCTAGCAGTACTTCCCAGAAGATGCTGAAAAAGCCCTCGCTTACTGTTGTGCCCGATTATCAGGAGGTCGTATTTTTCTTTTCCATTGGTCAAAAGAGTGTTGATCGTTTCTGCGATATCTCCCTCTTTAAAGATCGCCTCGCCCTGTATACCACTCTGTTCAATCTGCTCCTTCATCTTCTGTCTATAATCCATGGCAAGTGAAGCAACAAACTCATCATAAAAAGTCTTTCTGGTTTGAACGGCAAAATCAAGATGAAGACCAACATCTGAAACGTAGAGGATGTCTACACTGGCCTTAGTTCTTTCGCGTAAGGCTTCAGCGTTCTTTAATACCTGAACTGAGTTTTCACTCAAGTCGCTACAAACTAATATTTTCCGTATTGAAAAGAGCATTTTCTTCCCGTTTTAAAAGTTTCTTATAATTTTCGTCAAACAGCCGCTTTAAATTTAAAGCACTTTCCCGGTAGTCTTTCCCGTCTTTCCAGAGACCAGAAGGACGTAGATACTTACTCTCAACTCCTTCCAGTGTTTCAGGAACAAGGAATGAGAATATTTCATCTTTTCTGAACTCAGATTTTTCCGCCTTCCCTTGCTGGACGGCCCTGATACATGAGCGGGTTACAGAGATGTCAAAACGCTTCCCCACTCCATAAGGTCCCCCATACCAACCGGTATTAACCAGCCATACTCTAATGGGATATTCCTGAAGGAGGTCTTTTAGCAGCAGGCCGTAGTCATAAGGTTTTCTCATCATGAACGGCGCCCCGAAACAGTGGGAGAAGGTGGCAGAAATGCCTTTCATTCCGGCCTCAGTCCCCGCTACCTTTGCCGTATACCCCAGAAGAAAATAATACATGGCCTGCTCTTTAGTCAGCAAAGAAAGCGGTGGTAATACTCCCATGGCATCAGCTGAGAGGAAGAAAAAGTTCGAAGGAATTTTCCCAGCACCTTCCTGTACAATATTGTCGAGGAATCTCAGAGGATAAGTGGATCTTCCATTCTCAGTGATTGTTTTGTCATCAAAGTCGGGAACCCTTTTCTTATCGAGAACGACGTTCTCCATGATACTTCCGAACCGGTTGGTTGCATGAAAAATATCGGGTTCCGATTCTTCTTTTAACTTATAAGTTTTAGCATAGCAGCCACCTTCAAAGTTGAAGATGCCTTCCCTGGATAGGCCATGTTCATCATCACCGATCATTCTCATGCCCTGATCAGTTGAAAGAGTTGTTTTTCCTGTTCCCGAAAGTCCGAAAAAGACTGAGACGTTATTGCTTTCATCGGCGTTTGCCCCGGAATGCATCGGAAGCACTCCCAGGTCAGGCAGGAGCGTATTCATCACTGTGAAAATGGATTTTTTAATTTCTCCACAATAAGAAGTGCCGGCGATAAGAATTTCCTTGGTGCTGAAGTCGAGAGCAATAACAGTGGAAGAACGAAGGCCATGCTCTTTGGCATCAAATTCAAGGTCGGGGTAGTGATAAATAGTGAACTCTCCCAAGGGATTGGCCTCTCTTCGGTCACGCATTATGTGACTGCAGAAAAGTGCGTGCACAGGAGAAGTTGTGATGAGATTTACACCTAATGAGTAGTTTTCAACCGCCCCGGCACTGGTCTCCATGACATACATTTCGGGTTTTAACATGTGGACACGTGAAAGTATTTCCGTTTTTAACTCCTGAAACTTTTCAGAAGACAGGACATTTACTTTCCCCCCCCAATCAATCATTTCTTCAGTGAGACTATCCTTCACAATGTACTTATCATCAGCTGCTCGGCCGGTGAATTTTCCTGACAGCACGACCAGCGCCCCGTCGGCACTGAGATTTCCCTGTCTCTTTTTTATCGCTTGTTCAATCAGAAATGGTTCATTTGAGTTGATATGCAGGTTTATATCTCCTGAAAGAATGCCATTCCACCATTTCCACATATTTATCTCTCCCGGTTCAATTGCCATAAGGATAACCTTGTCTAGCGAGTCATGGCAGTGAGAACTCGCATGTCAAAACCTGAGATATGTCATGATGTAATGAAACAAAAGTGAATGATAATTATAGTCATCAGGCACTTAGCGCCAGATTTAAGAAATATTAAGTGCTGTTAAATATTTTCAAGTACCGATAATTTTAACAAGATAACTGTTACCATTTTGGAGTAATGATTATGGAACAGATCATAGCACATGAACATTTTGGATCTCAGAACACTTCCTCAAAAAGGCTCTATAAAAAAGGCGAAGTCGTCTATTACGAAGACACTCCCTCTTTTGGATTCTTTTACGTCAGCAAGGGAACTATTAAAATCTTCACCCAGGATTCCCAGGGAAGAGAAGTGATTCTTCGACTGGCGAAGACTGGTGATATCTTTGGACACGCATTTCTATTCGGGCAGAGGAATCATATCAACTCTGCCAAAGCGGTTGAAGAGACTGAGTGTGATTTCGTGGAAGGTGTTAAGTTTCAATCCACCATTATCAACAACCCGGGATTGGGATTTATGGTCATGAAAAAAATTGGAAAAGAGCTTTCTCTTTTTCAAAATCGCTGTGTGGATCTGATGAAAAAAAATGTCAGAGAAAGACTTGCCTCATACTTTTATTACATGTCCCTTCATCATAGTGAAAACGATGAGGACGGATTGAAAATAAACGTACAACTTAGCAGAGAAGAAATTGCTTCAATCATAGGAACGGCCAATGAAACGGCCATTCGATTTATTAGTGAATTTAAAGAATTGGGCCTTATCAGGGAAGAAGACCGCTTTTTCCATATTCTTGATAAGGAACGGTTAGCAAATATGGGTCGCTTGGAATGAAAAAAATGCTCTTGAAAATTCTGAATCACCTCACTGCCCTTATAAATCAACTTCCTGATGACAGCATCCGTATGAAAGAGCGGAAATCCCCTATTCAAAAAGATATGAACTTAAAGGTTGGCCAATCAAAGAGACCCCCAAAGGCAAAAGTAGGTTCTCCTAACAGTAAAAGAAAAGGCGAAGTTCATTCAGATGAGAGGATTTTCAATCATCCAAGGAAATAGCTAGATAAGCTCCAGCAGCTTCTTTTTGTAGGCCTCAAAGTGCTCTTTATAGTCACCCAGGTCTTTGACAATTGTGTGGGCATGTACTTTTGATGGCTCAACAAACTGGTCATGCATTGGCTTTACCTGTTTGAGAAACTGGGCCTTCACTCCATCCACAGTTCTTCCTCTTTCAACGACATCTCTTTCCAGGCGTCTCTCAAAACGCAGGGATTCAGGAGTATCAAAGAAAACCATCTCGTCAAACTGCGCACGCAGATAATCCGGGTGAAAAATCAGAATCCCATCAACAATGATGATTCTGGTAGGGGCCACCGGTAAACGCTCTTGTAAACGTGAGTGAGTCTTAAAATCATAAATGGGAATTTTTGTTGGCTGTCCGGTTTTGAGTTCTGCCAGGCATGTTGCGAGTAAGGCCAGATCAAGACTTTCAGGATGATCAAAATTAACAGATCCCCCATCGTGGTCAAATCGATGGGATTGGTCGATATAGAAATTATCCTGGTAAACAATAGTGGCGTGGTCTCCAAGGGCCTTATGAAGTTCCTTGGCAAAGTAGGTTTTGCCGGAGCCTGAGCCACCGGCAACCCCTAAGATGAAACAATTATTTGGTTTGGTAAAGCCTGTCACCGGCATCTCCTAGCCCTGGAACAAGATAGCCGTTCTCAGTCATTTCTTTTTCGACGTTAAGGGCATAAATCTTTACATCAGGATGATGATGTTCCAGACGTATTAAGGCATGGTCACTGGCAAGAACGGAAAGGACCTTGATTGGACCAACATGATAGCTTTTCAGTCGGTCTATGGCAGCAATCATTGTGTCTGCAGTGGCTATCAGAGGATCACACAGGAGAATGGTTTTCCCCTTCACGTCGGCCGGTAATTTAAAATAATACTCAACGGTGTTCTGAATAAACTTATCCCGGTAGATACCAATAAATCCGGATGAAGCAATTGGGATCATGGAGAGAACTCCATCTAGCATGCCATTACCTGCCCTGAGGATGGCAACAGCAACGGGAGGATTTGAAATCCGGTCAACTTTTGTCGGAGAAAGCGGAGTTTCAACCTGAACCAGATCCACATCATCCCAGTCTTTCATGGATTCATAGGCCAGAAGCTTCGCTATTTCAGTCATGAGATTTCTGAAATCAGCGGAGTTCGTATTCTTGTCGCGGAGGTGACCAAGTTTATGAAGAAGCAGAGGATGTCTTAGTTCAACTAGATTTTTATACATATTTTTTCCTTAGAATACTGTTCCATCACTTTTAATATTAAGGGGAGGTACTCCTCCGGCCCTGATCTGGGCGGCAATTTTTCTTCCGGCCCACCAGGTTCCTCCTTCCAGAACTTTCGCCAATGGAAAATCCTGAGGAGATTTCCCCAGGCGCTTCTGAACTTCACTTCCAATCACATCGAGAAGAAAAACAGTAAGCGCCCTCCATTCAATGATAAGATCACTTTCCGGTCCCCAGCTCTCTTCCTGGTGTTTTTCATTCTTAAAGGAGAGGACACCCTTATCAAGAAGAAGTCCCCCATTTCGGTATTCAGGAAGGCCCGTAAGCTCTTCGACTCCTGTGATTTTAATACCCGCATCTAAAAGAGGTTCGACAAGAGAGTATGTCATCCACTGAGAAAGCTTATGAAAAGCGATTAAACCATATCTTGAATGCTTCCAGGCATCACCTAGATTTACTCCATCAAGGGTTTCTCTTCCCGGCCAGATGGGGCCAAGTCCATCCAGGACACCTCTTAAAAGTG
>JBKHWS010000036.1:0-26935 GCA_046566385.1 Bacteriovoracia bacterium | reverse complement strand
GGTTTTTGAGCTATATGGAAGCGTAAAAGTGAAACTGGCTGCTTAGCATCCTGTTCGCGATCAATCTTTAGACAACAGTCTAAGTAAATGTTAGTTAAAGAAGTTCCTGGAATTTGAAACTGATGTGGCAATCCCCACACCTACTCCAAATGTCAGCATACTGGAACCTCCGTAACTCATAAGGGGTAAAGGAATACCCACGATCGGCAGGAGCCCGGAAACCATCGCCATATTAATAAATGAGTGCCAGAAGAAGATCGACATAATGCCTATGACCAGAACGGAGTCAAAGAATCTTTGCACTGAAGTGGCCAGCCAGACCATCCTCATAAAGAAAACCAGATAAAGAATGATCAGGAATACTGAACCGAAGAAACCGTGTTCCTCATTAAAGATTGCAAACACAAAGTCTGTATGATTTTCCGGAAGATAATTCAGGGAGGCCTGAGATGAATTTTTAAATCCCTTCCCGAACAATCGACCTGAACCGATAGCGATCTCCGATTGAATGGCATTATAGCCAGATCCTTTTGCATCTTCATAGGGATCAATAAAAGTATGAATCCGCTTTTTCTGATATTCCCGAAGGCCGAAGTTATACATCAGAACACCGAAAACAAGTCCAATCACTCCCAGGGTTACGATGGTTTTCCATTTAAGTCTTTTATAAAAAATCATCATGCAGAAAATAAAGACAAGAAGCATTCCAGTCCCTAAGTCAGGCTGAACAATAACCATGATTGCGGGGATCCCCATGATGAGACCGGGCAGGATGAGATCCTTAAAACCAAGTTGCTTTTCCGGATAGACTTTCGTGAAGTAACGGGCCAGTGCGAGAACCAACCCGAGTTTCATGAACTCTGAAGGCTGCATTCTGATTGGTCCGAACACAAGCCACCGCTGGGCCCCCATCCCTACTTTTCCCATCAGGAGAACCAGGAGTACAAGGAAAAGAGTAGCGGCGTAACCAAAATAGGCAAAACGTTCGATCGTTTTAGGATTGATGAAACTGATCCCAATTGCAACAGTTATAGAGAGGAAGAACCAACCGACCTGGGATTTATAAAGAGCGTCGAGACCGTCATGGGCCTGAGAGTGAGTAGCCGAGTAGAGATTAAGTACGCCAACCAAAAAAATAGCTGACATACTTCCCAGGAAGCTGAAATCATATCTCTTTAAAAACTGCAGTATGGTCTGATTCAAAGCTTACTCCGTTAAACTTACTCTTCACTCTCATCTTCATCAGTTGCTTGAGGGGCCTGGGCAGCTTTAATATTTCTGATCCAGCTTTCCCGTATAGTCTTATCTTTCTCAAGATTCTTCAGATAAATTTCTGGTTGGTACTTTTTCATGTATTGAGAGATTACTGCTTCCACTACAGGAGTGGCGGCACTGGAGCCGTGGCAACCGTGTTCAACAATGGCAGCGGCGGCGATCTTCGGGTTGTCATAGGGAGCAAATCCGACAAATAAACCGTGGTGCCTGGATTCATAATCCATGAGTTCACACTTCTGGTAAACCTTATCCGCGCTGGCACTTCTTACTTGTGATGTACCGGTTTTCCCTGCCATCATGATTCCCTGGCCCCGTCTATAAAAGGCCGTGCCTTTGGGACTATTCACAACCTGGTATAAACCTTCACGGACATACTTCAGAGTCTTTTCGTTCTGCAATTTAACACTCGAGAGAAGTTCGGGAGTGAAGGTTTTCACTAACTCTCCCTGAGTATCATAGATATCTTTGACGACGTAGGGACGATAAATTTTTCCGCCATTGGCAATGGCAGCGTAAGCAACGGCCATTTGCATGGTTGAGGCAAGGACGTAAGATTGCCCGATGGCACAGGAAAGAGTTTCACCTGCCTGCCACTCCTGACCATATCTTTTTTTCTTCCACTCTTTTGTTGGAATCAGACCGGAGACTTCCCTTGGAAGGGAAATACCTGTTCTTGATCCCATACCGAAAGCTTTGGCATAAAAAGCAAGGTCATCAATATCCATTCTGTTTGCAGCTTTCTGGAAATAAACGTTACAGGATTCCCTGATGGCCTTCACCAGATTAGTCGGACCGTGACCTGCTTTTTTCCAGCAGTGGTACACTTTTCGGCCGAGTCTGAAAGAACCTCCGCAGTTCACTTCTGTATTCTCATCTATCTCACCCTTCTCAAAGGCAGCGATGGCGGTAATGGCCTTGAAGGTTGAGCCTGGAGAAAAGTGCTCCTGAATATTGCGGTCACGGAGAGGATGTTCTTTATTGGTAATCAGACTCCTCCAGTATTCCGGAGTAAGACCTCTAGAAAACTGTGACGGATCAAATGAAGGACGTGAAACCATGGTAAGAACTTCACCGGAATCAATGTCAATGGCAATCACACCGCCGACTTTTCCTTCCAGAGCAGCATAAGCGGCAACCTGCATGTCTCGATCAATCGTAAGTTTTACATTCATGCCGGAGAGAGGTTTCTCATCTTCGATACCTTTAAAGAGGTTATCGGTATTGATATAACGCTTTCTTCTTCCACGTGCGTCCACTTCCACGAACTCATGTCCATTCTCACCACGGAGATACTTATCAAGCTGCTCCTCGATCCCAAACTGTCCGATGAAGTCACCCAGACGATAATCCTGGTGATCACGTTCCCGGAGTTTTGGTAACTGAGTCTGGGAAATTTCTGAAATATAACCCAGTAAGTGAGCGCCCACTTCTTTGTCTCGGTATTCACGAGAAATAAAGGTGTCTACACTGACACCCGGAAGGTCAGCATTCTGAGTTTCAATCTGTGCCAGTTCACCGAACGAAATATTCTTCTTGATGATAATAGGTCGGTACTTTGCCTGGTTGGAGTTCTTCTTCAGGATCTGCTGAATAGAAGAAATCTCCATCCCCAGGATCTTTGAAAGTTTTCCCAGTGTTTCTTCTTTATCCATTAAAAACTGAGGAGTCAGGATGGCATCAAAACGGGGAATATTATCCACCAGCAATTGTTCATCCCGGGAATAGATGAGGCCTCTTGGTGCCCAGACGACTTCTTTTCTCAGACGGTTCTGGATGGAATAGTTATGAAGAGTCTCACCTTTATAGACTTGAAGGTACCACAGACGGGCAAGCACCAATCCAAAGGCTGCCGTCACGATATAGGAAATCAGTGTCGCCCGGTCTTTATGTATCTTGACGAGTTCTTCTTCACCGAACATTAAATTTCTACTCCCCTAGGCCCGCCTTCTGCAGGAACTCGCCAGATCTGCTCCAGCACCCAGAAAATCACAGGGGAAATAAGTGACAAAAGGATGCTTCCAGGAATGAAGCTCCACATGATCATTCCAAACTTTTCGAAATTGGAGATCTTAAGACAAATGACAAGGGTTACGGTTAAGTACCAAATGATCTGAAACAACTGCACAGTGAACATCGTCATGATGGCAGTCGTGAGATGAAGAACCTCTTTTAAGTAATTAGCTGAAAGCATGACAATAAGACCGGCAAGGGTCCCAAGGGCCCAGCCTTCGATAGAAAAAACAGAATGAATGATCTGCAATGCCATGATCATCCAGGGAACTGCCGGTGAGTCCAGTCTGATCGCAAGAAAAAGAATCAAAAGCACATTGAATGTAAGACGGTACTCATACCATCCCAGAGCAGGAAGAATCGTTGAGGTAACGATTTCAAGACCGATCAATAATCCCGCTGACAAAGCGAATGAGATTAAAAATTGAGACAAACGCATTTTCATTATTTCTTCTCCTGGACAGAAGTCGCAACCGGAGAAGCTGTAGGTACCTTTGTGGCATTTTCCATAGGTATCATGACCAGTACTTCTTCAAGCTTATCAAAATCCACACTAGGAACGACTTCAATAGAAAGAGTCATTCCGAAATTTTCCTTACTGATATCTGTAATCATCCCGACTTTAATTCCTTTCGGATAAATGCCACCAACACCGGCAGTGATTAACTTGTCACCAACTTCAACTGGCTCATTACGCATAATGTACTTGAGAGCACATTTAAAATTGAAAACACCTTCGACAATTCCATGTGTGCGGGTTCTTTCAACCACGATATCTACCCGGTTGTTCTGATCAAGGATGGTGAGAACATCAGAGTAGTTTTCAGTGGCCCGATAGACATAGCCCACAAGACCGTGGTCAGTGACAACCGGAGACATGGCCTTAATGCCATGGCGTGTCCCTTTATTAAGGCGGATGACTTTGAACTCGTTTGCCGAATCCCAGCCCACAACCTGGGCCATGATTTTCTGGTGAGACTGCTCTTCTGAGAAACTCAGAAGCTTTTTCAGGCGTAAATTTTCTTTCCGCATTTCTTCCATGGAAGTGAGGTCACTTTCAAGACGGGAGATTTGCTTTCTCAGAATTGAGTTTTCTTTAGAGGTATTCACAATGGCAAGATAGTTGTCCCAGAGAGACGAGAGGCTTTCTTTGGAGCTTGCAAGTCCTTCCTGAACCGGAGAAACAACTTCAGTAACCACCTGATGAAAGAGCGATGGCTGGCTAAGATTGAATTGTTTCTGCGAAATGCCATAAACAGCAAGAACGCCGACAAGAAGATTATTGACAATTTTAGTCTTAGAAGACTCTTGTATTAGTTTCAAATCCACAGACCTTTTTTACATTTCCCTTAAGATTAATCGAATTTCGTGCCTGATGCCAACGAAGTTTATAGATAAAGTCTTTGACCTCCACCGGAGTTCCCCGATAAAATGACTTGCATTTATTTCTCCAAAGGAATTTCATGAAAACTTACGGGAACAAAGTTTCGTACTTTATTTTAACGTTCATCTTCTTGATCATCATTGCCTCCTTCCTCTTCAGCAATTTTGATAACTTCTCCATGGGATCAGGAGGGCAAGTCGCAAGTGTAGATGGAACACCCGTAACATCCAGGGAATACCAGATTGCTCTGAATCGTCAGGTTGAATTTTTTAATCAGATGATGGGAGGACAGGGCTTAACTCAGAAGCAGCTGGAAGAGATGGGAATCAAACAGTCAGTTTTGAATGGTCTCATTCAGCAGAAGCTGATTCTGAACCTGGCCGAAGACATGGGAATCGTCGTGTCATTGGATGAAGTTAAAAACGAAATCAAATCCATGCCATATTTTCAGACCAATAATCAGTTTGATGTAAATCTTTACAGGAATATGCTGCAAGGCAACGGTTACATCCCTGCTCAGTTTGAAGAGCTGGTGGCAAACGACCTTAAGCAAAAGAAAATTGATGAGCTTTTCAACTCACTTCTTGTCTCTGAAGACTATGTTCAGGATGTTGTGAAGTTCAAAAATAAAGAAATTGTGGTTAATGGGGTGAAGATCAGCAGACAGTCCCTTTCTCCTCTGGTTTCTGTCTCAGAAGAAGAGATTAAGGCCTATTTGGCAAAACCAGAAAATCAAAAAAATCTTGAAGAACTTTATACCGAGAACTTCGCCAAGTATAATACGCCTGCGGAAGTTAAGGCCCGTCATATCCTGATTCAGGGTGATGATGCTAAGGCCCTTGAAAAAATTAAATCTCTTCGTTCAAAGGTAACTCCTAAAAACTTCGCTCAGGTGGCAGAGAAAGAAACAGAAGATCCATCTGGCAAAGGTAAAGGCGGAAGCCTTGGCTGGTTCAGTTCTGGAAGAATGGTTCCTGAGTTTGAAAAAGTTGCTTTCAACCTTAAAAAAGGTGAAATCTCTGATCCTGTTAAAACTCAGTTTGGCTACCATCTGATTTATGTTGAAGATAAAAAAGACGCTCAGACAAAACCTATTGAAGCTGTGAAACCTGAACTTGCCCAGATGGCCATTCAGAAAACTAAGGCCCAGGATCTGGACAAGCTTCTCGCATCAACATCTGAAGAAATCAAAAACGCTCTCGAGAAAGGGAATTTCTCTCAGGTTGAGGCCATCGCCAAAAAAGTAAACGGTCAGGTCTTCAAAAATACAGAAGTTAATCAGTATGATCAGAATCTGGGCACAACAAACCTGGCCCCTCAGGAAGTTGAACAACTTTTCAAAGCCCCTGAAGGCGAGATTGTAAATTTCGGAAATCCTGGGACTATCTTTCTGGTAAAAGTACAGGAGAAGAAGCTTGAAGGAACAATGAAGCCGGAGCAAATGAAGCCAGAGCTGGCCTCTCAGACTCAACTTTTTTCACGTAGAGTGAGAGAAGAAATGATGAAGACGATGAATAATAAAGCAAAGGTTGTCACAAACCCAAGTTTGTTGTAATTTAGGCTCCTCGCAGGAGCAAATTTATGGCCGATAAGAACGCACGCTTTCAGGAAAACGTACCAGGTAAATACTATGTGGATGACTCTTGTATTGCGTGCGATGCCTGCTGTGTGGAAGCCCCTAAATTCTTTGCTATGAACGACAACGAAGGCCATGCCTTCGTGAAACTTCAACCGCAAGCACCTGAAGAAATGCAGGACGCAGAAAACGCCTTAGCCGCTTGTCCGGTTGAGGCCATTGGCAACAACGGTTAATCTTTCCTTTCTTCCCGCTCTTCAATTTGATCCTCAATATTTTCTTTCCACTCTTCTTCCTGAGGATATTCTCGGTAATCACAGGAAGATGAAAAGATCATGACTGCAGAGATAATTAAAAAAATCTTCATTGGGACCTCATTCCTTAGAGAACTTTGACTTTTTCCACCATGATCATGGTATTCCTTCCGGCCACTTCTCTTTCTATCCTCGTTCTACCGACCGGAGCTGGGGCCCTTCCTGCCCTGACTCTTGGAACAGTGGTTACTGTTCCAGTTACCTCCAGCTTGGCCCCTTTCTTCAAAGCGGCAGCAGGAAGACGTTCCTCACCAGTAACTTCTATTTCATTGTTTAGAAACCCTCCACTCTCCAGCACCACGACTTTAGGGCCGATTACTTCTTTCACCTTTCCAACAACTGTTACCTCTTCATCCTGGTACTTTTCACGATCGTCCAGCAAAGTCTCAACGTCCTTTACTTTCACAGCGGCCATGGACAAAAGACCCAGGAAGAGAATCAAGATAAACCTGCTCATACGTTTCTCCTTCTTTTGCTTTTTTCAATAGTAAGAAGTAAAAAACAGAAGGAAATGGGTCTTGCGTAAATAGTTCAGGTGTCAGTTATTTTTGAAATAAAAAAAGGGCAACCATTACGGTTGCCCTCTGGAGTTTAGGAGTATCTAGGAGTTAAGAGATTCTATTATCTCTTGATGTTCAGAACTTCCTGTAACATCTGGTCTGATGTTGTGATCGTTCTGGTGTTGGCCTGGAAGTTTCTCTGGGCACCCATCAAGTTAATAAACTCATTGGCAATGTCCACGTTGGACTGCTCAATAGATTTTGCAAGAACTTCACCACGTCCGTCAGCACCTGGTTTCCCCATTGCCGCCTGGCCTGATTTACGAGTTTCTTTGAAGAGGTTCTTACCTGTTTTGAACAGGCCTTCATTGTTTTCAAATTTAGCAACGGCAACCTGACCAAGTTCACGCTGAACACCGTTATCGTAAACCGCAGTAAGGATACCCTGGTCATTGAAAGACATTGAAGCAAGTGTCGCTGCTGATGAACCATCCTGAGAATGGCGGGCAACAGATGACTTAGAACCGTACTGAGTGGCTGCATCAAGACCAGTTCCACCTTCTTTAACTGATTCACCGAAGTTGAAAGCGATCTTCTGTCCTGCAAGTGCACCCTTGTTGAAGTTGAAAGCATTTGCTCCAGGGATCTCTTCCTGTAAAACGCCTTTCTGGTCGAACTTAAGCTGACCATTGGCCATTTCCATCATTTGACCAGGAACACCGTTGGCAGCATCTTTACCGTCAACCATTGCATGGTATTCCCAGGTAGCGCCGTCGGTTTGCTTATTGAAGTAAAGAGTAACAAGACGAGCAGTACCGACTGAATCGTAAACTGTTACTGAAGTGTTGAAGTTCGAAGTCTTGTCCGGATTCATCGGATCAAAAACTTTTACGTTGTCACGAGAATCAAGGTTCATTGACATCTTAACTTCTGAAGTTGGAGTTGCAGGAATATTTGTATTACCTAACTTGATAGCGCCAAGTTTGTTAGTGATGTTACCTTTTTCGTCTGGCTGGAAACCGTTAACTTTGTAACCGTCGCCATTCACCATGTATCCTTCTTTATCAAAGTGAAAAGAACCATCACGAGTGTAACCTTTACCGAATGGGGCATCTACAGTGAAGAAGCCGTTACCATTGATGGCAAGGTCAGTGATGTTCTGAGTACGAGCAACTGTACCTTGAGTGAACTGAGCAGTGATGTGGGCAAGCTTAGTACCTGATCCCATCTGGTCACCACCATCGATACCTTTGAGAGATTGCGAAAGCATGTCCTGAAATTCGGCCCGTGAACCTTTGAATCCGAACGTTCCGGCGTTGGCAATGTTATCACCGATAACACCCATTGATTGGCCGGCAGCATTTAGACCTGTTACACCGATGTTAAATGACGAAAGAATACTCATTCTGTCCCTCCTAGACGCTTGGCGAGGGGACTTGAGCACTACAGGCTCTCATCCAATGGCTTCCAGAAAAGGACCAGCCAACCTCATTCCAAAAATTGTTAAATATGTTCCTCTGCCACTCCTAAGCAGATTTACATCATAAATATTGTCGAATCGATCTTGGTAAAAACGTTCTCGTTCATGTTGTTCTTGTCCACGGCCGTAACAACCGTGTTCTTGTCCACATCTACGACATAAGCTGCTTTATTGGTTATCACGAGTGAATCATGACCACCTTTAGCACGTAACTTACCAATCGCTTCTTTAAGCTTCATGTACTCATTTCCATCAAGCTCTATGTTTCTCTCCTGCAATCTTTTTGTTGCATGAGTTGAAACATTTAATTCAGGGCCCACATGTTTTTCAGAAACCTGCGGCTGACGAAGTTGTTCGTCAATAAAACCTTTAAACTCGCTCTGCTGTCCCTTTTTAAGGGAGTTCGCCTGCTCGACCTTCTGTTGATCAGAAGGGAGCGAGGTGACGTTAGGAATTAAGAGCGAATTCACTTTACTCATACTAATCGTAAATTCCCTTGTCGCTCTCAGCGTAGGCGTTCATCGCCTGCTGGGTTGGAACATTTTTCGGAGTAACTCCGTTATTAGTAAATTGTATCGAACCATCCTGCCCCGACAACTCGGAATTATTTGCTGCATGTGTTTGTACATCTGCAGTATGAAAACTCTGAACATCGCGGAGATAAACTTTTTGTCCATTAACAGTAAGAACCGGCTCACCTTCATCGAAAGTCACCGTCTGTACAACACCAGTCGCTTCAGTTCTGGTTCCGACCTCGTTCCCATTAGGATCCCAGGCCTTGACCTGAGCACGATAAGTTCCTTTCACGGCCGGAGACCCGTCGAGAGCAACTCCGTCCCATGTTACCTGGTGAGATCCTTGAGACATTCCATCTTTCCAGATTTCACCCATGATATTGTTTTTATCGTCGAGAATGCGCACTAGAACTTTGGATGCATCTCCATCAAGTTTGAAAAGAACATCTCCCGGATCTCCGGAGTTTTTCAAATTAATGGTAGAACCGGTCGTAACAACTTTCTTACCAACAAAAGAGGCTGCATAGAATTTATCTTCAATTGCCTTCGTCTTATTGGCACTATCGAACTTCGAGTTTAAATTTGAGAGCTGTTCTAGTTGTGAGAACTGAGCAAGCTCACCTGTCATTTTACTCTGATCCATCGGATTCATCGGATCCTGATGCTGAAGTTGGAAAGTAAGAAGCTTCAGAAACTCATCCTTCCCCATTTGATTATGAGGACCTTCCTTAAACAGTTCATTTTTAGGCTTGTATCCCGTGGCCTTATTGATGATGTCCTGGTTGATCTCTGCCTCAGATTTTTTACCAGCAAGACTCTTCGGTCCCATGGTTACCTGTCGGTACTGCATCTGTTGAGGAGAAACTGGACGTCCCATTTCAGGCATTAGGCTGCTTCCTGGTTAAGAAGTTTCCAGAGATCCTGGCGACGTTCTGATTCATGCCGGCGCTGGTTTTGCTCTGAACCGAATTGTTTTTCAGAACCTTGCTGGCCTTTGCCCGACTGAGAACCGAGATCGAAATCCCTCGAAGCTGTCTGTGTTGGAGTTTCCACTTTCAGGTCAGAAACGGTAAGTCCCGCATTCGTTAAGTGCGAGAATAAATCTTTTGAATTTTGGTGGAAGAAGTTCTTCCCATCCACAGAGTGAGTACCGATGTTAACAGCGATTGCCTCATGGTTTGCACCGGACTTCGTAACTGTGATATCGATCATTCCCAGATCTTCATGATTCACTCGCATATTCACTGTTGGCTCTTTGGCCGCCTTGGCCTGAACAACATAGTCTGTGATCTGATTTATAACTTCATTAGAATCTGAAGACTTGATATGGTTCATGTCGAAGACTTTAGGGGCCACCTGTGTTTCCAAGGACTGCTGTAACTTCGGCTCAGAACCAGCGGTAAGACCAAGAATGAAATCCTGAGAATTAACGGCAGAAGCCTCGGCTCCCTCTTTTACAACCTGAGTCTGTTGAAGACCGGCCTCAAGAGCAACTTTCTGCTGCTGCTGAGGAATCACCTTCATACCGTAAGCATTTGGAACAGCTTTTTTGGTAGCGAGGTTTTTCTGAGCAACGAAATCTTCATTGTTCAGCAACTGAGGATCAATTTCAGCTTTGGCAAAATCAATCGCCGGGGCACGGCCTGTTGGCTGTTTAACTTGTGGGGTTTTAAGCATGGCCTGAGTAAATTCAGCTTTCGCCTCCTTTACCGGTGCTTCAACATTTCCTTTCGCAAGCTCAAGCACTTCAGCATCCGTCAACGGTACCGGAGCTTCAGTTGTTTTTGGTCCAACCAGTTTCTGAACATCTTTTGTTAATTCAGGATCAAAAACTTTCGGAGACGTCGTATCGACTGAAGCTGGCTGAACAAGAGTTGAAGGAAGCTCAAGGGCCTGTTCGGCGGAAACCTGAACAGGAGCAACTTTAACTTCATTTTTAGAAAGGCTTGTTTCAAGTTCAGTAGCGAACTCTTCGGCTGCATCTGCCTCCTGGGTCTGCTTAGTTCCCTGGGCCTTCGGTGCCTTCTTATTCGATGCGACTTCAGGAGACTCTGCCTCTTTAGGCTTCGCCTTAGGTGCTTCGATTGGTTTAGTTACTGGAGCCTGTATCATTTAATTCCTTAAAGTGGTCCTATAAGAATTATTCCACACTCCTTACATACTTTTGAAGCCGGGCAAAATAATCCCAAAACTTTAGGATTAATATCGAAGCGGCAAATTTTTCCCGGGGAATCGGGGGTTATTTTGTACTGAAACGGCTCAAGTCTTTGAATGCTGATAGAAGGAGTGCCTGGTCCGCTTCCGTCTTTTGGATTTCGAGGAGTTTAAAATCCGTAACTTCGTAATCACCAAACTGGTCGATCGTCATAATGTGATTTTTATTAAAATCAAGAACACTATAATCGAGGTAACTTGAGACTAATAAAGAACGGCGGTTAATTTCTTTGAAAAGACTCTGACCATAAGAATACTTATCAACATCATTCTTACATTCCCACAATGAATCCATGAATGTTGGAACAATGTCGTAGTGGGATGTAAAATCCTCCACCAATTTCTGATTTTTTCCAGGCCAATGAATAACGAGAGGAACCTGCAGCTGCACAGGGGTATAATTGCTATTGTGGCCCCAGAAGTTTTTCTTATTATCGTTGAGCTCCTGACCATGATCCCCAGTGACTACAATAATGGTTTCTTCCAATAATTTTTTCTTTCTGAGATCTGAGACCACATCATTAATCAGCGTATCCACAAACTTCACAGACATCTTATGGCGATTGAGATAAGGCAGTGGATCGGTATTGTTGTTCAGAAGGACATAACTCATACCTTTGGCAACCGGGGAGATGGTGGTCTTGAAATTATCCGGGAAAGCGTAAGAGTGAGGAGAATCATAGAATAGAAAACCAAAGAAAGGCTTCTTGTTTTTAGAAGAGACTCTTTTTTGAAGCCACTCTTTCCATTCATCCGTGATTTTTAAATCTTTTTCAACTGAACTGGAACCTGGAGTAGAAATCCTGAGGTCCTTAACATTTGTAAAGACCGTTTTATCAAACTCAGGACTGGCCAGAGAAGCCGAAGAGAATATCCCTAGTTCGTAATTTCTTTCCTGCAGTTCATCTATGAAGACTGAGGACCTTCTGTTCTTCAGGGCCTTGTCCCAATAAATGGCAGGAAGACCGTAAAACAAAGAAAAGATTCCGCCTCTGGTGTTATTACTACCACTAAAGTGATTCTGAAATTTGATCCCCTTCTCACCCAATTTAGCTATGGCCGGTGTAATCTCCTGGTCCATCTGGTCATGTCTCCAGCTATCAATGACCAGGAAGAGAATATTTTTGTTGGTGCTCCCGGGGCAGACCATCTTTTCCTGAGGATAGAAGAAGTCATCAAACTCATTACTTTTTTGCACATGCTTGAAAGTAATTCCTTTTTTTCTGAAAAAGCTGTTGGCAGTGGCCGGGTAATGAACAGGAAATAAACCCGCTAGCTTTGTAATGGAACGGTCATCGGCTGCAGCACCATAAATATGCAGTCCATGACTTGCAAAAAGAGACCCGAAAATAAGAAGAGCAAGATTTTTATTAAAGCGACGGCTTTTCTCCTGATGGAAATTTGTCCAACGATAATTTGCATATAACCAGCAGCCCAAAGTAAGCAGTGAGACATAGCCAATCACAAAGACGTAGTTGACCAAAGAAAAATGAAAAATATCTCCGGCTGCTCCTCCCACAAGTAAATCTACGACAAACCAGTTTAAATGAAACCTGTACTGAGAAAAGACAAAGCTATCAATTAACAACAGCCCGTTCAGCAGCACCAAAATGAAAGTGCTCCATATCATCACAAACTTTTGACGTGGCTTCAACAATGCTAGAGGCAGGACAAATATCAAAAAGATCAGGCTGATCAAAAGGCCGTAATGACCAATGAAAGTAAAAATATAATAAATCCATCCGAATACGTTTTGAGGAAAGATGAGACTCTGGAAATAATTCAGCCCGATAAAAAGGATGGAAAACCACGCAAAGGTGATGAAAGTTGAAAGGCTCCAGGAAATGACTTCCTTGCGGGAAAGGATCTCTCCGGTTTCGGGGGTGGTTTTTTCAGGCTTCATTTAGGCACCATTATATTAAATGATGAGAAGCCTTGATAAGTGCTATTTTGAGGTTTTGACTGGAATCTGCTATTTCTTCATCAAAAGATACTGTTTCTGTAGCTTTGCAGAAATTTCTTTATCCATAAAGTTGAATATTTTTGATGCTTTTTTTGCATCAATCATCTGAAGAATCTTCACAGCAATTTCTGAATCCTGCACAGAAAGTACTTCCGCTGCTTTCTGAGGCTTCATATTGGAAACCATTTCTACAATCTGACCGATCCGTGCTTTTGAATCTTCCTGGTTTTTTTCTACGCATCCTATGAAGTTTTTCTGCTTTTCAGAGAGCTCGGAATACCTCTTGGCTATCTCTCCTTCAGAAACTCTCAGGGAATCCTGCTGCTTTTGCAGTTCAATCTCTCTCAACTTAAGCTTTTCTTCCTTATCCAGGAGTTCTTTTGTAAGGTCCGATACGGATTTATTCTTAATTTCATCAACTTTCTTTTTTACTTCCTCATTCACCTTCTTGATGAAGTCTTCTTCAGTATAAGTTCCGGCAGTCGCTGCAACTGCTGAGAGACACAGGATAAATGTTAATAAAACTTTCATAATAAACCTTTCTTATCTTTATGCTGTAACCAGTTCTGGGTTTGCTCTTCAACTTTTTGATCCAATTCCTTGTTAAAGGCCTTGCGGTACTCATCATGGTCTTTTTGTTTTAGATTTTCCATGACTTTCAGGTCGCCTTTCAAGAGAGCAAGTTCCTTTTTTTTATCTTCAACCCGATCCTGCTGCTTTTTCTTTTCTATTTCAAGAAGCTCGAGGTTCCGGTTCTTAGCAGCTATTAGCATTGGAAAGGCCTGGACCTGGCCTCCGGTCATTCCGGTTTTTAATGAGCCTTCCTGAATCTGGTAATAGTTATCGACTTCACCCTTATCCCGCTTAATCTGATCTTCAATTCTATTTAAGTCAGTCAGGAGCTGCCCCAGCTCCATTCTGCAGTTTTCCTCTTTTAACTTCCTTAATTTAAGAACCGGCTCAAGCCGAAATGTGTACTTTTTCATAATTATCTGAAGTCAGGATCCATAGCTTTTTCTGCTTTCCGTGCAATGTCCAGCATCCGATCAAAAAGTTCCTCGATGGTGAAAGCTTCTTCAACCTGCTGGCGGAGAAGATTAATCAAGTCATCATAAATGACAATGGCCTTGTCCACTTTTGGGTTTGAGCCCCTTGCATAGGCTCCGACCGTAATCAGGTCTTCCGATTCTTTGTAAGCGGCCAGTAAATCTCTGAGATGGGATGCCACAATCTTGTGTTCTTTAGTGGCGACTTTAGGCATGACCCTGGATATGGAACCCAGAACATCAATCGCCGGATAATGGTTTCTCGCAGCTAACTGACGGGACAGAACAATGTGACCATCTGAAATCCCCCTGACTGCATCTGCGATAGGCTCATCCATGTCCCCACCTTCCACGAGAACTGTGTAGATACCGGTGATGGAACCAGCGCCTTTTTTTGTCCCCGCTCTTTCCATGAGCTTGGGAAGTTTTGCAAACACTGAGGGCGTATATCCTTTCTGACCCGGAGGTTCTCCGGTAGAAAGTGCAATTTCACGGTTGGCCATGGCAAAACGGGTGATGGAATCCATCATGAGAAGGACATCACTACCCTGATCTCTGAAGTATTCAGCAATGGTAGTTGCTGTGTAGGCAGCCTTCGTCCGGATTAAAGCGGACGTATCTGAAGTTGCGACAACAACCACAGACCTCTTTAAACCTTCTTCACCAAGATCAGACTGGATAAACTCCAGAACTTCCCGTCCACGTTCTCCTATCAGTGCAATCACGTTAATGTCAGCGTTTGTATTCCTGGCAATCATCCCCATGAGGACTGACTTACCGACACCTGATCCGGCCATGATGGCAAGTCTTTGACCTTTTCCTGCCGTAATAAAGCAATTAATAGAATTAATTCCCGTATCAAGCGGCTCTCTGATTGGTGGTCGATCTAAAGGATTAAGAGGTGTGCCGAAAATTGATCTTTTATCAAAAGGACCACCGATGGGGCCTTTTCCATCCAGGGGATTCCCCTGAAAATCAATGACTCTTCCCAACATCGCTGTGGAAATTCTCACTTCTGTAACGATATCTTTCAGATGTATCTTTGTCTCAGAGTTTATCCCGGAAATTTCATTGTAGGGCATGACCATACAGTTCTGTCCGTTGATGGCCACCACTTCACCCAGAGATCTCTCTCCGTTTTCGGCGATAAACTCAACATTGGATCCAAGGATGGCCCTGGGTACCGTTGCTTCATAAACCATCCCACGGGAGGCAACAATTTTCCCGACTTTCTCATAGGGAATGCGGGTTTCAATATGACGAAGGATTTGGTTAAGATTTAAATCATTCATCTCGAGATACCCGGTCAGGATGAACTTGTTCAAAGACCTTGTCGATGTTCTGGAAAACACCCTCAAGAGATCCATCGATCAAGCCATTCTCGCTATCGAGTATGATGCCTGGATGATTAAGTTCTGGAACAATCTCAACTCTCACGTTGGTTAATTGTCCTAGACGGGATTCAACAGCTGCAATGACCTCAGGCATATGAGGGAAACTGGACTTCCCGACCTTAACTATGAGATTTTTTCTGGCATTCAGTTCGAGAATGAGTTTCTCCAGCAGAGACTGGAGATAAACTTTTTCATCAATTTCTTTCAATACAATCCACTTTGTGAATCTTTTCACAAACTCATAGATTTCATCACGGTTCTTTTCAAGGATTTTATCTGACTGCTGCTGGAGCTGAGTGACGAGGTTGCTGAATTCTTCTACTTTCTGGCCCAGAAGCTCATGATATTCGGCTTCAGCGCTTTCTTTTCCTTCAAGCCGGCCTTTCTCAAGGCCTTCCTGGTAAGCATCCTGAAAAGCAGATTCAAGTCGCCTCTTTACTTCTTCCTGAATTTTCTGCTCCAGATCGTTCTGTTCCTGACGGGAAAGGCCCCGGTAGTCCCGGACAATTTCATCAATTTTGAAGTTATTTTTCTGTGCGTATTTCCTCTCTGCCCGGATATCTTCTTCTGAAATATTTTTTACAGTGACTGCGTCACCTTCAAGGGCCTTAAACTCAAAAGACTGAAACTTACTCTGCTCGATGACATGATCACTCTGAAGATCAGAGAACTGGAAAGTTTTGATTTCAGCTGTTTTATACTTTTGCATTTAACTCCAAACCTTTTAAACGAAGGCATCGCCCTCACCACCGCGGGAAATAATCGCCTTACCTTTCGCTTCAAGGTCTTTAAGCTGCTGGACAATCTCCTGCTGCGCCTTCTCCACATCGGAGATTTTTGTAGGTCCCATTGCATCCAGATCTTCTTTAAGAAGAGTGGCGGCACGGTTAGACATATTCTTAAAGAGCTTGGTTTTAACGTCATCAGGAGCTGTCTTAAGTGCAATAACGAGCTTCTGGTTATCCACAATCTTAAGTAGTTCCTGAATACCTTTGTCATCAACGTAGATAACATCTTCGAATACGAACATAAGTTTTCTGATTTCTTCCGCGAGTTCTGGGTCTTTTTCCTCCACTCTCGCCATGATGTTCTTCTCAGAATTTTTATCCATGAGGTTAAGCATGTCGGCGATTGGTTCAATACCACCAAGTTGCTGGGTATCGATCGATCCGAGAGTTGAAAGTTCAGTTTTAAGGACGTCATCGAGCTGCGCGATAAGCTCAGGTGAAACGAAATCAAGGTTCGCCACACGGAGAACAACTTCGGCCTGTAATCCTTCCGGAAGTTTTCTCAGGACGTCCACTTTCTTCTCCACCGGCAAATGGGCACAGATGAGAGCGATCGTTTGCGGATGTTCATTGATGAGGAAGTTAGCAAGAGTTCTCGTATCAACGAGTTCCAGAGACTCAAGAGTATTGGCATTTCCAACATCAACGATCTGACCAAGGAGCTGTTTAGCACGGTCTTCGCCAAGTGTTCCAAGGATGAAATCCCGTCCCTTGTTTTCAGAAAACAACAACTCAGCATCTTCATTGATCGCAGAGTAAAACTCTTCAAGAACTTTTTTAACCATCCAGATAGGAGACTTGGTCAATGAGGACATTGTGTTAATCATACGCTTAACATCATTATCCTTCATATGCTTGAAGATAAGCTTGGTTGTGCTTGGCCCTAAAGCAGAAAGAAGGATCGCTGCCCTCTCCTGTCCAGATAAGAGTGCGTATTGCACATCCGGGTCTAAGGATTTGTTCTCTTCGGCCACTTATCAAACTCCTGCTTAAGCAATCTCTTTATGTGTATCAGCTGTATGAATCATCTCGTGAATGACCTGCGCAGCCTTTCCAGGGTTAGCTTCAACAAGTGAGATAATTTTCTCTCTCAGCATGTTACCTTCAATCTTCTCAGGATTGAGTTTGTCTTCAATTGAAGGAAGCACATCTTCTAATCCCGGCAGGCGCTGATTGGCCTGAATCTTCTCTAATTCTTCAATCGTTTTCGGCAGGAAGTCCTCAATTGATTCAACTGAGTTCTCAGTAAGCCACTGGATGAATGGACGCACCACCATGAAGAAGAATAAAGAAATTATAGCACCAATCATAAGATACTTGGTGATGTTTTTCATGAGTTCACGGTTCTCACGTGCTCTCATAATAGCTTCCATTTCTGTTAAATCTTCCTTAGCAAATTCCATGTTCTTAATGACAAGCTTGTCTCCTCTGGTCAGGTTAATCCCGAGAGATGAGCCAACGATTTGCTGGAAGTTCTGGAGTTCTTCCTGGGACCAGGCCTGGTACTTTGTTACCGGGATGCCATCTTCGTTGAGCATTGGCACACCTTCCTTATCCAGGACAGGTACTTTCTTTCCATCCACCATCACGGCGACAGACATATTTGAAATTTCAGCGGTTGGCTTTTTTGATTTAGTGACGACAGTAGGAACGGCCATGTTTCTGGTAACAAGTGACTTATCAACATCGTTCCTGGTTTCAGGAATTCCCGGCTGAGGAGCTTCACCAGGAAGGTTGGAACGGGCACCAGGAATACCTTGCGGAGAAGGCCTTACCCCTACCATTTTCTGTTCATTTCTGACTTCAGAAACAACTGCGGCATTTTCAGAGTCGTAAGAGGTCTGGGTCTCTACCTTTTCAGTGAAGTCCATTTTAATGGCAACTTTCGCTATGACCTTGCCTTCACCGATTACACGAGAGAGGATCTCTTCCACTTTCTTTTCGTATTGAGAATTGAGCTTGGTCTCAAGGGCGATTCGATTGGCGGTCTCAGTAGACATGTTATCGCCATCATTCTCAGAGAGCTTTTTCCCGCGGGAATCAATGACTACGACGTTGTGTGAACGCATCCCGTCCACCGATGAACTGACAAGAGACTGAATCCCCTTCACTTCATCATTTGTCATCGTTACGCCACGTTCAACATCGAGGACAACTGAAGCGCTCGGTGGCTTTCTTTCAGAAACGAATGGCGAAGATTCAGGTATCGAAAGGTGAATACGGGCACGTGTTACACCTTTAATATGCATGATTGTTTTTACGAGTTCCCCTTCCAGGGCCCGTTGTTTATTGATTTTTTGGACGAATGAAGTGGTACCGAAAGCTTGTTTATCAAAAACCTCATAACCGACAGTACCAGTGAAGTTAACTCCCTTCTTGGCAATCTCGAGTCTCCAGATATCAACCATGTCTTCAGGTACCAGAATCGTTTTGCCGTCATCTTTAACCTGGTAGTTGATCTTTCCTTCTTCAAGCATTCTGGAGATGGTACCGGAGTCGTCTTTTGTGAGATCAGTATAGAGGACCTTGTAATCAGTTTTTCCCGACCAGACAACGATTCCGACCATGGAGGCCATCAGGATCCCTGCTACAGCGATCAATCCCAGTCTTCTTGTCATGTCTAATGAACGAAAGAAGTCTATGAAGTTCTGAACTGTTTGTGAAAAAAAGCTATTCAAAGAATCCTCCTGATTCTATAGGGACTAACCGACATCCTGTCCGTTAGATCTGCATTTTCATAATTTCGCGGTATGCATCCAGGACTTTTGTTCTCACCTGGTTCATCATTTTAAAAGCGATCTCTGCTTTTTCCACCGCGAGCAGAGTCTCGTGCAAGTTCTGGCTTTCACCACTTGCCAATTTCTCCATTGCTACGTCTGCATCCTGCTGGAGCGAATTCACTTTCCCAAGTGAATCCTGCAGGAACTCCCCGAAAGTTTTTCCACTCTCTGAAGGCCCGCCTTCGAGTCCCGGTGCTTTGATATCAAAGTTGATGCCATCATTATCAACCTTACGGCTCCAGCCTTTGGCATCAGCATTTCCCAGGGTCTGTTGGAAGGAACCTATATCTTTAATCGACATTAGTTACCTCTCCCGATTTCCAGCGTCTTCACGGCCATTTGCTTGGTAGTGTTAAGCGCCGTGACGTTTGATTCATAGGCCCTCTGTGCTTCAATCATATTGGCCATTTCAACCATAGGGTTAATGTCCGGCATGGCCACATATCCCTCTGCATTTGCATCAGGATGAGAAGGGTCATGCTTGTAAACAACTTTATCAGAATGAACGACCTCAGTAGCATGTACAGTCTGCGCGTTCTCAGCTAATTCACCTTCAAGAATCTCTGAGAACGTATCTCTTGCTGGCTCTGATCCGAAAACAACTTCCTTACGCCGATAAGGGCCACCTTCAGCTGTTCTTGTAGTCTGAGCATTGGCAATGTTGGAAGAATGGGCTTCCATTCTTTTCCTCTGTGCCGCCAGTCCACTGGACGAAATCCTAAGACTTGAGAGTAAATCCATCTAAAGTACCTCTTACTTCTCAGAGTTAATGGCGTACTTCATAATACCCATCTTCTTGTTAATAAGCTGAACAAGAGCATCGTACATGAGCTTGTTCTCTGCCATCTTCGCCATTTCAGCTTCTACATCCACTGTGTTTCCATTTTCGGAAACCACTCCATTCGGATTATCGTAGATTTCAGGTTCTAAGTTATTGAAGCCACCATTCCCTACAGTGTGATGTCGCTCATCATTGACATTCATCTGCATCTGACCATCAACATCCAAAGCACGGGCCAACGCTTCTTCGAAGTCTAGTTTCTTGGCCTTAAAGCCAGGAGTGTTGGCATTGGCGACGTTACTTGAAATGAGTTCTTGTCTCATTTCACGGAAATTCAACGCCGTCGTGAGTGCTTTTAATGTTTTGTCATTCACATTCATTGTGATGGCCTCAACAATTAGTCGATTAACGTAAGTTTACAAAATAGCTTGCGCCTTCAGATCTGTACTCATTGATTTTGTTTCGGAGTGTTCTGATTGAAACACCCAGAATCTTCGCAGCCTGAGTTCTGTTTTCTGAAGTATAAACAAGTGCTTTTTTAATAAGAAGTTTCTCAGCATCTTTCAGAGACATTAGTTTGAATCCATCCTCATCAGCTTCTGCCGATGTGAATTCTACTTTACGCTCTCCTTTCTCAATGGCCTGGACATCAAGTGTTGTCCCTTCCATGTTTGAAAGTGTCTTACGGATGAAAGACTTGAGTTCGTTGAGGTTGTTGTTCCAGTTGTAGTCAGTCAGCTTGCGTGCGGCTTCTGAACAAAGGGCGATCTGGCCGGCTTCATTTTCAGCCGCATACTCTTCAATAAAGTGACGAGCGATCAATTCCACGTCTGTTCCTCTTTCACGAAGTGCAATCATGTCGATCTGTGCTCCGTTGAAGTAAGTGTATAGAGCGCGTGAGAACTTTCCTGCACCAACCAGCTTAGAGAGATTTTTAGATGTGGTAGCAAGAATACGTACGTCTAACTCATAGTCGGGTAGCTCTTGAAGGATAGTATAGAGGCGTTTCTGGAAATTTTCATCCAGTGCATCAATGTTGGCAAAAATTACCGTACCGCCGTTGGCAAGTTCAAGAACTCCGCGGTTAAATTTGCCGGTTTCATCATCTCTGTAACCCAAAACCATTCTTTCGACTGTCTGGGAATCAACGTTACAATCCACAATTTCAAGGCGAGCATTCTTTCTCACTGAATTGTTATGGATGTAAGCGCCGAGTGCTTTCTTACCAGAACCAGCCTCTCCTGAGATCAGGACTGGAGTCTTGGTAACAGCGACATTGCGGGCCGTTTCCAGAGCGTGGTTAAATTTTGGGTGATTGCCTACGAGTACTAAACCTTGAGATAACATTAGACCTCCTGTCCGTTGTTAGTTTGGTTTCCTTATAACTTCTTTTCTATCAGTTCCAGTGTCGCTAATTCACTCCTACACATTTCTTTAATATGAGAAGGAACAGTATTATCATTCGTCAAACTTGTGAAAACCTCGCGCCCTTCTGGCACTTTGGAATTCTTTATTAATGATAGTCCATAAAGGTAGCCGATACGTGCGGTGTAAGGAGATTTTTGAAATTTTTCTCTGAAAACTTTTGTCATACTCTCGAGCTCCTTCCATTCCGGCTCTGATTCTCCCGCATATGTCTCAATGAGGAGATAGTTGATTCGCTCGGAAATATTCAAGATCGGTGCCGACTTTGATTTCCCGATGTCATCGTTCAGGGCCCGTACCACTGTTTTAAAGCGATTCTGGTCTTTAAGCTGGTACAAAGATTCGACGTAACCCATTAAAAGATCGGCAGTTTGTCTTGGAGTTAACTGGTTCTCAGGGTTCTGTTTGATAAGGACTTTTTCGAACTCAGAGACTGCATCCGTGTAGCGTTTCTGATTGAAATGGATCATCCCCTGGTAAAAAGGATAGTTCAAAGAGTCCCTTAGTGACACTGGATAAGAGGTCAACTTGGCTTCGGCCTCTGTCCATTTTGAGTCTGCTACGAGACGAATGAGATTTAATTCTTCTATCATCTGTGAAAGATTTATAGACTTAAGGCGATCAACCCATACAGGGAATGTTCGTGCCTCTTTATTCTGAACACTTTTAAAACTAGTGAGGGCGCGGTCGTAACTTTTATAGAGTCCAAGTTTCATGAATGAGTCACACACAACGAAGTTCATATAGATGTTCTTGGCGACCTTACTCTCGTATTTGTTTTTGTAAACTTCCCAGATCTTCACAACCTTGGCATAGTCTTCATTCAAATAAGCGTCCTGAATGATGCCGTAAACGATTTCAGCACCATCACCTTCAAACACCCTTCTTTCCGCCGGTTTAACAGAATCGAGCGGAATCGAGGTGAGGTAAGTGAGGGCCTTGTCGTATTCTTTATTGGCAATAAAAAGTCTCAGACGAACCAGCCACAAAAGCTTTTTAAGATTGTTATTAAACGCTTTTGTTTCATCAGGAGATTGCTCCAGGAAAACTTCAACTTCCTTGTCATCTGCTGTTGGTCTCAGTTTTCTGGTTAATCTCATCGCCACATAACGAAGCTTGGCCTCGTACCGAACTTCCGGAGACGTCGATCGATCTATTGCATTCTTATACAAGACGAGATTCTCAGCAGCAGGTCTATCCAGCAGCTCATAGGCAACTGCAAGCCTTAGTCGGGCGTGCGGAGCCTGCAAGAGGTATGAGTACGAAGAAAGAAACTCATCAAATACTTTAATGGAACTTTCGAAGTCAGCTTTTCTGAAGAGACTTTCTCCCACATTAAAGAGGATTGCCGGATGGACAGGCTTAGCGAGAGACTTCTCTACTGCATGGAAACGCTTAAGGAGTTCTTTTTCTTCACCTTTTGAAAGGAGGGCAAAACTGGAATAGGCCATGCTCATTTGCGGAGGGAGAATACTGTCCAGCTTCTTGTTTTCCTTTAAAAAGGCTTCGATCTTCTCAACCTGTTTAAGCTCAGCCAGAGAATGAAGAATTGTCAGTGAAGATTGGATGACAAGATTCTGATCAAACTCACCTCGCGCTTCCACGTAAAGTTCTTTAGCTAGTTCAAGAGTCTTCACATGGTCTTTCATATCCACGTGATACTGAATCAGATACCGAAGGATCCCGGACTTTAAGTCGTAGTCCTTTGTCATGTTCTTAATGTTTGAAAGGATGACCATGGCAGACTGGGTAATTCCGCGATTAGGCTTCGCCAGATTGCCTTTAAGAAGAGCATTCGCTTTCAGGAATTCATTATGAATATAGTTAGAATCCCGGCCATACTTCTTCTCGTAGAGGGTTATGGACTTATTCATGAGTCCCCACTTCTCCTCTCGGTAGAAGTTTATTGAAAGCTGCATATGAGCTTCTTTGGGATCATCTAAATTTGTTCGGTCTGGTATGGGATAGAGGGAATCAGGAATTTTTGAGGCGAGGTTGATGTCTTTTTCAAGCTGAGGAATCATAGGTGAATAATTCCAGATGAAACTCGCTCCATAACGGAAATCACGATACTCAGGATTGACCGTTTTTTCGTTAACGATTGCCTGGGTTACTTCCACTGACGGAAGGATGGAAGTTTTTCTTGTTAACAGGTGATTCTTATTCTTAGGCTTTGACTTCTTCTTCTTGGAAACCAGCACTGGCTTTTTAACATCCACCGGGACCGGCAATGGCTTCTGCAACGAGGAGGACTTTTCACTCACAAGATCTGTGTTAATCCAGAAGTCGAGGATGTACTTTTTATCAGCATCCCGATAAAAGGAGAATAATTCGACGGAAGGATCTTTTAATTTCACAGCTATGGTCGCAGGTTTCGCCGGGAAATTATCTTTTGAGTATTCAACGGCTTCAACGTACTGGCCATTTACTTTCAGACTGGCCATTTCGCCGGCGAGAGTCTGAAACAATTCCAGATTCACGGTCTCGATGAAAAGAGTCTGATTTCTTTTAACTATGTGGAACTGATCACGGGGAACCATCAGATTCCAGCGAAGGTGAGTTTTAAGATTTTCCTGATTAATAACCTCAGACAGAGCGCTGGTAGCGCTGAGAAGTGTGCTGACCACACTAAGAGTTGTTAAAATAAGAAATAACTTTGTCATTCGTGAAGACTTCCTGTCTTTACTGAGGCTGCAGAGTTTAAATCTGCGACCACTTCATGTGGTCTTTTTTACCTACTGTTTTCATTGTAACGTCATTTTTGATTTGGAAAAGACAAATTTTTCCCATAGGCAAAATAGTCCAGTCGAACCTTTGACACATTCATCATTTCCAGAAGGAATACAATAACTTAAAATATTGCTAACTATTACCCGCTGAAAATGGTTCGTTATGAAGGTGCTGGTTACTGTTCTCTTTTTATCAAGTTGTTCATTCTTTATGAGGGGAACGGAAGCACCGAAAACCGCAAAAGGCTCCCGCTATCAAGTCGCCTTCAATAAACCTGAGTGGAAGTTCAAGAAAGACAAAAGATCTGACTACGTTTACGAAAATTTATCTGATGGGCGCATTCTTTTATCAAACAGCTTCTGTGAAGAATTTCAGGAACAGTCCCTGGAGAATCTTGCCCGCAAAACATTTAAGTCCGTTAAGAATTTCAAGGCCAATAAAAGTCACTACTCCGCTTTTAATGATCGGGAAGCTTACCGCATCTCCGGAACAGGACTAGTGGATGGGGTGAAAGTCACTCTAAGGCTTCTGAACACCCGCAGAAACAACTGCTATTTTGATTTTCTCTCTATCTCTCCCGAGGGCACCGACAAAGATGAAACGATCTTCAATGAGTTTCTGAAGTCGGTTGAATTCAAATGATTGTTCGTCGGGTACAGGAAGACTTGAGAGTTCTTGGGGAGATTGTCCTGCTTACCAAAGATTGTTTCTGTGGGATCTTCAGCCGGCCATTCTACTGGGGACGCTTACTGGAACAGATGAACCATCTGGGAATCGGTTCCCTATCAATTACTATCGTCATTGGCCTGGTCACTGGTCTTGTCATGACTCTCCAGTTTGGTTACGGTCTGGCAAAATTCGGAGGAACTTTATATGTTCCGGCGATCGTCTCGCTATCTCTCATGAGAGAACTCGCTCCCATTTTCACTTCCCTTCTCATTGCCGGAAGAATCGGCTCAGGAATCAGCGCTGAGATAGGGGCCATGAACGTGACTCAACAAATAGATGCAATCAGGGCCCTGGGAACGAATCCCATCCGTGTGCTTGTCGTTCCCAGAGTGGTGGCAGCAGTTTTCACTCTCCCTCTTCTTGCAACCTTATCTGCTTTTATGGGAATCCTTGGCGGACTGACAATTGCCTACCTGGAGTTTAATCTTCCCGGTGGCTTCTATATAAATAAAGTCCTCTCAACCATAAGGCTGACAGATGTTTTCGGTTCCATGTTTAAGTGCGCTTTCTTTGGTTTAACGATTGCTATTCTGGCCTGCTACAAAGGTTTTCAAACAAGAGAAGGGACAATCGGAGTAGGAAGTGCGGCTAAGTGGGTGGTGGTGAGGTCTTCCATAGTCATACTGATTTCGGACTTCTTTTTAAGTAAATTATTAATTCTTATTTTTGATTGAAGTTACTGATGAATATTCTAGAAGTAAAAAATGTACATAAAAGTTTTGAGGATAAGGAAGTCCACAGAGGTGTCACCTTTTCTTTAAAAGCTGGTGAGACAATCGGACTCCTCGGCCCCTCCGGAACGGGGAAGTCGGTGCTCCTGAGAACCATCATAGGCCTGGAAGAAATAGACTCAGGGGAGATCTATTTTCACCAGGAAAGGATAGATAATTTTTCCGAGGCACAGCTTTATCAGGTGAGAACAAAAATCTCTTACGCGTTTCAAAGCGGAGCTTTGTTTGATTCCATATCCGTTTTTGAAAACATAGCCTACCCTCTCTTTGAGCATACCAAGCTATCTGAAGTAGAAATTGAAAAGCGGGTAATGGAAATGCTGAAGACCATAAACATGGAGAACGAACGTGATTTAATGCCTTCGGATCTCTCCGGGGGGATGCAGAAACGTGTCGGTCTGGCGCGGGCCATGGTTTTAAATCCAGAAATCCTCCTCTATGATGAACCAACTGCAGGTCTGGATCCTCAGAATGTAGAAATGGTTCTGGAAATAATGAAAAGGTTCAAGGCTAAAGGCGTTTCAGGAATTTTTGTCACCCATGACATTCCTGCTGCAAGAAGAATCTGCGACCGAGTTCTGATTTTAAAAGACGGAAAGATTGGATTCAATGGGAATATTGAAGAACTTGAAAACAGTGCTGACGCATTTGTCCGCACGTTCTTAGTAAATGGATAGATGCAGATGAGAATGAGAAAAAAAGACCAGAAGAACTTAGTAAAAGTCGGTGCCTTTGTAACAGGCCTGGTTCTAATACTTATGATTATGATCGTGAGCATAGGAAAAGAGACTTCTCTCTTTGAACCAAAAGTTGATATCAGAGCGCGAGTTCCTAACGTCTCAAATCTCAAGACCGGCTCTTATGTTGAACTCAAAGGCATAAGGATCGGAACAGTCGCTGGAATAAGTATCGTTTCTGAAGAAGAAGTGGAAATCAACATGACTGTTCTTGAGGATTCTTTGAAATGGATCAAAAAAGATTCAAAAGTCTCAATTGCGACTGCGGGACTTGTTGGCGATAAATACGTTGAAATCTTTAATGGCACAAAAGAAGCAGGCCAGTTTAAACCGCATAAAGACGTACTCGTGTCTGAGAAGATCACTGACCTCAAAAGTATCATGACCAAGGGGGAGTCAATCACTGCCACCACTGACCGAATTCTACTCCGCCTTGACAGCATCCTGGCCAAGATTGATGAAGGAAATCTCATCGTGAGCTCATTGCAGTCTATCAACCGAGCGGGAGCAAATCTTGAAAGGGTCTCGAGTGAACTGAGGGAAGCTCAAGTGGGAATGATGGT
>JBKHWS010000035.1:0-29692 GCA_046566385.1 Bacteriovoracia bacterium | reverse complement strand
CAGCAGGAAACACAAGCTTATCTTGCGGATAACAATAACGTAGAGGTGGGAAGCTTCGGTAACAATGCTGAGCAATTCGGAAACACAGATGCTGCTTATGCAGAAGCTCAGGGAGTAAATCCGGAGCAGATGATTCAAACTGAACAACAACTTCAGCAGGAGGCCATCCAGGCACAAAGCTTTAACTTTGATCGACAGGCGCTATAATGATGAAAAACCTTCTTACGACTACTCTTATTCTCACTCTTTTTGTTCAGACTTCATGGGCACAACAAAGCTGCCCCTTAACAAACTCAAAGTTAACAGATCTCAGGGCCGCAGCTTCGAAACTTGCTAAGACTATTACCCTTAGTGCTGAATGTAAGGCGTATCAGGATACTGTTAACCAAACAAATTCAGAGTTAAAAGGTCTCGCTGAGGAAATTGCTAAAAGTGATGAAGGTGGAGAAATCAGTGATAAAGAATCAACTGCGATCGAGGCGGTCTCAAAGCTTGATACTATTACGAATCTTTTTAAAGATAAAAAATGTGGTGAACAGCTATCCGGATTCCTGGGCTACACGGAAGCTTTCATCGATGTTGCTACCGGAATGTCTCCTTTCCTGGCCCTCTATGGAGGACCGGCTGCGATGCCATGGGTTCTGGGAACGGCACTTGGTGGAGCAGCAGTTAAGACTTTCATCTCCTTTTTCAAGAACAAGTCTATAGATATGAGAAATCCTGATCAGAGTGACATGTTCATTAAAAACTCCTGTTCATTTTATAATCTGGACATGATTAAAACATCAATCGATGATTTACAATTAAACCAATCAACAAAGTTAGAGAATGAACTCGCGAAAGCACGGGAAAAATTAAACATTCATCTTACAAGAGCTCTCAAAGAACCAGGGTCTAATAATATTGACCGATTGAACATTGCTGAAAAAGACGAAGAAAAAATTAAATATCTTCAGGAGCACTTTAAGGCAGATCCCTTTGAAGCCTGCATTTATATAAGTGCCTATGCTTCTTTTCAGGATGGCCCTGGTAACAACAACTTAGTCAGCAGAGTCTGGCTAAACTATGAAGAGACCATCAATAAAACCCCTTTCCGACTGGAACTCGAAAAGAGATATTTCATTGATGATCTGAATCATTCAGCAGCGACTGTCAGAGAGGACAAGTGTAAAGAAGTAGGGTCCCGTTGGTTAAATAAAATGGAGTCTCTTTCCCAAAAGGGCATTGCCCTACTCAGGAAGAAAGTTTCTGAGGAACCAGAAGTTGCAGGTTACGAAGTCTGGAAGAATGAAAAGAAGAAACTGGAAGAAACTATTAAAGTTCTGGAAGCAAAGATAAAGTTCTTCCAGGAAATGACAAGCCAGGGTTTTAATATTGAATATTCAGAAATAATCAGAAGCCACGAAATGGTTCAGGATTCTATCTTTGAAAGTTACAAGTACCTGGTTGTCCTCCGGACAAAGGGACTCGCTGAGGCCTGGCTTAAAGTAAAACAGGAAGATTCTCACAAAGAATACAAAACTTTCCTTTCAATGAAGAAAGACACTGAAAAACGTATCAGAAACATTGAACAAACAGTTGGAATTTCTCCGCTTACAAATGAAGCAGTCGCAGATTTTGCTGATGAATACTTCGAAAAAAACGGCAAGGAACATCCAGAAGTTCATAACAATGTCTTAGTAGATGTTTGTAATCAGTTAAGACAAACATGGAGCTCATGGTACAACGGTCTGATCCATGCTAAGGCCGGGAAAGATTATTGTGTGACCTTCGATAAGGTCATTAACAAATTAGAATATCCCCATGTCCAGAAACTGTGCTTCGGAACTTCTTCCAAAATAGGATACCGCCACAGCTCTCTCAAAAACCAGGTCAGAGATTTCAATTCTCTAAGGCCTTTAGCTGATGAAGTCATTGCTAAAATGCATGAACTCTCCTGTCAAAAGAAGGGTGAATTCAGTCAGGAAATCCTTAAGCTCCCTCTCGAGTAGGGAGCTGTCTTTCGCATTGCAAAGTGTTGGCTGAGTCAATGGTCCTGTGATAGTCTTTTTGGGTTATTTTAACTCTCAAGGATTAGCTCATGCGTGCGCAAGAAATTCGTAATGCTTTCTCAGATTATTTCATCAGGAATGGACATCAGAAACACAAGTCATCCAGTCTGGTTCCCCATAATGATCCAACTATTTTGTTCACGGTTGCTGGGATGGCGCAATTTAAAGACTTCTTTACCGGTAAGGCCAATCCTGCAAATCGCCGGGCTGTGACGATTCAGAAAGTTGTTCGTGCAGGTGGAAAACATAATGACCTTGAAAACGTCGGTTTTACACCACGACACCATACATTCTTTGAGATGCTAGGAAATTTCTCATTCGGCGATTACTTCAAAAAAGAAGCTATTCAGTTTGCCTGGGAATTTCTGACGGTAGACTTAAAAATTCAAAAAGATAAATTGCTGGTAACAGTTCACGAATCAGATGATGAAGCTTTGAATATCTGGAACAAAGATATGGGAGTGCCAAGGGAGAAAATTTTTAAGCTTGGTGATAAATCAAACTTCTGGGAAATGGGAGACGTTGGTCCTTGTGGTCCATGTACTGAGATCTTCTACGATCATGGTCCCGAAAAATCTACAGGAGTACCGGAAGGCCATCAGGAAATTGATGATGAGGGAAGGTATGTGGAAATCTGGAACCTGGTGTTCATGCAATATGAGAAGTATAAAGAAGGTGACGAGATAAAAAGAAAGCTTCTTCCAAAACCATCCGTAGATACAGGGTCGGGTCTGGAAAGAGTCGCTGCTGCTCTACAAGGGAAGTATTACAATTACGATACCGATATCTTTGAACCTATTATGAAGTCTATCGGAAAACTTTCAGGTAAAGACTACTACACAGAAAAATCTGAAGAAATAAAATCCTCATTCCGTGTTGTTGCCGATCATATCCGTTCCACAACCATGCTTATTACCGATGGTGTAATCCCTTCCAATGAAGGAAGAGGTTATGTTCTAAGAAGAATCATCCGAAGGGCCGTCAGACACCTCTCTCTTCTGGGCTTGAAGGAAGTGTCATTCTATAAAATTGTACCGGCAGTATTTGAGTCACTTGGTGAAGAGTACCCGGACAACGCACACAATATTGCCCTTGCAGAAAAACTTTTAAAACTTGAAGAAGAAAAGTTCAGAAAGACACTTGATACAGGTCTTGCCCTCATAAATGAAGAAATCGATAAGCTGAAAAAGGGAGATAAGCTCCCGGGTGAAGTCGCTTTCAAACTCTATGATACTTTTGGTTTCCCTCTCGATCTAACTGAAGTCATCCTGAGAGAGAAAAAGATCGATCTGGATTCTAAAGGTTTTGATGAAGCGATGACCCGCCAGAAAGAGCAGTCAAAGAAAGGCTCTAAATTTAAGGTCCAGGAAGACAATCTTAAAGTCTTCTACGGCATCAAAGAAAAGTTTGGTGAGACGAAGTTCACTGGATATGAAGAAGTAACAACTAATGCGAAGCTTGTTGCCAAAGAAGAATTCGACGGGCAGTTCTATCTCGTTTTTGATAAGAGTCCTTTTTACGGAGAAGGCGGAGGTCAGGTTGGAGATAAAGGTGAGGTTTATTCTTCAGAAGGTAAACTTGCCACTGTCTCGGATACACAAAAACCTGTCGATGGTCTTCATGTCCACGTTTCACCGGATGCTGATGCTCTTACTGTGGGTGAAACTTATACGCTAAAGGTTAATCACGAAGAGCGTGAACTCACCAAGCGCAATCACTCTGCCACTCACCTGCTACAATCGGCCTTGATTCAGGTCCTCGGAAATCACGTTAAACAAGCGGGATCTTCAGTCGGTCCAGATCGTCTTCGATTTGACTTTACTCATTCAGAGGCCCTGAAGTCTGATGAAATCGCAAGAGTAGAAGAACTGGTTAACTCAGCTGTCGCAAGTTCTTTACCGGTAACTGCCTGTCATATGTCAAAAGATGAAGCGACTAAAAAGGGGGCCATGGCCCTCTTTGGTGAAAAGTATGGTGATGAAGTCCGGGTTCTCACGATGGGAGACTTTTCTATTGAGCTTTGTGGAGGGACGCACGTTTCCAACACTGCTGAAATAGGATTATTTAAGATTCTGGTAGAAACATCACTGGCTTCCGGTATACGCAGGATTGAGGCCATCACTTCAACTACTGCAATTGAGTATCTTTTAAATCGTTCAAAGATCCTTTCCGAAGTGGAAAGATCATTTGCGGTTAAAGAGGAAAGGGTTCTAGAAAAGATTTCCGCTCTTCAGGGAGACCTCAAGGATAAAGTGAAGCAGATTGAAACCCTAAATGATCGTCTTCAGAACTTTGAATCTCAGAATCTTTTTAAGAGCCAACAACCGATTAAAGACGGTCTAACTCTCACTATTGCCAAAGCCCCTTCCATTGATCAGGGGAATATGAGAAAGCTGGGTGATATCTTTGTTGATAAATTCCCTAAGGGCGTTCTTTTTCTCTATGCCGTAGAAGGTGATAAAGTTTCATTTATCATGAAGACTAATAAGGCCAACAAAACCGTGGACTGCTCGGCGACTCTTAAACAAGTCATGCCAATAGTCGGAGGACGAGGTGGTGGAAAGCCTGACAATGCTCAAGGTTCCGGAGAGGCTTCGAAGGTCCAGGAACTTATTCAAGCTGTAGAAGGAGCTTTGAAATGAAATCTTTTCTCTTAGCACTCATTATTTTAGTTGTTGGCTGTACAAAGAATTCCAAGCGGGCAGATCACATAGACATCTCTTTGCCTGGTCACATTTCAACCATGGATCCTGCCAACTGCTACGATACTGTTTGTTATGTTCCCTTTGCTCAGGTTTATGAGTCTCTGTATGAGATTGAGTATTTGAAGCGACCTTATACATTGCGGCCTCTTCTGGCAGAAGGTTTCCCGTCCATTTCCACAAACCGATTAAAATATACTTTTAAGATCAAGAAAGGAATTAAGTACCATAAAGCTGACTTCCTTCCCGCGAACAGAGAGGTTAAGGCACAGGATTTTGTTACTCAGATCAAACGCCTCGCCTTCAAAGGATCTGTGTCTCAGGGTTTTTGGTTAGTCGATGGGAAGATAAAAGGAATTAGTGAATGGAGAGAGAAAGTAGGCACTGATCTCAATCTCTTCTTTAAAGAAAGTATTCCCGGTGTAACAGCTCCTGATGATCACACCCTGGTGATTGAGCTCGTGCGGCCTTATCCGCAGCTCCAATGGGCAATGTCCATGAGTTTTACTTCACCTGTTCCCGCAGAAGCTATCAAGGCCACTAACAACGATTTAAGACAGACTTTCGTTGGGACAGGTCCTTACATCATTAAGAAGTATAACCCTTCTCAGGAAGTGGTCCTTGAAAAGAATCCAGACTACAAGACAAGTGTCTACCCTTCTCAGGGTGATCGCTACGCTCATGAAAACGGTTTACTTCAGGATGCGGGAGCCAAATTACCTTTCGTGACTAATGTCCGCATGGTCGTTATAGAAGAGACACAAACAGAATGGTTGAACTTCATGTCCAAGAAAATTGACATGGTAAACCTTATGAAAGATCAGTACCCACTTGCTCTTACTGAGGAAGGGAAGTTAAAGCCCGAAATCCTCGAAGAGAATATTAAGCTCCAGGCTTCCCCCACCCTCATTTACTGGTGGATTGCCTTCAACATGAAAGATTCTCTTATAGGCAAAAACCTTAATCTAAGAAAGGCGATTGCTCACGGGGTGAACATTGAAAAATACATTCAATTGTTCACCTATAACATTGCTCAAAAAGCTAACTCCATCTTCCCTCCGGGAATTTCAGGTTACTCACCTTCACGGGACTTGCCGTACAAGTATGACCTGAATAAAGCTAAAGAGTTTTTGAAGAAAGCTGGATTCCCCGATGGAAAGGGCCTTCCGAAGCTAGTCTATGATGTGAGGGGAACTGATACCCGGAAGCGGCAGATGGGAGAATTTGTTCAGCAGGAACTGCGAAATCTTGGAATTGAAATAGAAGTTCGTACGAACACCTTTCCAGCCTTTCTGGAGAAGGCCCGCAGTGGTGAGCTCCAATTCTGGCAAGGTGGCTGGGTTCTGGATTATCCGGATTCTGAAAACGTTCTCCAGTTACTCACGTCCACAAATATGCCTCCTGGCCCTAACTCCTCCCAATATTCAAATCCAGAATTTGATAAAATGTTCAACGAGTTGAGAGAACTTGAGGATGGTGACCGAAAGTTTACGTTAATGAAAAAGATGGAGGATCTGGTGAACCGGGATTTACCCTGGTCTATGCAGTACTACTCCAGAAACTACATTCTCTATCACGACTATCTTAAGAATTTTCGGTACTCAGATATCATCTATAACAACATTAAGTATCTTAAAGTTCAGGGGAAGTAGACTGGACTACTCGGGTAACCGAGTACAGGTATAAACTTCCCCTTGTGAATGACGATAAGCTCATTGGATTTTGACCTGCGAGGATCCAATGAAATTTTTAATCCTGCTCCTTACCTTTTTCATCTCCACCGGAGTTTCTGCCCGTTCCTATGTCATCTTTAGCATGGCCCAGGACTTATCAATGGGATTAGAGAATGAAGTCATCCGGAAGAATTATTATATCAATATGGGAGCAGGCCAGGGAGTTAAGAAAGACAGCATCCTCAATGTGTTCAGAATTGTTTCGATTCAAAATCCTTATGACAATAAAAAAAGAGTGAACTATAAAGTGAAAATTGGTGAGCTAAAAGTCCTTCACAGCTCAGATGATGCGGCAATCGCAATGGTAAACAATTACGAGAAGGAAGATAACTCTCCAATCTTTGAACTTAATCAGTTCATGATCGGTGACCATGTTTCCATCAATGTTGATTAGGATCGATCCCAACATTCTTCCAATCTTTTCAATCTAAGAATCTTCCCTTTTAATATTCCTCCCTCGCAAGAGAGCATCTGAACATACATCAGGTATTCTACTCTTTTAGAAATTTGAAAATCATGCCTTCCCAGAAGCAGAACTTTTTTGAGTGATTCCCCTGCACAAACTCCCTTAAAATGGAATTCATACCAGCTCTCACAGGAGTTGAATTTAGTGACTCTAAGACATTTTGAAACTATAATGACAGTCTTCATGTATGCCGATAAGGCAAGTATTGGACCAGTTTTGATGAGCACTAACTTTCTGATTTTTTTCAGATATTAATGCATAGCTGGAAAAAAAGGATGACCAGATGTTGTTTCAAGGGCCAAGAACTTTAGGAAGACTGCTAAAACAAAGAGTTCAGAAAACACCCGATAGGTATGCCATAGGTTGGATTGAAAATAATGAAGTAAAAAACCTCTCCTTCCAGGATTATAAAAATACGATTGAAGTTCTCGTCAGCGCCTTCTTCAAGATTGGTGTTAACGTTGGTGACAAAATCGCGATTTTATCTCAGACATGCAAAGAGTGGCACTTCCTTGATATGGCCACTATGTGCTCAAGAAGCTGTCTCGTTCCCATTTATCCCAGCTACCTTCCCAATGAAGTAGAGTACATTTTCAACCACTCAGACAGTAGTATTCTGATCGTTGAAAATGACAAACAACTCGAGAAAGTCATTCCATTAATTAAAAATCTTCCTAACCTTAAAACCGTTATTTCGATACAGGATCTCTCTGAAGAAACTCTCAAGAAGTTCAGGAATGGCGTTCCCTATTACTCCTATAAAGACCTGCTTCGAGTAGGAAAAGAAGAGCTGCGTTCTCATCCAGACCTACTTGAAAACTCTATACAGAATCAACAACCAGAAGAGTATGCATCTATCATTTACACTTCCGGGACCACAGGAGAACCTAAGGGTGCAGTGATTACTCAGCACGGACTAACAACTATGCTCATGAATGTTGAGGCCACCGTTAAGGGTGCTTTCAATGCTCAGGACAAAACTCTGGTTTTCCTTCCGCTCTCTCATGTATTAGGTCGATGTGATTCACTTCTCCCCCTGGTATTCGGATGGCAGGCCGTCTACGCTGAGTCGATTGAAAAGCTTGTTGATAATCTCACAGTCGTGAAACCCACTATTATGATAGCTGTTCCAAGAATCTTTGAAAAAATCTACGCCAAGATTATGGAACAAGTCGAACAGGGAAGCCTGGTTGAAAAACAAGTCTTCAAATGGGCCGTGTCTATCGCTGAAAAATATTATGCGAAAATAGATAAAGACCTCTCTCCCTCAGCTGCAGAAATTATTGAATATATGCTGGCGACGAAGCTGGTTTTCTCCAAAATCTATAACCGTTTTGGAGGCAAGGTCAGATACTTTGTTTCAGGGGGAGCACCTCTATCCCCGCAAATCATTAAATTTTTAAGATATGCTAATCTCACCATTCTCGAAGGATATGGGCTGACAGAAACAATCGCCCCTTGTTGCCTCAACCCTCTTTCAAAACAGGTTCCAGGAACAGTAGGTCGACCGATGGGAGATGTTCAGTTCTCTTTCGGGCCTGATAATGAAATCCTCATTAAGTCTGAAGCGTTGATGAAGGAGTATTATAAAAATCCCGAAGCAACCGCTGAAGCCTTAAAGGATGGATGGTTTCATTCAGGGGACATTGGTGAATTTACAGCTGATGGGTACCTCAGAATCACTGACAGGAAAAAAGACATCATTATTACCAGTGGGGGGAAAAACGTAGCTCCTCAAAAGATAGAGAACATAGCTAAAACCAAGCCCCATATTTCCCAGATGGTTGTCGTTGGAGATAAGAAGAACTTTCTGACGGCACTTATAGGTATCGAAAAGGAGCGTTTCCTGCCCCTTCTCGAGGAACTAGGCCTTCCTTCTGATTGCTCCGTAATGGATCTGGCTCAGAATCCACAGGTTAAAGAAATAATTAAAAAAGAGATCGATGAGGTCAACAGCGAGCTGGCCCAGTACGAAACAATCAAGAAATTCACCATAATCACTGAAGAATTTACCACTGATAATTTCCTTACACCCTCCTTGAAAATTAAGCGAAAGGTAGTTGTGGAAAGGTATAAAACCCAAATAGATGAGATGTATGGTCAGTAGCAGTGTGCATCAATACCGACCAAATGCCTCAGTGCATCACATTTCTGAAATTCTTCTTTGACAGAACTTCCTATATCCACTAAAAATGAAGTTTCTAATTTCCCTTAAGAGGTATCCCTATGGCACGAGTCACGGTCGAAGATTGTCTAGAACATGTTGAAAATCGTTATGAGCTAGTTCATTTAACAGCTAAGCGTGTAAAGCAGCTTCGTGAAGGTGATGATTCTCAGGTTAAGAGCAAAAATAAAGAAGTTGTTACTGCTCTTAGAGAAATTGCAGCCGGAAAAGTTAAGCACACTTTGAGATCTGAGTACGACTCAGACGAGTTCTAATTTCAACAAACAGATTATTCATTAAAAAGGCCACCTTTCGGTGGCTTTTTTAATTTTCATTGAATGTAGAGAATCCCAAGATCCTTATATCCACATACTGTGGGAGGATCAGGCTTTTTGCAGTGAAAGCGCATGTTGAAAGCTTCCCTTGAAACTTCTTTTCCTTCTTCAACTTTTATCACTTTCTTTAAATCTTCTGATAATCGAACTCCGTCAACCTGCTTCCACTCTCGGTTCAAAAGAGTATCGAAAATCTTTTTTAATTCAGGGTAGAGATCAGAGTCCTTAGTTACTTTAAATTTTTCCAGGAGAATGAAAGAATCATGGTTATTTCTGGAAGAAAGTTCATTGAAGCTTGATTTCTTTTTTCTCAAAAATTTATCCACTTCAACAATCTTGTTGAGAATTTCTTTGAGTTTCTTTTCTTCTGAGGAAAGATCCACTTTCTTGCTCAATTCAAAATGACCGAGACTCAGATCTTTTTTAGGATCAAAAAAATTAGAGTGCTTTTCATAAATCACTTTACTCTTTTCAAGATTAAAGGATTGAAAAGAACTACCGTCAGGATGACTGATGTACTGGCCAACTTCAACGCCATAAGCACTTACTGTTATCAATAAAGAGACTATCAGGTATTTCATTGGCCACTTCCGAGATAAAATTTGTCATCATTACATTGAGCAGGAATATTACAAGGATCTCCCTTGTATGCAAACTCAGCGCATTGACGGTAACCGTCTGCCTTCCCAGAACAATTACCTTCAAGGATCTTGTAAAAATGATTTGGTAAAAGAAGGCTTGGAAGACTTGGAGTTGTTCCATAAGAAAGAACATCGCCCTCTACATGAATTCCTGAAAAAGTAGGAGCACCTTCGCTTGAGCTTTTTTCTTTTGTTCCAGAGGGACAATAACTTGCCATCCCCGGATTTTTTATTCTTTTAAGTGCCGCCTCTTTAATTTTCAAACAATTCATATCAGTTGAAGGACACTTACAGGTCGTTTTGTAGCGGGTGACCTTATACCCTTCAACCCCAATGTATTCAGTGACTGACCTGTCCTCAATTGAGAACTCATACTGCTGCTCAGTTAAAAGATGAACGTTCTTATCGGGAGCAGGAAAAGCACCTCTAGGTGAACCAATATATTCCATTTTGCAGAAATCGTTTCTGAACTGATAGTCCACCATTTCGTGAAAAGGCTCACTCACAAAAAGTTTTTTGAGATCCTGATTAGTAGAACGCATGACTGCTCTACAAGGATTACCGGAGCAATCGCAATTCAGGGTTTTCCCGACTGCCCGATTGAAAGTTCCCAATTCACGCATAATGGAAGGAGCTTTTGTTACGACTCTGCAAGTCCATCCGAATTTAGCATATTGTGGCCGGGTCTCCTTGTACTCATCACACAGACCTAAAAGATGGAGAAGCTCGTGCGTGATGGTGGCGCAATTCACATCTTCTGCATAAGCTCCGGCGTTTGTGCCAAAATCAGGTCCTTCTATTGTCACAGTCTTCTTATCGGGTCTTTCTCTGGAAGGAAGTTTTGAAACTTCATCAGGAGTAAGCACTAACATTTCTATTTTTCTTCCGTCGGGGCCTTTCATGGAAGGTGATGCCAACTGCATACACTTTCTGGCTCGCTGTAACATCTCCTGTCCGGAAACAGAGCCATTATTTTTTTTAAATTCTACATTCAATACAACCTGATAGTGTCCATCCGGCTTTCTTTTCAGTAGGTAGTCTCCGGTGGAATAATAATTTCTGTCATCTTTCTTGAACACTTTATGCTCACCAGGACTTAATTCAGCACACTCTGAAACTTTTTTTGTATCCTTTTCTATCTTGTCCAGGATGTTCTTAATCGGTTGTAATTCATCTTCAGGGTCACATTCTAAAATCTTTGCCAGTTCTTCAGGACCTTTCTCACCGTATATATATCCGAACATCTTATTGAGGTTATTTAGTGCGTTTGTTCTTTCAACACTCGGATATGTGGAATTCAGAAGATGAGACTTCGAAACCATATAGTTCTGAGCAAATTGCCTGGCTTCATCGTGGCTCATTTCAAGAAAGGCTTTTTCGAGGTTCTCCTCTACAACTTTATCAAAATCAGAAACTTTATACTCCCGACCTTGATGAACAAAACTTTGTGAAAGCCTTTTTGGCTCAATTTCATTTTTTCTGATTTTTTCTCTAAGCACTTTTTCAGCTTCAATTTCTGATACAGCTGCAACTCTCGATACCGCCACCTCAGGATTATTCCGAATAAAATTACTACTCGTAATCTTCTCGAAGATTTTGCGGTTAAGCACATCTTCTGAAATATTTAATTCAGAAGAAAGGCTTCTACTTACTTTCTCCTGAAACAACTTTATACATCCGCTGAGTTCTGCTGGTTTTGCTGCTTTTGCAGAACTGGAGAAAATGTCAGGTTGAAAAGTAATATGGTTGTTATTATCAATGGTGACCTGGACCTTGACTCCCTGGGCTGAAATCGCCGGACATTCCCAGTCTACGGAAACAGTTTTAGCAAATATGGAACTGGATAATAAAAACATCCACAAAATAAACAAAATTTTCATCTTTTCCCTCTAAGGAATTCCAGCAGGTACCAGTCTTAATGATAACGGATTGAGGGAATTATTGAGATATGGGGCAAGAAATGCAGGAACGCGAAGGGGACCCGGAGCCCCCTTCTTATCAGCGTCTTTTAAGAGCGATTTTCAGAACTTCATCAAAATGCTTAACCGGATGGAATTTCACTCCTTTCCGGTGTCTTTCAGGAACTTCCTTAAGATCCTTTTCATTTTGCCAAGGAAGAATGATCTCTTTTATCCCCGCTCTCTTAGCGGCCAGAACTTTTTCCTTGATACCACCGACCGGCAAAACTTTCCCGGTGAGGCTCAATTCTCCTGTCATGGCCACATCCCCTCTAACCATCTGGTGAGTGGCAAGACTGTAGAGTGCCAGGGCCATGGTAATACCGGCCGAAGGACCATCTTTAGGTGTAGCGCCTGCAGGAAGATGAAGATGGATTTCATGGGTTGCAAGAAAATCCGTCGCTTCTTCAGGGTTAGGTGCCTGTACATTTGAAGTGGATGGAACAGTCTGCACAACAGAAGGAGCTTTCTTACTCTTCCTGGTGACTTTTTTAGACTTTTTCATCTCCTCTTCAATCTGACTTTGAAGAATTCTTTTAACGTAACTGTAAGCCAGATTAGCTGACTCTCCCATTACTTCACCAAGCTGTCCGGTGAGTTTAAATCCTTTTCCTTTAAGAGGAATTGATTCAACGAAGAGAATATCTCCTCCAAAAGAAGTCCATGCCAGGCCAGTTACAATTCCCGGCTGAAGAGGCTTTTGTGCCATATCAGTTTCAAAACGCTTACTACCCAGGATCTTCTCAAGGTCAGCAACTGTCGGAGCAAACTTCTTGAACCGTTTATTGGAAACTTTTTCAAGAGCGGCCCGGCGACAAAGTTTTGCCACCATTTGTTCCATAACCCTGACACCTGGTTCACGGGCATAGTCGGAGACCAGAGCTTTTAGCACCGGGACTCCAAGAGTGAATTCTTTCGAAGACAACCCATGCTTCTTAAGCTGCTTTGGAATAACCCATTTAGTGGCAATAGAAAGTTTTTCTTCAATTGTATAACCGGACAGTTCAATCAACTCCATTCTGTCTAACAACGCTTCAGGAATTTCTCCTACATAGTTGGCAGTGGCAATGAAAAGAACTTTTGAAAGGTCAAATGGAACATCAAGATAGTTATCAATGAAAGTCTTATTCTGTTCAGGGTCCAGAACTTCCAGGAGGGCGGAAGCAGGGTCACCTTGATAGGACTTTCCGATCTTATCAATCTCATCCAGCATGATGACTGGATTATTCACTTCAACTCTCTTTAATGCCTGAATGATTTTTCCTGGCATTGCTCCCACGTATGTCCTACGGTGCCCTTTGATTTCTGCTTCGTCTTTCATTCCCCCGAGGGAAAATCTATAGAACTTTCTATTCAAAGCTTTTGCAATCGAGTGACCAAGAGAAGTTTTACCTACGCCGGGAGGACCCGCCAGGCAAAGGATCGTTCCGTCATACTCTGGTTTAAGTTTTCGAACAGCAAGAAACTCGAGAATCCTTTCTTTTGGTTTTTCGAGTCCATAATGGTCTTTTTCAAGAATCTTTCTGGATGCCTCAATATCCACCTTATCATCTGTCGCCAAATTCCATGGAAGTTGCACCATCCAGTTGAGGTAAGTGCGGGTGACATTGTATTCCGGTGAAGAGTCTGGAATGGATTCAAGTCTTTCTAGTTCTTCCAGTGCAGCTTTCTTAGCTTCCTCTGGAAGTCCGCCCTCCTCGAGGGCTTCTTTGATTTTCTTGATGTCTTTCGCCTTATCGTCTTCATCAAGTCCAAGTTCGTTACGAATAACTTTGAGCTGCTCCCTTAAGAAGTACTCTCTCTGATACTTGTTAACTTTATCGTTAACTTCATCAGTGATTTTCTTTTGAATGTCGGCGACATCTTTTTCACGTTTCAAGTAAACAAGAAGTTTGGCAAAACGTTTTTTAACAATCAGGGTTTCAAGGAAGTCCTGAGCTTCTGGAACGTCCAGAGAAAGAGCGAAAGCTACCAGATCTGCGAGAGATCCGGGAGATGGCGAGTTTAACATCGCAAGCTTCATCTCTTCATTGAAGTATGGATTTATCTCAGAGAGTTTTTTAACCTGATTGATGACTGAGCGGGTATAAGCATCAAGCTCTTCATCAGGCTCATGGATGTCATTAAACACTTCTGTCCTGGCAATCAGAAGAGGAGCATCGGCCGTATACTCAACCGCTCGATACCGTTTCATTCCATGGACAAGAAGATTAACTGAGCCATCGGGCAATTTTAACTTTTTGATAACCTTACAGAGGACTCCTACTTTATATATATCTTTAGGAGTGATTCCCTTCGGTGTTAGATCTGAAGCAGATGTCATAGAGAGAAGTTTTTCATCATTCTCTTCATAATCCACTTCTTCTTCATCCATTTCCTGGAATATGGTTTCCTGCACTTCTCCGAAATCTTTGAACTTCACGAGATTCAGGGCTACATAGTTACTCTTAGCGAGATAGCCATCAAGCTCAGGAGTATATTTGTCTTCTGACAGGATGATAGGTGCAATCATTCCTGGAAAGATGGGACTATTCACAATAGGAATAATCACAACTTCACTGGGAATTTCAGCAACAATATCAGTGTTTGCTTTAGCATTCTTTTCTTTAGGGGCCATTTGGGGTGTCCTTATCGTTTAGCGGATATCAATTACGAGACGTCCAGGATTCTCAAGATAAAAAACATCAAAGCTGGTTTTGCCTTTCAAGACAATGTCCATCGTGATGTTCTTTCCATCAACACTGATAAAATCTATCGATTTAACATATTTTGAATTCTTAAGCTGAGGCTGACTGGCCTGAATTGAAGTATTGAAAAAATCAACTGTAACTTTTTTATTCTCTTCAATATGTCCATACAGTTTCGGAACAGTTGGAGTATTAAAATCTATGACAACTCTCTCGTAGCCACGACCATTTACTGCCGAATTTCTAACTCCAACTATTGCAGAACTTTTTACTTCAGAATTTAAGTGAAAGACTCCCGAGTCAAGAAAGATAGATTTCTTTCTTGGAGCAACTTTCCAGATTCTCTCTTCCATCAGATTCTGTGCCAGAATGGGCGTCACTGTGAGCAAACAAAGCAAAAATAAACTCAACTTCATTCAAGCACTCCTGTTTATGTAGTCGAAGTTTATTTTAGTAAATGTGAAGGGTTAAGACAAAAATTTCTTGCGGGATTTAATGAGGGTTGCAGCAAGGAGAGAGATAAAAAAACCGGAAGCAAAAAGTGGAAGAGATGATCCGGGACCATCCTGGGGTGGTTCAATGGTTCCACAACCAGTTCCTAAGGCCTGTTCTGCAGTTCCGGCAGGATCACTGGGCAGCTGAGCTTTGGAGACTGAGTAAGTAAAAGGAGCATCGAGACAGGCTTCATTATCCGACAAATATGCTGCGGTATCCACCAAAGGCTGCAATCCAGTAGGCGAATCCTCCCAGAGCGAAACTACTATCAGGAAAGGTAAATAACTATTACTGGAGAATTTTTCATAGGAGGGAAAGGTCTGGGGAACTTCGGAACTACTTAATTTCTTGGCCTTAAGATCAATTTCAAAAATATTATCGGCCATTGTACTTCCCAGTGCAATCAAGCTCGAAAAGTCTGTATTAAATGTCTCAGTGACAAAAGAATAATCAATATTTTTTGTCACCAGAGTTGCCGAGTTTTTTTTCACTTTCATTTCATATTGAAGCTGGCTTCCAAAGGGATAGGAAACCAGGGAGACTTTCAGATATTTTGGATTCCCGCTCAACTGTGCAAATTGAGAAAGATCGACCGTAAATAAATCAGAAGATGACCAGGCAGTTGAAGTAGGCTTTCTAAACCAACCCACAAAAGCCTTTTCGAATCTGTCTTCAGCGCCATAGTCAAAAATTGTCAAAGGAGAAAAGGTCGATTGTACTTTTTGATAGTCATAATCCGGATCCGTTTTAAGACTACAGTTGATAGTGACAGTACCGACATCAATCTCCGGGACATTATCAGTCAATGTTATGCCGTGGGGCTTTCCATCATACTCTCTACCGCAGGCACTGAAGAAGGAACCTACGTATGAAGCCGGACAGAACTCATCCTGGACATTAGAGAAATATCCCGGAAGTGATTCTGGATTTTTAACGGGGGAAGTATAAAGATAATAAGTGTCATTAAGATCAAGCCCGCCGAGTTCAAAGTACCCGCTTTCGTTGGATACAACTCCACTGCTCTCTCCTGTACTTCGGGAAATGGCCTGTACATGAACACCCAGAACACCTATTGAGCTTCCACCTTTAACGTAGCCTCGGATCGTTCCATAGGAACCACCATACTTTTGCCTTACACCTGTTCGATCATCTGTGGAAACACTGCTTTGACCTGAAAAAGCTGAATAGAACATGGTGGAGTTAAGAACTTCAGAGTGAGACAGCCCCAGTAGATGACCCATTTCATGAGTGACCACATCTCCCAGATAGACTTGCCCGGTAGGATAAAGACCGGGAGAAGAATGAAAGTAATGATCATCATTAAGAAGAATACTGGCCCTTTGAATTGAGCCAGAGGTATTGAAGCTTATTTCTGTCACTCCCAGAACAGCTGAACCATATGGAAAATTTTTAACAAAAGTTATTTGATTACTTGATGACCCAGATTGAAGAATTTTAGCTGAGGAGCTTCCGTTCCACTCACTGATGGCACTACCAATGATATTTGTGGAAAGAGTAGAACTCATGTCTGAAGTGGTGTTTGAAATAGTTACGGGAACATTGGAATTAGACCATTTGAGTTCTTTCCCGGAAGAAGTCAGAGAACTCTGATGAGCAGAAACGTCGAAGGCAAATAAAATAAGCAGCAGTAATAATTGCATTTCAATCCATTGAAATGAAGAAAATTATTTAGCTTCTCTTTGCCTCTTGAAGCGAATGAATCCACCCATCATGGCAAGGAGGAAGACCAGCCAGGCAGGATTCCAGGCTTCTTCACTAACATTATTTTCATCTTCTTCAGTTTTTGAGGCAATAGCACGGTTTTTTCCCTCATAGGAGAGGGAGGCCGGCATTCTTTCTCCAGAGTCTCCGCCCTCTTCACTCGGGTAAGTAGGGCTATGAACTACTTTAAGTCGAGATCCCTTAATGACCCTGACTTTCCGTTCAAAATCCATCATTTTAACCTGACTCACTCGCAGATCTTTTGGAAAGATTGAATTCACGATTAGTTTTTCATTCCCATAATTCACAACTTTAAAAGAACCAAATCCCAGGTTCATTCCCCAGAAGCGGTCCTTGTAACTTTTAATCATAATGACTAATTTTTCACCCGGAACAAAGGAGGGAGCCCCTGGAACCATCGTTGTCTCCTCTCCTACCGTCCCTCCTGGATAATGAACAATTATCTCATCCATTCCAAAGAATTCGGACTGCATTCCGATTTCTTTTTTCATCTTAAAAATCATCTGAGTAGCGATGGATCCATCTTCCAGCTTAATCGCCTTACTCCTAAGGAAATGTCCCACAATAATCCCATCTGACTCTTTGATTTGCTGATCTACTGATTGCATCTGGAAAATGGTCGCGTGTGCGGGGAGGGATATAAGAATTAAAAGGATAAGACGGATAAGCACATTGTTCTCCTGAAAAGCCTACTAATCATGTCGGCTAATTCCGGATAAAACTTGAGCTTGCTCCTCAGACTTTGTTTATTGGTAGAAGGTAGGTTCCCTTAGTATCAAATTGCAGCTGCCAGGAAGCTAAGTATTTAAAACAATTGGAAGCGTCAATGATAACAATGGTATTTTTTAATTGCACCAGATCCTGCAAAAAAGTTCCCAACATATTGAGCTCTTTTTCGGAAAGACCAAAAGAGATGTTTTCGAATACTAAAAGGGAATTTTGGATGTTCTTGAGAAGCTTAGATAACAAAAATATCCTCTGTTTTTCACCCCCTGAAAGGGTATTGAGGCCTCGATCGAGAGAGAGATAATCCAGGTTTAAAATCTTGAGATACTCCCAGACTCGCCGAAATTTTGGGGTAAGGTTGATTCTCTCCAGTACCTGCCCCAGAGGTAAGTTATAAGCTTCAGCTACAGTCATTTTTCCATCTGAAATATTGGCATAAAGAGGCCTTATCTTTAGTCCCTTGCAATCTTCACACTCTAAAACAATGTCTTCAAGATACTGCATCTCAATGACAATTGACCCACGACCTTCACAGCGTGGACACATACCCAATTCGGAATTTGAAGAAAGATGACCTTCTTTTAAATTCATACTTTTTGCAATCGGGAGCTTTAAAAAGTGTTTTCGTATCACTGATCCCAGTTCGGTTATTGTTCCTACTGAAGACCTTGAGGTAAATCGATTGAGGTCTGAGGAGACCACGATGACATCATCAAACTTAGAAGCCGATTTTACTGATTTGTAGTAAATGTCATCATCTTCCAGCCAATCACCATATATCTTCTGATGAATTACATTCGCCATTACCTTGATCAGGGTTGCGGTCTTTCCGGTTCCGGAAGGGCCTGTTACCCAGGTCAATTCGTTAATAGGTATTTTGAAATCAGGATACTGTTTTCCGTAGATTTCTGGTTCAGAAACTTCAATGAATTGAGGATATTTATTGGATGATTTTCTTTTCTCCCAGCTCACCTTCTCTTTATTTTTAAAGTATTCTGAAGGATTACCTTCATAGATAACATCGCCGCCATTTTTCCCTGATCCAGGCCCCATAACAATAAGATGATCAGAAGCCTTTTGAATTTGTTCCGAGTGGTCTATGAGAATAACTGTATTACCTTGTTCGATGATTTGTCTTAAGCCCTCAATAAGTTTTTCCAATTCTCCGGAAGCAAGACCAATACTTGGCTCATCCAGAACAAAAAGGCTATCGGTGCCTTTGAAAGAAAGATATTTAATAAGAAGGAGTCTCTGATATTCACCAGCAGAAAGTGTTTTTGCTTTTCTCAGAAGAGAAAGATGATTGAGTCCCATCTCTCTTCCCATTTTGAGCTTCTCAAAAATGTCAGAGAATAAACGTTTCTCATGGGAAGAGGCGAGGGCCCTGGTCTCTTTGAAAAGCGGATAAGCTTCTTCAAGAGTTAACCCCATTACTTCCTCAAGTCCCCATAATTCCCCTCTTAACTTCATTTTATAATGATGTATGTTTTTATTAAGGCGGGAGGAATGACAAACCAGACAGGGTTCTTCTCTTTGTAAATTTCTTATATAAATTCTTACGGAAGGCTTATATTTTTTACTCTCGAGATAGCGTTTAAGTTCGGCATATCCAGGATAGTTTCCCTGCCCATCTTCCAGCAAAAGGAAGAAGTCCTTTGGAAGTTTTTTGATGGGCGTATCAAGAGGGATTTTTCTTTTTTTCAAAAGTTTAAGGAGTTCCTCATATGCATCCTGGAAAGGACCATAATTGAGGAGCTTCAATCCACCCTCCTGAATCGTTAGATCCTTATCAATAATTTTCTTCTCATCATAAATGAGATTAGCACCATAACCATTACATGCAGGACATGCTCCCAATGCGCTATAGGGAGAGAAAGCACTGACAGTTGTCGCTGGAATTGATTCAAAGTCGCACTCTGGACAAACTTTTTCAAAATGAAAATCCAGCTTCTGGGGTTTTTTCATGTCACCACCCCAGAGAAAGAAATTTATCTGGAAGTGATCAAGCTTTAATTCTTTCCATCGCTTTTCAATATTTGAAAGATTGTCCCATTTAAAACGGAGGAGCTCCCATAATTCATCTTCAGGATTAAAAGGTTCAACGGTTTTCCTGCTCTGGGAAAAAGACCTGGCCGGTAAAAAGTCCTCTCCATTTACTCTTTGAAACTCATTTGGACCAAGGAGAATGTAAAAGACCCCTTCCTTATTATTTGGTGCCTGGACCTTAAGCTGCTCGCTCAAAGACCTTGTTTCAAGTTCCACCTCATGGGTAGGACAAAGCTCTCTAGCAAAACTAAAATAAAGATTTTGCAGACTATCAGTGAGCCTCATGATGTCGGCGACAACAGACCTCGAGCCCACCACCGGATTGATTTGAGGCAGACCAAAAACAGGAAGAACAGGAAAGATATGATCTACATCTACAGCTGCCGGTCGCTCCGTAAAAAATTTCATTGAGTTAGGAAAGGAATTTACAAATCTTCTTTTTGATTCTGTGAGAAGCGTATGGAAAGCGAGTGAAGTTTTTCCTGAACCCGAAGGCCCGGCGAAACAAACTAGTTTTCGAAGGGGAATATTCAGATCGATATTTTTAAGATTATGAACTCTTGCACCTCGAATCTCGATCGAATCTTTGTCGTGCTTCTGCATATTCCTAATATGCAGGAACTAACAGCTGAAGGCAATTAACTGAGTTAGACAAAAAAAAGGCTCCTTTCGGAGCCTTTCTGTAGGACATAATCGTAAAAAGATTAACGTTTAGAGAACTGATACGATTTACGAGCACCAGATTTACCATACTTCTTACGCTCAACCTTTCTTGGGTCACGAGTTAAGAAGCCGGCAACCTTAAGCTCTTTTCTTGAATTAGGAGCAAGCTTAAGAAGTGCGCGAGCGATACCAAGACGAATTGCACCGGCTTGACCAGTAACACCGCCACCTTGAACGTTAATTTTAAAATCGTAGTTCTCAGCTTTTAAAAGATTAAGTGGCTGGAAAACGATGTATCGGCTTGTTGCCTTCGGGAAGTAATTCTGAACATCACGCTGATTAATTGTGATTTTGCCAGATCCCTTAGATACGTAAACTCGAGCTACTGCTGATTTACGACGGCCGATAGTGTGAAGATCATAAGTTTTTGCTTTAGACATACTCTATTACCTTGTAAGTGATTTGAAAGTTAGGGTTTCAGGCTGCTGAGCTTCATGGGTATGATTAGGACCTACGAAAACTTTAAGCTTTGTAAATTGCTTACGGCCAAGAGTGTTTTTACCAAGCATACCTTTTACGGCTTCTTCAATAATAAGCTCAGGGTGCTTTGCAAGTTGCTCAGTGGCAGTACGCTTCTTGATTCCACCAATGTGATTAGTGTGCCAGAAGTACTCTTTGTCGTTCCACTTGTTACCAGTAAATTTAACTTTTTCTGCGTTTACAACAATTACGTAATCGCCAGCATCGTTATGAGTAGTGTACTGAGGCTTGTGCTTGCCTTTAAGTACCTTAGCAACTTCAGATGCGAGACGACCAACAACCATATCTGTTGCGTCTACTACGTACCACTTTTTGTTCGCCATTTCGGCTTTCGTGATCGTGTAGGAATTCTGCTTGATCATAATCAACCTTCCATTAATTAATAAAAATTTTGTCCCTTATAAGTATTATGCGGCCGTACGTCAAGAGAACTCACTAAGCCAGCGTGCTAAGGTGCTAGCGCGAGATCATCAGGCTATCTTTTAAAATTCGGGGGATTAAAAGAAGCCGATTGACACATGGAACCGTCCGGGGTCCTCTAAATTACCATCGGCATCTTTCTTTCTCAAGAGTTTTATTCCGTAGTCAAAATCGAGGGTTCCGACTGGAGTGATCACTTTAAAAGTCAGGCCCACAGAGTCTCTAAGTTCCCCAAAATCCACATGATCAACAAATACGCGCCCCGCATCATAGAAGACCCCGGCCATCAGGGAATCATTGATAAAATAGCGGGGTTCAACCTTCAGGTTTGCCATGTAGGCCTTATCGGAAACCCGGACTTCAGAAATATCATCTCCGTTTGGAAGTCGGTTCATTTCTTCGTCAGTAAAACCTCGAATGATGTCCATACCGGTTAAACGAAAAACCTTGATGGTTGGAATATAACCTTCTGTCTGTTCCGTGCCATCAATAATGACTTTATCCTTGGCCAGATTTTCCTGAACACCACCGACAAGAGAAATGGCGACCGTTCCATTTTTAAAGGGAACGTAGAAGCGGTTCCTGGAAATAAGTTTGTAATAGTTAACAGTAAGGTCCGATTCTTTCTGAGACAGAAAATAAGGATTCGCAAATTCTGTTGAGAGATTGAAGTAGGCGCCTTTAACAGGGTTAATCTGACTGTTTCTAAGGTCCAGTGTGAAGTTAGGGGTAACGGATCCGATTCGGAAACTACCGTCGTTGATTTCTTCCGTAGCATTGTACTGATTAATGTTTTCGATCTGATAACGAATAGACGAAGAAAGAGTCCTTGTAATATCTCTTGAAAGAGTTCCGTTCATTCGGAATATGTTTGCATCAAAAGCATAAAACCTTCTTGTCTGGTAAGACATACTTGCCGCACCGTCAATGAGAGTGTCGTAGATATCCGACTTCGCATAAGCAAGAGTGGTGTTGTGCTCGATGATGTGTTCTATCTCATCTCTTCTTTCAGGATCAATTGTAGTGAAGCTGGTTCTTCGGTTTAGCTGGCTTCGTAAAGAGAGGGATTGGTTCTTACCACCTATATTCTGGTAACTGATTGTGCCTGTAAGCTTGATACCCAGATCGGTTCTGAATCCTGGCGCTATTTCTATGAGTCCGTAGTCTCTTTCAGAAACTTTTACCAGAAGATCTGTCGCTGTGTTTTTGGAAGAATGCCTGATTGGTGTAACCGATACCGAGTTAAAAAGGCCAGTAGCGGATAGAGTAGTTTCTATGTCTCGTGTTTTGGAAGGAGTAATGAGTTCCCCTTTTTCCAGAGGAATCTTTTTAGCCAGAACACTCTTCCTGGTTTTATCGTTTCCGAGATAGAGAATGCGGTTGAGTTTTACGAGAGGTCCCGTATCGACTTTGAACTTGATATAAACTTCCGTGCCGGCCTTATTATACTTAACAATTTCCGCATCGTTTACGTTCACCACTTCTGCATAGTAATACCCCTGCTCCTGAAGATATGTGACCACCCTTTTAATATCTTCAACCATAGCGATTGGGTTAAATGCTTTTCCAGCCTTGTTGGTAATTTCATCCAACATCTTATTTTCAATCTCACCAGATAATCCTTCAAACTGGATGGATCTGATGAAGGCCCTCGGGCCTTCCTGGATGTCATACTCAACACTGGCGACTTCTTTGGTTTTGCTAAAAATTTTAGCCGGATCAAAAACTTTGACCTGAACAAATCCCCTTTTTATGTACTGATTTCGAAGGTAATCCTGAAAGTAAGAAAAATATTCTTCGTCGTAGTAATTCAGAGAAGCCAATTCGAAAGCCTCTTTATCAAACATTTTCTGCAGTCGCTTATTAGAAAAATAGCTGTTCCCATCGAAAGTTACATTAACAAGTCTCGTCTTCCCGTTCTCGTCCAGAAAAATTCTGTAAAGCTGAACAATTTCTCCTCTTCTATTCTTGAACTCTGAACTTTCCACTCGAATCCTGGTTTTTAAGAGGGCCTTATTCCTGTAATGTTCCTTGAGGGCACCTACGAGAGTGGCTTCGCTTAAAGGCCTTTTATACTTGCGAAAGAGATCGACTAATATCCCATGAATGACGTCCCGGTGGGCCCGCTGGAGATTCTTAAAGTCGAAGGCGAACAACTGATCGTTGGTAACTTTTATATCAAGTGAAACCCTGTTGCCTTTAAAAACGGGAATGAACTCCAGATTAATCAGATAGTAGCCGTAATTAAAAAGCTCTTTTTGGGCCTCATCCAGATAAATTTTGAAACTATTCGTATCGAAAGGCTTATTGTAAAAACTTAAAAACTTTCTTTTCAAATAAGTCCTGACAAAAGGAGAGCTGGAATCTGATGTCAGGCTTTTAAAAATCCTCGGTTCGCCCAATGTGACAATAATATTAATGTCCACTTCCCCATTTTTCTCGATAACCTCAAAAGTGTTGCTGTTCTTTGGATACCCCATTGCCTCCAGTCTTGCTTTGAGAGCATCGATCGACTCTTTGAGTTTTTGAGTTTCAAAAAAATCCCCTTCCTTGATGGAAAGCAGTTGCTGAGGATTAGCGGCGAGGTTTCTATCAGTAAAGCCCACGTTAATATCATCAATAAATGGCTTCAATTGAAACTTGATATTGAGAACATATCTCTGTACATTTTTATCAAGTGTATAAGTGAACGTTTGATATCCTCCATCGGAGGCCATGACTCTCAGGGTATCTTTAAGATGAACCAGACCCCTGTAATCTCCAACCAGGCCCTTAAAGCGGGTTCTCCTCTGCTCACAGGTTACAGATGCTTCACACTCAACATTCACTTCATTTAGAGTGAAAGCCGAGGATGCGAAAGAATTAATTGATATAAGCAGGAGAATCAGGAATGACTTCATTTAAATGTCCTCCTGAATTTAATATCCCCTCCGATAGAATCATAAATAATATCTGCTTCATCTTCAGTTCTTAATTCATAAACCCCTTCAATCTGAACATTCTTAGAGAGTCCATAGTTCAGGTTCATACTTTGTCTTTGACCAATGCTTCCACCCATCGTGCTGGAAACGGACAAGGTTAAAGCATCATCAAGTCGTTTCTTCAGTTCAATTTTTGTGGCTGATCTCGTCCTTCCGGTAGCGGCACTTCCTGCACCTGACTCCTGAGAACGTCCGCTGAGAAGGCTGTCTGTTGTTGATTGTTCGATTACTGTTCCAAGATTCACCTGAAGGCCAAACTGTTTGTTTAAAATATCACTTATTTTAAACCTGTCAAAAACGAATGAGCCTACACCTACCTCCGTGAGACTCTGCTGATCTTTTGCATACAAGGTACTTTGAATTTCATCTGTGTAACCAAAAGCAATAAGTGAGAGGATGGAGTTTCTAGGTAATGCCGGTTCAGAGGTAAGATCGAAATTAAATCTTTCCAGATCCCCATAGGCCTTGGGGAAAACCTTATAAGTGGAAATGTACGTTACAGCCTGGATGTCAAAATCAGGATTACTGATTTCCTTTTTTGGACTGAAGTTAATATCAGCACTGGTTATCTGATATTCATTATTCTTGAAAAAGATTCTTGAGGAGTTCAGAGGAGCACTCAATCTTCCTTCGGCCTTTGGTCTGGATGGGCTGCCAAGGAGTCTTAACTCTCCTGCCAGAGCAACATCCATTAAGGAGTTAATTATTCTGATTGGGTACTCTGCTTTGATATTAAGATTCAGGTTAAACATTTTCCCGAGAGGAGATTCCTGGTTCTTGGGGAGAAATCTTACTTGTGAAAAGCTGGCGGACCTGGAACTAAACTCATTCAATTCATTTACAATGTGAGCTTTGTTAACGACGATTTCTCCACTCACTGAATATGGGTAGTTATTACCCAGAATGATTCCATCTCCTGAAAGATTAATCGCTGATTTTCCCAAGATTGGAATTTCAGCTCTTTCCAGATTGAATTTTAAATTCACATCGGGTTGTGTACCTTCAAAGTATATGTCGCCTTTTATAGAAACAGTTCCGCTATCGAGTGATGTGTTAAAAGTTTGTATCTCCAGCTTCCTGGAGGCATATTCCATTTTATATTTTAATTTATTTATTTGAACCGGTAGTTGTTCCAGAGAAAGGTCAAGTCCGCTGGAGCGGGAAGTAACCGAAAGATCGAATTCACTTCCTCGACCTTCAATCCTAACAATATTCTCCAGGTCACCACTGGCCGCAAGAACCGGTGCTAGAAGAATGTCGAGGATTTTGGCATTGAAGTGCGTTTCATGGATAAGAGAAACACTCTTTCCAAAAACCCCCTCCCCTTTGGTCACAAAGAAAAGGTTCTTTTGTCGCAGGTTTAGATCCCATTCTTCTACTACACTGTTCTTAACTTTAAACTGCGGTTTTGTAGAAGAGTAATTAACTGAAAATTCCGGATGATTGAAGGTGAGTTCTTTAAGAATACCTACCAGATTCAAATTTTTAAAACCATCTTCGAAAGTTGTGGCACCTTCAAACTCGACATTTCCCGAGAAGTTTTCCGCCTCAAGGTGCTGGCCAAAGAAAGCGACTAAAAAGGGTTTAAGGTCGGGAGACTTAAACTGGAGCTTCAGACTTGAAGCGACACCCGGGGAAAGGGCCAGATTGAAGTCCGTATTCAGGATATTGCCCAGAACATTTGCCCTCCCCATGACTCTGTTTTTGAAAATGCTCATGCTCACTTGAGAATCGCCAAAAGTATAATTCTGAGTTCGGGTATTATAGGCCAGTGATTCAAGCTTCAATAAGAAGTCGGAAGGTCGCCCTCCCCCTGCAATACTTCCTGAGATTCCTGCATCGAGGTTAAGGCCAAACCTCTTACTTAAGTTTAAAGACGAAAGTTGAAGATTGTCCCAGTTGTACTTTAGTTTAAAGTTTTTATCTTTCAAATCGAACTGGAAGTCCCCCGCTACTCTTCCTTCATCTTTTTCGGCGTTAAAATTCTTAAAAGACAATACTTTGTTTAAAAGAGTCACAATTAAGGAACCTCGATTAACTTCCTCTCCATATGCAACCAGGTCTTCAAAGTTAACTCTTGATTTAATCTTCAGGTCATCTAGCCGATACTTGCCGAATATATCGACATCTATTTTGGCCTTAAAACCTAAATCATCAGGGAGAAAATCAACGTCCTTGAGAATAGGTGTCAGTATCTGGCTTAACTCAGTAAAGTTCGTATCGTTTGTGGAGATACCAAGGGCTATTTCAGCGTCCCCGTAGTTTACAGTTCCATGTCCCGTAATATTTGTTTTGCCAAAAGCAGACTCCATCTTACTGATGATGACTTCAGAATTGGCCAGATCAATAGTTATGTTTTTATCAGTCTGATCGAGCTTGTAGCCGAGAACTTCAAAACCATTCGTCTTTCCTTGAATAGCAATGCGTGCTTCACTAAGTGGCCCTGAAACTTTGACCGCTATCTTTCCCGCCCCTTTAATATCCAGATTTGAGATGTTTCCAAAGTCCTCCAGATCGATGTCCGACTCCGGAACATTAAAAAATACCTTATCCTTGTTAACATAACCGTCTACGACCAGACTTGAATGAGGTAAATCTGCGCGAGTCTTCATCTGGAATTCATTATTTACGATAGCAAAAGTGGCATCGTTGAGCGTGGCCTTCTTAATCATTAGCACTTTGAAGGGTTTAGCTTCCTCTCCAACCACCAGTCCCAGGTTCCTTACCACAAAATTTGGAGAGGGATTAAAATAGTAATTTTTATCCCTGTAGGTCAAGGTGACTTCACCGGTAAGACTCCCTTTCAAAGGCCTTAATTTCTTGCCTAGAAAGCGGAGTGCATTGTTCAAGGAGACTTCATTGAGGGAAACCTTAACTGGCCCTGTGAGAAACTTTTTATCTGTTAAGTTATAGAGAACCAGAGATTTTACCAGGGTTGCTGATTGATCTTTATATGTAAAAGCAAACGAATTTAGATGTAGCTCTTCGCTGGTATATAAGAGCTCTGTTTTTAACTCATCTGCGTGAAATAAATTTGATCGCAGCTTATCCACATGAATTTGAGACTTTGCGGACAAGGCAGTGTTTTTATAATCAATTTGAAAGCCAGCTTTCGCAACTCCCCCTTTTATTTTAACTTCCTCGGGGATAGGAAAAATGTTATCCAGGCTTTTGAGATGCACTTGAGCTTCACCAACAACTTTGACTTCACTGTTCTTCAAGAGGTGGTAATTGGTAATTGATCCCTTCAACAGAAGTGTGTGAACATCGTGCTGAGCTTTAAGTCTTTCTATCTTGATGGTTTTTTTTGATACTTCGGCATCCCCCCAAACTTCATCAAATTTAAAACCGTTCTCTGGGATGGGATTGATATTAGAAACATGAAATCTTGCAATAAAAGATTTATCCTTCTTAAACAGTTTGAGCCTGCGAATTTCAAGAAGTTCATGATTTGCCACAACTCTCGAATTTTCTACCAGAAGGGTATCGACTCTAACCGGCATCTCATCGGAGAACTGAAAAACTCGTTCAATAAGTTTTTTATCTATTTCCTTAAGCTCTTCATCCTTTTTAGGAAAAGTATAGTTAACTACAGAATCTGCTATTCTTATCTCCCCAAAGGTGAGTTTCTTTTCTTCTATTTCAATCAGGTTGATGTAGAAACCGATTTTTCCAAATTCAGCTTCGAACTTCTCTAATGGAGAAAAGTTTTTTTCAACAGATACTTTGTTTAACTCGAGACCCGGAGGGAAAACGCTGAGAGTAATACTATTGATTTTAACAGCTGTCTGGAGTCTTCGCTCTGAGAGGTCAGAGACAACTTTTGTGACGAGATCTCCAAATGACTTTGTTTGAATAAAGATGATGAAGGCTACAAGAGTAGCAAGCAGGATGAAAAGAAATGCACCGAGAACGCTTTTGAATCTCACAGTTTCTCCAGCCTCTCTTTAGCCATTCGGTATTCAGAGTCTATGGAAAGAACTTTTGCCAGTATCCTTTTAGCTTCCCTTTTTTGATTTAGTCGTATGTGGGCTTCTGCCTGGCCATAGAGGAACGACAGAACGTCATCCCTTGATTTCGCTTTTTCTAGTGCCTGCAAAGATGTATCAAGTGCCGCCCGGTAATCACCGGTCTGCAAAAGACAAGTCAGTTTTAAGTAACAACCTTTTAGATATTCGATATCATTGGCAGCTGATGAAATTGCAAGTTCAGATGCCTTAAGGGCAACCCTCGGCATATCTGACTGAAGAAAGCTAACTGCCAGATCACACAGCTGATCAGATGTATAAGTCTGATACTTAAGCATGTGAAGGAAGTTCTTTTCTTCATCGTATTCTTCAATCTCCTGAAATGAATTGAAGATCTCTTGTTTATAATCGTCTGTAAGTGTCAGATCAGGTGTTGGTACCTGAGCCTGAACTTGGTTATCTTTTCGTGCTCTCACTTCAACGAAGTAAGGTTTCAGCTCAGTAAAGTACTTATCAAGATAAACAAAATTATATTCTTTGTTTTCCCGTACAGAGGAAGAATATTGAACGGCTTCTTCTGAAAGATTCAGACTATGTAGTAAATTTAGTGTTAGCACCTGAAATTTGAAATCTTCAAAGTAGATTATCATTTCGATAATTTTTTTATAGTCCGTTTTCTCGGTAATTCCCAGCGTAGAAAGTAAGCAGAAGTTTTGATAAATTTCTAAAGGCCCTTTACCCTCTGTCGACTGGAGGACATCAGCCACTGCTTCAATTTTTTCCTTTAATCCCCGAGGTGAAGACTTTTCCACGCAGGATATCAGAAGCTCTTTTACTATTGTCTCCGATTTCTTCAGATCCTTTAGGAGAAGTGTTATTGCGAGTTCTTTGAGCTTTAAATTAAAATCATTCTTGTAATACTTCTGTGTTAATTCGCTTACCCAAACGGGTATTGAAGGAATTTGTTTTTCATACTGATGAATATAGAACTCGGAAATAAGTGAATAGAGCTGATCCATCTTCCCTTTATCTTCAGCCGCTTTGATTCTTAACTTAGATAATCGTTGAAAATATTTCTCATTCCGGATGGACGAAATTAATTTAAGTACCATTTCATGATGTTTTAACTGCGACTCAAGTTCTGCCAGTTCAAGGGCCAGTAAGGTTGGCATTGACTTGTCTTGTGAATCCAGCGCTTCAAGATATAGGAGTAGCAGCTCGTGACGTGAATCAGAGTTCAAGGACAATTGAACTTCAATTAATAACTGAACTTCAGCGAATTTTTGCTCGGCCATCATTTGCCGAATCTGGACAATAGACTCCAAATGCCCCTTCCTGTGGCATATTAAACACTTAATTTTATTATACTTTTA
>JBKHWS010000034.1:0-30663 GCA_046566385.1 Bacteriovoracia bacterium | reverse complement strand
AAGATTGCTGCTTAATCCGACCAGGGGAGGACAAAGTCCCCTGGTAATTAATAGGTCATTTTAGACTGGTAATCACATATGAAAAGATTTTTTACAGAAGGAATTTCAATAGCCAAGAAGGAAGAAAGATCACATTCATGAGCAGAAGATCTTTTTTAGATGATCCAAAAACGCTCTTCTTGTTACCCTCTCTGTCCGTAGCCGAACCATCTTCATTAATCTGGATCCCGCTCTTTGCCTGGTTTAAAATATGATTTTTTACTTCTTGAGTGAATTCATTATTTCCTTTGCAGAAAACCCCCATCTCTGAGTTGTAAAAGTTAGAACGGTTATCAATGTTGTAGGTTCCGATCATGGCCTCGGTTGAATGAGTACTTTCATACACCTGTACCTTTGAATGCGTTCCCCACTTTGCCTTACGAATACTTTCATCTAGTCCTGAATTATCATCGATGTAAAGCCCATCATGAAGGTGAATGTTTATTCCTTTTTTTACCCAGCGAAAAACGTCAAAATAAAGATTGGCCGCAACGTAAACGGCATCTGTCGAGGCGAGAGAATTTGTATAGACAGTAATTTCAACATTCCTCTTGAGGAGAGATTTCATGAGTTTGTTAGAATGCTTGTTGGCTATGAGGTATGGAGTAGAGATGGTTACACTCTTATCTACTTCTGAGAGTTTATCAAAGAGTGTTTTTCTCATGAACTTATAACGTTCATCAAACTTGGGATGAAGACGGGATTTAAAAGTTGCTCCAGGTCCATCAGTTACAAATGTTGTTTCCGGACATGAATAAATCTTGTTCTGGCCGAGAAGTTTTGATCCTACTTCAGATGCTCTTTTCTTTGCAAGAAGCTCTTCTTCAGTTTCCTCTAGGAATTTTTCGACTGCTAATCTTTTCTCAAAATTGGCCTCAGTTTCCTTGGGAAATTTCGGCCTTTGGGCGATTTTATGCTCGAAATATTTATCGAAACTTTCTCTCATGACTTTTACGATTGAACCCCGAACATAGATGTCTGTATCATTAAAATTAAAATGGGTGGAGAGATCAAAATAGTCATCCCCGATGTTTCTACCACCGGTAATTCCTTCCTTATCATCCACTGTCAGAAGTTTTCTGTGATTTCTGAACTGAACCGTACTGATTCTGAATAGACTGGCCTTATTATAATAACGAACCTCAACTCCATGATCGGCAAGGGCCTTGGCATAGAACTCGTTAAACTGGAAAATTGGCTTTGATTTATCAATTAGAATCCGGACTTTTACGCCGCGCTTAGCTGCCGCAATTAATTCTCTGGTTACAATTTTTCCGGCAAGGTCTGTGTTATAGATGAAGTATTCCACCTCTATGTTTTTTTCAGCACGTCTGATCATCTCGAGGCGTAACTGCAAAGCTTCTATCCCATTAGTAACTTGCATCACTTCATTTTGATCACCTCTCTGACTTTCATAAAAAGGGTAGGGGATCATGTCTGATAGTCTGTTCTCTGCGAACACTCCAACTGACATAAGAAATAGAAGTAGTGTAATAAGAGATTTCATAACAATTCCTTTTCAGGTGTAAACACTTTAGACACTCGTGAGTGCCTAAAGTGCTTCTGACATAATTTGGGGATTTAGAATGCAATGTTCAGACCAAGATTCTGAGGTTAGTAAAAACTTCACAGGTGCTAGGATTAAATTCTAATTGCCTCAATAATCTTCCTAATTATTATTTATTGGAGATTTTATGAAACTCACTTCTTTCCTGTTTGGACTTTCACTTTCCTTTACCGCCCTCGCTTCTTGTCCTGACTTTGATGTTCCTTCTAATTTTAAAGCAAAAGAAGCTCTTATCTCAATTGGCACTGATGTGATCCTATTTGAGAATAAAACAAGGATTGGTGACATTCAGGAGCGTACTTTAAGGCTCACTCCAACTTTCGATCTCTATAACATAGACGGGAAAAAGGTAGCTCAGGCACGTCAGAAGATCTTAAGCCTCGGAAGCACAATTGAAGTTAAAGATTGTGAAGGGAAGCTCATTGGTACAGTCAGAGAGAATATCTTCAAAAGCTTTTTCTCCACATACTCTAATTATGACGTCCTGGATGCTTCAGGCAAGATAATCGCCACTTCTGAGAAAGTAGAACTCCTTGCAACTCAGCTTATCGTAAAGTCTAAAAAAGGCGAACTTCTCATGACGATAAAAAGGCCTATGATAAATGTCTTAACTGATACCTGGACTGTGAATATTGTGAAGAAGGATGCCATTGATCCGAGAATTATGACAATGATGCCTGCCTTTAAGACTTCAGCAGATAATCGTAGAAGAGAAGAAGAAGAAAGAAAGAAAAAATAAAATTACCTGGATCTGAAATACTGGTCCAGTTGCTTTTTGGCCGACTCATACTGATGGCCTTTCGATATCAGAAATCGAAGAGTTTTATCCCGTAATTTATAAAGCTCTGCTTTGTCAGAAGGAATTTCTTTCGAGCGGAGCTTCTTGGCGATAAGTTTTTCGATGCTGTCTTCATCGCTGAATCCCAGTTCTTTTTCCACATTCTCAAATTCGGTGGAATCAAATTCCAGCTGTTCCATCGCCCCACGTTTCCGGATTTTATCTTCCGATTCACCTTTCATCATCCATTTACGAATAAAGAGACGGCGATAGCTCTCTTCCTTCAGAAGACCTCGTTCTTTCAGTTTCTCAAGTACTTCATCAATTTCATGGGGAAGGTTATCTTTCTTAGAGCGAAGTTTTTGTCTGAGTTTGAACTCTGAGTAATCCTGACGAGCGAGGAGGTGAATACTGTAATTATAAATTCTGGTGTTCATATCTTTTTCGATGGGAACGGAACAAAAAAGGCTCCTTGCGGAGCCTTTTTCGTTAATATTTACTGAACTTTTGCTTTGCCCTTAGCAGGTGCTTTTTCTTCTTTGATTTCACCTGTTGCCATGTCAACACTTGAGAGATCCATTTTTTCAATTCCATGCTTTGCCAGAACCTTCTTGCGAATTTCTGCCATAAGCTCCGGGTTAGCTCTTAGAGCTTCTTTTGAAGCTTCACGTCCCTGACCAAGCTTAGCATTGTTGTAAGAGTACCAGGCACCTGCTTTTTCTACGATGCCTTCATTTGCGGCACAGTCAAGAAGATCGCCTTCTTTAGAGATACCAGCTCCGTACATGATGTCGAATTCAACTTCACGGAAAGGAGGAGCAACTTTGTTCTTAACGATTTTAACTTTAGTACGGTTACCAATAACCTGATCACCTTCTTTAAGAGCACCAGTACGACGAATATCCATACGTACTGAAGCATAAAATTTAAGAGCGTTACCACCAGTAGTAGTTTCTGGGTTACCAAACATCACGCCAATCTTCATACGAAGTTGGTTAATGAAGATAACAGTACAATTAGAGCGAGCAATTGAACCTGTTAGTTTACGAAGAGCTTGAGACATAAGTCTTGCCTGAAGACCCATGTGTGAATCACCCATATCACCTTCAAGTTCAGCTTTCGGAGTAAGTGCAGCAACTGAGTCAACGATCAGAAGGTTAACTGCGCCTGAGCGAACAAGCATGTCAGCAATCTCAAGGGCCTGCTCACCAGAATCTGGTTGAGAGATAAGAGTGTTTGGAATATCAACACCAAGCTTAGCAGCGTAGACAGTATCAAGAGCGTGCTCAGCATCGATAAAGGCTACTGTTCCGCCAGTCTTCTGGCATTCAGCTGCAATATGAAGAGTAAGAGTTGTTTTACCAGAAGATTCAGGTCCATAGATTTCTATGATACGGCCTTGTGGAATACCACCTACCCCAAGGGCCAGGTCAATTCCAAGTGAACCAGTCGAGATTGCCGGAATTTTTTCAGCTGTTTGAGCTGAATCAAGGCGCATGATTGCACCTTTACCAAATTGTTTTTCAATTGTGGAAAGGGCAAGGTCCAGGGCCTTTTTCTTGTTAGCTGCATCTGGCATGTTTGTGTGATTTAACGACATGAGGTTCTCCTTCTCTCGCATATAAAATGTGTTTTCAAGTGTGTGTTATAGTAAAACGCTAACACCCACCTGCGTTTTCGACAATGCTTTTCATGCAATTTTTACGGAAAATTTACGGATGTCTAACAAATTGAATTATTTAGCAAATTGTCGCTCTGGATTATAAAAACTTCTGGATGAAAAAGGAAATAATTCCCGCATAGAGGCCACTAATTACATCATCAATAATAGTTCCTGAGCCGTGTTCAATCCGGTCAAAATAGGAAGCTGGCCAGATTTTAATAATATCGAAAAATCGAAAGGTAACGAATACGACAATAAGGGATATGGGATTTAACGAGAGAACAAAACTCCACGTTATAAGCATTCCAATTACTTCATCAATCACAATCCATTGAGGATCGTGCAAGTGATATTTCTTCTGAACATACTCCGTGGTTAAGATAGCGGTGGCAGTTAGGGCGAGAATCACCCCTATTAAACTATAAATATTGATCTGAAGATAATGGAGTAAAAAGATTAAAGGAACTGTTGCAAGGCTTCCAACTGTTCCTGGTGCTTTGGGAAATTTTCCTGTGTAAAACCAGGATAAGAAGAGCATGAGTGGCCATGAAGGGCCTTCAATTTTTTGATCTTTCATAAGATATACGATACTTTGCCTTGTTCATTAACTTTAAACTTACTTGTTGAGATTGGCAAAAAATGACACAACGTCCGGCTTACCTTGCTGATTATGCTTTCAACTGGGAAACATTCGATGTTGTTTGTAGTGGTAAATCTTCTCTGGATGCCACCAACTATCTTACTGAGCTTTACGACAAAGATCAGGTAGCAAGTTTTCTTTATGGATATGGTTTCGACATTTCTGATCCCGTCGAAAGTGCTGAGCTTTTTGGAATCTTCCAGGAAGCCATGCAATTTATTAAGCGTTACTTTCTTATTGAAGGAAACCCTGAGGGTCTGGATCTCCGGATTCCAAATTATCTTTATACCATCACTAATATTACAGAACTTTTTCTTGCGGCCACGGGTCATTCGACTTTTAAGATTTCGGTAGAAGAATCTTTGTGGGCAGGAGTGGTTCTGAAAGTTATGCACACTCTTCTTCATACGGATAAGGACCTTCGATACAGGTATTTCTCAACCATACAGCAGCAGATCTTTGATCGTTTCTATAAATTCATTCATAGAGATGAGGAAAACCGTCTTTTCCTTCGAAATGATACAGGAGTATCAATCCCTTTATATGACTTCCAGACGAAGGCGAAAAAGACCCGGGATTCAATTGTCATTAAGCTCCTTCACAAGCAGGAAAATGTAGCTGAGGAACTTTTCGACAGAATCGGGGTCAGGATCATCACTTACAATAAACTGGATGCTTTGAGAGTGATGCGCTTTCTCCATCGCAATCACATTCTGATGATTAATAACATCAAGCCAAGCCGTTCTCAGAATACACTGATAGATCTTGGTCTACTTCGTAAAAGGATTTACTCCCTTTATAAGGAAGCGATCCGTAACCAGATGGTGGAAGAAACTTTTTACCAGCGCTTGAATGAATTAATAGAAGAATGTAGACCGGGAAAACCTTCACACGATAATGTTCATACTTTCGAAGAGTACCGGGCCATTCACTTCACCGGCAGGCAGCTGATTAAATACCGAAACCCTTTCATGTCTTCATTTAATGAAGTGAGAAAGCAAGCATTGAAAGATAAGCAGAATCCTCTGTCGCAGTCACTCCTTCACCTAGATACATCTCCTATTTCAAGAGATGTACGTTTCTTCTACCCTTTTGAGGTTCAGCTTACTGATTATGAAAGTCATCTTAAGAATACTCAGGGGGAAGCATCCCATGTGGAGTATAAAAAATCCCAGTTGAAGTCGGCGATGAAGAGAATCTTCCGTCCAATTATTGAACTAAATAATCTTAAAGTAGATTAAAAGTTCTGCTCAATAAAAATTTCAATACGCTCATTTACCATCTCTGGATAGTCTGCCTGAGGAACGTGTGAGCCATCTTTCAGGTAATATTCTTCAGATTGAGGCAAAAGTGCAGCCAGAGTTCTCTGGAGGTGATTAGGAATAACATTATCTTTATGCCCGCCCATGACCAGTGCAGGGATTTTCATTTTTTCCAGACTGCCGGCAAGGTTTTGTTTTGTCATTTCATTGAAGAGCTGGAAAAAGACATCTGCTCCCAATTGACCTACCCGATTGAGATAGATTTCAATAAATTCACGTGAAACTCTTCCTTTATTAAAACCAGTAGTATGAATAATTTCTCTGATAACAGGATTCATTCCACCTGATGACCAGATCTTCTTGAAGATATCGGGATATTTTTCAAGTCCGAGTGTAGCGATGGGGGCTATAAACTCCATGACGTTACTGTCAAACATAACATCCTTAACATTGATGAACGTTCCAGAGATCAAGACCATTCCCGAAACAAGCTTGGGGAAGTCCTTGGCAAGTTGAAGGCAGACATTCACACCCATACTGTGGCCGAGCATTATCGCCTTTGAAATGCCGACGAAGTCACAAAGATCAGCAACATCTTTTGCCATTTGGGGAAAAGTTATTTTCTTAACGTCATGAGAACCAGTTGACTGAAAATGGCCTCGGTAATCATGGATCAGAATCTGGTAACCTTTTCTATCAAAGTACTCTGTCTGAAACTTCCAGTGGTGATTACTGCAAACAAGACCGTAGTTAAAAACAAGAATTGGTTTACCCGGATCAATCTTAGTGAAGTTTTTCAGGTAGAAAATCTGCTCATTGTCACTGGTCTTGAAAAAATTTGCATCGTTACTTTTAAACATATTCTACTGCTTCATTAATTTTGTAAGACTCTCAATGACTGAAAGTTTTGATGAGCTTTCCTCAATGAGCTTGTTTAACTTGTTATTCAGAATGTTTTTCTTTGAAACTGCCTCTGTCTCCTCAAAAGATAAAACTTTTAATTCGGTCTGACCAAGAGTGACGAGATCATTAATCTTTAGTTTTCGGATTGCTGAAGCTCTTTTACCATTTATAAGAAAGAACTCAACGCCTCTCTGAGGATGAATCAGGAGTTCTTTGCCAATCACTTCCAGCATGACATGAGATTGGTACAAGTTGTGATCATTGATCTGCAGGTCTCCGGAAGTCCTTCCGAGATAGATCTGATTTTGAAAAAATTTGTAGGACGAAATCACATTCTCGTCTGGTCCCTGAAGGATCTGGAATTCAATCATAGGTTTTCCTCCTAGATAGTATCGAGGATTTTCTGATCTTTTGCGAGTCTTTCGAAATGTGGGGCCAGAATCGCAGGATGGCTTTGAGAGATCTTATTTAAATCACTTATGACCTGCTCGAGAATTGCAGTGTGAGTCAGAAAGTTAGCAAGTTTCTTCGTTGTCACGGTTCCTGATTGATCTACTCCAAATAGATCTCCCTCGCCCCGGAATTTTAAATCTTCTTCCGCTATGACAAAGCCGTCCAGGTTCTTTTCAATAACCTGCAGTCTTTGGTAGGACTCCGGCGAGAGCTCTTTATCAACAACCAGAAAACAAAATCCGGGTTTATCACCTCTGCCCACACGTCCACGAAGCTGATGAAGCGAGGAAAGACCAAATCTTTCAGGATTATAAATGCTCATTATGGTGGCGTTAGGTATATTGATGCCGACTTCAATTACACTGGTTGAGACGAGTATGTTGGACTTTCGATCCCGGAAGTTCCGCACGGTTTCTTCTTTTTCTTCCGCCTTCATCTGTCCGTGGAGCATATCAACCTTAAAACCTTTAAAGGTTTGCTGGTATTTTTTGAGACTTTCTTTTACGTTCTGAAGATCCATTGTTTCACTTTCTTCAATCGCAGGAAAAACGAAATAGGCCTGTTCTCCCATTGCTAGCCTGGCCTTCACAAACTCTACATATTTTTCATAATTCACTTTCTCAGTGATACGTGTCTTGATGCCTTTTCGGCCTGCCGGCATCATGCGGATGGAGGAAATATCAAGGTCACCATATTGGGCCAGGCTAAGAGTACGCGGAATAGGAGTGGCAGTCATAATCAGACTATGAGTACCCTCGCCTTTTGCCACCAGTCGGAGACGCTGTTCAACACCGAACTTATGTTGTTCATCAATAATGGCCAGACCCAGTTTTTTAAATTTCACCGTGTCCTGAAATAGAGCATGAGTCCCAATGACTATTTCAGTTTCACCTTCAATAAGATTTTTAAGAATGGCCTTCTTTTCCTTGGCCTTGGTTGACCCCAGAAGAAGTTCAATGTTGAGAGCAGGGTTTAGTTGCTTGAAGGATTCAAAATGCTGTCCGGCCAGAGCTTCTGTAGGACACATGAGGGCAACCTGAAAGCCGGACTTATTTGCGACCCGGGCCGCAAGGAAAGCAACGATAGTTTTACCGCAACCCACGTCTCCTTGAACCATTCTCATCATGGGATGCCCGGACCTAAAATCCTGCACTATCTCCTGAAAGACTTTGACCTGGTCAGTTGTCAGTTCAAAGGGAAGATGTTTCATCAGGTCCTGAATCTTACCCTCATCCAGAGGGAAAACCGGAGCCTCCTTCCGTTTGATGAACTTCCTTCTGGTAAGAATTTTCAACTGATCGATGAGGAACTCTTCATAGATGAGCCGTTCTTCAGCAGCATCTTTTAATTTAGCTGAAAATTTCTCAGGAGGATACTTCCCGTGAATGACTTTAAAAGCTTCACCCAAACTAAGCTTTGAATCGTATCCGAGCTCAGGCAGTGTTTGAGGAATGTCTTCCCAAAGACTTTTCGGAATAAGGTCCAAAATTTTTTTCAGGTGAGTTCCCGCAATTTTGTTAACTGTGGGGTATTCAAGAATATAAGGATTTGGATTGGCATCGGGATCAATGATCTGAGGATTTATAATTTGTTTCTGGGCCTTAAACTCCTGAACTTGTCCAAGAAAAGCTATGCGATCAAGGCCCTCAATTTGCTTTTTCTGGTTAGGGTAAAGATTGAACCATCTCAAGCTCAAAGTTTCCTGTGAAAGATCGTCCTTCAGTACGACAAATCCATTATGAAGAAGGATGTTGCCTTTTCCTCTTCTGCCAAAGGCCGGCCTGATTTCGACATGAATGACTTTGCCTGACCCTTTGAAAAAGTGGTTCATCTGCGCCATCGAAAAAGGTTGAAAGGATGGCATCTTATGCATGCGAAGGGGAAGCAGCCATAAGAGGTCACTTAAGGTGGATACTCCCGCATCCATAAGTTTTGAAATTGTAGGGGAGGGCTTCTTCCCTGCGGTTAAAGAATCAAGAGGGGAGTTCCAGTTAGTATCAAGCGTACTGGATGTCTTGGACCTCATAGGTCAAATCGCCCTTAGGTGCTTTAACAATTACCTCATCTCCAACTTCTTTACCAATCAAGGCCTTGCCCAGTGGAGAGTTGTAAGAGATTTTATTTGGATTCGTCATGGCTTCATCTTCGCCGACAATCTGGAATGTTGTAGTAGTTTCTTTTTGGGTATCAAAAACAGTTACAGTTGCGCCGAAAACAACTTTATCACTCTTGATAGAGGTAACATCGACAACTCTTGCACGAGCAAGTTTGCTCTGGACATCGAGAATTCTTCCTTCGATATGGGACTGCTTTTCTTTAGCGGCATGATATTCAGCATTCTCCTTAAGATCACCTAAATCTCTGGCTTCAGCAATTGCTTGCTTGATTTGCTCTCTGTCATTTCGAATTAATGAATTAAGCTCTTCTTCAAGTAGCTTTTTACCTTTCAATGTCATTGGGCAATCACTCATAATCTTCCTTCAACTACTTCTTAAATAATGCCGCTGCCTTCGCTAGAGCATCCTGTCTTTCTTTGTCCGGATCACTTCCAGATGAGCCTATCTTAAAATAATCACAAAAGTTAGCTTTCTCTTTAACAGTAATACGATCTGCGGAACTTTCCCTGCATTCGTTGTAGGCCTTCAGATCGTGGAACTGACACATCTTACAACATCGAATATCGGCCATACAGGATGGGCAGGTATCCTTTCGGCCCACCATAATCTTAAAAGTATCTGATAAGGCTTTCCCGCACTTATAACATGAAAGAGACAACTAAAACTCCTGTCCAATTCCAACCCCTAAGCCCAATCCATTCTTAGGATCGGTGGGGGAAAAGAAAATTTTTGGTGTATTGCGTTTGTTATATTCCTCAATAGATTTCAAAAGTAAATACTCATTATTGTATTGGTTGGTCTTTGAGATGAGGTAGCTTACAGCAATTAAGGTCGCACCGCCAAATAAGAGAGAGTTTCTCTGAGTTACTGTCTCCGATTCTCCCCCTGAAGTCCTGAGGAGACCTCCCAGGATCATGGCAGAACCCAGAGTACTGAGAGCAGCGCTCTTCCAGGTAGGTCGGTTATTTTCCTGATACTCATTTAGAAGTTCAGTGGCCACTGGATCCTTTTCCAGGTAGTACCTGAGCCCTTCACCCCTACCTTTTGAACTCACATCCACTAATACTTCCTGATAATTGATAGTCGCTTCACGGCTACAGGTTTCCACCGCCAGGGCAGAAAAGACAAAGAGTAAGGTAATTAAAACAGTCAGTTTTAGCATGGGGTAAATAGTTCTCGCTCATTGAGCATTGGTACTCTGGCCATTTTAACTTACCATAAAATAAAAAGCGACCTTGTAATTTATGGACATCATTAAGACCGGCATAGGAATTTCAAAGACTATTAAAAACGTTTCACGTTTTCGTGAAATCCTGACTGTATTGAGTCGACATGGTTTCTCTGAGTTAATCGTCAAATCCGGTCTGGATAAGATTATTCCAGGGTTCGTACTTCCTTCCCGGGTGTCTGAACTTAAAAATGAAGAACTCACCAAGGAAGAGTGGTGGCAGATTTTTGGCCAGCAGCTTCGATTGAGTTTTGAAGAACTTGGTCCCAGCTTCATTAAGCTAGGTCAACTCATGGCTACCAGGGAAGACCTGCTGGAACCTGCACTCATAAAAGAACTTAAACTTCTACAAAACAAAGTTCGCGGCATTCCCTTTGAGGTTGCTAAAAAAGTTATCGAAGACAATCTGGGGAAAAGTATCAATGAAATATTTTCCTCCATTGATGAGAACCCGATTGGTACCGCATCTATAGGTGTTGTATATAAAGCTCAGCTCCACGATGGTCAAAAAGTAGTCTTAAAGGTAAGAAGGCCCAATATCACCCGGCTGATTCTTACCGATTTCGAAATTCTTTTCTTTATCATTCAGCAACTCGAAAAAGTTTCAGGAGAAATTAAATTTCTTGGAATGTCCAAGATGATCTCGGACTTCTTTAAGAGTACTCAAAATGAACTGAATTTTCAGGTTGAGGCTCAGAATTGTGAGCGTCTCAGAAAAAATCTTGAATTGATTGATAAGGACGGCTTCCTGGTTGTTCCAAAAGTCTATCGAGAGTACAGCACTCAGGAAGTTCTGGTACTAGAATTTCTTGATGGACGTCCTTTCAATGAGTTTAAATCCATGGAAGAGATGGGGCCGGATATGGCGGAGAAACTTGAGAAGAGTATTGAGCTCTTTACTCATACACTCCTTGCTGATGGCTTCTTTCATGCTGACCTTCACGGAGGAAACTTCTTTGTCCTCCATGACAGAAGAATCGGGATAATCGACTTTGGTCTAATGGGCACTCTTAGTAAGAAGAATCGGGCTAACCTGATTGCCATTCTCTATGCCGTAGTGACTTATAACTTCGATAACCTCGTCTATGAGTTCCTGGATGTTGCTGAGTACGAGACGGTCCCTGATCATGAAGAACTTATCAGGGACATAAAAGATTCAATATCTCCTTATATAGGTTTAAGTGTTAAAGAAACCAATATGACGGAACTTGTACGAAATCTTATTCGTACACTGAGTAAGCACGAACTATATCTGCCAAGAGAATGGTTTATTATTTTCAGGGCCCTCATGACTCTTGACGGGGTTGGTAAATCCATTGGAATGGACATCAACATCTTTAAGGTTCTGGAAAAAGATCTTCCGGTTCTGGTTCAGGAATTACTGTCCCAAAAGAACGCACAGGAAGAGCTGATGTGGGTGGCAAAAGATGTCATTACCTCCCTGAGAATTATTCCCAAACACCTGAAGTGGTTCTTAAAAGAAAGTTCGAAAAATAACTATTCTGCTGAAGTCCGGGTGAGGGATTTTGATAAGTTCTCTAAAGGCTTAAACAGGTCCTTCTACATCCTTGGTCTTTCTTTGCTCGCATCCATTTTTGTCTTAAGCGGAACCTTATTTGTCATGAACGTCCAAGTCCTGAAAATAAGTGATATTCCGGTGCTAAGCTGGGTCTTTTGGGGTGTTGCCATTTACCTCATGGGACGCATAGCTCTTCTGAGAAAGTTCTAACTTCGAACCCGGTTTTGCCGATAAACACAGTATGAAATTGGTTCCAATTCTGGGTATTTTATTTTTCTCTCAGGCCTTTGCTGATTGCCGCTTCAGTAATGGAAGCGGGATCACAACTATTCCAGAAAATACCTCTCTCTCTCTCTTTGAAGAAGGAAAGTCGTTAGCAACTCACAAGACACAAGATCAAGATGGCTTAGGTACGTGTTATGCGAATGCTACCTCAGCAGTTTTAAAGTCCATTCTGCCTGATAATCCGGATGTCTCTTTCACCCACGCCGCTCTTGAAGCTTCCACTAACGGCTGGAGACAGAACTGGAGGACTTCTCCTGGTAAATATGTAACCAAAGAAAATGAAAGTCTTTCCGATTTCACCTCCGGTGGCTTTTTATGTGAAACCGTTGGGGCCATGGAAAATTCTGGTGGTGCTTGTCCTGCAAAATTTTCAATAACAGAGGATAAGACCCTGCTGGATCCTTACCTGCAACAAAGACTTTTCCTTAGCCTTGGATCTTACTTTGACCATATAAATTCTCTTAAAAAAAATCCTGACGATTTTAAGAAACTGAAAAATGATCTGGCCCTTGCTATCGATACTATCAGAAACGAAAGGCAGGAAATAGTTCAGGCTTGTGAAAGGGAGAAAAATGAAGAGATCCCTCTTGATCAAGCAGTTAGTAATTTTATAAGTAACGAAATCCTTTTACTCAACACTGAAACAAAATGTGGAAGTGCCTGGCGGGACTTTTATAAAACCTTTCTACATCCTTCTTCAGTTATTCAGGACGATCGTGTTGTTGCAAAAGCGAGTGATGAAGCATTGGCTAAGTTTCGGCAAATGATTGAAGGGAATGATCAGTTTAAAAGCAGGATATTGGCCGAAATTCATACTGAAAATCGAAACCTAAGACCAAATAGGGAATCAAATTTAGCTCTTGGGAATGGTCTTCTCGATATTATTGCTAAAAATCCTTTGATGGAACAGTTGAATGAGGCTTGTAAAGATGAGCCAGCTACCACTGAGGTGAGAAGTATAGAAGATCTTGGTAAAGCATTCATTGTGAATATAAAAACTCAATCGCAAAGACCTTGTGAACACATTCTCTCTCAATCCATCCTCGCCCCTGAAAGTAATACCTGCATTGACACTACTCAGCTGGACTCCCTCCTTTCCGCCATTGTCCCTTTACTGGAAATTGGAAATGCTCTGGATATGAAAACAATAGAAGACCTTTCAAATACTACAGCTGTTAATGGCCTGCAGTTAAAAAAGATGCTGACTCCAGGGTGTCTGGACTCGAAGAATTTGATTCCTTTAAAAGATGTCTCCTGTGCCAGCTTCAGCATGTGTGATGAGTCTCAATACTTTGATACTGATAATAATAATTACAATGGACCCGCTGGATCCTGTTACAGTAAAGACAGAGCGACGAATGAATTAAGAATGAGAATATTCAGGGACATTAAAGAAAACAGGGCCCTTGGTATAACAGTTTGTACTGCATTTATGACAACACCTAATGCTCAGACCGATTTTTGCCGCAATCCTGTTCCCGGTGTTCCCAAGCACGCCTATCATGCCATGACTGTCTCGGGTCTGAGGTGCATTGGCGGTAAAATGGAATATGAAATACTCAATTCCTGGGGGCAGACCTGCCCTGAAAGTGCGAGTGATGTTTCCAGTGGGATTGAATGTGAGGTCGATAAAGATAATAATCCAACTGGCAAATTCTGGGTCAAGGAAGATGTCCTGGTTGATAGTACAACTAATATTGTACAAATGAAGCTTCAGAAAAAAGGTGGAAAATGATAAAGCTAATCTTCTTGTTATTTCCTCTCTTTTCATTTGCAGCTCCCATGAAGACTTACACTTTCGGTAAGATGACGGTCTCATTTGGAGAAGTAGATGGCTTTATTGTCAACCGATCCTGTGTTAAAAAAGGATGCGAAGCTTTAACAAAAGCCCGAAAATTCAAAGGGAAAAGCGTCCCGTCTGAGCTCCTTTCAGGGGGTAAAAACCCAAGGGCCGTCAAATGCAAGCATCTTCTGGGTGGTAAGGTCATCATTGGAACAGATCTTAAGGGAAATGAGCAGAGCTTTTGTTTCTTTCCAGACGAGTCCATCCTCAAATAATTTTCTTCCTACTTCCTATGTAATTTCTTCAAATCCAGCTTCCTTCTTTTCTTCTCATGATAAAGGAAAAAGAAAACCTTAATCCAAGGACAAGTCATGAAATTCTTATTAATGGGAATCCTGTTATTTTCAAGTGTAAGTGCATTTGCTCAGAGTGATGCTTTAAGAAGCTGCCTGAGAGAAAAAAATCAATTGAGAATTCAACTGGATATCACAGTCCAGAAACTTAATGCCTGTGAAATGAATGGCGGCGGTAACAGCGGTGAGCTTGAATATCTTAGATCTGAAAACTTTCGCCTTAATGAACTGAACCGTGCTCTTCAGGCGCGCATCGACATCCTGGAAGGAAATAATCCTGATGCGGAAAAATTCTTCTGCTATTCAGGTTGTACAAACAGCTACGGGTCGATTGACAGTCGTTATATTGAATCAGGAGTTGGATATAGCAAGCTGGAAGCCGAATACCATTCCAAGCAAAATACCCAGGAAACATATTCTTGTAACTATGGAGTAAAAACATCTAAATGCGAACCTTTCAGAACAGAAGTTAAAAAAGTATTCTGTACTGCTGCTTGTATCAATTCATATGGCTCAACTGATGATAGATATTCTGCTGGGGTGAGCGGGCGTTCTGTCGTTGAAGCGGAATTTTTAGCGATGAAAGCTGCTCATAAAAAGCATAGCTGTAACTACGGTGTTAAGGTTATTACTTGTAACTAAATTATTAGAGGGTCTCGCTTATGCGGGGCCCTTTTCTTCAGATGCTATCGAGACCTGAAAGAAACACTGCCGGTAAATCAAGTTCTTCGAATGTTCCTGGCCCAAATATTCCCCTTAAAAAGTCTTGAGTGTCCAGAGCGTGAAGTTCTTCACTGTAATCAAAAAAGACCTCTTGCTTCATGACATTTATATTTCTTATGCTAATTTTTCCATTCGTTAATTTTAAAACAAAGTCTGTAAATAATCGCAAGTCTCCTGGTGACATAAAGAACTGGTACTGAACCTGTTCTGTGGAAATGACTTCTTTCCCTGACCATATTTTTCCGTAGGAAAGGATCTCCTGCATAAAGCTCTGAAGTGAGTCCTGAGTTCCATATTCATAGATGATTTCCGGAAGATCCTGACCTTTGTTCATAAAAAAATAGGCGGTGATGTTTTCACCCGATTTCTTTATGTAAAGGTCCGCTGAGGTTATTTTTTCAATTAGCTTCCAGTCAGCCTCGAGGCGGGTAGGGCCCAAGAATTCTTTTTGAAAAGAACTTTTATAAAGGTTTTGAATTTCGTTTTTCTCTTTTTCTCTTAAAGAAGCATAGGTTGTCCTGATGAAGTTATTGTCGACCCCATTTCCTTTTTCAATTTCAAACTGGGTACCACAGAGAAAGAAACCAAATTTGTTATAGAGCTTTTCCAGGTCGCTCCAGAGGAGAAAAAGAGATGTATCACTTCTTTTTTCTGCTAGCACATCCTGAAGGAGAGTTTGAAAATGTCCTTCACCTCTGTGTGATTCGTCTACTGCTATTCCTCCCAGCATGGTGACAGGAAAATCCGCATTGTTAATGGAGAAGAATGTATCTTTGGCACCTATGTGAGCAACAACTTTATCATTCTCATCTATCAGAATGAAACAGTTGTGATGATTGCTCTTATCTATGAGAGGAGCGAAATCAATTTCAAAGGAATGAGGCTTCTGATAATGGAAAGATTTCTCAATGAGCTCCAAAGTGGCTTCAAAACATGAGGGTTTTTCACTTAAGCGGAAAATTTTGCCCATACATAAAACTCCATAATTTCAATCATTTAAGCTCTTTTTTGAGAAATTGTCGATTTTTTTTACAACCATTCTCAAGTCTTTTCGTGGGTTGTCGAAAAGTTTTACGTGAAAGCCATTATGGCGATCATCACTCTCTCACGGATTAGAGATGAGTGAAACCCAACTCAAGGAGGATATATGGGTTTAAGGATTAACACCAACGTTTCGTCGCTCAATGCGCAGAGGAACTTGGGTCAAACTCGCGGTGCTCAACAGAAAGTGTTAGAGCAACTCTCTTCAGGTAGCCGAATCAACCGTGCTGGTGACGATGCTGCCGGACTCGCAATCTCTGAAAACTTGAAAGCACAGATCAGAGGTCTGGGACAAGCTGAAAGAAACGCTCAAGACGGTGTTTCACTTGTACAGATCGCTGAAGGTGCACTAGCGGAAGTCGGAAACATCATGATCCGTCTTCGCGAACTGGCAGTACAGGCCGCTTCTGATACTATCGGACCAACAGAACGTAAGTTCCTAAACGTTGAATTCGAGCAGTTACTCTCGGAAGTAGACCGTATCGCAAACTCCACAGAATTTAACCGGGTTCCACTTCTGAACGGTACAGGATCTGTATTTGATATCCAGATTGGTACCCGAAACGATCCTTTAGCTGACCGATTGACGTTCGACGCCTCCTCGGCCGACGTTAACGTGGCGGCACTTGGTCTTAACCTCGCCTCTGTTTCTGACAAGATCTCAGCTCAGAACTCACTGGCAGCGATCGACCAGGCGATTCAAAACGTTTCTGGTATCCGTGCTGACTTCGGTGCTCTTCAGAACCGGCTTCAGTCGACCATTAACAACATTCAGATCTCGAATGAAAACTTGTCTGCAGCTAACTCGCGTATTCGCGACACAGACATTGCATCTGCGACTTCTGAATTAACAAGAACGAATATCTTGATGCAAGCAGGTACTTCAGTATTGGCTCAAGCGAACCAGTCTACGACGAACGCTCTCAGCCTTATTAATGCCGCTTCTCAGGGGTAATGACTCCTGAGGCTTAGGCCTTAAGAATTGATACTGATGTAAAACGAAATCCTGCAAAACTTGATAGTGGGTGTGTAAACTAGCAAGTTGTTTTAAGGGTAGTGGTTTTTTAAAAACAAACAACCGTGGACAAGAAGTCCACAACTGAACATGGAGGTTCACAATGACAACAAAGGACTAAATTATGGGATTAAGAATAAATACGAACATTGCGAGTATAGCTGCGCAACGTTCACTAGGAATCACGAAGAATAACTTGGATGGTAACCTTAGGAAACTATCCAGCGGTGAAAGGATAACTCGCGCGTCTGATGATGCAGCTGGGTTAGCGATCAGTGAAAAACTGAAAGCTCACATCAGAGGTCTCAGACAAGCTAAAAGGAACTCAGATGATGGCGTATCACTCATTCAGACAGCAGAAGGCGCGATTAACGAGGTATCCAACATCATTATTCGCCTCAGAGAGCTTTCAATCCAGGCAGCCTCTGATACTGTTGGCGACACGGAAAGAGGGTTTTCGAACATTGAATTCCAGAACCTCCTTGAAGAGATTCAAAGAATCTCCAAAGGAACAGAATTCAACGGCAGAAAGCTGCTCGATGGTACAGGAGGACTTGTTGAAGTCCAGGTCGGGATCCACAACGATCCAATACAAGACCGGATTAAATTCGACTCCTCAGACACTGATACCACGCTTGAAAGCCTTGCTCTCACTGGTGAGAACATCGCAAGTAAAGAAGGCGCACAGTTATCACTCGCAAAGCTGGACGATGCTCTGGTGCGGATTAACGGAACCCGGGCTAATTTGGGTGCACTACAGAACCGACTGCAATCAGCAAGCAATACAATTGCGATTACAGAAGAGAACTTCAGTGCGGCCAACTCAAGGATTCGCGATGTTGATGTAGCTGCAGAAACGGCGGACATGGCAAAGAATAACATTCTTTCCCAGGCAGGTGTTTCAGTACTCGCACAGGCGAACCAGGCCCCGAACTTTGCCTTAAAGCTTATTGGCTAATACACACCCACTTACCTTCCCCCGAATGGGGGAAGGTTTTTCCTTTTCTCCAAAGTCAAAATTTCCCTTAGAATGAAAGATCATGAAGAAGACAATTCTCATTTTCGGCGTCTCATCGTTTATCGGATCCAATCTCCTTGAGATGCTCAAGGATGAATTCCGGATCATTGGTACCTATCACAAGACTCCAATTTCTATTCCAGGAGTGACCTGTCTTCCTTGTGATGTTCTTAGGAAAGAATACGTTTCTAACATTACCGCCCGTTTTCGTCCGGATTTAACGATCTATGCAGTTGGTATGAGTTCTCTCCGTGAATGCCATTTATTTCCGAAACAGGCCGATGCTCTGAATTCGGCGGGGGCAGTTAACTGCTGTGCCGCCTCTGAGCGCTACAATTCAAAGTTCATTTATATTTCGTCAGGCTTTGTTTTGAATGGAGAAAATACTGTCTACCGAGAAGGAGAAACTCCATTTCCTAACTCTGTTTATGGCAACACTCTTTCTTCCACAGAATTTTACGTCCAGAGATCCTGTCTTAATTATTTAATTTTAAGATGCTCACCATTGTATGGACGTAGTTTCAATCCATCCCACAGTAACTGGTTTGAGCATATGCAAGCGGCGTTCGCTAAAGGAGAACCTGTTATTGCTGATGACAGTGTGACTACTGGTTTTCTTGATGTTCAGATCATGGTCCGGATATTAAGAGCAACTCTCTCTAAAGATGTAACAAATAGACTCTTTCATGTTTCCAGCAAAGACTTCATGACAAGGTATGAGTTTGCCCAATTATATGCAAAGATTTTCAAAAAAGATGAGGGGCTGATTGAAAGGACAAGCGGCCGCTTTCCCCTGGAGAAGAATAAGGGGAATGAGGAAAACTCCAATTTTTATTTCCGCCTGGATACTTCCAATATTGAAGAATTTTTAAATGCGAAAATGCCAAAGATTGAAGACTCTCTTCAGCTCACTTATAAAAGACTTAACTCTCTTGGACTAGCGTGAGGAATTTTTTACGAATTCAGTAAGATAATATTTCACCAGAGCTTCTACTTCCACCGGTTCACCCTGAAATCTCCATGAGATGGTATTAAAAGGTCCTACATGAGCTTTAATTTCATGGATGGCATGAATGGACTGATTCTCATTGGCAAGTCTGGCCGAATACAAACCGCCATTATTTGAAAGAAATCCAATGCTCACTACATCAGGGGCCCTTCGTGCCACAATCAGTTTCAAAGAGTTTCTGAAGAGGATGAAGTCATTTACAGTATTAGAAATACGGAAAATTTTAATAGAACGTGAGGTGTCTCTGTTGCTTCTGTATTGATTGAAAAGAGAGACATAGAACTCGAATCTATCCTTAAGCTTATTCACAAAGTTTAATGAAGATTCTTCCAGAAGCTGCTGAGTATTGAGGTGATCATTAAAGCGAATGATACCAGACTCTTCCATGTTCACTTCTTCAAGTGCCAGATTTTCAATCCATGAAACGTTCTGATAGTCATTGACGTTAATTGTATCCATAACTTAATTGTTTTGTTTCAGACCAGTATCGTCAAGACATTTATACGTAGGGGCAAAGTTAAGAGAGGGAGAGGCGAAGAAAGAGGTCCGGGGGAAGGCTTAATACGGTTTCGCGCCCCTAGAAAACTAGGTGGGCGCAATTAGTAATCACTTTAGGCTTCTCACATTCTGACCTAATCCTAGGCCAGGCAAGCATGCACACCATGATCAGGGACCGCTCCCGAAAATAAAATCGTAGGGGCGAAACTTTATGGCTTCGCCCCGGACCCGTCTATCATCATACCTCATTTTACATACAATCTGGAGAGGCAAGTTTCGACAATTTAGATTAATTCGTCTCATAAAATTCACTTAAATTTCAATGTCTTGCAATTGTAAATCAAAAAAAGACATAAAAACTGACAAGGTGTGTTATAATGTCTTAAGAAAGATGAAAGGAGCCTAAAGTTTTTGAGTCTCAGGGTCGATAAGATTCGAAGTGAATCAGATGATTGTTCCTTTGAGGGGGAAGTATGAAAAATAAAATAATGTCTTATCTCAAAGACGAAAGTGGACAGACATCCACCGAGTACATTCTACTCGTTGCCGTTGCAGCAGCCATTGTTATTAAATTCAAGGGGCAGATCGAAGATAAGCTTCTTGGAGAGAATGGTATTCTCGGCAAGGTTATGGGAAAGACAACCGAAAAAATCGAAAGCGATCTCTTTAACTAGTCAGTAGGCAAGGTCTAAAAATCTTGCCTACCAACTGGTTCATGGTAGCATTGAGCCATGAAAGCCCATAGCAGCTGCGGTCAGGCGACCGTGGAATATATTTTTATTCTCGCATTTGCTGTTATTCTCGGCTTTAACATCATTAATAAATACACGACATTTTTTAGCGAATCGATGGGTGGCGTAAGCCACGTTCTATCAACCCATCTCACCATTGGAGTCTGTCCTGTGGAGTGCTGGTTTGACGGCTATCACAACTCCTATAAAGGGACAGGGCCATGATCCTCAATGCGGTCTTTGCTCTCATCATGGTGGAGCTACTGGTTGTTGGCTGGATTGATTTAAAGACCTGTAAGATCTCAAACCGTTGGGTCGTTGCAAACTTTCTTATCTCTATCGGGCTCCATATGGCCTTTCGGGATGTTTACCCGCTTACCTGGGAAACTCTGATTTTTCCTCTTGGGTTTATAGCTATTGGTTTTATCCTCTATCTTCTGAATATTATGGGAGCAGGCGATTCTAAATTTCTGGCAAGCTTATTTTTAATAATTCCCTTACAATATCATTTGATGTTCTTTGAAAAACTTGTCTTGAGCACTGTCGCTGTTGGAGCGACGATGTTGATGTTCAGGATTATGAGAAATGCCAGGACTTTAAAGGCTTATTACCTCAGTCGTTACTGGGCAGGCATAAAAGATACTCTTCGTTCACGCTTTAGTTATGCGCCTGTCATTTGTGTTGCCTGGATGCTGATGGGATTTATTTTATGGAAATAAAATCTGAACGAGGTCAGACATTGGTTGAATACATTCTGCTACTGGTGGTTGCTATTTCTCTTGCCCTTACTTTCTATCGAAGTGAAGCTTTCAGAAGATTATTCGGCGAGCAGGGAAGAATTGGACAGCAAATAAAATCACAGAATGAGTTTGCTTACAGGCATGCTCTTTCATCGAGTAGCTCTACTGGATCGCAGGTGCGACCAACTGATGTTGCCAGAGATAACAGGGATATTGGAAATCATCCTTCTTACGCGGATCCTTCGGGAGGGACAAGATTTTTTGGTCCAAAAGATACTTATGGTCAATAAGAATGAAAAGGGACAATCAACGGTTGAGTTTATTCTTACCTTCGCTTTTGGGGTGAGTTTAATTCTTGTTATTTTTAACTCAGCATTGAATTATGCAACCGGATATCTCGTACAATATGCAACCTTCATGGCAAGCAGAGTTTACCTTACCACCGATTCACATCTAATAAGTGTAGGGCCTTCATTATCAAGAGCGGAAGATAGAGCAGAGGAAGCTTTTAAGAAATACAACCTTAGCATTTTTATCCCCAATGGGAAGTTCAAAATTAATCCCGCTGGCCCAGGTAACTCTGATACCTACATGACTGTCGGTGGCTATACAACTTTTGAATTAACCATTGATGTTCTAGGAAAACTGACCGGGCAGCAGAAACTGGAAATGGTTTCAGAATCCTTCTTGGGGAAAGAACCAACGAGGGCCGAGTGTGCTACCCGGGTTTGTAAGGCCGTCACTGGACAAGATGTGTGTGATGCACAGATGGACATCACACTATTCGATAATGGTTGTTAAATATGAAAAATGAACGTGGCCAGGCACTGATTGAATTAATTATTTTTCTTCCACTGATGATAACTCTTTATTCAGTGATTGGAGGGTTTGCCAGTTCCATTAATGGTTCCATCAACCAACAGAAAATTACCAGGGCCTATTTTTATTATAGGATCCAGAATAACTCAACTATTCCAGGTCCTAAGGCTTCCCCTGCTGTTTTGACTTGGAGACAGTTTGGAATGTTCTACATCGGCTGGAAAGATTACTTCCAGGGTGGGGCAGATGAATCAGGAAACCCGGTCATGCCCTGCTATAAAATCAGTATTCCTTTCAAAGACATCCCCGAGGATAAATGTGAAGAGCAGTACACCAGAGACCGCACTTTGTGGGTAAGAGTGGGGACTGTTTATGGAGTTTGTGGGGCTACATTTTTTAATAAGGACGGTAAAACCTATTTTCTTCCGGATGACATCGGCCAGGATTTTAAATCAGTTGTTGATAAAAGCAGTTGCTTAATCCAGTAGGTAAGTTCGTTCATTTTGTCCCATCGAATTAAAAATCTGATAAGATTAAGTCATCGAAAATCCATTCAAGTTTAGGATGAACTATGAATAGTCGCGCTTTTACAACCAGTCTCATGCTAGCTGCCGTGGCAGTATTCATGATCTATTCCTACATTGAGAGCCGGGAAACGGAATTACAAAGTGATTATGGAAACAAAACTCCCGTGGTAGTTGCAAAAGAAGATATCAAAGAACTTGAAATTATCGACGACAGAAAAGTTCAAATTATTACTGTCCCTAAAAAGTTCCAGATGCCGGGAAGCTTTTCACGAGTGGAAGATCTTTATAATACGATTGCTGCAGTTCCAATTAAAAAGGGTGAACAAATTACAGTCCCAAGAGTGACTTATCCTGGAGCTCAGTCTGGTCTCTCAAGACAGATTTCCATTGGGAAACGTGCTCTTTCCATTCAAGTGACAGAAAACCAGGCTGTCAGTCGTCTTTTAAAGCCGGGTGACCGAGTAGATATCCTTGCGCTCGTGGATTATGCTTCAGGAAAAAAAGAAAGACTGAAAGTTAAAACCGTTCTCCAGGATGTACTCGTCCTTTCAACTGGTCTTTACGTAACGAACTCTGTCCCCCTGGTAAATTTGAAATCAGAAACTGATTCACGACAGATGAAACTAAACTCCTATACAAACTACAACACTGTCACGCTTGAACTTTCTCCCTTTGAAGTTCAGAAAATGGTGTTTCTGATCTCAGCGGGTAACGGTATTTATCTCTCTCTGAGAAACAACGATGACAAGACCGTTGAGAGAATACAGGCCACAAGGCTTTATGATGTTTTAGGAGAAGATGCTGCTGAGGCAAAGACATATTTTGCTGAACAGATGGCCAAGGATACAAAAAGGACAAGCGCAGGTGGCCGTTAGAATATTCCTCGTTTTTACAACTCTCTTCTACTTTAGCCTGTCCTTCGCACAGGCCCCGGCCGCTCCTGCCGTAACAGCATCTGTCCCCAATAAAGATCTGGAAGTTGCGATGGGTATTGATGTCATTGAAAAACTTGATTTTGACTTCAGTACCAAAATCACGATCGGTAATGAGAACCTTTTGAGAATTATAGCTATTCCAGGCAAGCGAGAACTTGTCTTTAAGGGTATGAAGCCAGGTCGTACAAACGTCACCATCCGCGATACCGTTGGTGATGTAAAACTCCAATATACAGTCGTTGTTACGGCAACAGGAAAATCTAACACCGTTGCTGAGCTTCGAGAGCTTATTGGTGATGTCGAAGGACTTGAGATTGGCATTCGTGGTGGAAAAGTATTTGTTGGCGGAGAAATAGTGGTTCCGGATGATATCGGAAGGGTTTCACAGGTACTGGCAAGTTATCCTGATGTGCTGACTCTCATAGAACTTTCTCCCCAAACTCAGCGGGTGATTGCAAGGAAAATGACTGATGAACTCGCAAGGAACAACCTGAAAGATGTTACTGTGCGGGTTGTGAATAAAGTCTTCTGGCTCGAAGGAGTTGTGAGTAATCGTGACAAAAAAGCTCTGGCCGTCACAATCGCCAAAGCATATTTACCTCCGAAGATTGTTAATTTGTCAGCGGCGAGTAATCGTTACGCAACTCCTCAGACCGATGACATTATTGACTTCATTGCAGTTAATGAAAAGAAGGAGCCTCAACCTGCTCCAAAAATGATCAAGATAACATCCCAGTTTGTGGAGTTATCAAAAAATTACAATAAAGTATTTGCTTTCAAATGGGCACCGTTAATGGGTGAGGATAATTCGAGAATTACATTTGGCCAGACAGAGTCGGGAAATATAACCGCCAGACAGGGTGATGGAACTCTCAGTGCTACAATTTCAAATCTCTTTCCGAAACTGAATGCGGCCAAAAGTGCGGGTTACGCGAGAACAATTCAATCTGGAATGGTTATTGTACGTGACGGTTTCGAGCAAGGTGGTAAAATTAATAAGAAAACAACTATACCTTATGCTGTGGGTACAGGAGATTTTACAAAAGCTTCGAGTGCAGAAGTTGGACTGGAGCTTGAGGTTAAACCTAAAATACTGGAACAAGAAAAGCTGGAACTGGGAATCGTTCTCTCAGTTAGTGTTCAGGTTCCTACCGGCCAGTCAGCACCGGTTACAACAAATAACTCAATAAATACTAATGTTGTACTGAAGTCAAAGGAATCAGCCGCTATCGGTGGTGTTGTACAGAATACTTCAGCAACAGATTTTGATAATCCAGGAAATGATCCTGCCCCAATCAGTGGAACTTCAGGACAAACCGCTTCTACTCCTTTGTTCAACCTCTTTAGAGCAAAAAGCTATACGACTAATAAAAGTCAGTACGTAATTTTTGTTACTCCTGAAATCATTGAGTCGGCTTCAGCCGGAACTGAGGAGATCAGAAAAAAATTCCGGAGAAGAGAGTAAGATGCCAGGACATATAATAACAATCATCGGTGGAAAGGGTGGAGTTGGTAAGTCGCAGGTGGCGGCTAACCTGGCCATTGCCTATGCCGGAGAGTTAAGAGCAAAAACTCTCTTGATGGATTTCGATCAGAAATCATGTGGTGACCAGAATATAATTACCGGGATGAAGTCAAAGAAGAACTTAAAGGAACTTTCTGACTTTACCGGAGCCATTGATCCACGATCCATTCAACTCTTTACTGCAGATCATAAAGCCGGTGTTTCTTTCATTGGAATGCCGACTGAAGCCATTGCTGCTAATCAGATTAATGAAGATGGAATTGCAAAAGCGTTAAAAGCAATTGTGAACATTTACCCAGTTACTATCATTGATGCCGGTAGTGAGCTCTCTCCACTTGCGCTCAAGGCGATGGAATATTCCACACTCATCTTTATGGTGGCATCTCCAGATCTCCTGGCGGTTAACCAGTGTAAGAGAATGTATACCGATCTCGTGACCATGCTGTTTCCTAAAGACATGATTCAGATTCTGGTTAATCAGGCAGTCAATGGTCATCCGGTGAGCCCTGACGTCATCGGAAAGCAGATTGGAAAACCTGTCTTTCATGCCATTCCCCGCGATGATGCCACTTGTACAGCTGCGCTTTCCCGATCCACACCTGTGCTCGTGGCCGCAAAAGGATCTCCTTTTGGATCCGGGGTTACTGATTGTGTCCGAAAGTTGGTTCAAAAGAACGTATTAAAAACTCTGGAAAAGCTCGCCAAACCTCAGGATGCGGGGAATTCACAAAATGGTGGTAAAGCAGGCGAGGCTCCTTCTGATGATAAGAAAAAAGATCAGTGGACAGAACTCAAGAGCCGGATACATAAGGCCCTCGTAGAGGAAATGGATTTAAAAAAGCAGGACGATAATGATCCCAAGGCTAAAATCATTTTACGTGAGCAGACCAAGAAGATGGTCGTTGAACTTCTAGGAAAAGAAGACACTAAAAACATTCTTCCTACCAGAGACCACATGAACAGGATCGTAAAAGAGATCCTTGATGAAGCATTAGGTCTTGGTCCACTTGAAGACATGCTTGCCGATAAAAGTATTTCAGAAATCATGGTTGTTGGTCCTAAAAAGATTTACTACGAACAGGGTGGAAAGGTTAAAAAGTCTGAAATTACTTTTACCAATGATCGTCAGGTAATGAATGTTATTGAACGTATTGTGGCCCCAATCGGCCGAAGAATTGATGAAAAAACTCCCTACGTTGATGCCCGATTAGCGGACGGGTCCAGAGTTCATGCCATCATTCCCCCTTGTGCGATTGATGGATGTTGTATCACTATCCGAAAGTTCCCGGACAAACGCCTTACTTACAAAGATCTGGTAAAATTTGGAGCGATGACAGAGGAGATGGCCGACTTCCTGAGAATCTCAGTTGAAGCCCATCGAAATATTGTCGTTTCCGGTGGTACCGGTTCCGGTAAAACAACACTTATCAACATGCTGGGTGGATTCATTCAGTCAAATGAACGAATCATAACTTGTGAAGACTCTGCGGAATTAAACTTTCCTCAGGATCACGTGGTTCGTCTCGAAACACGTCCTCCTTCACTTGAAGGCGATGGGGAAATTGATATCCGCTGTCTGGTAAAACAAACTCTTCGTATGCGACCTGACCGTATCGTCGTTGGTGAGTGTCGAGGTGGAGAAACGCTGGATATGTTACAGGCGATGAACACTGGTCATGATGGCTCAATGACAACAGTTCACTCGAACACTCCCAGAGATGCAATTTCTCGTCTTGAAACCCTGGTTCAGTATGCGGGTGCCGGACTTCCACAGAAAGCTATTAAAGAAATGATCGCATCTGCCGTACATATGATTATTCAGCAGTCCCGTCTGGATGATGGTTCCCGTAAGTGTCTTTTCATTACGGAGATCGGAGGTATCCAGGGTGAAGTTGTGACTTTGCAGGATATTTTTGTTTTTAAGCAGGAAGGTATGGGGAAAGACGGAAAAATCATCGGTAAGTTTATGGCCACTGGTTTCATTCCGAAGTTCATCGAAACACTTGAAAAGAAAGGTTACAAAGTTCCTCGGGGACTTTTCATAAATAAGACATGAAAGAAAGATTCTTATATTTTTTCATCTCCTTGTTCTTCTCTTTACCTGCTTTTGCACAGGAACCAAAAGCTAAGCGGGATGTTAATCTATTCCTGGACGTCCTGGGAATGAAGGGAGTCCTGCTCATCATCGGAGCTGCAGTTTTCTTTTATACATACGTAAACTCAGTTAAGCTTTTTTCCTGGATTGATGATCAGACATACGGAACCCGCGATTATATATTAAAGAAGTTTGAAATCATGTTCATTGAAGTAGAGCCAAATAAAATTACCATTGCTCTTCTCTTCATGTCATTTGGTATGGGAGTCATTACTTTTTGTGTAATAGCTCTATTGGGGAAAGTTGCTCTTGCCTCAGTCGCAGGGATTTTTATCTTTTTCGTAGGCTGGAAAGCACCTAAACCAATAGTCGATTTTTTTGAGAATAAGAGGAAAAAACTTTATGCCACTCAAATGGTAGATGGACTTAATCTACTCGCAAACGGACTGCGAGCAGGTCTCACCATGCCGCAGGCAATAGGTATGGTGGTGGATGAAATGCCTGCCCCGATCAGCCAGGAGTTCAACCTTATTCTCCAGCAGGCGAAGATCGGTGTCCCACTGGATGAAGCTCTCGAGAATCTGAAGAAAAGAGTTTATACAGAAGATAATGAGATGTTCGTTACGAGTGTCAACATTTTACGCGAAACCGGTGGTAATCTTGCTGAAACTTTCGACACTATTGTTCTCGTTATTCGTGAAAGAGTCCGTCTGCAATTAAAAATTGATACTTATGTCGCCTCAGGAAAGATCCAGGCCTACATTATCGGGGCCATGCCCTTTCTGATGATGATGATGTTTGGAAGCGGTGATCCTGAGTACTTTCCAATGCTTTTCGGTACACCTTTGGGGGTCATTGCCCTGATCGTGATATGTGGCATGGTCAGTCTCGGGATGTGGGTTATTTTGAAGATAATTGATATTAAAGTTTAGCTGAGAGTTAACCGATAATTGGATTGGATGTAATTGTCTGTAAAAAGGTGGATCTATGAAGTTACTCAAAGGAATCTCACTCGCACTAGTCGCCATAATCATGGCCTCTTTCGCTCAGGCCGGTGTGAATTTAAAAAACGGGAATTTCTACATTTCGTATACTGATATTGTCGTTCCTGGCGGTGGGAAGAAACTTGAAATCACCAGAACCTACAATTCCAAATCCACTGAAGTTGGCTGGTTTGGCTTTGGCTGGGGAAGTGAATTTGAAACACGCCTTGAGCTTTCAGCAGATGGTTCAGTTATTATTCACGAACATGGTTCTGGAGCTAAAACAAGGTTCACTCCGAAGACTGCCGTGGATGCCGTTGCAGCCGCTACCAAAATTGTTAATGAAATGAAGAAGAAAACTGCTCTTTCTGAAAAAGCAGCTTCCGACCTCGTTCAGAAACTTGCAAATAATGCTGAACTTCGCCACACATATGCAATGAATTTTGGCGTTCAATCAACAGTAGCTCCTGGATCTGTCCTTTATTCTAATGATCGCGGACCACAGGAACTTTATGTAACAAAAGAAGGATTCCGTCGTTCTCACTCTGATGGGAAGCAGGACTTGTTCAATAAAAATGGACAGCTGGTTAAAATCTCAGATAAGTCAGGTTACTTCGTAGGGTTCAGCTATAAAGACGGTAAGCTTCATGCAATTAAGGATTCCCAGGCGAAGCAGATTTTCTTTTCATGGTATCCGGATGGAATGGTAAAAGAGATCTGGTCAGCTGGAGACAAGAAAACTCTTTATAAATATCTTGATACTGACCTTGTCTATTCTAAAGACGTTGGTGATAACGTCTATGAATACACTTATGATAAGTCACACAATCTCTCTGAAATTCGCTATGCCGATAAGACCAAGCTGAAAGTTTCATATGACACAAAGACATTCTTTGTAACTGAAGTAACTGATCGCAATGGTGAGAATACAAAGTATAAATATGGTTCTGATCAGAAAAATCCTGATGACCACTACTGGACAGTTGTTACCAAGCCAGGATTTGACGGGAAGCCCGTTTCCAATCGCTATGAGTATGAAATTAAGACTACAGCAGACGGTTCCCGCTACACTTATAGAATTTTGACAGAAATTAATGGCATCAAGACCGACACAATCTTTGGGGAACATTCACTTCCTTTAAAAATTGCTCGTGGGAACCATGTGACTAATTTCGAGTATAATTCGAACGGTTTACTGACTAAAAAATCGTCAACTAAAGGTGACTTCGTTAACATTGAATACGATGAAAAGATTAATAAAATCAAGAAGGTTGTGAACAATGATGGGACAACCAGCTTCGATTACGATGGTAAGGGCAATCTTGTTAAAGCTGCCAATAACCACGGAAAAACTGTATTCCTTATTTACGATAGCAAAGGAAAAATCTCAAAAATGGTAGACCAGGAGTCTTCAAAGTCACGCCGAGTGCTTGCTTTCAAGTATAATGCTCTTGGGAAGCCAGTTGAAATCGAAATGGAAAAGGTTGGAAAGATCAACGTAGCTTACGATAACTACGGTGAAATTAAAAAGGTTGAGTCGAGTGCCGGTCATAAAATGGCACTTCAGGTTACTCAGGCCTTCCAGAACCTTTTAACGATTGTTAAGCCTGCCGGCGTGAATTTGAACATGTAAGGAGTGAATATGAAAAAATACTTTATCTTAACCCTGGTTTTCTTTTCTTTCGCAGCATTCGCTTCTGACAAGAACTCAGCTCAGCTTGGCCAGGTAGAAAACAGTCGTAGTATGAATGACTGTAATGCCCCTCAAATTGCCGGCTGTGGACCTTGCTATAAGCTCTGTATTGAGCAGAACAAAGGAGATCGTGGTGCCAAGGAGATATCATCTTCCAAATCACCTACAAAGACCGGAAAAAGCTCAGCTACGGCCCAATAATCATATCCAGACCAGCAGTAATACTCGTTGCGGGTATTACTGCTTTTTTTTTGCCCTCCGCTCATTCCTTAAATCTCTTTAGAATCAGAAAGCCGTAAACTTTTTAGACACTTCTGAAGTGTTGTCTAAACTTTTGACAGCCAATTACCTCCTTTAGCGTGGTTAGGTGAATACTCTGTTGGCACCTCTCTTGCTTCTATGAATATACAAAAGCTTATTTCTACGGGGGTAGATTTATGAAACATTTATTGATCTGTTTTTTGGTATCTACATTCATGGCAAGCTGGGCCTTCGCAGGCGAGACCACTACAGAATGTATTATGATGAAAGAGGAAAACTCTAGAAACAATCCTAAGGCCAATTTGAGCTCTACAAAGCCTAAGCCTAAGAAGGATTCATCAGCAAGCGCTCAGTAATTCAATTCCAACAGGGAGAGGATCTCCTGTGATTACCAGTCTAAAATGACCTATTAATTACCAGGGGACTTTGTCCTCCCCTGGTCGGATTAAGCAGCAATCTT
>JBKHWS010000033.1:0-31004 GCA_046566385.1 Bacteriovoracia bacterium | reverse complement strand
CAAAGAATACTTCTTACTCCCGCAAATATGCCTATGACTCCAGCGAAATCATCGCTGAACTGGATGAGGATAATAATGTCCTTGCGACCTATACTCATTCAGGTCTCAGGACCGATGATGTACTTTCAGCGGATATCACTGAAGATGGGGTTTCAAGGGGACTGGCGACAGCCTCCGGAACCTATATGTACCTTAAGGATGGACTTGGGTCGGTTCAGGCGATAACTGATGAAGCAGGAAATCTGGTTCAAAGATACATTTACTCATCATTTGGTAAACTCTTAAGCATAGTGGACCCTGCTGGATTTGAATCTACGGCACTGAAGACAGCTTATACTTACACAAATAGAGAGATCGATGAGGAGACGGGGCTGTACTACTACCGGGCAAGGTATTATGATGCTCATGACCTTCCCCCGATAATCTAATCCAAGACCTTGATGAGTCACCTTGTGTCTCTCTGACAACCAAGGCGGCTTCACCTATGGCGATAAAAAATTCAGGCTCGACGAGGACTACAAGCACCTCTATAGTTTCTGTCTATTGCTGGGTTTTATTCTTTTGGGTTTTAAAAGTGGAAAATTATAAATAAAAGATAGGAACTTGTTAATCTGTCGCCAGGTCTATTTCCAGATAGAGTGGAAGATGATCAGAAAGATTCTTCCAGTGTGAGTCTGTGAAGGCTTCTGCCTTTAAAGGCTTTAAATTATGCACAAACATTCTGTCGAGTGAAAGAAGTGGAAAAAAAGAAGGGAAAGTTGCCGGATACTTACCGTGAAGCTTCTTAAAGACTTCAGTTGCCCCCAGTGTGCTTTCTATTCTTGGAGAAATCTTTTTATTCCAGTCATTGAAGTCTCCTACTAAAACCCAGGGAGTGTCTTTTTCAGATTGCATGTGCTTGATCAGCATATCAGTCTGCATTTCCCTGCCTTTCTGAGTGAGATCGAGATGAGTGCAACAAAGGAGAAGCTCTTTTTCGAGCTCAGGTATCATGACCCTTGTTTTAAGGAGACCTCTTTGTTCGAACCTGTTGGTCGAAATTGAATGATTTTGCCATTCAATGATGGGAAATTTACTCAGAATGGCATTCCCGTGATGGCCTTCCGGATAGACAGCGTTTTTTCCGTAAGCGAAATGTGGCCAGATCGTGTCAGCGATATATTCAAACTGAATGGCAGTTTTCCAGTCCGGAATTTTACATTTTTTGTCCTGATGGTCTCCCAGGACTTCCTGAAGGAAGAGGACATCCGCATTCGTTTCTCTTAAGGCAAGACGAATTTGTTCCAGGATGAAATCCCTGTTACCAATGGTGAAGCCTTTATGAATATTGTAGGAAAGTATTCTTAATTTCATTTAAAACCAATATTTAAACAGAAAAAACAATCTTGAGAGAATCCTGTCCCAAAGGGGGAGTTGTTTCAGAACTTCAAGGGTAATTGTTTTCTGCGACATTGTCGAAGCCAGAAAATGTTCTTCGACGTTTTTCTTATTATCTTCATCCTGAATCACAAGGTCGACCTCTAAATCATGTATAAAACTGCGATGATTCAGGTTGGTAGAGCCTATTGTCATATAGTCATCAATAATAAAATTTTTGGCATGGAGGATTGAATCAGTATACTGATATACTTTCACGCCTTTTTTCAGCAAGTAAGCAAAGTAAAAAAACTGAAGCCAGTGGAAGAATCGCACGTCTGTTTTCTGGGAGATCAGAATTCTGACGTCAACACCCCGTTTGGCAGCATTTCCTAAAGTGCGAATGAGGCTTCTTTTAGGAATAAAATAGGGAGTCATGAGCCATACTTTCTTCTCTGCCTTCTGGATTCTCTGAATGAAGTTTTTGAAAAAGTGGGCCTTCATAAAGATAGTCTGGTTAAGCCTTAACGGTGACTGTTTCCAGTTGATTGAAATGACCCCTCGTACCTGCTTTTTAAAACGGTAATAGTCCCGCAGCTTCCAAGTCTTCTTGAAGTTCAGGACAGCAAACTTTACAAAGTCTCCTGTCACTTTAACGCCCATGTCTTTCCAGGCCTTTTCAAAATGATACTTCGTATGCTCGGCAGTAATGTTGAAGCTTCCGGCATACATGATGTTTTGGTCGATAGTGATGATTTTTCTATGATTACGCTTATTAAGCCTGTTAATTCGAGCAAAAAGGACCTTGAACTTTTTCAGAAAAGAAACTTTTCCATAAAAGGGATGGTAAAGGGGAAGAGGGTTATAAATCTTAACCGTGATCCCTTCCTTTTGAAATATTCCATAGAGCTTATCAAAGAAGTCCATGCTGCCTACACCGTCAACGATGATCTGAACTTTAACACCTCTTTTGTTGGCGTTAATAAGGTGAGAAGCAATTTTTCTACCCAGTTTATCATCATTGAAAATATACATTTCAACCGTGATGTAGTGACGGGCCTTATTGATATCTTCAATAAGGTGATCAAAATAATCATCACCATTCACAAAAACTTGTTCAGAGTCCCAGATCTTAGACATGCCAGTATTATCGGGTTTTCGGAGTTTTAGTAAAGTTAACTCTTTCACTCTGGTAAAGAATAGCACTAAATTTTCCGCACTTAAGAACGATAAGTATAGCAATCTCAAATTAATGGAATTTTTAAAATGGCCCTGACTAAAGAAACCTTTCTCAGCATCATCAAATCTGCTTCTTCCTCTGCTGTAAGTGATATTCATTTGCGGACTGATGAAAAGCCTTGCTTTAGGTTAAGAGGTGATCTGATACAGGTTAAAGCTGATCCATTAACCAATGAAGACATGAAGCTTGTATGTTCTCTCATGATTAAGGATGCGGCCCTTCTCAAGACTCTGGATACGCTCAAGGAGCATGATGGATCCTTCTCTGTTCCGAACGTATGTCGTGTTCGCTACAACATTATGAGATACCAGGGGAAACTGGGAGTTATCCTGAGGCTTATCAGTGATAAAATACCTACGACAGAAGATCTGAAGCTTCCAAAAGTCATTAATAAAATCGCTGAGGCAAATGCGGGCCTGGTGCTGGTAACCGGAGCGACAGGTTCTGGTAAGTCCTCAACTCTGGCCGCTATGATTAACTATATTAATCGTACTGCTGCGGTTCACGTACTGACTCTCGAAGATCCCGTTGAATACGTCCATACTCCCATCAAGGCCAGGATCACTCAAAGAGAAATCGGGCAGGACACCAGTGACTTTAACTCTGCCCTGAGATCGGCCCTGAGGCAGGATCCAGATATTATTCTGATAGGTGAGATGAGAGATGCGGAAACAATTTCCATTGCCATTAAAGCAGCAGAAACAGGACATCTTGTTTTTGGTACCGTTCATACAACTGACGCTCTCAGCACTATCGGAAGGCTTATTTCGATGTTCCCTCCTGAGGAGCAGCATGTGGTCAGGACTCGTCTGGCAGATAACCTTCATGCTACGATTTCCCAGCGCCTTCTTAAAACTACAGATGGAAAAGGTCGGGTTGCCGCTCAGGAAATCATGATTAATAATCCTGGAATACGTGAATCCATTCTTGATCCGGATAAAACCAAGGAAATCTACACCTACATTGAGAAGGGAAAGAATACCTCAGGAGCGCAAAGCTTCGATCAGCACATCACCAAGCTTTACAAGGACGGACTCATCAGTATGGAAGAGGCCAAAAGTAATGCCACAAAACCAGAGGACTTTGAGCGTAACCTGATGTTTGGCGACACTGCTGATGATGATTAAGTGGCAATAAATGATTCGGACTGATATGATTCCGATATCAGAGGTCATTTTATGAATTTATCTTTCCGCCACTTTTACTGGCGTTGGCTAAAAAATCTAGTTTTTTTATTCTTGCTCTTCGCTGTTTTAATGACTTTCGCCCGATCGGGGTTTGCGCTATATTTCGGGGAATTCTCGTCTCTTATTGAAAAAATGTCAGACCTTAAAAAGGCCCTTTGGCTCGGCTTTCGTTTTGACCTTATGCCGCTGGCCTATATCAATGCCGCGCCTTTTATCATTCTTAACTTATCCTATTTTTTTCCCGGAAAACTTCCCATAAAGCTATCGCGCTTTCTCATAATCACTTTTCTCACCTTTGGATATTTCGTCCTGGGATGGTTATACGTTTGTGATTATGGGTTCTATTCCTATTTCCAGGATCACTTAAATATTCTGTTCTTTGGTTTTTTTGAAGACGACACACTTGCAGTCATCATTACCATTTATAAAAATTACAATGTCTTTTTGTGGCTACCTCTTCTGGGACTCCTTCATTACGCCCTTTATCGCTTCATAAAGTTTTTATTTTCACCTTTCGAGTTCGATCTCAAGGCGAAACCCTTTAGTCTTAAAATGCCTCTTGTTTTCCTTACGGGGCTTGTTTTAATTGCTTTCATGGCCCGCGGAAATTTCACCCGGCTTCCTCTCTCCGTTGAGGATGCTTTTATCAGTGATTCGGAGTTCATTAATGAAGTTGCCCTTAACGGAGCTCTGACCCTGAACCGCGCTATTAAAATCCGAAAGACTTTTGGTAAGGATAAGTATGATTATCTTCAAAGCTTTGGTTTTGAAAGCTGGCAGGATGCGGTCACCGCTGTTCGCGGAAGTGCGGGGCCGGATTTAAGAAGTTCTCTTAGTGGAAGGACACGGCCAAATGCCTTTCTCAAAGAAAATCCTCCCCACGTGGTTCTTATTGTCATGGAAAGCTTCGGCAGCTACTGGAATGACAGCGATAGTGAAAAGTTTCAAATCCTGGGGGACCTGAAGCAACACTTGAAGGAAGGAATCTTGTTTAAAAACTTCCTGCCTGCAGAAAATGGTACGATTGGTAGTATCGTTTCTGTTGCAACTTCTCAGGTGATCAGACCAGGATCAAGGTTTCTTTCTGAGTCCGAGTATATGAAAACAAAGGTCTCCTCGGCCGGTCATCTTCCTTTTAAAGAAAGCGGCTATGAAACCCACTTCGTCTATGGTGGAAAACTCGGTTGGAGAGATCTTGGGAAGTATCTTGCGGTTCAGAAGTATGACAATCTCTGGGGGGCCGATGAAATCCGTGAGGCCATGCCGGAGCTGAATAACTTTTCCGAGCGCGATCTTGGAAATGAATGGGGGATCTTTGATGAGTATCTCTATTCTTTCATCGATGAAAGAATCAGGACATCGAGCCGACCTCAGTTCTTTCTCGTGCTGACGACTTCAAATCATCCGCCTTTTGAGTACCCTTCATCTTACAAGTCTCTACCTCTTGAAATAAATGAAGATCTTCTTAGTAAGGTCACAGTGGATGAAGAACTGGCAAGAAAACGATTCGGCGGTTTTCAGTATGCCAATCAGAAAGCAGGTGAGTTCTTAACCAGAATTAAAAAATCCCCTCTTGGTGAAAATACCATCGTCGCCCTGACGGGAGATCATAGTTTTTGGATCGCAAAAGGTGTGGGGCTCGAAGAAGAGTTCAGACGATACGCAGTTCCTTTCTTTTTGTCTGTTCCTGATAAATACCGACCCAATTCATACAATCCCGGAAAGTTCGGTTCACATGAAGATATTTTCCCCACTTTATATAATCTCTCGCTTTCAGATCAGCCCTACGTCAAACTTGGTGAGGATATGTTTAACGAAAAGTCTGAGGCCATAAATAGTTCTGGTCTCTTTGCCAATGAAGAGGGTGCTTTCCATCATGAAAAGTTCTGGAAATGGAAAGACCGGGACAAGCAGTTACTGGAGGTTTCAGAACCCACTCCGGCACTGGAAGCTTTAAGAAAAAGAAGCAGGGGCTTAATTAGCGTTACTGATCTTTATCTCAAGGGTGAAAAGAACGGTAGGCCTCATTCCGAAGAAAATGATCTGCCATAACAATTTTTGCCATGGCCTCGACCACCGGTATTACCCTTGGTAGTATGCAGGGGTCATGACGGCCGGACTTGGCATTTTCTCCCAGGGTAGATGGGGCCTTAAAGGCCATTTTTAAAAGGATTTCCTCACCATTAGAAATTCCTCCTTCCATTCCTCCAAAGTTAGCGGAGTTCATCGACATTTGAGTTCCAGGGAGCTTGGCCAGTTCAAAACCAGAACTGATGGAAAAGCCTATACAGGCCGGAATGGAAAGCATGGCCTTTGCAAAATCTGCTTTGAGTTTATCAAAAACCGGTTCTCCCAGACCTCTCGGAGGATTTTGAATGGAAAGAGTGACGACTCCACCAGCAGATTCTCCTTTCTCTTTGCAGGACTTGAGAAACGTTATGACTTCATCGCTCATTTTTTTATCAGGAATATTTATTTCACCACGATCGGTTGAATGATCCTTCGGAGGATGAGTAAGTTTAAAATGGGCGACCTCTTCAATGAAGGCATAAAAGGAAACAGTGGGAAGAACGAGGCCCGCAAAGTATCCACCAATGACTCTTGCCAGGGTTTCCCTTCCAGAGGCCCTCCCGCCTCCACGATGATCCCGGTGACCATATTTCATCATCGTCGTTTTATCGGCGTGACCTGGGCGATAGGTCTCTTTTAGTTTGTCATAATCCTGGCTTCGTTGATTGGTGTTTCTGACAATCACTGTGATGGGTGTTCCGAGAGTTTTATCCTCAAAAACTCCGGAGAGAATTTCAGGGATATCATCTTCTTTTCTTGAGGTATGAACGGAATGTTGTCCTGGTGCCCTTCGTTTCAATTCTTTTTTCAGATCTTCAATGCTGACCTTAAGTCCAGCCGGGATTCCGTCAATAACGACTCCCAGTGCTTCCCCATGAGATTCTCCAAAAGTAGTGATCTTATATAATTGCCCGAAGCTATTTCCACTCATGAGAAATCCTTTTTAAAAACTCCTCTCTGAAGCGTTCAAGAGGATTGTGAGGGAGCCTGATGAATGCATCTACTGAGGAGTAAGTGTTGGCATCAAGACCACAGGGATTAAGCTGCCTCATAGCACTGAGCATGTTCTGGTTTCCGATAATATTCAGGGCCATTCCGTGGAAGGTTGTAAGCTTTTCTATCGCTATTCCCATTGAAGCAAGCTTTTGATTCTCGTTCCAAAGTCCCAGTAGTTTATGTTCATGATGAAGCCCCTTGAGACCCCAATCGGAAAGAACATCAATAGAAAAATCAAAAATCTGATCAGTCATAAGAGAAAGTGATAGTGACTTCGGATTGAGCTTAAGAATGGGATAGAAAATAAATTGTCCGGGATGATGAAAAGTCAAACCTCCACCTCGTTCTATCTGGAAGAAAGGGTAGGGAAGTTTCTGGTGGGACTCGGGATTGAAATCCTTGAGATTAAGTTCTTCGCCTTTTCTTGGCTTTTGCAATCCTCTTCCATGAGTCAGAACTTCCGGATGGTTGCAGCATATGAGAATACGTAAGTGAGGCGTTTCCTGAACCAGTTCCAGGGCCCTTCTTTGAAACTGATGAGAAAGGGAGTAGTCCCAGTTAAATTTTGTGACAACAACAGTGCGATCATCCAGATTAACCAGATCATCTTCATTGAGTCCGAATTGGTTCAGGTCAAACTTTGGCTTCAACATAATCAAGGAAGTCGGAAGCCTTGTAAGAGCTTCTGACAAGTGGTCCACTCGCAACGAACTTAAAGTTCATTTTAAGTGCCATTCTTTTTAACTCTTCAAATTCTTCAGGAGAGTAGAATTTTTCAACATTCAGATGGCGTTTACTTGGCTGCAGATATTGTCCGAAGGTCACAATATCTACTCCTACCGCTCTCAGATCTTCCAGTGTTTCCTGAATTTCCTTCCAGGTTTCACCAAGTCCCACCATTAACGAAGTTTTGGTTTGAATGTGTGGGTAATGAGTCTTGTAGAATTTCAGGCATTCAAGAGTTTTTTCATAACCGGCACGAGGATCTCTCACGGGGTGAGTGAGTCGCTTAACGGTCTCAATATTTTGTGCAATGACAAATGGATTTGAGCGGGCAAGAGTGTGCATTCTCTCTTCTACAACTCCAAAGTCTGGAATAAGAACTTCAACTTTAGTTTCAGGATGATCCTCGTGAACTTTATTAACCACGGCCGCAAAATGGCCAGAGCCGTGATCAGGAACATCATCCCGGTCAACGCTGGTTATAACCACATAACGTAGAGACATGATCTTTACCATGCGAGAAGTGTTTTCAATCTCCTCGGGATTAATAAAACCTTTTGGATTTCCCGTTTTAACATTGCAAAACTTGCAGGCCCTGGTGCAGGTATCACCAAGAATCATGACAGTGGCCGTGCGCGAACTCCAGCATTCGGAGATGTTCGGACACCTGGCCTCCTCGCAAACTGTCGCCAGTCCTTTTTTATGAAGGTTATCCCGGATGTCTTTAAAGTCTTCCCCTTGAGGAAGTTTAACTTTCAACCATTCAGGTTTTCTCTGGTATTTTTCTTTGTCAAAGTATGTAACGGCCATGGGGGGATTTCTATCATAGAGGGGACTTTAAGACCAGAGGGATAGGTGAATTTCAAAAGCGGTAAGTCGTTGATATTAAAGTCTTAAAACCTCTAAAGAGGAATGAGAAAGCATTCTTCGTAACGAGGCAGGAGGGAAATTCTGCTCCCCACTGGAAGGAGGGTCTGGCGGGAATTCATTCGTACAAAAATCTTTGATGGACCTTCTTCACAGATGTATTCGATAGTTTGTTTTCCTGCATGCCTTTGTTTTATCTCAAAAGTTTTTCCTTTATCAGAAATTTCCCAGCTCATATCAGGAATAACCATCAGGACATCTTCTTTCTGAGGTTCAGGGTATGGAAGATCTCCCCATGGTGAAATCCACTTGCCCTGAGAGTACTTCACAGAAAAGAAATTTCTATAACCAATGAATTGGGCGACAAAAAGATTCCTGGGAGCGTTAACCAGAGCTTCACCATGGTCCAGCTGTTCCAGCTTCCCAAAATTAAGAAGGCCTATGCGATCTGAATACTTAAAGGCTTCTTCCAGATCATGGGTAACCCACAAGACAGTTACTTCCTGATCTCGAATATATCGAAAAAGAGAATTTAAAATTTCTCCCCGTGAAAAGGGATCCAGGTGAGTGAAGGGTTCATCCATTAACAAAAGAGAAGGGCGGTTAATGAGTTCTGCAGCAAGGAGAACTTTCTGTTTTTGTCCGGCCGATAATTCACTGAGTTTCTGTCTCAGCTGGAACGTGAATTCAAAAGTGTCCGCGAGATCCCTCGCAAGCTGGATCTTCTTTTCATCATCGATTTCAAGAGTTGATGAATCCACCAGAAACTTCTGAACGTTCTTATCCTGAACATCCGCTGTCGAAGGAAAAAGGGAAACTTCCTTTTCCGTCACAATCTCACCTGAATCAGGAGTCAAAGAGCCCTGGAGCATTTTCAGAAGAGTGGTTTTCCCACTACCGTTGGGGCCCATCATGGCCACAACTTCACCTCTATCTATAGAGAAAGAAAGATCGTTAAGACCAGCAATTCCTCTTTTATCAAATTGTTTTTTTACATTTCTAATCCGAATCATGCGCCTTTCTTTATCACTAAAAAAAGTCCGCTGAACAGAAGAAAAATACCAAGCAGCCGAGTGAAATTAAGCGGTGTGGTAGCGAGACCAAGTAATCCGAAGTGATCTATCAGGACAGATCCAAGGAGCTGGCCGGTGATGAATGCTGCAATCATGGGAGTTGCACCCATTCTTGGAATAAAAAAGAGTGAGGAGCCAACGAAAACTGCTCCGAGAATACCACCAAGATAGAGGTGAGGCGGGACATCACTGAGTCTTCTCAATTCCGGAATACCGACTCCTTTCATTATGACCAGTGCTGCCACAGCGATGGCACCAGTGGTTAAAGAGATGAAAGCACCCAGATAGGGATGTTTCAGAATTCGCGTTAACTCAGCATTTAACCCTGCCTGAACAGGCATCAGTGTTCCGATGATGATGGCAAGGAGAACTAAAACGTACATCATAACTCGACCTCAGAATGAAGTTATGGTTCAATTTAAAGTATAAAGTGAACTTGCTGAAAGGTACACATGACCCTGACACAATTAAATTATATTATTGCGGTAGACAGATGCCGGAACTTCGCTCAGGCCGCAAAAGAATGCTTTGTTACTCAGCCGACCTTGAGTATGCAGATTCAGAAACTCGAAGATTATCTCCAGATCATCATTTTCGACCGGAGTAAAACACCTGTAGAGCCCACTCCCATGGGAAAAAAGGTCCTTGAGTACGCCCGCAAGGTTATGCAGGGGGCCCAGGAACTTGAGGAGCTTTCAAAGGCCCTCCGTGGAGAAGTTTCAGGGGAATTCATTCTTGGAGTCATTCCTACCCTGGCCCCCTATATCCTGCCTTTGTTTGTTCAGAAATTTGTTAACGAGTATCCAGAGGTAGAGTTAAAGATCTATGAGCAACAGACAGATGATATTATTCGTTTGTTGAAAGAAGGAAAAATAGATGGAGGAATTCTCGCGGCACCTCTTGATGTGAAAGAGATAAATGAAGAGCATCTTTTTTTTGAACCTTTTAAAATCTTTCTATCGCCAACCCATGAGCTCCTTAAGAAAAAAAATCTCGATGAAAAAGATCTCGACATCAATGAGGCCTGGTTGTTAAAAGAAGGCCATTGTCTGCGTACCCAGGCCCTCCAGCTTTGCCAGTACAAGAAAGTGGGCGAAAATAAGCACCTTTACTTTGAGGCGGGAAGCCTTGAGACTCTGGTAAACATGGTAAAATCAAGTAAAGGATTCACTGTCCTTCCTTATCTTGCCGCTGATAATTTAAGCACAGATGATCAAAAGCTCCTGAAGGATTTCAAGGGCCACGTGCCGGTTAGGGATATCTGTTTTGTGACGGGGCCCCACTCAATGAAAAAATCAGTGGAGAAGGCCCTGGTAAAAGTCATTGAAAAAAATATTCCCAAGGAACTCAGAAAAGGACCTGCTAAAAGTGAAGTTGTCTCTATTCACTGACCTTCACTACTTTCTTTTGTTTTTTCAGAAAATAAACGGATTCGCTGGTGTACCAGAGAAGAGCGAACCATATAATGAAGAAAGTGTGCAGCTTGGCCGTGCTTAAGGGCTCTCCCAAAATAACAAGGCCGCAGATAAATTTGATACTCGGTGAAAGATACTGAATGAACCCCAAGGTCTGAAGCTTTAGTCTTTTGGCGCCATAGGCGAACAGGACGAGAGGTATGCAGGTCAATAAACCGGATAAAGAAAGAACTACTATTTTCCAGAAGGGAAGTAGTTGATAAACAGTCAGGGGCGACGTCTCGAGGAATGACCAGTAAATGAGGACCGGAATCATGACGAATGATGTTTCAAAGGCCAGACCCTCAAGAGAGCCTATCTGGGCCACCTTTCTGACCAGACCATAGAGAGCGAAGGTCACTGCCAGGGCAATGGCAACCCATGGAAAATGAGCAAGATCAGTTTGAAAGGCCAGCAAGATGATCGCAAGCAGGGCGAGGATAATGGCCGGCCACTGCGTTTTTCTGACCCCTTCTTTTAAGATGAGCCAACCCATTAAGACATTCAGGATGGGATTCAAAAAGTAGCCCATGCTTGCTTCAATCACTTTATTGTTATTAACGGCATAGATATAAAGAAGCCAGTTGGAAGAAATCATGAGTCCTGAAAACAGCAGGAGTTTTCGGATTTTCTTGTCTTTCCAGATGAGCTTCAAGGCCGTTAGTTTCTTTTTATAAAGAAGTATCAGAATCAGACTGATAAACGACCAGATGAGCCTTTGTCCAAAAAGATCCCAGGAACCGACGTTACCGAAAATTTTCCAATAGAGCGGTAAGATTCCCCACATTGAAAATGAAGTTATCGCAGCAAGATGGGCCGAAGAAATGTTCATGGGATTATCTTAGATTGAATTTCTTTGTTATTTTGAAAGCGATGAAGATCGCAATGATGGAAGTGGTAATTCCTATGAAGCCCACATAATTATAGTGAGTAAGGGCACCAGCAGTTGTTGAACCTATGATGATACCTGCAACCTGTGAAGCAAATCCCGCTGACATTTGCCGAGAAGCATTCTCAAGGCTCATAAAAGTTCCTCTTTCCTGTGGTTTCACAACCGCAGAAACCAGAGTCATGGCAGGGATAAAGCGTCCGGAACCAAACATTGTAAACAGGGATGTCACGATCAGGGCAATCCAAAGCGGAATTCCCGCCGGAAGGTTAGTCAGGCCGAACATAGGTAAGATGGAAATAATGGCCACTGCCCGGAAAACTTTGAAGCTCCCGACCTTATCACAAAGGCGACCGATCATTCTGGCCGAAATGATTGTGCATATTCCCCCGATAAAATAGATGAGAGGAATCTCTGTTTCTTTGATACCAACATTTTTCACCATGTATGGGGCAATGAAGGGAACAATCATAAAAACACCAAAACCGAGAACTGAGGTAAGACTGAAGCTCAGGAGATAGTTCTTCTGAGACAGGATCATGCCGAATTTTGTTAACTTCTGCCTGAAGTTTGTTTCATCCGTTCTGACTTTAACTGAAGGAAGGATCAGGAAGGACAGAATCCAGAAGATGATGCCTATGATGCAGATGAAGTAAAAGGCAGCATGCCAGTCAAAGATATTTGCAATGTAGAGTCCCGCAGGTACCCCAAAAATGCTACTGATGGAGAAGGCCGACATAACTACCCCCATGGCCGTTCCTCTTCTTTCAAATGGAATGAGGTCGGAGACCAGAGACAGAACGCTGGCGTTCAGAATCCCTCCGAAGGCCCCGGCAATGATCCTTGCAAGAAGGAGAGTCGCGAAATTTGGAGAAATAGCACAAAAGAAGGTTCCGACAATGAAACCTGTGAAGTTAAAAAGAAGAAATTTCTTTCGGTCAAAGTGATCAGCAAACATAGCGCCGGAAAATCCAACGATCCCTGCACTGAATGTATAGGCCGCTACCAGTGTTGAAAATTCTACCGGAGTTATCTTAAAGACCCTCATGAAGACGGGCCCCAATGGCATCATGATGACAAAGTCCAGAATGTGAGCAATCTGAATAGCTGCCAGAATAAGGACATACCAGCGCTCTTTTCTGAGCGCTGCTTTTTGCTCGACTTCTGAAATCATTTAATCCTTAAGTCCGACGATATCAGAAACCTTAGAACTGGTATCATCGAGAGTCTCAAGGGATGCGACGGTTCCTACACAGTGGTCAATCATGGAAACAGCGGCAGGACGATGATTCCCGGAATTCTTCAGACCTCCGAAAGGAAGTCTCGCTGTCGCACCAACGGTTGAACGGTTAAGGTTCACCAGACCAGATTCAATGTCCCGTAAGCAAAGGCGGTAAATGCTTTCGTCTCTGGTGAACACTGAAGCCGCCAACCCATACTGAGTTGAATTCGCAATATGAATGGCCTCTTCAATATCCTCATAAGGGATGAAAAAACAGTTTGGGCCAAAGATCTCTTCCTGAATGAAACTGCCGTTAAGGTCTGGTTTCTTAGCATAATGGATGGAAGGGGAAACATAGTGCCCCTTATAACCAGGTTCTAATTTCTTGGGAGCAAGAATTTCTTCGGCGCCCTCCTGCTTTCCGTAATTACAGAAATCAAAATAGAGCTTTTCTGCATGCTCATCGATTAGAGGTCCCATGAAAGGGTCCGGAGATGAAGTCGGATGACCGACGCGAATTCTTTCTGTGAGGGATTTAAACTGCTGAATGAATTCCTGTTCAATCTTCTTGTGAACCAAAATCATGGAAGTTGAAGTGCATCTTTGACCAGTGGTCAGAAAACAGGCCCGCAGCAATTCCGGAAGGGCATGAGACATGTTTGTATCGTGGTGGAGGATGGTTGAGTTCTTTCCACCTAGTTCGAGGGCCACAAGTTTGTTCAGATCTTTGTAGGTGTTTTCAAGAATCTTTAACCCTACATTTCTTGACCCTGTAAAAAAGACTCCCTTAATCCTCTTGTCTGAAGTGATTTTAGAGGCAGTATGTCCGGTTCCATTGATGAAGTTGATGACACCTTCAGGGAAGCCTGCTTCATGAAAACATTCAATCATGAGCTGGGCTGAATATATGGTTTTTTCTGAAGGCTTAAAGATAATGGAATTGCCTGCCAGCAGGGCGGCAAGAATCTGTCCGTTGGCAAGATGGCATGGAAAGTTGAAAGGTCCGATGATGAAGGAAGGACCCAATGGACGGTAAACAACATGTCCGTCAATCTTCGGCATCACTTCTTTAATCGTTTCCTGCTTGATGCGTTCATAAGAATCCGTGATCGTCACTGACACTTTCGAGTCCAGAGCAGCCGCTTCCGTTTTGGCCTCCCAAAGAGGCTTACCGACTTCCAAGGCCAGTGCCATGGCGATTTCATCTTTTTTCTTTCTGACGACGTCCTGATACTTTTTAAGATAAGCGATTCTTTCTTCAAAAGTTAGCTTGCGCCAGCTCTCAAAGCCTTTTACAGCTGAATCGATGACTGGTTCAATATGTTCGTAGAATACTCCCGCTTCCCACAGCTTCACTGATAAATCTGCAGGACAGAGTTTTGAGATTTTTTCCTGTCCATGAGATAGATCAGGATTTATAAATCGGCCGTTAAAATAATCACCTTTAAGTTTCATTTCCATAACAATCCTTATAGCTAGAATTGACTCATCATACCCTTTTTAGAGTAATTATCCCACAATAATACGCAGAGTTATTTTTAATGATATTCCTGTTTCTCCCTAACTCTGGTAGGATTTCCTCATTCAGGAGAAACCTATGAACGCAAAAACTTTACCAGAGCTATTGGATAAAATGTGGGAAGACTATATCAACATCAACCCTCTTGCGAAAAAGATCCGTGACCTGCTAACAGCAGAAGGAGAGACGATCCTTAACGATCACATTGCATTAAGAACTTTTAATCATCCTCGAGTGAGTGTTGATGTTCTGGCCCGCCCTTTTCTGGAGTCAGGATACGAGTATAAAGGTGACTACCATTTTCCAGAGAAAAAACTTTATGCAAAACATTTTGAGCATAAAGACAGTTCTCTTCCAAAAATTTTTATTTCGGAATTAAGGCTTGAAGAATTTTCAGAATCCTTGCAGAAAACAATCAATGACCTTGTTTCTCAAATTCCTGCAGGGAAGGAGAATCAATTTGATTTTGTTTCCGGAGGCAGGCCATGGAAAGTGAGCGCGAAGACTTATCAGGATCTTCTGAAAGAAAGTGATTATGCTGCCTGGGTCGCTGCATTCGGCTATCGCCCTAATCACTTCACTGTTTTTATCAACAACCTGAAGAAGTATTCTGAAATTAAAGATCTTAACGAATTCCTCAAATCAAATGGATTCAAGCTCAATGCCAGTGGAGGAGAGATTAAAGGCTCTAAGGAAGTTTGTCTTGAGCAGTCTTCCACACTTGCTAATAACATTGAAGTTGAATTTGATGACGGCAAACTTTCTATTCCTGCTTGTTACTATGAATTTGCCAAAAGATATCCTTTGAAAAATGGAGAACTCTATCAGGGATTTGTAGCTGCTTCAGCAGATAAGATTTTCGAAAGCACCAGTCAGGGCCAGTAAAGACTTCCTAGCTTGCCATATGTCTACGTATGGCAAGCTCCAGCATCAGAAAGTTAGGCTTCATTAATAAATCAGCAGCACCTAAATCCTGGACTTCTTTTTTAAGTTGTTCAGTTCCGTGGCCGGTAAAAAATATAATGGGTTGTTTGAAGCCCTTTTCCCGGGCGATTTTCATGAATTTCAAACCATCCATGACCGGCATCTTGATATCGGAAACCACACAATCTATCTCACAGGTTTCAAGAATAGCGAGGGCCTCTTTGCCATTACTGGCGAGATAAATCGTCCGGGCCTCTTCCTCAAGTAATTCTTTTAAACTTTGAGTGAGTTCCTCTTCATCATCAATGAGTAGTAGATTTCCCTTCATGGTCAATAATTCCTCACTTCTTTATTATACCTAAAATTGAAAGATTCATATATCAGTGCAGAAAAATTGAGCGGGGCTTAAGGATGAAGAAAATCTATTCTTCAGAAGGTGGTGAAAGTTTCTGATATTCCTCCTCAAGCTTTGAAGCAAACTCTATCAGGACATAGTCATCTGATGGTTCTTCCCGATGACCACTACAACCTGCCAGAAAGAGTAGAAGGAGGAAGAGCTTCATTTTTTGTTTTCTTTTAATTCATTAAGAAGAGGCTCTAACTCTTTGAAGAAATCTTTTTCCCTCAGAGTTACTTTTTCTTCTTTGTCGGGATTTTCCAGAAACTGCTTGATCTTGTAAAGAGGGCCTGCAATCCGATGGGAAATGATGAAGCCCACAAAAAGAAGGAGGAAAAAGTTTATCGCCGCAAGACCAATGAATAAGAGGTCCAGATCGTGTTTTTGATTCTGGAGAAACTGATAGTAAACATGTCCGTCAGGAATCCCAACTTTAAGGCCCTTCTGCTTCATATTCCAGAAGAAGAGGTAGGTTGTTGAGTAGAGTGATAATGTTGATACAAGAAACATGATGATGAAATAGCTTAAAAGCTTGAGCTGAAAAGATGGATTAATGAGAATGTTTTTGAATGTTCTTTCTTTCGTGGTCATCTTAAAACTTTTTTCCTATTCCGAGTCCCCAGTATGTTTGCTCTTTTTGGATGTAATGTCCAAACTCTGTCTGAAAGTACCATGATTTAAACTGCCAGCGTGAGTATAAAGAGGCCAGATAAGAGACAGGATTATCCTGGTCAATTGAGTAATTTGAGTTCGCAGGTTCCTGCAGGTGTTGGATGGTATAAATCACCGGTACTCTGAAACCGATTCTCGACCCGGAAGACGATACGATCATGGAAGCTCCTGGCCCGAATTTCGCTCCATAGGCAGGAACATTTGATTGCTTATAAGTGACAGGGGAGCTTGCATCTGCGGAAACTCCTCCTGATCCTGCGAAAGCACAACCATCGAGATAGAAGTGATAGAATGAATTTTCCCAACCGATGTCTCCACCCAGACAAAGGCCACGATTGGTAACGACAAGTCCTGAGCTCTCAGGACCTGTTAACTTCACTTCTGTCTGCCAACTTATGTATTGGAAAGAAAGACTTTTGGTGAATTTATAAACTTTGTTCTCAAGAAGCTGGATGTGGGCGACGATGCGGTCATTGAGCTTATCGACCTTGCCTTCTCTGAATTCGAGTTCACTCAAAAGCTTACTAAAGACCAGATAGTGCTGATGATCCTTCTTGATTAAAGTGGAGGCATCATGATATCCCTCGAGAATCTTCCCGTAATCATTCATGAGATTCCAGTACAGGACTTTGAGGGCGTCAGGATACTCGTCTCCATCTATCGTCTCACCACGGGAAACATCTCTGAGAAGCTTCTTATGGTAGCTGGAGTACTTTTTCTTAATGAGGCGAATGTTAAGTTTAATATCCTGGCGATAAAATCCCAGCTTCCTTAACGAGTAAGAAATGTAGATGAGTTCTTTGTCGGAGAAGGGACGTTTCGGATTGTCGCGATAGATATCAGAAATCTTATTAAAGTCTCTTCTTTTGAACGCATCAGTAATGTCACTTGCGTGAGCAAGTGTTGAAATAAGAATTATAAAAATGAAAATGAACTTCATCATAACCATATGTGCGTCTGCAACAGATACATCCATGAATCTCTTGTGGATGCGTCTGGAGAGAAGTTCCTTGTATTATAGATGTCAAAACGAAGCTCAATTCTCTGAACAGGAAAGTATTGAGCACCTGGTCCCCAGCGGATGGTGTAGTCATCATCCTCCAGATCCCGTTTGAAGTACTCAATATTGGTTAGGAAATAAAGTCCACGAACTGGTCTGAGATAGGTCTGAAGCAGTCCATAGGTCATAGTCCTTTCATCTGCTCCGTTCTGAGTCTGACGCTGAACCTGACCGACCTCACCCAGGACAGCTGATCCTTCTTTGAGATTAAGTCTGGCATGGGCTGAGTAGGAGAGAAGTTCCTGGAATTCATTTTCACTCCTCATGACAGAGGCGCCTATTCTATGGATATCAAAAGTCGTCCTTTCGGCAGAAAGACTTGCTCCTTTCATCCGCAGTTCCTGATCTTGAGTGAGATTTCCAACGAAACCATGAGCGAAGACTTCCCATTGCTCACCTAAATAGTGGCCCATTACTCCATGGGTCTGGTCGTTCTGCATAACTTCCGGGGCCTGTCTGCTGAAAGCAATATGTTCTATGACTTTTATTCCAAAGGCCTTATCCATTAAGCCTACGTAGACACCATATTTGGGATCAGGTCTGTATCCTACATAATGCTCACGGCTTCTCCATTCCGGTTCATCTTCAGCAAAGTTTTCAGGAAGAGGAGCATATCCGTAATTTGCAACCGCCAGGTAACGGTCATTCTGTCCGAACTTCAGGATAAGGCGCGCATCGGCCTGCATGTTAATCCATCTTTTCTGTTCTGTAGTGGATGAACCAGGATTCTGCACGACCTGAAAACCCCGGTAGTTAAACTGGGTTCTGATATTGTTTTGTTTAGGCTTTCTGAAAAGAAACCCTGATGTGTAGGCGACTTTCTCTTCATTCCAGGATTCAGGATAGAATTTATCAGATGAAATAAGTGTGGCCCCAACAACTCTTCCGTAGTCATTGAGAGCTCCACCCCCATTGGGATTGAAGTGACAGTTTAAGCAGGAGGTATACCCATGGCCAATAAACTGTGAATAGGACCAGCTTTTATAAGAGAAGAGGGTTAGGAGAAGGAGGAGAAATTTCATTATATTCCACTAACCCAGTTAACCAGTGATTGGTATTCAGAGGCAGACAGAGGTCCTCCACCAAGAGGCATATCAGCGCTTGCAGCGCCTGAGTTCCAGATCCTCTGAATGAGTTCAGATGAAGCCGCATCTCCCGATACAACAAGGCCCCTGTTGATCCAGTCCTGCTCATTAGTGTATTCAGACCATTGGGAATGAGTGTGACAACCCATGCAGTGCTTTTGAAGAATGTTATAGGAACCAACGAAGTCAGGTCCTCCTACAAGCTCTGTTTCACTGTAGAGATCACGATCAAAGCTGTTGGAGTTATAATCCTGACAGCCGATATAAAATAACAGAAGAACAATGAGAAGAATCTTCATCTTCTTTTAGCGGACCTTGTAAGGAAGTTTTGCTTCAATGACAATGACGTCATTAACACCGACACCAAGATATTCGGCCTTAGCAAGACCAAAATCGGAAGCCTTCACAGAGAACTTAGCATCAACATCCTTCCCTGATACTTTGTAGGCAATGTCAACGGGCTTCTTCACACCGCTAACTTCCAGAATGCCAGTTGCTTTGCCTCCCTGGCCTTTTACTTTCGTAAGGATGGCCTTAGGATGTTTTTCAGACTTAAGGTGCTTCCAGGTATGTTCATCTCTTAATTCAATTCCGGTTTTGAAAGACTCAATACTGACAGAAATTTTATCAGCAGTAAGAATCTCTCCCTGTTTGATAACATTTCCTTTTGCCTTGTTACTGACGGCCTGGAAGGAGCCGGCCGGACTAAGAGTCACATAAAGCGTCACCTTGCCTGCGGCAAACGACATGAACGAAAAAAGTAGGACTCCGGCAGCAATAATTGCTTTCATAATCTTCACCTTTGGAAAATGCTGGCATCAATGGTTATGTTACTATTTGACCAATTTTAAAGGTGGATTATCAAGTCTTTATTGCCCTGAATGGCTATTTCTTTTTGACTGGAGCTTTCTTCTTCACCGGAGCTTTCGGTCTGAAGGAAACAAAGCGGATTTTCTCTCCTAAACGGAGCTTGAGCGCAGCAGCAGTTACTCCTGAGATTTTATATCCTCCGGATTTAAGCTTGATCACTCCGCCCAAGGCTGATCTGAACACACCAGTTGTTGTTGAAATAATAAATATTTCTGACTTAAAACTTTTGTCGCTGATTTCTTTGATTTCTCCCACCACACTCTCTTTGATGGCACGGATGTTATCCACTTCCGCAATAAGTACGGGACCTGGTTCAAATATTCCAACCAGACCTGAGAATCGGAATCCTTCCTGTTCAAGAATTCGTTTGGCCGGCTCTGTATTGGGATGAACCTTAGCGATTACATATTGTGCATCCTCAGGAAGAAGATTCGCGATAATGGGATACTTTGGCATCATATCTTCAATGAACCGTTTGTTCTTCACATAAAGGTAGTCAGCAGTAGGAAAATCAATCTTGAAGAAATTCTTTCCGACTGCATCCCAGAAAGGGGAGTGTCCTGAATCATTTACCATCCCTCTCATTTCCGCAATGACCTGGTCTTCAAAGTACTTCCTGTTCTCTGCTATGAAGAGAAAACGCGAAAGAGAAAGAAACCTTCCGTTCTGTGAATTGCGGTACTCTGGGTGAAGATAAAGTGAGCAGATTTCGGCCGGGCCGTTGTGAATGAAATGAAAATGCAGGGAAGTGACATCATTTTTCACATGAATGGATTTAGACTCGTGGTGAGTCTTTTCAAGGCGGTAAAAGTAGTAGGGCTCAAATCCGCCAATTTTTGAAATGATGGCACAAACTCCTACAATCCTTCCGGTGAAGAGCTCTTCCATAACAAAGAGGTAGTCTTCTCCCCCGGGTCCATCTTCACGATGCAGGAAGCTCCTCTCAGAGATCCTGATACGTTTTTGTAAAACTTCAGGATCCTTTGGAAGGGAGGTCAGACCATGGCCGGACTTCTCCAGTAGCTCCATGAGGCCATCAATATCCTTTCCTTCAATGGGGCGGATGATGAACATGCTTATTTTATCTCGTGAAGAGTTTTTTCGATGATCTCACAAACGTCATCGATATGTTTTTCAGTCGTCACCATCACCGGCATCAGGAAGCGTACTCGAGTTTGCGGATGACCGCTTGCCATGAAGGAGAGAACTCCATTTTCAAACAGCTTGATGGTGAAGGCTTTCGACTTTGGTTCATCGCCGTTAAAAACTGTCATGGCCACCATGGCGCCAACACCATAGGGACCCTTCAGAAGATCAGGATTCTTTTTAGAAATCTTTTCCAGATTTCCGGCAAAGTGGGCGTGGAGCTTCTGGATTTTTCCGTTTTCTCCAAGGAACCCACCATCGATAATAGAGCTGATGACATAGTGAGAAGCTGCTATTTGGGCGGCAGAACCCGTAAACGTCTGTGACATAAGTCCTGGCTTCGGTTTATGGTCATCAGTGAAGAGTGTCGCACAAACCTGCGAGTTTTTTCCGACAGAAACAACGTCAACATGCTTATCAAGTTTGAAATATTGGAAAGCGAAGAGCTCAGTGGTTCTGGCAAAAGTCTGAACTTCATCAACCATAACGGAAATATTATTTTCCTTACAGACTTTAATGAGAGCTTCAAAGTATTCAGTATTACCTACCCATGAACCGTTTTCTCCCTGGATCATCTCCATGATGAAGCCGGCATATTGACCAGGATATCTTGTGATCATTTTCTTCATGGCATAGACGGCGCGATCAATTGAACCCTGGTGGTCATCAGCGCTGTAGAAAGGAATGTAATCAACATCAATGGTCTTCGGAAGACCCTGACGGTAAGCTGCTTTATCAGTTACCCATGCCATTCCAAGAGTTCTTCCCGCAAAACATTTTTCGAAGGCAAAGAATCTTGAGGCCGGCGACCTTTTCTGGAAAATAATCTTAAAGGCATTTTCATTGGCCATGGCACCCGAAGTTGAAAGGAAGACGTTTTTCACTCCAGCTCCATACTTACACGCAGCTTTTGAAAATAGTTCCAGAAGACCAGCTGAGTCTGCATTCTGCTGAAGGTGACCGTTCATAACTGTATTGGAAATGGCCCCATTAATTTGGGCATCGATAACACCCGGGTGAGAGTGACCCATATAGTGAACGCCGATACCGGTGATAAAGTCATACTTCACGGAACCGTCTGCAAGCTCCACCAAAGGCCCGTTACCAATTCCTGAACCGAGGTAATTGTAAAAGAGGGCGCCTCCCCGGAAGTCGGCCATCTTTTTTAGAAGTGATTCATAACTTTCTTTGAGTTCAGGATTAGCGGGCTTTACTCCGTTTATTTTCGAAGAGTGCTCTGCGAGAGCTTCCTGAATTAATTTTTTTGCTTGTTCTAAACGAGAATCAGAAAAGAAACTATCGGCCACTGTTTTCGCCATACCAGACTCCAAAAGAAAATGAGAAGTAATGATGAGTTTTCGGCAGTTTATGACGAAGACTTGAAGTTAATCAAGCGAAAGTCCGAGTCTTTTGACCGACGCTTTCGGTCAGGATAGGAGAGTTCAATTTTCTTCTCATTATTCCGATATTTTTACTGATGAAATACCTCCTGGCCCTTCTCTTCATTTTCCCCTTAACTGTGTTGGCCTTGTCCAATGAGCAGAGCATTTCGGGGAAAGTTGCATCCGTTAAAGGCTGCTCTGACAAAGTTATGGTGTGGCTATCTCTGGATAAGGACAACTACAAAGAGCGTCTCCTCCTGATGCACACAGAAGTTCCGGTAGGGGGAAGTTTTAAGTTTTATGTCCGGGCCGGAAGCTACCAGGTCAGAGCATCTGATAAGGAAGGGTGTGAGTTCTTTCAAAGAGTAGGCCTTAAAAAAGAGGATACATTTGTGAATGTCAGGATGGTGAAGAAATGAAATGTCTCATCACTTTGATCCTTCTTACCACCAGTGTTTATGCCTCACAGTTTCCTTCCTGTGGTCCTGGGACGATGCGTGTCTGGACTCAGAGTGTGGGGTTTACTTGTATGCCAAGAATAGATCCCCAGTCACCCATCATCGGTGGATGCTTTGGACCCTTACCTCAACAGAATGTGCCTTTTCCCAATTTCCCTTTTATTTCAACTCAGCAGATGCCCTGGTGGGCCTATCAGGGGAATCTTTATTACCCCAATCTCCACTATCCAGGTCCCTGGTCCCATCCAGGAATCCAGCAGAGGTATTATCCTGGGCAGGGTCAGGTCTTTGCTGCCAAACCAAACGTCTACATAGATTCCATCCATGCTGCGAAGAAGTTCGATTTTCAGTTTATATCTTCAAAGAAGATTCACTTCCTGGCCACCACTCCTGTGCTGGATAAGACCCTGAAGTGGAGCGGGAAAATTCAGGACAATGACAAGTTCGAAGTGGAAGGCGTTAATTATGATTATCTTTTTTATGATGTCCGACTTCCCCGGGAAAAGATGCAGTTTGAAAACGGACTCTGTTCAACCAGAGAAGATGCCATTGTCTGGATGCTGAAAGATCTTAAAGAAATGAAGTATCCGGCCATCGCTCTTCAGGACTTTGAAGAACACTGGAGGGTCAAGATTCCAGATTATCCATACTATTGCATTTATCCCCAGTATAACCGGGAACTGGATCCGATCCTTCCGATTGAAATCAATGTTGAACAAAATACCTTTATCAGAAGTCTATATGTGATGGTTCCCCATAAGAAAGAACCTGACGCTGAAGAACCCCAGGAAATACCATTTCCTATCCGGGACCCTTCCGAATTCCGGCCTGGCAGTAAGATTAAGCGGGAGAATGAATTTCGGGAATGGGGTGTTGCGTTTTTAGGTTACTGACCTATTTTGTCATGCGTTAAATTCCAGTCATTTGATTGCCTGATGCAGGAGCTTTATGCTACCTTTCCTTCTCACATTTTAATTACTCAATGTTCACGTTACGGGAGCTCTTATGAAGGTCGTGAAACACCATGATATTAAAAAAACAGACAAAGAACTTTTAAAGAAATGGCTTCGCCTCATGATCGAGGGAAGAATGATTGATGAGCGTGCTCCAAACTATTTGAAGCAGGCACTGGGATGGTCTTACCATGCTCCCTATGCCGGTCACGATGCCATCCAACTTGCTATTGGGCAGGTCTTCAATAAAGACACTGACCATCTTTTTCCCTACTACCGTGACATGCTCACAGCTCTTTCGGCCGGTATTACTGTCGAGGAACTGATCCTGAATGGTATTTCCAAGGCGACTGATCCTGCATCGGGCGGACGACATATGTCTAACCACTTCGCTAAACCGGACTGGAATATCCATAACGTCTCGAGCTGTACCGGTAACCACATCCTTCACGCTGTTGGTGTGGCCCGCGGGATGAAAACTTATAAGCACAAAGGTGTCGCCATTTCTTCTCAAGGTGAATCTTCTGTTTCAGAGGGTTACTGTTATGAAGCTATTACCGGTGCGGACCGTGAATTACTCCCTTGTGTTTTTGTCTTCCAGGATAACGGTTATGGTATTTCGGTACCAAAAGCAGACCAGACGGCCAACGAACATGTGGCCGATAACTTCAGCGGATTCAAGAATCTCAAAATCATCAAGTGTGATGGCAAAGATGTCTTTGATTCCATGAATGCCATGATCTCGGCCCGTGAACACGCTCTTAAAAATCATGAGCCTGTGATCGTCCATGCTGAATGTGTGCGTATCGGAAACCATTCCAACTCCGATAACCATGAGTGGTACCGGGATGAAAAAGAAAGAGCAGAAGCTAAAGCTCAGGACCCTCTTCCGCGTTTTAAGAATGAACTCCTGAAGGCCAAGATCTTCACTCAAAAAGATATTGATAAGATTGAAGAAGAGGCCAAGGCCATCGTGATGGATGCTCACAAGAAAGCTGTTAAAGCTCCGAATCCGACTCCAGAATCAATCTTTGATTATGTCGTGCCAGAACCTTATGAACCTCAGAAATATACTGATGGTACTCATAACGTAGAATCAGAACCAATGAAGTTCATTGATGCGATCAATGGAACTCTTAAAGCTGAATTCCGTCATAATCCTGATACCTATATCTGGGGGCAGGACGTTGCCAACAAAGAAAAGGGCGGGATCTTTAACGTGACCAAGGGAATGCAGCAGGAATTCGGAAAGCACAGAGTCTTTAACGGTCCCATTGCAGAAGATTATATCCTTGGAACTGCAAACGGTATGTCACGTTTCGATGAAAAAATCCGTATCGTAGTCGAGGGAGCAGAGTTCGCTGATTACTTCTGGCCTGCTATGGAACAGATGGTGGAGACGTCTCACGATTACTGGAGAAGTAATGGAGCTTTCTCGCCAAACGTTACTGTTCGTCTCGCTTCCGGCGGTTACATTGGTGGTGGTCTTTATCACTCTCAAAATATTGAAGGAACTCTTTGTACTCTTCCAGGTATAAGGGTTGTTGTTCCAGCTTTCGCCGACGATGCAGCTGGCCTCTTGAGAACAGCTATGCGCTCACGTGGATGTACCGTTTATCTTGAACCTAAAGCACTTTATAACGCTAAATATGCCATGACTCCAGTGCCAGAAGATTTTGAAGTTCCTTTTGGTAAGGCAAGAGTGAGACGTGAAGGGCAGCATCTCTCCATCATTACCTATGGAAATACTGTTCACTTCTCACTTGAAGTGGCCGAAGAACTCGCCAAAGAAGGTTACGAAGTTGAAGTTCTTGATCTTCGTTCTCTTAACCCGCTTGATTACGATGCCATTGTAGCAACCGTTGCTAAAACTCACAGAGCTCTGGTTGTTCATGAAGACAAAGTTTTTGGCGGCTTCGGAGGTGAACTTGTTGGTGTCATCAATGAAAGGGCCTTTGAGCACCTGGATGCACCAGTAAGGAGAGTCGGTTCTACTTTCACTCCCGTGGGCTTTAACCGAATTCTGGAAAGAGCAACTCTTCCGGATACTAAAAAAATCCTGGTTGCTGCTCGCGAGCTCCTTCAGTACTAAAAAAGTTTCCAAAAGGGCCTTAGGGCCCTTTTTTTTTAGGCACTTATCTCCTCTATAAAATTTCTATACTGCGTAGCAGAAATCACGTCTTTCCTATAAGATGCGGCCACTTTTAGAATATCCCCTAAGGAGTCTCTATGAAAAAGTTCCTGGCCGCCGCCATCATGTTAGCTTCCATGAATGTTTTTTCTCAGTCCTACATCGTTTTATCTAATGGTGTAACACTCACAACCGACAAAGCTGGATTCGTTTACGACTTTAACCATTTCAGACTTCCTTACAAGGTCAGTGTAAGCGGTGGTCAATTTCTGGTTGAAGATGAAAAGCTTTCAACTGTGGATGCCAATGGTTTTCTTTATGAGAAAGATTTTAAAGTGGATGATGAAGTCAAAGGCAAGGGTCTGAACTACTTCATCATGGATAACAATAACCTTGTAACTATCGACTCCAACGGTTTTTATTACGAGTATGATGAAGACGCGAGGTCGATCTTTAAAAAGGCCACAACGTTTGGTGGAAACTTTTTTGTTGCCACTATTAATAAAAGAAAAGGACAGTACGAGCTCTACACGATCAATGAAAAAGGAAACTACTTCAAGGTGGATGTGGAAGGGTTGAATCCGGAAAACATTTCTTATGCCGGAGGAAAATATTTTCAGACTCAAGACGGGGTCACTTACACCGTTTCGAAAGATGGATTTGTCTTTGCAAAACCAGAAATCCAGGTTGGTTCAGTTGTAAAAGCAGGTGGGAATTTCCTGATTGATTCAACAAACAAAATTTTCACTATCTCGGATGACGGACTTCTTATACTTCCGGTACTTCCCTTGAACATAAAAGTCGAAACAATCACCAAAGTTGGTTCTAACTACATGATTGATTCAGAAGGCCGCCTCTTCACCGTTGATAGTCTTGGAAACATCGCCGAGAGAACTGTTGAACACGATTTAACTAAAGCAAAAATTCTTTCTTTATAGTTTCATCACCACTGCGGGGGTACAAACCCCCGCAGCACCTTAAGGAAACGCAGAGCTATTCAGGCCCTTGCAACCTTGTCACAAATTTCAACTCAGCATAATAGAAAATAAAATGATACTTGAGTATAGTCGCTCTGCTTTTACCAACCGAAGGAGATGGGACGTATGAAAAAACTATTACTCGCAACACTGGCCGCACTGTCATTCAATGCTTTCTCGCAATCTTACCTGATCATGGACAATGGAATTGTTCTCACAACCGATAGCGCTGGCTTCTCGTATGATTTTGGTCACTATGCTTTCCCTCAGAAAGTGACTTTGAAGGGCGGGCAGTACTTCGTGGAAGAAGGAAACATCCTTGCCACAATTGATGAGAACGGACTTTTATTCAGAAAGTATGAACTCATTCCTGAAACCATCCTTGGCAAAGGCATCAACTACTTTCTTTCAGATGAAGGCTTTCTTTATGCCATTGATAAAAAAGGTTATGTGAAAGTGAGTGAATCAGAGCTCTACAAGAACGCTACAAAGTTTGGGGGTAATTACTTTACCGTCACACCTGACCCCGAGAAAAAAGAATTCGATCTTTATGTTGTGACAAGTGAGGGACAGGTGGTGAAGGCCGATGTTCCAAGCCTTAAAACACAGGAGATCATTTCTTATGGCGGAAACTACTTCATGACCAACCGTGGGATTGTCTTCACCGTTTCAAATGATGGCTCCGTCATCCCTATGGATCATATGCGTGTAGGGATCATTACTAAGAAAGGTGGAAACTTCTTCACTGATTCTTCCGGCTACTTCTATACCGTTTCTGCGACTGGAGAACTCAACATGCCTCCACTACCAGTAAACATGAGAGTAGGGACTGTTCTAAAGCTTGGTTCTAATTATTTCATTGATCAGGCAGGAAAATTCTTTGTGGTCGATAAAGACGGACAGGTCTTTGAGCGAATTATGAGAGATCATGATTTCCGTTTGGCCAAAGTCATCTCACTTTAAAATTAAAATAAGGGCCCCTGGGAGGGGGCCCTTTTATTTTACACGCCAGTAGTAGTACTTGGGCCTGGTAGAGGACCGGTCGTTGTTCCTGTTTCACCAGTCGTTGTTCCTGTTTCACCGGTCGTTGTTCCTGTCTCACCGGTCGTTGTTCCTGTCTCGCCAGTTGATCTCACAATTTGCCCACAAGCAATTGGCAGTGTTGCCTGTGCCGGTTGATCACCAAGTGAAGCCACTGTTTCAGGTAAGGTAGTATCAGATGGCACTCCATGGATAACAATGTGTCTTCCATCAAGCTGCAGTCCTTCTCCTTGTGGAAGCTTAACAATGGCATCATCTGTATTTGTATCTTCTAGTCTCAGATCATCCATTAGCTGAGAGAAGGTTGCATTTTGTGAATACGTGTAACTTCCCTGAGCATCCGCCATCGGAAATCCATTGGCGCCCGCTTCCTGAGCGCTTAAGTCTCCATCAAGAGGAATCAGAATTGGCCCGTAATCAGGAATTCCTTCCATGACATCAAGAAAGCCGTCGCCATTGGCATCAGCGGTGACATTCGGACAAGCGCTTCCCAGGTGAATGTGCTGAGCATGGATAATATTCTCTGGAGTTCCATCCATATTCATATCAACTGTAATTTGATCACCTTCAATAGTGATATTTGCCGTTCCCGTTGCCTGATTTCCTCCAACTCCCGCATTCAGGGTTGTAAGAGTGGCGGTGTAAGTTCCTTCATCGGGTTGTTGTTCTTCAGGTTGAGGAGCTGGAGCTGATGCGGAACTATCATCATCATCACTTCCGCAAGAAGCGGCGACTATAAGACACGTTCCTAAAACTATAGGCATAAATTTACGAGAATATTTCATACTGAACTCCCTGTTTAAAGTGCTTGTTGCACAAACTATTGCAGGTCTTTTAAGCAATCAGGAGGCCAGTATGGAAAAGGTGTTTTAGAATGAATGATGCATTCTGACCGGGGAAATTGCCGACATCGAATTGAGTCAGAGTGAAATAGGTTATTGAAGGAGTCTGATGTGCCCTGAGATCTTTTTAACGTCAGATTTTATACGCTCAAAGGACTGACTCTCATCAATCACGATAACATCATCTTCAGGAAGAAGTTCTTTTTGAAACAAGGAAAGAAAGCTTTCAAGCTCTTGCCTCTTTGCTTCCCGAATAATCATGACAAAAAAGGACTTGTTAAAACTTTTCCCGACAATGACCCGACTGGAAACATTTTGCGAAGTTTTTAAATGAGACGTAAGAAGACCGTCCAAAAGATAATCGATTTGTTGATACAAAGGATTGAGTTCATCTGACTCATCCTTAGCAAGCCAGATGATTCCTCTCGTGAGTGGTGTAACTTGATTGATCAAATTACTCATTTCTCTTTAATTCTTGTTTGAAGATGTTATCAAGGATTCCATTAAGGAAGCCGCCTGACTCTTTGGTTGAATATTTTTTTCCAAGTTCAATCGCTTCGTTAATGACCACTTTCCCCGGGACTTCCGGATGATATTTCAACTCGTAAATCGCCATGATGAAAATGGTATGTTCAATCTTAGAAATCCGGGAAAGTTTCCAGTTCTTGAGATATTTCACCAGAATCTCTTCCAGTTCATTGTGAGTCTTAAGTATGCCTTTCACTAGTGTTGCTACATAGGCCTGAGCTTCGCTGTTTAGTTCTATCCCAAGAGTTTGCTTGAACTCCTGAACCCTCTGAAATATTTCAGTGGAGTCAAGCGCACCTTTCTGATCTTTAAATGCTGGTAATTGAAAATGATAAAGGAACTGCAGGCAAAATTCACGGGCCTCTCGCTTAATACTCACGGTTATCATCCTTATTGCTTGGATTAATTTTAAACTGGTTAAACTCATCATGCTTGAGCTCGTTTACAAATTCTTCCACATCCTGAAATTTTCTGTAAACTGCTGCAAATCTGATATAGGCCACCGGATCCAGATGGCGAAGGTACATCATGACAAGATTCCCAATATCCTTACTGTGAACTTCTTTGTCGGAAATATCAAGGATGGCCTTTTCAATATTATTGATGACACGTTCAATCTGAATAGCCGAGATCGGTCTTTTCTCGACCGCTTTATTAATCCCTTGAAGGATTTTTTCTTGTTTATAAGGTTCTCTTCGCCCATCACGCTTAATCACCATCGGCATGGAGAGTTCGACGGTTTCAAAAGTCGTAAACCTTTTCTGGCAGGTCTCACACTTTCTCCTACGTCGAATGACACAGCCTTCTTCAAGGTTTCGGGAATCGAGAACTTTGGTATCAGGGGCCGAACAGTAGGGACATTTCATAATGCAGACCTAAACTATATCTAGTGGTTGTTTAGAGGGTTTTACCACCTTAAGATCAAGATAGGAAGCTAAATAGCTGATTAGAGGGTAGGGCCTAAGTTTTGGGATTTAGGTTCCAACACACTTATGGATATGCACTGCATATCCATAAGTGTGTTGGAACCTTATTATTTACAGGCGCCTTCAGTCCATTTTTTGTGGCCATGGCATTCGGCTTCGCAGGAGTTACCAAATGTTCTTCCGTCAGCACAAACTGGTCTGAAGATTTTCATACAGTAGCAAGGTTGAACAGTATAAGGACTTGCCGGTTTTGCATCACTTTCACCCGCAGACTCAACTTCAGGAGTCTTGTCGACATTTTTAGTCGTGCAGGAAATAACAAGTGAAAGCAAAAGTATGTATTTCATAAATGATTCCTTATTTATAAACGGGAAACTTTTTGCAAAGCTCATGAACTGAATGTTTCACTTCTTCCAGCATCTTTTCATTCTGAGAATTTTTAAGCGCCTTCACAATCAGTTCACCCATAAGTTTTGTTTCAGCTTCTTTGAAACCACGGGTAGTGACAGCAGGAGTTCCGAGGCGAATTCCTGAAGTCACAAAAGGTGAGCGTTTATCATTCGGAACCATATTCTTGTTACAGGTGATGTCCACTCTTTCCAGAATCTCTCCGGCTTCTTTTCCGGACATGTTCACAGAATCAGTTTTTACCAGGATAAGGTGGTTATCTGTTCCACCAGAAACAAGTTCAATCCCGTTTTCAAGAAGGGTGCTTGCAAGAATTTTAGAATTCTTCACAACCTGTTCCTGATAAGTTTTGAACTCAGGTGTGAGAGCTTCCTTGAAGGCCACTGCTTTACCTGCGATGACGTGTTCAAGTGGTCCACCCTGAATTCCAGGGAAGATAAGGGAGTTGAATTTTTTTCCAAGTTCTTCACTATTAGTGAGGATTAGTCCACCACGTGGTCCTCTTAATGTTTTATGAGTTGTGGATGTAACAACATCAGCAAAATTCATAGGTGAAGGGTGGAGGCCAGCGGCAACGAGTCCGGCAATATGGGCCATGTCCACCATCA
>JBKHWS010000032.1:0-31724 GCA_046566385.1 Bacteriovoracia bacterium | reverse complement strand
AGCTGACACTTCTTACTAGGCTTTTCCTTTTTTAAGCAAAAGTGACCTCTGATGATGGGTCTTTCAGATTCAAGGAGAGGAGAACTGAATTCAGAATCAATCTCAAGCTCGAGATGGGAATCCTTCATGTCAATTTTCCAGGCCCTACCGAAAGCAGGAAATGAGGAAAGAAGACTCAATGCCATGAAAATGGCAGCTACATTAAATGATGTTTTCATATTAGATGTTCTCTAGAATTTGGTTCTTTTCTTCTGATGTAACGAAGCCCTCTTTCTCAAGTTCTTCTAACTCAGAGCTTTGAAGTTTCAATTCAGGATCTAACGTGTTTTGTGAGTCTTTGATAAAAGCTTGAGCTATTTGATCGCTTGAAATACTTCCAGGGTTAACTTTGCCAGAAGAATCCCCTCCGCCATTACACCCTGATAACAAAACTAAGAACAAGGTCACGCTTAAGATCTTCATTTCAAACCTCTCCACATTGATGTGAAGAGATATCGGGACTAGAAAGTTTGAAGTTTACTTAAGAATTCTTAAATGGCCGAAGGCCAATGGCCTTACATTGAGTTAACTTCACTTTCAAAAGAAAGTGTCGATTAATTGGCCAAAGTTTACTTAAGCTGACCTAGATGAATACACTAAATTATGCCGGTGATGACGTTGAATGATGGAAGCTTACTCTCTTAACGAAAGCTCATAAAGCTTCCTGTACTCTCCGGTCTTCTCCATGAGAGAAAGATGGCTTCCTTCTTCGACTTTGTTCCCGTCTTTCATGACAACGATGCGGTCAAAGTCCTTCAAGGTGGATAAGCGGTGAGCGACGGCGATAACTGTTTTATGACCGGCCACTCTTTCGAGGGCGGCCTGAACGATTTTTTCTGATTCATTATCAAGGGCGGAAGTCGCCTCATCGAACAGAAGCACATCCCGGGATTTGAGGAATGCTCGGGCGATGGTAAGTCGCTGGGCCTGGCCCCCAGAAAGTCTTAACCCGCGGTCTCCGATGATGGTATCAAGTCCATTCGGAAGATCTTTGACAAATTCCCAGGCATAAGAAATTTCCAGTGCATGTTTGATTTCTTCATCGGAATGAGATTCGCCCGTCGTGAGATTTTCTCTCACGGTGTCGTTAAAGAGGAAAATGTCCTGGCTCACCAGACCAAACACTCTTCTGACTGAAGGAAGGCTGTAATCCTTGATGTCCACGCCATCGATCAGAATCGTTCCCTCTGTCACATCATAAAGTCTCAGGAGAAGGCTAATGAGAGTTGATTTGCCTGAACCGGATAGTCCTACGAGTCCAACCTTTTCACCTTTTTTAATGGTGAAGTTGAAATTCTTCAGAACGATACCTTCGCCGTAGGAAAAGGAGACATTCACAAATTCAATCTTTTCAAAAAATCCTTCGAGTTCCCGGAGGTTTTCATGGGGCTCTTCTTTCACATCCAGAAGACCAAAGATTCTGGTGGCAGCTGCCTGGGCCTGGTTAAGCTTGGCATTGGCCTTACTGAATCTTCTGACCGGATCCATGAACATGGCCAGGGCCGCTACAAAAGAAATAAATCCACCAGTGGTGAGGCTTCCGCTGGCAATCCTGTGGTGAGCGAAGATGATGACTCCACCAAAGGCAAAGGAACCAATGAGCTCCACTAATGGATGGGAAAGTTCTTCGGCTGAGTTACTTTTCATCCTGTGGGAAATGAATCTTTCCTGGAACTTTTCAAATCTAGCGATGATGTATTCCTGAAGTCCGAAGGCCTTGACGATTTTCTGTCCACCCAGAGCTTCGGACACGATATGGGTCATTTCAGCGTTTTCCTGCTGGGCCCGGCCCACGTACTTTCGGATTCTTTTTCCGGAATAATAAAGAGTGATGATGAACAAGGGTGCCGTGGCAAAAATGATGAGAGTTAATTGCCAGTCATGATAGAAGGCGACTCCCAAGAGGGCCATGGCCGTAATAGGTTCCCGGATGACTTCCATGGAATTTTTAAAAGCTTCGGAAAAAACCAGGGTATCACTCATGATAGTTGAGATGAGGGTTCCCTGTTTCTGCTGAGAAAAATACTTGGCAGGCAAAAGCTGGAATTTCTTATAAATCATGGAGCGAATATTTCGGGTGGACTTATCCACTACCTGCCTCAGGCCAAAATAGTGATAGTACCGAAGAGGAAAGTTAAGAAAACCCAGGCCAATCAGGATCAGGGCAAGGTTTCTGGCATCTTCAAAAGTTGAGTCCGGAGAAAAACCTTTATCAAAAATGTCTTTTACCAGATATGCTTCATAAGCTTTGATTCCAGAAAGTGGGAGGGCCAAAGCTGTCGCCAGAGCTGCCTGCTTCCAAAATGGACGAAGATATGGGAACATTAACTTAAGCACTTTGAACATGAAGTAATCTTAAGCTTTTACAGGAGCGAAGTAAATTAAAACGCGGAAAGCCATTTTTTTAGATCGGGATGGAACTCTTATTGTGGATAAGAATTACTTATCCAATGTTGAGGGCATGGAATACTTCCCAGACACATTGAAGGCCCTTCAGGTCTTACAGAATCTTGGGTACGAACTTTTTGTCGTTACTAACCAGTCCGGTGTCGGCAGAGGCTATTTTTCCCTGGAAAATGTCTACGTTATCCACAAGCAGCTGCAAAACGATCTCCGGGAACACAAGCTCGCTCCCTTTAAAGATTTTGCCATTTGTCCCCATTCTCCCGATGATAAGTGCGAATGCAGGAAACCTTCGGGAAAAATGATTCTCGACTTGATTGAAAAGCACCACTTGAGTCCCGATCACTGTTACATGGTGGGTGATAAGCTGATCGATGCTGAATGCGGAAGGAACGCCGGTATTCAAGGCATACTTGTTCGACAAAATCATGGCACTGAGTTCCCTTTTTTTAAGACTCTGCTCGATTTTGCCAATTCACTTAAAAAGTAAGGAATAAGCCTTTAGCTCCACCGGTCTTAGATGATACTGGTGACAGAAGTACTGAATCAACTTATCACATTCACTGAAATTGGTTCCGGGAAAGTCTGAGTAGTCCTGATACTTCGTTTGATAGCCTTTTTTAATTCTCAGAAGAAACCCTTTCTCATTGTCACCAGGCGCACACTGGTGGCAGGCAAATTGCCCGTTGGCCGGAAGAAAAATCACTGAATCATTTTCTAACAACTGGGTCTGACAATAAGAACAGTTATCCGTGTCTGGCATGATTCCCAGGTGAAAGAGAAGTTTCACCATGAAGAGGGTCAGTTGCTGCTGGGGAAGAAACTGATTTTTCTTGAGCGAGTCTTCCACATAAAAAAGGGCATTGCTGAGAACCGAGAAGACTCCCTCATGATCCTGATTTTCATAGTCACTTGTCCCGGCCTGATAGGGAATGGAAAACTTCTGCACAAGTTCGAGATAAAGGCAGGTGAGATAGTAGGCCTTAATGTCATGCCTGATTGACTGCGGCTCCCAGATTCGCTGGTATTCACTGGCAATCATGAGATCAGACGAATCAACTTTAGCCTTCTGATCCTTGGTCATGATTTTTAACATAGAACCAATTTCGAAAACCGTGGGCTTGTGTTTTTTCCCTCCGCCCTGTCCACCGTAGACATAGAAACTTCCCACGAGACCGTTTCTAATTAAGAGTTTTACGATCAGGTCTCTTTCCTTATAGGGCGTGCGGTGGATGACGATACCTTCAAAATTCGACATGCCTCCATTCTAGAGAGAAATTGACCGAAGAGAAAGGTTTTGCTTCAGCGTAAGCCACTGAACTTTGAAAAAATTTTGAACAGGATACCAGGGAAGGACGTGGGGCCGCTCTAGAGCGAAGACCTGGTAACTCTCACCTCTTCTCCCACCCCGGGCAACCATTTGAATCCAGAAATCCAGGTTCTCAACTTTATAGAGGAAAAAGATCTTTCTGATGTCCGGAAGATTCACTCCATGGCTCAGGACGGTAGTGCTGATGATAAAGTCGGGAGAAGGATTCTTTTGAAGTTTATCTTTCATGAATTTAGACTCCCCACCGATACAACTCACACATGAATATCCAAGCTTCATGAGCTTTCTTTCCAAAGCGAGAACTTCTTCTCTGTACTGACAAAAGATAAGCTTCACACTTTCTTCCATGGGTTCAGTTTCAATTTGTCTTAACATCCACCCTGAGGAGGGAGCTTTAATGTAAAAATCAGGAAGATACTTTAGCGTCTGGTTGCCGTGATCAATCCAGGTGATGGAATCAAAATGACTTTGAAAATTTGATACTTCTTGCTGCATTTCCAGAGAGAGAGTGGCAGTTAGCAAAACCGATAGATGCGCATGCTGAGATAAGGTGTAAAAGACTTCCCACATTATGGGGCGAAACGTATCTCCCCAGTAAAAAAGAAGATGGAACTCATCAAAAATAACAACATCAGCAATGACTTTTTTTGTAAGCCATTCTTCCGGGGTCATGACAATCACTGTTTCCTGCCATTTATTTCTGCATTCATCTGCCAGTGCTCTCAAGGGAGAAACGACCAGTATTCGGTTTGGAATAAGGCTACCTGTGAGCGAAGAAATCCAATAGGTCTTGCCTGAAGCAGGCGGAGAGGTAAGAACGATAAGGTCTTGAGATGTTGAAGCCATGTCCTGTCTTAGACAACTTTTATTCTCAACTCAAATACAGAAGTATTTTTCAAGTTTCTTATTTCACAAAGGAAATGACCCTCAAACCTACCCCCTTTATAATGAGAAGTATGAAAATCCTCATCGTGGATGATGAAAAAGACATTGGTTTTATTCTGGGGTTTGAGCTCCAGTCCCTGGGCCATGAAGTTGTGACTTTTGAATCGGCCCTGGAGGCCCTTGGTTACCTGGAAAAAGAAACACCTGATGCCATCCTTTGTGATTTTCAAATGCCCCGGATGAATGGACTTGATCTTTTCATGTGGCTCAAAGAAAGAGGAAAAGAAGTTCCCTTTTACATTCTGACGGGAGAACCAACTATGGACACCCGACAGTTATTGCAAACCGGGATAAAAGACATTCTCTTTAAACCCCAGGATCTCCTTCGCCTTTCTTCTATTTTCAAATAAGTTTTGTTTCCTTTCACTTGACTCATTCATGTAGCCAAAAAGAATCAAAAAGGTTTTAATTTACTCATCTAATCAGTAAGAAAAGGTCTACATGAAGTACGGATTTTATCTTTTTCTGACTATTGCTCTTATTTTTGGCGCCTATTCTATGGCCCAGAATAAGATTAAGCGTCCCCTCAACTTGAGTTCCGTGCAACTAGGAATGACAGTTAAAGATGTGACCAAAACTTTCGGTTCCCCTTCCGCTCAGACGCGAAATGTTCTGACATATATTCTGCATGATGGTTCTGAACTAACAATTACTCTCCGTGACAAAAAAGTTTCAAGTGCACTGGTTAAGTTCCAGCGTCCTGCGAAAATTGAAGACCCTGAAATGAAAAAGCTTACTCTGGTTCAGATGGATCATGACCTGGGGAGTAATAATCAAAGCTGGTTTTTTGCTGGCCAGCCAGAGGAAGGATTAATCTACAAAATTACTTCTGAAGGTTTCATTGAAAGCCTCACTTGGGTTCCACCCTTTTCCCTTGGTCATAACAGCCCCAAAAATCTCCAGGCCCTGCTTAGTGATTTTCGTAGTCAAAGAAGTCTGTGAAGTGTGATAGACTGACTCCATGATTACTCAAATAGAAAAACTTTTTGACCAGCAAATCCGTCCCGCTCTCGCTCAACACGGAGGGAACGTGGAAGTTGTTGATGTTGATAATAATAAACTTTTCGTGAAATTCTATGGCGGCTGTCATGGATGTTCGAGTTCCAAGGCCACTTTGAAAGGCGGAATTGAGCAATTGGTGAAGCAGAACTTTCCGGAAATCGAGGAAGTTGTGGATGTGACCGATCATGAAACCGGTTCAAATCCCTACATGTAGAACTAGCCTTTCGGATTTCTCAAAACATTAAGTCTGGCGCGAACAGAATCCAGTTTCTCTAGCGACAGCTCCCCAAAAATAATCTTTTCACCCTCTTCTGCATCGGCCAGAACTTCTCCCCATGGATCAACGATCAAGGAGTGGCCAAAAGTAGAAAGCTTTTCATTATGTTTTCCCCATTGGGCGGAAGCGATGACGTAACACTGATTTTCAATGGCACGGGCACGGACAAGAGTGTGCCAGTGGGCCTTTCCGGTAGGAACAGTGAAGGCAGATGAAATTGAAAGAACATTTGCCCCTTGCCATGAATAGGAACGGAAAAGTTCAGGGAATCTCAGGTCAAAGCAGATGGAAAGCCCGATTTTAAATTCTTTCAGCGGGAGAATTCGGGGCGTGCAACCTGCGGTGTAAACTCTGGCTTCATCAACCACTGTGTTACTGGGATGTTTAGAGAGATCCACAGCGAATAAGTTCATCTTATCGTAGGTTAATAACTCTGTTCCATCGGGGCCAAAGTTGTAGGAGCGGTTCATGACCTTCCCATTCACAAGAGTTGCAGCGGATCCACCCAGGATATAAAGTCCTGAATCAAGAGCAAGAGAACGAATGGCCTCATAATGCTCATTTTTTCCCTCTACCAGATGTGGAGTTGGTTTGGTTCCATCTGACATGGAGTAAAAAACTTCAGGGAGAAAGACCGCTTCTGCACCTTGATTTTTAGCTTCGATTAAGAATTTCCTGATAGTTGAAAGATTCTTTTCAGGATCAAGTACGGATTGAAGTTGAACTACCCCTATCTTCATAAGTTCCTCAATTTAAAATTTACCTATTTAATGTCCAGTTATAAGATCAATGGGTCATGCTGAAAACATTTTTTATCAATGCCTTTAAGATTCTGATTGCGGCGAGTCTCATCTACTGGTTGGTCTCAAGTGGAAAGCTCGATTTTAAGCTCTTAGCTCAGCTGAAAAATTACCCACTGGCAGTCCTTGTGTCAGTCTTTCTCCTGGTGATTAATTTTGTTCTTATTTCTTACCGCTGGGAAACAATCTTGCGGGCCCGCTCTCAGGTAAAACTCCCTATCTCAGGACTACTGAAAATCACCTGGATTGGACAGTTTTTCAGTTCCGTTCTTCCCGGTAGCGTCAGTGGCGACCTGGTTAAAATTCTGTACGTGCAGAAGTTTGATCCCACCTTTTCCAAGAAATTTATTTTCGCTTCGATCCTGATCGATCGAATCATGGGTCTATCAGGACTGATCATTGTGGTGGGAGTGAGCTCAATCATCTTCGGGAAAAGAATCACGGCCGGAGCTCCCTCAATGGTTCCGCTTCTGAACGTCAATTTCTTGCTCATGATGATGGTCCTCCTGGCCTTCGGTATTTTCTTTTTCTGTCATCAACTGGTGAGAAAATTCTTCGTGAAACTCCAGGGAGCAATTTTCCCTAAGGTCGTAGAGAAAATAATCTTTCTCTGGGACGATCTGGTCTTGATTAAATCGCAAATGCTGAAGGCCATGGGCCTATCTGTCATCGTTCAGTTTATCGGAGTACTTATTTTCTGGTCCCTGATTGAGCCATTCGTTTCGGGCCAGATGGAATTCGTTGAAGCCCTCGCCTTTATTCCTCTGGGTCTTATGACTCTCGCCTTACCGGTCGCTCCTTCAGGCCTGGGAGTGGGACACGCTATCTTCCAGAAACTTTTCGAGCTCTCCGGTATCACTAACGGAGCATCACTGTTTAATCTCTACTTCGTGGTAACTTTGGCAGTGAACGTTCTGGGAGTCATCCCTTACCTCATGACGAAAGTCAAAGAACCAGAACTTCAAAATTCTAAGTGATTCTATCCTGAAGCAAGAGATCTTCAATTTCTTTGAAATCTTTCAAATTCTTTGTGAGTAAAATGAGATTATAGGCCATCGCCGTAGCAGCTATTTGAATATCCAGCTCGTTTCTGGGATTAAATGAGCCTTTTGCTTTCAGGCTTGCCTTGATCTTCCCATATTGTTCTGAGCATCTTTTATCAAAGTTAATAATTTCAAAACCTGCTAAAGCGGAGGCGACTATTATTCTTTGTTGAAACTGGTCAGTTCTATTTTTCTCACACCCATACATCAGTTCAGAATGAGTGATGATTGAAACGGCATATTCAACCGGATTTAAAGATTGAATGTCGGAAATAAATTGCGAATCTTCATTTCTAATCAGTGAAATTATGACATTCGTATCAAGTAAGTATTTTGCCACTCAAGTTCCTAAATTTTTTCCCGGTCAACAATCGGATTGATATCACGACCATCATCCATGAAAGACCCCTTTGCAATCAGTTGAGCTAGTTTTAAACCTGCCCAGGGATTTTTTTCATCAATGAGTATGCCCACGTCACCAAATTTTTCAAAGATGACTCTCTCTCCAGAAAATTGATCTTCCTTTGGAATTCGTAAGCTTTGTGTTTTGTTATTCAGAAATAGTGATGCTTGCTTCATGATTCTCACCTTGTATATACAACAGTATATACCTTTTCGACATAAATTTCAAACTCCTTAAAATCCTGCAAAAACAAGACCTTAAGCGTATGAATTTAGTTGAAAATGAAAATCTTCGCGGGATCAATGTGCGCGTAGTGCATGGCCTTTGTCTTGAGCGACTCAAGATGAAGAAGGAACTTCAGTTCTTCTTCAAAGCTATTCATTTTACGGACTTTCTTGGACTGTTTTTTAAGAATGGCCTTCACGCCCTGAGGAAGAGTGCAAACGCCCTTTAAAAGATAGTACTCACCCTTGTACTTAATCACTCTTCCGGTGAAGACATCCCCTTCCATCAAACTGATGGTTGGGTGATCTTTCTTCAGAACAATTTTTTCATCGTGAAGAATGTCTTTCAGCACGATTTGTTTTCGGAAGCTTGTCTTGGTGAACTCAAAGAGAGAATGGTTTACATTTAACAGCGCTTGAGAAATCTCTTCATCGAGTTGATTGTTACGAATGTATTCTTCGATCACTTTGGAACCGTCTTTCTGCCGGTACTGAAAGATGTACCAGTCATTGAACGAATTCATTCGTGATTCAAACTCATCCTTATCTTCATCCAGTTTTCCGGTTAACGAAAAATAAGTATCTTTCGCTTCCTTCAAATCAGTGAAGAACTGGCCCTGAGTATAGTGGCCTAAAACTTTATCGAGGTGGTCATTAACAATATCGAGCATACGGTATTTTACTCTTCAGTCTTAAGAACTGCCAAGAAGGCTTCTTGTGGAATTTCAACATTCCCGACCATTTTCATCCGCTTCTTACCTTCTTTTTGTTTCTCAAGAAGCTTTCGTTTACGGGAAACGTCACCGCCGTAACATTTGGCGAGTACGTTTTTCCGGAGGGCCTTCACTGTTTCACGGGCAACGACTTTTGCACCAATGGCCGCCTGAATCGCTATATCAAATTGCTGGCGATCGATGACTTTTAAAAGCCGATGAGTAAGATCTTTTCCTTTCTGCTGGGCCGTACTTTTGTGAGTGATCACAGAAAGAGCATCGACTTTGTCGCCGTTAAGCAGAACATCCAGCTTCACCATGTCTGATTCCTGGTACTCGTTCAGCTCATAGTCCATGGAGGCATAACCTTTGGACAACGACTTCAACTGGTCGTAGAAATCAAACATCATTTCAGAAAGTGGCAGAATATAAATCAGCTGAACGCGATCTTCAGTGATGTAGTTAATCGCCTGTTGCTGACCTCGACGATCCTCACAGAGCTTGATGATTTTTCCTACAAACTCATTTGGAAGATGGATTGAAAGCTTAACCGTTGGTTCAAGGATTACATCAATCTGTCCTGGATCAGGAAGTTTGGCGGGGTTATCAACAATGACTTTTTCTCCGCTGGTGGTAATGACTTCGTAACTACATGAAGGAGCGGTAGAAATCAGGGCAAGATTAAACTCCCGCTCCAATCTGGTTTGGATGATATCCATATGAAGGAGTCCAAGGAATCCACAGCGGAAACCAAACCCCAAGGCCTGAGAAACTTCCGGTTCATAGGTGAAGGAAGAGTCATTTAAAGCAAGTTTTTCAAGAGCTTCTTTCAGAATTTCATATTCTTCAGAATCTACCGGGAAAATACCGCAGAAAACCATCGGCTTGATTTCTTTGTAACCAGCAAGTGATGGTGTTGTGTCTTTCTTTTCATTGTGAACGATCGTATCTCCGACTTTCACGTCCCGGACAGTTTTGATTCCACAGATGATCATGCCAACTTCACCGGCCCCCAGTTCATTCACTTCCTGATAGAAAGGTCTGTGAACGGCAAGCTTGATGACTTCGTAGGCCTGCTGGGACTTCTTGAAATAAATCTTATCTTTTACTTTAAGATTTCCTTCCATGATCCTTCCGAGCACAACCACTCCTCTATAGGGATCAAACCAGGAATCAAAAATGAGGGCCTGAAGAGGATTGGATGCCTTCCCCGTGGGAGGTGGGATCTTTTTTACGATTTCTTCCAGAAGAACATCTACACCGAGCCCTGATTTTCCCGAAACCAATGGAGCTTCTGAGGCATCAAGACCGATGACATCTTCGATTTCTTTTTTAACTTTTTCAGGATCTGCGTGAGGCAGATCGATTTTATTTATGACAGGAACAATCTCAAGATTATTCTCCAGTGCCATGTAAACGTTGGCGAGAGTCTGGGCTTCAATTCCCTGGGAAGCATCAACGATCAATAGGGCCCCTTCACAGGAGGCGAGGGAGCGGGAAACCTCATAGGTAAAATCCACGTGTCCCGGAGTATCGATGAGATTGAAGAAGTAAGTTTTTCCATCCTGGGCCTTGTATTCCAGACGAACCGTCTGGGCCTTGATGGTGATTCCCCGTTCTTTTTCCAGATCCATGTTATCAAGAAGACGGTCCTGCTTCTCACGATCAGTGATAGCTTTGGTCATTTCAATGATACGATCAGCGAGAGTCGACTTCCCGTGATCGATATGAGCAATAATAGAAAAATTTCGGATGAGATTAATATCCATAGTTAAATGCTTGAACCTTTGTGTTGTTGCGGGTCAAGCATACACTATTGGAAAGACTAAACAAAGACCTCTTTGCTGATAATCATCATGTAGTAATCGAGATTAGATTCTTTTGCTCTGATGGGGATAACGTTGGCATAACCGTGGAAAACTTCCTCTGTATCTTCAAAAACGTACTCTCCCGTGGCCGGATCGATGACTTTCTTTCGTTTTGGAATAGTAATTTCAGCGTTTTCAATCTTTGAGCGCCGCTTAATCGCCAGCTCAAAAGTCTCAACAATTGAATCCGGCATCAGGGTATCAGTGATATTCTTGTTGAGAACATCATCCGATTGCATTTCCAATGTGGCATACATGGGGTTGTTCATATAAATAAGCTCACCCTTGGCATTGGCAATCATGATGTTCTTTTTCACCATGTTGGCGAGGGTATCGAACTTCCTGTGCTCAACGGAAATCCTGTCAGTCCTGAGCTGCTCAAAGCGCTTCATGTTCACGATCATTTTGTTGAGTTCCTTGGCCAGTTCTCCGATCTCATCATCCTGATCGTAGTAGATGGAAACATCAAAATTCACATCCTGCAGTTCTCGAACAGCATCATTAATTTTCTTGAATGGCATGGCGATCTTACCCGGAACCACGAGGGAAAGAAGGATGGTCCCAAGAAAAGTAATAATCAAAGTTATTAACATATTCCGTCGGGTTTCCCCGATAATGGTCTTAACCTGCTTGTCACGTTGTTCATTCTGAAAATACTGAATGTCCTGGAACTCAGAAAATGCCTCAAGGATTTTATCAGTAAGTTCATTGATGGTGGATAATCCTTCCCCGTCCCGGAAGAAGAGGGAGGATTTACTAACGATTGTTTTCAGGGAATCAACATAGCCCTGCATCCTCGAAATGATCTTCTTGGCCTCCACTTCAGTATAAAAGCTATCGAGCCTCTGGAGCTGAGACTGAAAGGCTTCAGTCAGATTCTCCAGTCTTTTCAAATCCTCCGCCGTCGGCCTGGTGGTAAGAATTTTTTTCTGCATCTTGAGAATGGCCACTGCAGACATTCTCACTTCATCTGTTAACAAGGAGATTTTGTTCGATGTGACGGTTATCGATGAGATCTGGTTATTCAGGGAATCCAGAAAGAAAAAAACGGTGAATCCCATCACCAGGACAACGATGTTTGCAATGATAAAACTTGCAGCTACCCGTCGTTTTAAGGACAAATGCATATTAACTCCGTATTAAGCTTCTTCTAAATCCTGGAACAGTCTATCCAGGTTTTTCTCACTACCCACCAGCACCACAATATCGTCAGCTTCTATGACATCCATTGGAAGTGGAGAATCATTAATAACCACCCGGTACGCAGCTTTGCCTTCCTCTGTGATGTAAGGCACGCGCTTTTGAAGGGCAACAATATTTAATGAATAGTTCTGGCGAATTTGAGATTCAACAAGTGTTTTACCTTCAAAGGACTTACCAAGTTTCAACTCGACAATGGAATAACCGGCAGCAAAATTGTATCGCTGAAGGACGTGTGGAGCGGCGATTTTACTGGCCACGATCTCCCCCATCTCCTCTTCCACCTTGATGATTTCGGAGGCTCCGATTTCTTTCAGAACATGTTCATGAAGCTGAGTCGTGGCACGGGCAACGATCCTTCCCACCCCAAGTTTTCGGAGCATGGCCACGGCCATGATACTCATTTCCACGTTATCCCCGATGGCAACAATGGCGGAGTCCACATCTGAAATATTCACCGCTCTGAGGGATTTCTCCAGTGTAACGTCAATGCAGATGGCATGAGAAACCTTGTCTTTGATTCTGTCCACTAATTCAGGATTAGAATCAATGGCCAGAACTTCGGCTCCTTTTTCAAAAAGCCTGACTGCGGTTTTTGCTCCGAATGTTCCAAGTCCGATAACAGCTACAATCATAAATTATCCTATTAGTATCTTCCCTTCAGGGTATTCAACTTTACTTGGTATGACGGCCCTTGATCCAATAGCAAGAACTAGGGTCAAAGGACCTACTCTTCCGATAAACATCATAATTGTGATGACGATCTTTCCCAATCCAGTAAGGAAAGGAGTCACACCGAGAGAGAGTCCCACGGTGGCAAATGCACTGGTCACTTCAAAGAAGAGGGCAAGGAAACTCTTATCCGGCTCAATCCTCATCATAACCAGAATGCCTGCGCTGACAACGATAAGTGAAATAATGAAGATGGCGATGGACTTCACGACCGTCGCAGGAGGAACTCTTCTTTCGAAAAATTCCACTTCATATTTTCCCTTCAGAGTTGTGGTAACAGACTGGAGTAAGACGGCAAATGTCGTGGTTTTCACACCACCACCTGTGGATCCCGGAGAAGCTCCGATGAACATCATCAGAAGCATCATATAGATGCTATGGGGATGAAGTGAATTGAGATTAATGGAATTAAATCCGGCCGTGCGGGTGGTAAAGGACTGAAAGATTGAAACCTGAAATCTCTCCCACATGCTCATTTCCTGGAAAGCATGCAGGAACTCTCCGAAGAAAAGATAGATGGCTCCGAACGACCATAACAGAGTATTAATGGAAAGCACCAGCTTAGTATGTACAGAGAGAGTTCTGAATGAACGCCTGGCCTTGATAGTTGTGACGAGATCCTTCATCACAGAGAAACCGATTCCACCCAGGACTAACAGCACCAGCACTGTGACATGTAAGATGGGTTCAAACTTAAAGTCTTCAAGACTGTTATTAAAGAGGGCGAATCCGGCATTACAAAAGGCCATGATGGAATGGAAGAAGCCGAAATAGAGCGCCTGACCGATTTCAAAACCTTCCTGGTAAAAACCCACGGTTAAGACGATGGCACCAACAAATTCAATGACGAAGGTATAACGGATAATATCCACAATGAGAGTCAGGAGTTCGGAAGAACTCTGGGTATCCAGCACGTCCTGCATGATCACCTGCTCCCGCATCTGCAGGTTTTTTCCCATGATCACCGCCATGGAACTGGAAAGGGTCATGATTCCGAGGCCGCCCACCTGGGTCAGGATTAAGATAACCATTTGTCCGAATACGCTAAAGTCATCAACGAGTGAAATAGTCGCTAATCCGGTCACACAGGTGGCCGATGTAGACATAAAGAGAGCATCAATATAATTTAAACTTTTCCCGGGAGCAGAAGAAACCGGAAGCATCAGGATGAGAGACCCCAGTAAGATCCATCCTCCGAAAGACAGCAAAACAACCTGGGCCGGGGCTAACTTTAAACGGAATAAAAAACTACTGGTGCTCACAGCTGAAATCGGTGCAGCCTCGTCTTTTTCGTAGAATGAAATGACCGTTGAAAAAAGATGAACGGCAGACAGCCAGTAGACGAACTCAAGATCGCCCCATGTAATCAGGACAGAGATGAAAATGATGAGAGAAAAAATATATTTTCTGAAGAAGTCTTCGAAACCTTCACTTTTTAAGAAGTTTGAGAATAATGAAATGAATAAAATTAAGGGAACAACCCACAAAGCATTAGTAAGAACAAGTTCCATGGGAAGCTTCTGTAAAAGTTCCGGAGCCTGGTTTGCTTTTTGTAATGTATAGATGAGGACAAAAAAACCATTGATGAAAATTTCAAGCATCAATGGGATTCTTCCCATAAAATAGTTCATGACATTGATTTTACGCCTTTTTTTCAATAACTCCTAGGAATTGTTCATGCGACAAAAACGCACTATCCCTTTCAAAATTACCGGCATAGACAGCCTTGGTCAGGGGGTCAGTAAGCTTACTGAGAAGGTGACTTTCATTCCGAAAACCTTACCGGAAGAACAAGGTGAGGCAGAGGTCATGTCTGAGAAAAAAGGTGTAGTCTTTGCGAGACTGAAGAAGCTTTCGACCCCGTCTGCCAGAAGAATTAAGCCTTCCTGCATCCACTTTGATGTCTGTCACTCATGTCACTTTTTGCATGTTAGCTATGAAGAAGAACTAAATTTTAAAAAAGAAAGTTTTGAAAAGCTTTTCAGAAAACTGCCCCTACCGGCAGTGGAAATAATTGGAGCACCCGCCCGAAGCGGATACCGAAACAGAATTCAATTACATTATAGTCTCAGAACTAAGCTATTAGGTATGCGTGACCCTCAAACATTTGAGATAACCCCTGTTCCCCAATGTCTGATAGCTCTTCCTGAAATTGTTTCAGAGCTTGAACGACTCTACAAAAACCATAACTGGCTCAAGGAAGTTCCGCCATCTGTCCCTATGGATGGTCACCTTGAAATTTACTGGCTCAATAAAGAGCTAAAAGTGAGCTGGAACCGGCCTTATGCAGAGGGTGGATTTACTCAGGTTTATCAGGAGATGAATGAGAAGTTGAAAGACATTCTGAAAAATGAATGGGGATTTGAAGACCAGGCTGAAGTACTTGACCTTTTTGCTGGGAACGGAAACATGACTCAAAATCTTCCTTTTTCCAGAAGGTTATGTATCGATGTTTATCAAAATGAAACCGGCCCGGAATTTTTAAACCAGAATCTTTACGACAACAAGGCCCGGTTCAATGTTAAGAAAGAACTGGATAAACGAAAAATGGTCCCTCTTTACCTCTTGCTGGATCCTCCCCGTTCCGGATTGAAGGATTTAGAGCAATGGGTAGAGACCTTTTCTCCCAAAAATATTGCTTACGTCAGTTGTGATCCCCATACTCTGGCCCGTGATCTTGCAAGCTTGTCAGACTATGTGATTAAGAGAGCTTTTTTGATTGATTTCTTTCCCTCAACTTTTCATTTCGAAAGTCTCATATTTCTAGAGAGAAAAAGCTGAATTAGGTTTTACAAAAATCATCCCCTTCCTTAGAATAAAACAAAACCTATTTTTGTCAGGAGAAGTCTGTGCTCTCATTCAATTACATCAGAACTGTAAGCCTTATGATTGCTGCTTTATTTTTAGTGACTTCCTGTTCATCAAAAAAAGATGTTAAAGCAAAACAAGCTGAACTGTATTACGGAGCAGGAACACAAAGCTTAATGCAGCAACAATACACCGAAGCCTTAAAGAACTTGATCAAGGCCAATGAAATGGATCCCGACAATGCGGAGGTTCTGAACAATCTGGGTATGGCCTACTACTTTAAAGGCGAAAAAGACATTGCCGTAAAAACGCTTCATCGTGCGCTGGAAATTGATGAAAAGAATTCAGATGCGAAAACGAATCTTGCTTCAATTCTTTATAAAGACGGAAGAATAGCTGAAGCGGAGAAAATGTATAAAGAGGTTTTGAAAGACCTGACTTACGACAAACAGGCGAGGACCTACTTCAACTTAGGCATTCTTGAATTGAGGTCGAAGGGAAACACTGTTTCAGCTGAAAATTATTTTAAGAAATCCATAAAGGAAGATGACAACTATTGTCCTGCCTATCTTCACCTTGGTCTTCTCCAGTTTAACAGACGCCAGTTTAACTCTGCTCTGAAAAACTTCCGTGAGGCGGCCATGGGAACTTGTTATGAATCCCCTGCACCTCACTACTACCAGGCCCTCTCTCTTATTGAGCTCCGTAGATATGACGATGCAAGACTCAAACTAGATGACATCGACACAAGATTTAAGAAAAGTTCATTTGCGGTGAAAGCACGCGCAAAAGCGATTGAAATAAACCAACTAGAAAATAGAAAATCTCCTGAATCTCATGCATCAAGGAATGTGCTTGAGTCCCCGGATTTCTAACATGACCAAGGATGGCCAGATGGAAAAAGTAGAAACAAGTGAAACCGGAACAAATTCTTCTTCAGTGGGTTTACTCGGTGAATACCTGAAGCAGAAAAGAATCGATAAGAACTATACGCTGGAAAAAATGTCTCAAAAGACAAAGATCAGTGTGAATATCTTAAAGTCTCTTGAGAGTAATGATTATGAGCATCTTCCGAGTGCCGCTTACATCAAAGGGTTCGTTAGAAGTTATGTTAAAGTACTTGGGCTTCCGCTTGAGGAAGCCATTAATAAAATGGAGTACACCTATCTTAATGTTTTAGGGAAGCCATTTCCCGCTCTTAATCATACCAAGCTGATGTCCACGCAGAATCAAAGAACAGACACTTATCATGATGATACATCTCAATCCCCTCATGATGTCATCGAGAGCGGAGACTCCATCATCCAAAGTACCAAATCGATACTTCCCGTCGTCATCTTTGGAGCAGTTATACTCCTGTTTGTTGGGGGGTATAAGATGATATCATCGGTTGTTGAGAGCGAGGTTAACGGGCAAAAGACAAAAGATCTTGGACCAAAGATTGAATCGAGCTCTGCCCTTTTGAAAGATCCGCATAAGGCAGAAGAAGTTAAGCCGACCGAAACAACAGCTGCCCCTTCTTCCACTGAACCTGCGGCCACTGTAACGACCCCTGCGACAGACGCACCTGCCGTGGAAGCAGTAAAGGAAGAGCCAGAGTTTCAGAGAAATTTCCCTACAGTAGAGTTCAAGAAGATCAGAGGCAAACTCTTTACAGTCAAAACAAATGCTCCTGAAAACAATGACCCTGCGATCATTCCTGAAGCGATCAAGGATTCCATGAATGCTAATCTTCAGAATGTCTATATTAAGGCCATTGATGGGAACACATGGTTAAGTTATAAAATCGATAACAATCCGATTGAAAGTGTCATCATCAACAAAGGAAGTGACCTCTTCCTTCAAGGTAACGAGATGAGAATCTTCCTCGGTAACGTGAACGTCACCAAGATTTTCTACAATAACTACCTGATTGACACTCCCACAAAGTCTGGAGTGAAAAGTTTGATCTTCCCGGAGGAAAGCAACAGTAAGTTCCAGCTTCCCCTCTTTCCCAAGGCCAATGATGATATCCTCTATACCTCTGAGGAATACACTAAGCGTATGAAGCTTGAGGAAGATGAGCTAGCGAAAAGAAGAGAAGCGAACTAGCCTAGGATTGCCAGTCCAGCTTCCGGTAAAACATGAGACCCATGAATCCCATAATGGCAGCAGGAAGAAACACTGCTAATGGAATTGGGATTATCTCTTTCTTGGCGACACTTACCAGGGAAAAGTAAAGGCCATAGTAAACGAGGAGACTCAGAAGACCGAGAAGTCCCGAATTCTTTCCCTTTCCCCTGTTGCCGGTAATTCCAAGAGTGAATCCCAGGAAGCAGAAAATAAAACAGATGAGGGCCCCGTTCTTTCTGTTCCAGAATTCGTACTTAGCGTTGAAGAACTCTTTGGTATTGAAATCGTAGATTTTCCTGGCCTCTTCCTCCGTCATTGAAAGCACTTTTTCCAGTTCCCGGGAAGTGAGCATTGTCTCTTTAATGCTGAATCTCTCATCAAACTGTTTTTGAGAAATAGGAAACACATACTTATTGAAAAGGATCTTCTCGATATTCTCGCCCCGGGCCTCACCGATGATATTACCATTATACAAAGTAAGGGTAAGCTTCTGAGCAGCGGCCTCACTTCCTTTATCAAAAAGAAGCTCCCCTCTCTCTGCGAATATCACCTTATGTGAGTCAGCGTTTTCTTTTAAATGCAAAAACACTTCTTCCAGCTCCCTTCCATACTTTGTGGCCTTACTGGCGAACAGGGTTAGGTTGGGAATAAGAGTGAAAAACTGACCTTCTTTAATTCCCGCCAGAAGACCGCTGGAAGTAAGGTAAGTGATTTTTTGACGAAATTGTTTGTTGGATTCCGGGATGACGTTCTGATTGAGCTGATAAACACTCAGGCTCAGGAGGGCCGCAACAAAAAGAAACGGTACCATGATCCTGAACTTGGTAAGTCCTCCCGCACGCATAGCAATATATTCTGAGTCTCCGGAAAGACGGTTCAGGCAGTAAATAGTTGAGAAAAATACTGCTATGGGAAGAGACAGCGGAATGAATGTAAGCGCAATGTTTCCAATGAGTTTCAAGGTAAACCACAGAGATATATCCCTGGTTACCAGGAGTTCGGTCATCCTGAAAAGTTCAAAGGTAAGAAGGAAGCAGATGAAGAAAACGGTGCTGACTACCAAGGGCATGATGAACTGGGCCGCCAGATATCTTTGAAGCAAAAGTTTCATAAATAGAAGGTACATGAGATTCACCTTTCCTTCAAGAAATGGCAGAATAGGTGGACTATAAAAAGGAGCCTTCAATGAAACTTAAACTCGACTCTGTCGGAGACCAATTCCTGGGTGCGGAACTAAAGATCTTAACTGCTTTTCAGAAGACAAATACTGTCAAAAGCACGAAAAACAAAACCTCTGCAGAATCAACTTCTGTCTCTATCGACCACTGGTCAGATAAAGGTTTAAAGGAAGAGTTTAACAATCTTAAGGCCATCAAAAATTACAAGGCCGGCAAAGATGAAGTGCTCTCTTTTACTGGTGCCACCGGTGAAACTGTATGGGTCGTTGGAATCGGCGACAAATCAAAATCCACCGCTGAAGACATCAGAAAAGCAGTCGCAAAACAATACAAGAATGCAAAAGCTGGAAAGTTTTCAACGATCGCTTTTGACGTTCCAGGATTTAATGTCGTCCGCGATGAAGTCCTCACTTCTCAACTTATCGCAGAGGCCATTTACCTGTCTGACTACACATTTGATAAGTACAAATCCAAGAAGAACGAATCTCCTGAAGCGACTGTCATTCTCGGTCACATCGAGAAGAAGAACTCAGCTAAAGTTGAGAAGGCCCTGGTTTCCACCAGAAACATTTGTGAATCAATCAATGTGATGAAGAATTTTGTCAATGAAGCCCCGAATTTTCTTCACTCTGTGGAGTATGCCAAGAGAGTCGAAGAAGATGTTAAAAAGAACCTCAAGGGCGTAAAAGTTAAAATCCTTAACAAGGCCCAGATTCAGAAAGAGAAAATGGGGATGCTCCTTTCGGTGAACGCCGGATCAGCTCACGAACCTCGACTAGTACATCTGACTTATGAACCGCCTCGCTCTAACTCTAAAACAAAGCACATCGCTCTCGTTGGTAAAGGTATTACCTTTGATACGGGCGGATACAGTCTTAAGCCGGGTGCTTCAATGGCCGGAATGAAAAACGACATGGGTGGATCTGCAACCGTGTACGGAGCTTTCCGCGCGGCCGTTCTTGAGAAGGCCCCAGTAAAAATAACCTGTATTCTTGCCATGACTGACAACGCTGTTAATGAACATGCAACGATGCCGGATTCAATCGTTACCGCCAGAAATGGTAAGACAGTTGAAATCCTCAACACAGATGCGGAAGGAAGGCTGATCCTTGGAGATGCTCTGGATTATGCCTGTGATCAGAACCCTCACTACATCATTGATGCCGCTACCTTAACAGGTGCTTGTCTTGTCGCTCTTGGAAACCAGGTTTGTGCAATTCTTGGAAATGACCAGAAGTGGATCGAGGAGATCCTCAAGGCTGCGAAAGCAAAAGATGAATACATGTGGCAGCTTCCAATCATCAATGAATGGAGACAGGATATTAAATCAAAAGTTGCTGACATCAAGAACATCGGAACACCAATGAGAGCAGGGACTGCCATCGGCGCCGCTTTCCTTGAAGAGTTCATCAAGAATGACATCAAGTGGGCCCACCTTGATGTAGCAGGAGTGGTTGATTCTCAATCTCACCTTCCTTACTGCGCCTCGCACGGAGCTTCTGGCCTCATCGTAAGAACGCTCACTCACCTTCTTGTGAATGCAAAATAGTAAGTTCAAAATAGTCTTATTTGCGCCCGAGATTCCCGGAAACACCGGGAGCATCGGGCGCACTTGCGTCGCCCTCAACTTGGAACTTATCCTCATTAAGCCCTATGGGTTTGAAATAGATGAAAAGGCCGTAAGAAGAGCGGGCCTTGATTACTGGAAGCATGTCCAGCTAAAAGAGTTTGAATCCTGGGAAGACTTCCTGATTAAGGAACGGCCCGACAGGAACAAGCTTTTTTTCTTTGAGAACAACGGCGAGAAACTTCACTACGAAGCCCCCTACTCAGAAAATTGCTACTTGATTTTTGGAGGAGAAACCAAGGGGATCCCCTATGAGGTTGAAGAAGAGTACCATTCTCAAATCTACCGGCTTCCAATGTACTCTTCTGAAATCCGTTCTTTGAATCTATCAAATGTCGCCACCACTGTGGCCTACGAGTGCTTAAGGCATCTTATCTAATTTTCCCAACTAAGCTTATTTTTCTTATAATCCTCATACTGACTTTCAGTGAGTACTTTCGCCATCTTCATCTTCAGCAGGATTTCATTTATTCTGACTCTTGCAAACTTAGTCAGCTCTTTTTTGGAATAAGAAACATAGTAGCGCTTTGGACTGGGCAAAAGCATGGCAAGGAAAGCACCTTCTTTGGCATTGAGGGCAGAGGGGTGTTTTTTAAAGTAGTGCCATGAAGCCTTCTTAATTCCATAAATGTCCGGTCCGAATTCAATCACATTGAGATAAATTTCCAGGATGCGATCTTTCTTGAGAGCGTTTTCAACCTTGTTCGCAAGAATCATCTCATGGACTTTTCTCCAGATTGTCCTTTCCTCAGACAGGAAAACATTCTTAACCATCTGCTGAGTAATGGTACTTGCTCCTCTGAATTTTCCATCTTCAACCATGTCCAACAGGGCCTCTCTGATTTGCGCCACATCTATTCCCTGATGCTGATAAAAACTCCAGTCCTCGGAGAGGATAATGGCCCATTTCGCAAACTTAGAAATCCTGTTTACCGGAACCCAGATTTCAGGCTTACCTGGCCTTATTTCAAAAGAAATATCTTTTTTTTCTTTATGCATGTGCGGGTAGTGCACCCGCAGGACCTTCACGTCATGAGAAAAATACATGTACAAAGGAGTCAGGAGAACCACTCCAAGTGTTCCAAAAAGAAGCGGTAATAAGAACCTTTTAAATGAGTGAGGTGCCATAATCCTTTATTCTAAGTACAATTATACTTTATGAAGACATTCTGCGGTTACTTTAATGAGGGAATATGTCGTTCTTGTGATCTCATCACAATGGATTATCCTGCTCAGATTAAAGTCAAAGAAGAAAAGCTTAGTGATGCCCTGAAAGATTCGGAACATCCTCCACTCCTTCCGACAGTCGTTTCACCTCCTACCCATTTTAGAAACAAGGCCAAACTCGTCGTAACCGGAACTGCTGCAAATCCAGTCATAGGACTATGGGGCACTGAAAATCTGGATTCCGGTAGGGAGCTTTTAAATTGTCCCCTGCACCTGGAGAGAATAAATCAAATTTTCCCGAGCCTTAAAAACTTTATCACTCTTGCAAACTTATCTCCTTACAACATCAGTGAAAAGAAAGGAGAACTGAAAGGCTTGATTCTCTTTCATTCCGAAACCACAAATGAAACTTACCTCCGTTTCATCCTTCGCTCAAAAGAATCCATCGACCGGATAAAGAAGCATCAGGAAGTTCTATTAAGAAGACATCCTGACATTAAAACGATCTCGGTAAACATCCAGCCTGTTCCTCACGCCATACTCGAAGGTGAGGAAGAAATCTTCATCACTCAAAAGAAGTCCGTTCAGCATAAAGCAGGTGAGGTTGTATTCTCCATTCGCCCCCAGGGCTTTGTGCAAACCAACCAGCTTGTCGCTGAGAAACTTTATCAAACCGCTGCTACATGGGTGCAGGAGGAAGGCCTGAAAAATTTCATGGAACTCTTTTGCGGCCAGGGAGCCTTCAGTTTTTTCGCCGCTCCAGTAATCTCTTGGGGCCTCGGAATAGAGATCAATCCACAAGCGGTTGAAGAGGCCAGTGAGATTTGCAAGAACTCAGGAATTAGTCATCTCTCATTTAAGTGTCTTGATGCTGGCAAAACGGGAGAAGAAATAAAAAGCTTTCAACCTGATGTTATCCTGGTCAATCCACCCAGAAGAGGTATTGCAGAGGCAGCGGATCTCCTCCTCGAAGCGAAAGCAAAGGCGGTCATCTATTCGAGTTGTAACTATCTCTCTTTAAAAGAAGACCTGAAGAAACTTTCAAAGATTTATAGAGTAGAAAAAGTGCAGATCTTCGACATGTTTCCCCACACCAGTCATTTTGAAACTCTCGTTCTCCTGAAACTTAATGGGGCCGGTTAAACTTCGTCATTATCTTCAGGGCATTAAAGATCAGCTTATATCTAGGGTTCGTGCCAAAAACAGTAAGGCCACCATCTTTAACCTGAAGGATGTTGTCATTTTTCAAATCAACGATTTTGAATCCGCCTTCAATGCTGGCAAGAAACCAATCTCTTCCGGATTTCTTTAAAGGTTTTCCAATGCTCACCTTCTTGAAAACACTTCCGCACTCCCAGAAATTTTCCATGAGTGAAGGAACAACATCATAAACAGTCGTGATATGGGTCACTTCATCTGCTTTCCTCTCAGGAGAAGAGATCAGTAAGGGAATGATTTGCGACCCTGGACCTGAATAAGAGCCAGTTATAATCACATAGCTGTCCTTCAGTAATCCATTTTGTTCGAGTTTCAGAATAACCTCATCCACCTGGGTGTCTGCCAAGAGGGCGTTTTCTTCAAAGAACATCGAAAGAAATAGAGGCTGGATTTCATCTCCGGATCTATTCTGCAGCCAGGTATCAAGGCTTGCGAGGTTACGGTCCGACTCAATTTCCACCATCTCATACCCTCGTTTATTCATGACACTAAAAAATGCCGGCTGCTTAAACTGAGAAAGGGTCTGATAAGAAGCAGGAAGAGAATACAAAAGAGAAAATTTCCCACTTCTCGAATTATGACCAACATTCAGGTGAGCACTATAAAAGACTGAATGATCTTTAAGATGAAAAATCTTCGGCATCATCTCAGGGTTAAACTGTTCTGAGTTCCACTCCTTCAGGACCAACATAACGATGTTAGGGTTTTTCTTGCTCTTACAAGTGACTTTGTCTGCAGAATAAAAGAATCTGCGGTTATCAGCTCCGGTCTTATTCTCGTCTTTGAAAACCAGATTTAAAGGAAAAACCTTCGCCAGTTGCGGATTCACAGGACGAAGATAGAAAACAGCTTTCCCTGCTATGAAAAAGAAAAGAATTAAATAAAGGTACCAGTTACTTACCGGATTACTAAACCGGCCCTGCATGAATCTCCAGTTCCTCTCGCCTTTTATCCAGATCATTATCGCACTAATGAAAAGAGAAAGAGCCGCTATCCACATCACAATTTTGGAAGGAAACAAATTCTCAATTCCTTCCTGAATCAACAACGGAGAAATGAAACTAAAAAGATGAAGATGAAAACTTGAGAAGGAAATAGCGTCGAGAAGGATCACACCGTTTAACAAAACAATCAGGAGCAATGACCACATTCGGGAAATGTAGTAACTCGGCATGAGCAATACAATTGGAGAGAAGAGAAAATAATAAACGAGGATATTAAGAACACCGAAGTGACCAACATACGTTAAAATAAAATATAAAAGCTCTTCAGCACTCTGTGGAAAAATAAAGCTTCTTAAATAAACGAGGCCAAAGATCATGGAAAGAGGCCATGAAAGACCAAAAAAGAGCTTTCGTCCCCAGGATTGAGTAAATTTCCTTCTATTCATTTAAGCCTCGCATATCCTTTTATTCTAAACAGGTGGAAGTGGGATTACAATGTACCAATGCATTAACCCTTCAATTTTAAAAGTAAATTTAAATTAGTTTGATATAGCAAACAATTGTATTACAATTAATACAGAGAGGTTGCATATGATCATTCATCATTCACTTAAAATATTGGAACAGCTTACTGAAATTGAGGGTTTGATTAAAAAAGTAGAAAACTACATGGATGAGAAGGGAATTGAAATAGACCGGGAAAAGTTACTTCTGAAACTTTTGAGAAATCAGGAGGTGCTGAGCACCTCCCGAAACAGCAAAGATTAGAAAAGGAATTCTACCCCTAAACCAAAAGAATTTTCTTTACGAGAGTCAACTTTACCGCGAGTGGCACCAGTTCTGGTGTTGTAGTCGCGGTTACTGCTGATATTATAGTTAAACTTCGTGATGAAGTGATCAGTGATGAGATACTTAGCTGAGAAGCCGTAATCCCAATCAATGTGATCTTCTTCTCTGATATCAGCATTTGTATTGTCTTCACCGTCAACCTGACCAACTCGTGTAGCCTGTGCAGAAACAAGCATCATAAAAGTTTCAACAGGACGGTACTGGTAAGCAGCTCTCAAAAAAAGATCAACAGAGCTATCAAGATCAATATCTCTATCACCTGTTGTTAGATTCTGAGTATATTCGCCATCGTGATGATAAACGACACCACCTCCGAACTGCCATTCATTAGCTTCATTCCACTTCTTACCAGCGCGAAGATTAACCTCCAGAGAACTTCTTCCATTGGCAAAGTTTCCGTCATTTGAATCACCTGCAACAGAATCACCTTCTTCAGCATCTTCAATGTTGATTCGGGCAACTGCACCAAGATCTAGGTTATAAGAAGATGAACTCTGATTAAGAACGCGATAATTGGCAGCAATAGCAGGGTTAGCTAAGCCGTCCTGATTATAATCTGTAGCAGCTGGAGTTGTTTTATTTTCAACTTCTCTATCGTAAGCATAATCAAGCCCAAGGTAAATATTGAACTGGTCAGTCAGACCGATTCCATAGCTTGTCTCAAAAAGAACGCCACGAGTCTCAAGTGTTTCGTCGGCAATAGTTCTCTTCTCGTAAGTTGAACTTACATCCGCCGCAAGATTGAACTCACCTTTTTTGATGAAGTAGTTGATATCGCCGAATCTTAATTCTTCGGCAGCATTTACAGACGTAACGGCCAGAACCATGGCCAGAGCAGTTAGTTTTCTCATTCTAGAGACTCCTTGTGTTTGCAAAAATTGTACTAAATTGATTTGAAAATACCTAATGGATTTTCCTGACATATTAGCAATTTAAAGGAGCCGAATTGGGACCGGCCCAAAAAAAAGGGCCAGGCATTAAGCCTGGCCCTCTATATCTTTCAACTTAGGAAAGAATTAGAAACGGTATGTCATAGAAACACGAGACATTAGAGAGTCTGTACGGATTGTACCAGAATCTGTTCCATCAGCAGCTGTAGTGTTACCGTCTGTATCGTTACCGATTACACCGTCAACAACTAGCTCACCGAATTTAAGAGTTGCACCAGCGTTGATTTCTGTAGAGTCAACAATCGAGCGCTCATTGTTCTTATCTTCTTCAGATCCCCAGATAGTCTGACCAACTGAAGCACGAAGAGTTAACCAAGAAGTAGCATCAGCTTCGATACCGATTACTACAGGAATCTGAGAAGTTTCATACTCTTCACATGAAAGAGCAGCATTTCCTGTATCACAAGCACCACCGTTGAACTGACCAGCAGCTACACCAGCAAGTCGCTCATTTTCAGTTTCAGCCATTACGTAAGACGCTTTAGCGAAAAGATTTGTTCTGTCGTTAAGACGCTCAACGCGGCCAAAACCAACTTCAAGTCTCTTAACAGAGATATCATTCTTAACACCAGCGATTTCGTTTTCACCGTCGAAAGAGCGGTAGTCAGCGAAAAGAGTGTTGCCATTCATTGCATGAATCACACCGATTTGATAACCAAGGTCACCTTCGAACTTATCAACAGTAGCGTCAGTACCTTTCGCCCAGTTGATAAGGTTAACGTTAGCATAAGCCTGAGTGTCACCCATGATCACACCAAGACGTGATCTCATCGATTCAGAAGAAGCGCCGTTAGCACGAACTTCGTTAGAGGCTCTAGCATAACCAAGGTTTGCACCCCACTTAAGACCAGCATCTCCACCAACGAAAACATCAATGTTGTTTTCTTCGTCAGCACCAGTTAGACCAGAGTTTGCGCGCATAGCATTTGCAGTTGTAGAAGCTCCACCAAGGTGAAGTCCGTAAACCAGATTTCCGTAAGCTTTATTGATTCCAGCTTCGCCACGCGGAGTAGCAGCATCATCTGCGGTGTTTTCAGTACCAAATTCATAAGTGATTAGATCCTTATGATTTGTGATCTGAGCAGCGTTAAGCCAGATGTTACGGTTGTCGTTGATGTACTGAGAACCGTAGTTGTCTTCGCCAAGGGCCTGAAGACGAGCCTTCGAAGCGAAAACCGGTGTTGCGAGAACAGCAAGTCCAAGTGCAACTGTTAGCTGTTTTTTCATGAAATCTCCTTTTTGATAATGACTTTGAGTCATTCCTATTCATGGTTACAAAAAACAAAAATTTATTCTTAGTATAAGTCTCATTAAGGTTGAGACTTTTGGCAATATATTTTTAACAGCATAAATCCGATTCTGTAGGACCAAAAACATGGTCCTATGGGTATCAAAATTTTGACATTCTTCGCCCCTATCATAGGGAGAATGAGAGTGATGATAAAAGTAAAAAGGCCACCAACAGGTGGCCTTTCAAATAAAATCTTTCTTTTGATTGGAATTAAAAAAGGATATCAAACCTCAAGAAGTTGATCTTAACTTCAGTTCCTGAACGGAAGTAATCATCACGAATGTCTCCGCCATATCTTTTCAGAGTAAGACTTAAGGTAGGAGCATAAGCAATGTTCACGACAGAGTACTGTCCAAGATCCCAGCGCTTTCCGCCTTCAAGATCAGTAAAAATATTGAACCCTGATTGATCCTCTGTGCTCCCAATTTCATAGGTAGCTCGCTCTAAACCCAACATGACACTGAAGAAGATAGAATCTTTGATGTTTTCAGCATTGAGGTTATAGAGAAGTCCACCTGCTGCACCCCAGCTAGTCTCTAAAGAATCATTAGCTCCATATTCAACATCCTGGCGATTGATGAAGGCTCGGGCCTTCCACATAAGACCCACGTACTGCTCCCAGTTCTGGGCATAGTTAAGATTAAGGCGAAAAGTCGTTTCATCGCGATCGGGCCCTGAGGCATTATCAGATTTGAAAACCAATCCACCAGTGTAGGTGTAATCAAAAGCGTCGATTGAGACGAGTTTTGTCTGAGCAGAAGAGATTCCCGCAACCAGAAGTGCAATAAGAGCAATGAGAAGTTTCATATGATCTCCCTATATGAATGTGAATGTATTAATTGAGTAAGATCCGGGAAAGAAATTTTTCCTGACTAAACTCTCCTGACATGGGGCTGGTTTGTCCCATGAAGCGAAGAGTGGGATAGTCGAAGTTCATCTGTTCGATTGAAGCATCTTTTACATCGGAGATGAACATTTCTTCGTCAAAACGAATGTATTCCTGCTTGATGTGTTTTTCAATGTCCGGGAAGACGCGGTCAAGGACGCGCTTCATGAGCTTAATTTTAGAAGCAAGATCCTCTGTCTGTGGCTCTTCTTCGTGGATGAGAAAGAGGACGTGGCAAAGTTGTTCTTTCTTTTGATAATTATAGGATTCAAACTCCACGATGAAGTGACCCCATTCGTGAGTCATGCTTTGCGGGATGAAGAGAGTTTTATCTTCAGCAAAAACTTCCTTATCGAGTTTCCAGGTCACTGAGATGGCGGCCTGAACATTTATTGAAGTACAGACATCGATTAACTCAGAAGTAACTTTCTCTTTGTTCTGGATATATCCCAGGAATTTTTTTGGTGAGAGGGAAACATAAAGATTTTCCGCAGTGGCAGATCCGTAATCTTTGAAAGTTAAGGTCCATTCTTTTTTATCAACGAGATCAGACGGAGTGGTTTTTTCTATGGATTCAAAAATCCTGATTTCAGAATATTCGTTTAAAAGAGAATCAAGGTTTTCCCAGTCTTCTTCTGAGAAAAGGCTCTTAAGCTCAAGCTTGTAGCCTTTGTTCAGGAAGAACTCTTCTCCCTTCTGAAGTTCCATGGACTTGGCCCGGCCCCCGAAATCATGAAACTTTCCTTCTTTATAGAATGAAGCTTCTGAAGCCTGTGGAAGAATTTTAGCGTTATGAAACTTTTTATAAATACTCTCGACAGCAGCGGGAGAGCGCAGTTGAGAAATTCCGAACTCATAATTTTCAATGAGAGACTGACGGTTCAAAGGCCTGGAACTGATGAGGCTTACAGATTCTTCAGGAGCTGTCTTCCTGAGCTCCAGGAGCTTTAAAACTGCTCCCAGATCCTGTCCTATAATGACATGACGGAAATGTTTAGAAGTAATATTGTGAGCGTTTCCGCCCCGGGAATCTTTAAAGTGCTTTAATAATCCAAAACTCATGTCGAAATACTATAAAAAAAAACCCACTCTTACGAGCGGGTTTTTTCTCAAAATTTCTAATAGTGGGACTAAATAAACTATCTGATGGCCAGTTTATCCCCTGGAAGAATCTGGCGACGCTTAATTATGTGTTTATTGGTCCGAATGATGGTACTCATAGGTACACCAGTTCTCTGGGCCACGCGCCAAAGTGAATCACCTTTTTTAACTGTATAATAGACAGTTGGGTTTTTGATCAACTTACCCTTTCTTGCATAAGTAGCGATCAGTCTTTCCTGACGTCTCTTAATGCGAATTCTTTTCGAGGGCTTCTCATAAATATCGGCATACATGCTTGCTCTCAAAGAGTGATCTTCCCGGAAAGGAAGTTGGACAACACTTTTTGGAGATAATTGTTTTTTACCAATTTCAGGGTTCAGTTCTTTCAGAACATCGACAGGAACTTTAAACTTTCTTGAAATGTGCTGAAGAGTCGTTCTCCCATTGGTCACGTAAGTTTTATAGCTGTCTGCGATCACAGAATCTTTATCTGCGTACTGCTCCCATGTATCTTTCGCTCCAACCGGAACGCGTAGAGGATAGCTTTCGATATAAGGTGGAACCTGCCATCTCACAACTTCCGGGTTGTAGCGCTTTAATTCTTCAAAATCTAACTGAAGGACATCAGCGACCTCATAGAGATCGGCATTTCCCTTAACCATGATTTCTTCGTAATCGAGGGTCTTTTCAAACTCAATATCGTTGAATCCAAAGACCTCGAGGTTTTTACCTATGATGGCGAGGGCCATGATTTTAGGAACATAGTTTTTGGTTTCTGGACGAAGATAACGGCCCTTAGTCAGACGCCAAAAATCTTTTGTCCGATACATCTTAATAGCACGTCCGATTTTTCCTTCACCAGCATTATAACCAGCGGCTGCAAGTTCCCAGGAGCCGAACATTCCATGGAGGGTCTTTAAATAGTTGGCAGCAGCGATGGTAGCTTTAAGCGGATCTCTTCTTTCATCCACGTACCAGTCAATATTTAAACCGAACTTCTTTCCGGTGGCAGGCATGAACTGCCAAGGTCCCACGGCTTTTGCCCATGAACGGGCGTGGTTTTGAAATCCCGACTCTGCCATTGCCAGATAAATGAGGTCACGAGGAAGACCGTTATCGGCCATGATCTTTGAAAGCACAGGAGCGTAGCGACCTGCTCTCTGAGTGTAATTAATAAAGTGACGGCGGCCCTTACCGGTGAAGAACTTCACCCACATGGCCGTTTGCTTATTCCAGGTGACAGGAAAATCAAACTTGGTATTCACCAGCCCAAGCTCACGGGCAGCCTCAGGCGAAATTTCATAAGTCTGAAGTGGAGCCGTGAAAGTCTTTTCATGGGCACTTCCATGAATACAACCCTTACAATTTGGCAGATCTTTTTCAATCAATTGTTCCTGAACTCTATAATATTCAGCTTGCTCAGCAACTGAGGGATTATATTTTTCATTTGAATAATTCTTTTGTGGGGTTGTGGTGGAACAGGCAGTGAAAAGGAACAATACCGCCAGCGGAGAAAGGGCCATCATTTTCATTATTCAATCCTTAATCATCTTGAAACTGAAGTAAGTAGGATACTCCATCTCTAGTAGAATAAACTAATTAAACTTCACTCCCAAGAAGGCAAAAATATTTTGTCCCTATGGGCCGTAACTGTACATATATCAACCAGTTGTGCCTTAACTTCCATAGGACCAAAAACACACTTTACTTAAACACAAATCTGGTCTTTTTTAAAACACTACCAGCGTTGTCAGGTATCAAAAAGAGCACCTTCACTTTTTAATCAGTGCTAAGATTGTGTCATGACCAAGCTTTTCTTAATCTTGCCATGCCTCATCATCATGTTTCAACCACTAAACGCAAAAGTTGAAGCACCAAATTATGATTTTAGTATCGACACTCTTGCGGATTTTTTTCCGGGCAAAGACGTGACAACTATTGATGGCAAATATGGCAAGGGCGAAGACATGGGCAAAGAAAGTGGGCAGCAAACACTGAAGTATAAGGTTGCCCATATTCGATATAAGTTTCCTGTCATTGTTCAGGTTAAAGAGGGAAAAATTGAAGATTTCCTCGCCCGCTTACCCAGTTATTTCCTGCACGATGTTTTTTTTCAGTCTCTGGTGAAGAGATACGGTAAGCAGACCAGTTATAAGAAAACAGGAGAAGAAGCTTATTACACCTGGGAAATTCCGCCCTTGAAACATGTTTACAGTGCTGCCTGCACTATTACCTGTTTTCCCATATTTTATGCTGTTCAAAAAATCGAAAGTCGCTCGACAATTCTCGATAAGATGAAGAAGGCCAATTAAATTAAGAGGCCCTCTCCTGATTATAAGGATTCTTGATATTAAGTTTCTTCGCCCAACGAAAGATGAAATAAGAAGCAATGATCATGGCGACACACAGGAACTGGCCCATAGTAAAGTAACCGAAGTAATACCCAAGTTGAACGTCCGGCTCCCGGAAGAATTCTACGATAAAGCGGAATACACCATATCCAAGAAGGAAGACGGCACTTACGACACCATAAAAGCGCTGCTTTTTATGCAAATAAAAAAGAATGATAAACAGAACGATGCCTTCAAGAACTCCTTCATAAAGTTGAGAGGGA
>JBKHWS010000031.1:0-31825 GCA_046566385.1 Bacteriovoracia bacterium | reverse complement strand
CGAGAATGGAATTTCATGTGCCTTCTCGAGGACTCATTGGTTACCGTTCAACATTCCTGACAGATACAAAAGGTCAGGGGCTGATGTCCTCTTACTTTGTTGGTTATGAACCATTTGTTGGAAAGATGCTTGCCCGTCAGAACGGTGCCTTGATTTCAGATCGCGCGGGTAAAATCACTCCTTATGCCCTTTTCAACCTCCTTTCTTCTGGAAGACAGTTTGTTCTTCCTGGAGAACAGACCTATGAAGGTCAGGTCGTTGGGGAACATACGAGACCAAATGATCTTAACGTAAACGTGTGTCGTGAAAAACATCTCTCATCAGTGCGTACGGCCGGTAAAGATGAAAATATTATTCTTCCACCTATTCCATCCAGGACCCTCGACTGGGCACTTGACTGGATTGATGATGATGAGTGGGTTGAAGTTACACCAAAAAGCATCAGAATTCGTAAAAAAGAACTTATTCAGAATCAACGTTCAGTTGTGCGATAAAAGGAAGGCCTCTTAATGAGGCCTTTTTTTTTGTCTGATTTCTGATCTACTCTCTTATTTTGTCGAGCGATTGTTCCTCCTCCTTTTCCTGACACTTTGAAATAATGACATAAGAAGCTTTATCAGGAGGACCCCATGATTGAATTTCTGATTTTTGCCGGACTGGCCACAGGTCTTTATCTAGGTGTCAAAAAACAAAAAAACAGAAGAGTCCGTCGAGGGAACCTATGAGAAAAGTCTGGCTTCTGATTCCTTTTTTGATTCATTCAAATGTCTTTGCAAAAACTTCCGACAAGGCCTATGCCCAGGCGATGGGACATGAAGAACAGGCACCGGCGATGAAGAATAAAACTGGTACCAAGAATGGCATTAAAACTAATGACGTCAATACATCTCCGACAAAAGCACCCGCCACAGATGAAGAAGTCATTAAGGGCAGTACCCTGAATAACCAAGGCGTTCCGGAAGACGCTGTAATCAGGCAGCAGGAAGAGGCCCCTGAAAATATCAGGCCTATTATGCCTTAGAATACGAAATCATGAGAGTTGAGCCCTCGGTAAAACGCTTTATAAACCCTTAAAGTTTTTCTGTTCTTTATCCGATAAGAGTGGTGGAGGAAGAACATGAAATACCTTCTTTTTTTATCACTGCTTTCAACGTTTAACGTGTGGTCAAAGACGAATGTCAATTTCAGTGAAGCCTTGAACGATGATCTTGAGGCAGAAATCAAGAAAGATGATTTTAAGTACAAGAAAAAGGCCTTCAGAGGACCTGCTTCTGTTAATGAAAAGAAGGCCCCCGAGCCTGTAATAAAAGAAGTTCCTAAGGTAGATAAAAAAGACCGGCAAATCGGACCAAATAATTGGTAAAAAAAAGGCCCTTAAAAAGGGCCTTTTTTTATTTCATAAATCTGCTGAAGACATCAATTGGTAAAGGGAAGAAGGTCGTTGAACTGTTATTGGACCCAGAAATCTCTCTCATCGTTTCCAGATAGCGAAGTGTAATTGCATCTTTCTGTGATCCGAGAACCTGGGCAGCTTCCGCCAATTTTTGAGAAGCTTCAAATTCCCCTTGAGCAGAAATGATCTTCGCTCTCTTTTCACGTTCTGCTTCTGCTTGCTTGGCCATCGCTCTTTGCATTTCGACCGGAAGGTCAATGGCCTTTAATTCAACGTTGGTGACTTTTATTCCCCATGGTTCAGTAAGTTCATCCAGGATACCCTGAAGTTTAGAGTTAATGACATCTCTATGAGCAAGAATTTCATCCAGTTCATACTGGCCTACCACCGAACGAAGAGTTGTCTGAGCAATCTGAGCAGTGGCATGATAATAGTTTTCAATGGCGATGATGGCCCTCTCAGGATTACTGACTTTAAAGTAAACGACACCGTTCACCTTCAGAGTAACGTTATCCTTAGAAATAATGTCCTGAGAAGGAATATCCATTGTCACAAGACGAAGATCCACTTTTAGCATCTTTTCGAGACCTGGGACAAGAATGATGAGACCAGGGCCCCTGACCCCGGCGAACTTCCCGAGTCTGAGAACAACACCTCTTTCGAATTCATTAAGAATTTTGATAGCACTAAAAAGAATAAGTGCCGCAAAGACAATAAAAGGCAGAAAAGTGAGAGACATACTAACTCCTTATTTAAGACAGATCTTTTTTTACATTTATGAAGAGATCCTTAGGGTCAACAGAGGATACCTCGACATGGTCATTAAGCTCGAGATCCTGATCTGAAAAGGCCCTCCAGATTTCACCGCGAACTTTTACCTGATATTCTTTAGGACTGTATTTAGCGAGAACAGTTCCTTTTGCTCCGACAGGAAGGAAGAAATTTTCATTCAGTGATTGTTTCTTTCGGTCCCTGATAAGATAAACGGTAACGAGCCCCACTGCTACAACAACTCCTGCAATAGATGACATGATCAAAGGATACTCAATAGAGATGAAGCCTTTTTCTCCATGAAACAAAAAGAGCGAACCCATGACAAAGGCAATGAGTCCTGCGATTGAGAGAATGCCATAACTAACGATGAAGACCTCAAGAATGAGTAGGACTATTCCCGCAAGGATAAGGCCCATTGAGCCCCAGTCAAGTGGAAGAACCTGAAACGAGATGGCGGCGAGAATCAGAAAGCAAACACCGATTGCCCCCGAAATAAACCCACCTGGGGCCTGAAACTCAAAGTAGATTAAAGCTATCCCAACGAGGAACAGAAGGTAGGCGGTACTTGGATTGGCCAGCACTTCAAGTATCTTTTGTCCAAGGGTGGGTTCATATGTTTTAAAGGCAACATTTTTCACATTTAATGTTGTTGGAATACCGTTTAAATTAATCGTTTTGCCATCTACAAATTCCAGAATATCTGAATGGTCAGAGACAATGCCTTCTATAATTTTTAACTTCAACGCTTCTTTGTCAGTATAGGATTCAGCGCCAGTGATCATTTTCTCAAAAGGCTCGGCAGGTCTTCCCCTTAATTCACTTAACGATCTCACCAATGCTGTCAGGTCACTCAGTGCTTTTTTTCGTGCGTCACCCTGCTCGATGTCCCCCTGGAGACCGATAGGAGTAGCTGCTCCCATATTAGTACCTGGAGACATGAATATAAAATGAGCTGCTGAGGCGATTATGGCACCGGCACTGGAAGCTGATGCTCCTTCAGGAGATATCCAGACAATGAAAGGTCGCTTCTGCTGGCCAACCATTGTAATAATATCCTTTGTGGTTGTGACAAGACCCCCTGGAGTGTTCAATTTTAAAACAATCAAAGAGGAATCCGGAAGTTCTTTGAAATTCTGCTGAAGGTAATCAAATGTTGCCGGAGTAATGGCGGAATTAACCGATAAAAGACTGACCTCCGTAATATTAAGAGTAGCGCAGAAGGCCTTGCAGGGAAGAAGGCTCAAGACAAAAACAAGAATTTGCAGTAAAATTTTCTCTCTCATATGTTTATCAAGGTTAATGAAAAAACCTGACCGGGACAAGTTAAAAGGAACAACTGTGGCAACGCAAAAATTAAACTTCTATATCGCGACTATTCTTAATCCTCTGGATGATAAAAACTGTGACTATTTTCCAAATGGTCTATTAGTGACTCAAACCAAAGGAAAAGAAGTTAAGGTAAAGGATTTGCTGCCCTTGGAGAAGGGTGTGAAGAAATATGGCCCTCTTATGAATAAAAAGAACACTATTGACTTTGGTCATTGTCTTTTAATGCCGGGGTTCTTTGATATGCACTTTCACTGGGTTCAGGATGATGTCCGAGAAATGCCTAAAGATTCACTTTTAGGCTGGCTGGAAAAATATACTTTCCCTACCGAGCATAAATTCCGAAATAAGAAATACACTGAGGCCAGAGCGCGGATTTTTTTCAAGCGTCTGGCAAAAGAGGGAACAATAGGTGGTGGATGTTACAGCTCGATTCATGAGCATGCAGTAAATGCTGCAATAAAAAATGCCACTGGCCATTTTGTGATTGGAAATGTGCTGATGAATATGAATTCTCCTGCCAGTCTGACTCAGACAGAGGAAGAATCACTTACTCTCACAAAGAAACTTATCAAGAAGCATGGCTCAAAACATTGCTTTACACCACGGTTTGCCATTACTACCACTCCTCGTGTGATGAAAGAAGGAAGCAAAATGGCCGATAAGGCAAAATGTTTCAAGCAAACTCACTTATCTGAAACTCCTCAGGAGATAGAATTCGTACTTTCCATTTACCGAAAATTACCGGGCTTTGAAAATGTGAAGAGTTATACGGAAATTTACGAAAAGACAGGAATGCTTGGGAAAAGATCCCTAATGGGTCACGGCATACATTTGTCAGACAAAGAACTAAAGACTCTGAAGAAAACGAAAACTTCCGTGATTCATTGTCCGACTTCAAATGCTCCTCTTAAAGAAAAAGGGCTTGGATCAGGTCTTTTTGATTTCAAGAAAGTGGAAAAAGCCAAAGTTCGTTGGGCACTGGGATCCGATATCGGTGGCGGTCCTTATCTGTCCATGTTTGATGTCATGAGAAGTTTTGTCGCCCAAAATAAGAAGCAGGGTAGGAAAGGTGCAAGTTATATTAAAGCACTCTATCGCTCGACCCTGGCCGGAGCAGATATCCTTGGGGTGAATTCCGGCAACCTTGATAAAGGTAAGGAAGCTTCCTTTATCATAGTTCCTTTGCCGAAAAAGAGTATTCCTTCCAATGCAGAAAAAGCATTAAAAGAACTTATAGAGCCTTATCAGAAAAACAGGAAAAAATACGGGGAGCTTGTTAAAAGTGTTTATCTTAACGGTAGAAGGATAGGTTAATCAAATGGGAAAAGTTAATGTTCTCTACGTAGATGATGAAGCCGATTTATTGGATTTGGCATTAAGCTTTTTTGAGGATGAAAACATTCCGCTGGATACTTGTTCAAATCTTGAATCAGCTCTTTCTCTCCTGAAGAAAAATGATTATAGGGTCATTATCACTGATGCAAAAATGCCTGGCGGAACAGGTTTTGATCTCATTCGGATTATCAGAGAGGACCTTCAGTTTAAGGGAAAAATCATTCTTGCAACCGGGAGTCTTCAGCGGTCTGAAGCAAATGCAGGATACGACTATGTTATCCAGAAGCCCATCAACTTTGCTGATATGATCGAGAAAGTAAAAGAGTTCCTTTAATCGCTATAAACTGCCCGACTACAATGGTGTTGAGGGTGCCTTTTCGTTCTCTAAATGTCAGCGATTCCTACGAGTTAACTTTTCGAACGAGCATTCCGGAAAACAAGTTTTCCGGAATGCCACAACGAATTTCAAAATTTTGTAGAATAAGTTCATGAATTGAGGCGTGAGAAGTAACTTTTCACTTATGAAGTAACACCACTCAAGTCGGACAGTTACTAATCGCTAAGTTCCAGAATGATCGGGCAGTGATCTGATCCCTTCACATCAGGCTGTATATCGGCCCTTTTCACCCTCGGTAGAAGTTCAGGGGTGATAAAAAAATAGTCAATTCTCCAACCGATGTTTCTTTCCCTTACTCCCGGACGATTGCTCCACCAAGTGTAGGCCCCAGTCTTCTCTGGATGAAGATGACGATAAATATCTATGTAACCTGCCTTGATGAATTCATCCATCCTGGCCCGTTCATTAGGGAGAAATCCGGTGGTCTTTTTATTGGTCTTTGGGTTGGCAAGATCAATTTCTGTATGAGCTGTATTGAAATCGCCTGTTATGATGACCGGCTTTTTCTTTTTTAATTCATTCATGACTTTCAGAATATCATCACAAAATTCCATTTTGAATGGAACTCTCGCATGGTCTCTTTGACCATTGGGAAAATAACAATTAAGAAGAAAAAAATCTTTTAATTCATGGATCAGTACTCTGCCTTCAGTATCAAAACAAGGTTTTTCAATTTTTTTAGTGTCAAGGATTTTCGAACGAGAAAATGTAGCAACACCTGAATAACCTTTTTTAACAGCAGAACTATGAGAAATTTCATGTTCTTTCATTTCTCTGATTTCAAGTGGAAATTGTTCAAATTCGGCTTTTGTCTCTTGTAGGCATAGGATATCTGGTGATTCCCTAGTGAACCATTCAAGAAATCCTTTGTTATACACAGAGCGTATGCCGTTGACGTTCCACGAAATTAGCTTCATAAAAAATTTTCCCAGTTAGTTTCAAAACACAAGTGACGATAAGATAGATAATAATTTTTTTGTGAATGGTGAATGACATTCTGAAAAAAATGAATATTATTTTGAATCTCGCCACAACCTAGACGGAGAACACATGCGTTGCTTTAAGAACATTGCTCAGCTTATTCGTACAAAAAGAATGAATCATCCAAAAGGTTACTCTCAGTCGGAACTTTCTCATCTTCTAGGTTATAAGAACGGTCAATTTATTTCTAACGTTGAACGTGCTCTTTGTAACATTCCTCTAAAAATGCTTCGTAAAGTTTCAGAAGTTTTAGACATACCTGCAGAAGAATTAAAAGCTGCTATCTTGAAAGATCAGGAAGAGACCCTTAATAATTACCTTTACAACATTAAGCCAGCTAAGAAAGAGAAAGCAGAAGTAACAGCTTCGGCCCTGACTCCTCCTCAGTACGGTGCAACTGGTACCGACGGAATCTAATTTTTAAATTCAAATTGATTTATTAAAGAAAGGTCAGGCTAAGCCTGACCTTTTAGTTTTAAGTAGTCTTCATAAGTCCCTTCGGACTCTTCGGTATCATCTTTGTAGGCCTCAAAAGCTTCTTTTTGAGAATCCTTGAAATGGGGATCTTCAACTTCTTCCGGTGAAACTTCAACCTTTGCTTCCTGGGCAGGATCGAGTCCACGATTCGAGGAATAGGTCAGATCAAGCTTATAGCGTTCAGTTTTACGCTTTTCCAGGGCTTCTCTTTGCCAGGCTTCTAGGCCTGCTTCAAAACGTCTTAAATGCTCAATACTGTCAAAGAAGTTCTTTTCCAGCTTATAGAGTTGTCTTTCATCAACTCGATTGAAATATTCGTAATACTTGCGACGGGTAATCAGATGTTGTTCCAGAAGATTGTCGTACTTAACCAGAACTTGATTTGTAGTTAAAACTCTTCCACTTCTTCCACGGCTTCGGTTACCGCCGCCTGAAGGCCTTGGGCCTCCCTGAGGACCCCTGTTACGATTATCAGGACGTGCGCCCTGTGGACCAGCTGGATTTCGCCCTTGCCCACCATCAGGCCTTGGACCGCTTCTAGGCCCTTTATGACGACGCCTTCTCTGGCCTCCGCCGCCTTGACCACCACTTTGACTATTTGATCTGTTCTGTGAATCCACAGTCACCTCGAGAATTAAAACTTTTTTAGTCTTAATACTATGCTTCACAAGAAGATTTTGTCTAGCCGAGACGAATAAAAGGGTGAGAAAGGGAGTCCTTTCCTCTATAATAAGCCCAATAATTTATTGAAACTTACGTGGAGGTTTTTGTGGCCAGAAAAAGAGTAAAAGTTGCTGTCACAGGTGCTGCCGGACAGATTGGATATGCCCTTCTATTCAGAATTGCTTCAGGACAAATGCTAGGAATGGAGACGGAAGTAGAATTACAACTTCTTGAGCTTGAACAGGCCCTTCCTGCTCTTAAGGGCGTAGCCATGGAGCTTGAGGATTGCGCTTTTCCTTTGCTTAAAAATATTGTTCTTACTTCAGATCTTAATACGGCCTTCAAAGATGCCAACTGGGTTATCTGTGTAGGATCAATGCCTCGAAAAGATGGAATGGAGAGATCTGACCTTCTCAAGATTAATGGCGGTATCTTTACCGCCCAGGCAAAAGCAGTTGAGCAGTCAGCGGCCAGTGACGTCCGTGTTTTTGTTGTTGGAAACCCTTGTAATACTAACGCTCTGGTTGCCATGAATAATGCTAAAGGTGTTCCTGCCGATAGATTCTTTGCTATGACAACACTGGATGAAAACCGGGCGAAAGCTCAGCTTGCCCTTAAAGCTCAGGTTGATGTGACAGCAATTAAAAACATGACTATCTGGGGAAATCATTCTGCCACTCAATATCCGGATTTCTTCAATGCCACTATCAATGGCAAGCATGTCACTGATGTCATTACAGATCAGGAATGGTTGAAAGGTGACTTTATAAAAACAGTTCAACAGCGTGGAGCTGCCATCATTAAGGCCCGTGGGCTTTCTTCTGCCGCTTCGGCCGCCAATGCTGCCATCGACGGTATCAGAAATATCGTTACTGAAACTCCTGCCGGAGAGACTTACTCAATGTGCTTAGCCTCTAATGGAGAGTATGGAGTTGATAAAGGTCTTATCTTCTCTTATCCATGTCGTACGGAAGGTGGAAAAGTGAAGGTTGTTGAGGGAATTACCCACAATGAATTTGGTCAGGAAAAATTCAGAGTGACTCTTGATGAACTCAGAGGCGAAAGAGACGCTGTAAAATCTCTTAATCTAATCTAATTTTACTCATTTAAAGGGGTCCTGCTTATATTGCGCAGGGCCCTTTTTCCTTGTCATATCCCCTCGAATTCCCTATAAATGGCTCTACTTTTTTTTTATGAGGTAATGGTCAATGAACAAAATGCAGGAAACTATTAAGCTTTCAGGGTTTAATAATTTAACGAAAATTTTGTCGTTTAACTTCTATGATTTCTGTATCGCCATGAACGATAAACAGAGGCAGGAGTACATCAATTACATTCATAGCAAATACTGCGCTAAGAACATTGGCCAGATTGCAAGAAATGTCTGTGAGATTATTGAAGCAAATATTCTTTCTGAAACTGTTCAGGATTATGAACCCGTAGGTGCCTCAACAATGACCCTGATGTCTGACATTAAAGGCGGAGGGAACTGGGAAATGGGTAAAGAGGGGAAAGCTGCTGTAAGTATGCATCTCGATAAATCCCATATCACAACTCACACATATCCGGATGCTTCTGACCCTGAAGGCATTTGTACCTTCCGACTTGATCTTGATGTCGCCACTTGTGGAGAAATCATTCCCCTTAAAGCATTAAACTATATGTTTGAAGTTTTTGAGTGTGATGTCGTTTATATTGATTATGTTGTTCGTGGATACACTCGTCTTGAGAACGGTAAAAAGATTTATAACGACCATTATTTCAATTCCATCCAGGATTTTATCAAGAAAGAGACGCTGGATCTGTATCAGTACCGACAGGACATCAACATCGCTCATGATAACATCTGGCAAACGAAGCTCATGATTAAGCCTATGGGCCCGGAAAACTACCTGCTCGATCAAAATGATCGCAATCATCCGGATATTGACCATAAGATGAAACTTCTCAATCAGGAGATGAGAGAAGTCTTCCACCTCAACTAATTTACAGCAAGTGCTCCAGTAGCCAGGTTGGAATAAGGGCCAGATCCATTTTCAACTTATGAATATTGGAGGTGCCCAGGATATTCACGCGATTGCCATCGCGATTGGTTCCATGTCTGTCAGAATCAATGGTAATTCCGTTACGGGCATTTTCCATAATGTCATTTTTTACTTCAATGCTTAAGTCGTCATTCCCTTTACAGAATACTACCATCTCATTGTTATAATAATCCGAACGATTATCCATATTGTAGGTACCGATCATTACTTCAGTTTCATTTTCTCGTTCATATACCTGAGTCTTAGCGTGAGTCCCCCATCTGCTGTTCCTGGCCTCTTGAAGAATCACTTCATCTTCTGAAGCTGTTCCATCGTGCAGGAAGACTTTCATGCCTTTCTTCAACCAGCCTTTAAGCTTCATATAAAAACCAGTCGCCATATAGATCGCATCAGCGGCCTTTAATGAATTCGTATAAAGATTCACTGTTGCGTCTCTCTCAAGCAAATCATCCAGTAGTTTTTTATTGCGCTTATTCGCGATGAAATAAGGAGTACTGATAGTGATTTCCCTGGCCGTCGCCATCTTTTCATCAAGTGCCTTCATGACATGGCGGTATTTTTCCAGATAGCCATCTGAATGGGCCGGTATGAATCCACCGCCTGGAGCATCTGTAGTAAAAGTTGTCTCTGGACAAATGTGGGTATTCAGCTTCAGTTGCTGGAAAGCAGCCACTTTCGCAATTTGCTCTCTGACTTGTATCTCTTCTTCTGTTTCAACAAGAAAGTTCTGAGCTCTTTTCGTCCATCTCTTATAGTGGACTTCATTATCAAAACCACCTCTGCTCGAGGGGTGTCCGCCTTTCGGGCCCCTTCTTAGCTTCGGAAAGCTTACTTTGTGGGCAAGTTTATCTGAAAAGTAGGCATCAAAACTTTCTCGCATTGTTTTTACAATTGGTCCTTTGATCAGGACGTCACGATCTTCGTAATTATATTTTCGATCGAGATTATAATAATCATTACCGATATTCCTTCCACCAGTAATGGCCTCTGAATCATCGATGACAAGGAGTTTTCTGTGATTCCGGTAATGGATGCTACTTATTTTGAGAATGAAAGAGGTGTTGTAGTATTTGAGTTCAATCCCATGTTTATCCAGTTCCTTGGCATGATAACTGGTTAGTTCCGCCATCAGCTTATCGACAAGGATCCTCACTTTCACTCCACGCTTTGCTGCTTCGACGAGTTCTCGCGCGATAATTTTTCCGGACATGTCTGTTTTAAAGATGAAGTATTCGACTTCAATGGATTGAGTGGCCTTTCGGATGAGATCGATTCTTTTCTGAAGAGCTAGTTCCCCTCGATTGATCACAGTCATTTCATTAAGAAGACCTGTTTGTTTATCGTAAAAAGGATAGGGTACGTCCTCCAGATTTGTCTGGGCCATCAGGGCAGATGATAAAAGGATGAGGAGGAATAAAAACTTCATACCTCATTAATAATGGCTATCGGGATACACTTCCACCCGAATGGAAAAACTATAGGGGGCCGTTTAAAAGTTAGGCACTTCTACAGGACAGCGGTTATTCCAATATTCCGAGGGGATAGCTCTTCATCAAAGAACTCCTGAACTTGCACTTTATAACCTTGTTCCTGAAGGTAAATGGCCCTGTCCAGGAGGAGATAAATTTCCATCACCCGTCCCAGGGCATTGCGGATAAGCCCTGCCGCCAGCATCCTTTCAATGAGAATCTGGAGCTCACTGTCTTCAAAAAAAGAATTGAGCTCTTCGATAGAATGAGTGGGAGAGAGATGAATCCTTTTGAATTGCTCATAGGCATAAACTCCAAAAGTTTCATCATATAATTTCGGAGAAGAATTGCCGAGAGTGACTAATTCCTTGATTCCATAATGATCGTGCAGAAGAATGTGGATGGCGTACCGATAAAGTTTTACCTTGAGTTTAAGATCATAATCCTTCTCATCCATTTTTCGATGGGCACGGCAGGAAAGAGTGAGGGCGAACTTATTTATCCATATTGGATCATTATCCTTGGCAAACCGGGAGAGATTCTGGAGGTCAGGGGTCTTATCAAGAGTGTGATAGCAACATCCGAAGTTCACCATGGCCGGAACTTTCTTGGCAGCACTGACTCTGATGATGTCGAGGGCAAGTTTCCCGCATGTATGCAGGCCTACGGGCATGATTCTTCGATTCAAGAGCTCGGAAAACTCGCCTTGGTCTTCGACTTTGACATTTTTATAGAGCACTTTATTAAGAGGGTCCTTGGCATTCTTCTCATGCCTGGTCTTTCCCGTTTTTTGAAGGATCGGGTCCATATCTAAACTGGTGATCTTCGTCTGGTAGTAGTTGTTCATGGTTTGGGCAAGGAGACCGATACCCCCGCCAATATCCAGCATCTCATCCACATTTGTTTTTCGATAGAGGTGATTAAGATGGGGGGCCAGGTTTCGAATTTCATGCTGCTTTTTTGGAATCATGAAAAGCCAGGTAAAAGAATCTTCCGGAAGAGGAGGATAAGTTTCCTTCTGAGGCAGGGAACAGAGAGCTTCTATTTCCCGGTAAAAACTGATGAGCGAAGGAGAGCTTATAAGATCAAAAACGTCTTTCTTTTCCAGCCTGATGACGTCACTTTTTGCCTTAAAGCGCCTTAAATCTTCTATCCACTCCAGAGGATAACCGCTCAGAGGGTCCGGGTACATCAGCATGATTTCGTTTTGCCAAATTCTCTGATATGGTTTTAAAAAATCTCTGATTTGTAGAAAGCGCTCGGATAGATTCATCTTCCGGAAGGTATCATAGCTTATGAACAAGATAAATAATGTAGCCATTTTTGGAATGGGAAAGTCCGGAAAAGCGGCCTTGAAACTGGCGAAAAAACTCAATTTGCAATACTACGCTGTTAATAAGGGACCGGTTGAAACCTGGTGGGAAAACGAGCAATTGGGGGAAATCTGTGGGACCTGTTATTGTTTTTCTGAAGATGATTTTGCTCAACATTTTCATAAGATGGATGAAATTATTATCTCTCCTGGTATTCCAACGACTCATCCCTCTCTGCAGAAGGCAGTGGAAAAGGGCGTTCCGATAATTTCTGAGATTGAATTTGCCTTTCGGCATTCATCCCGGATTCCTGTTATAGCCATTACCGGGACAAATGGTAAAACCACCACCACCACAATGATCACTGAAGCATTGAAGAAAGCTGGTAAAAAAGTTTTCTGTGGAGGAAATATCGGCACTCCCTATTGTGATCTAGTTTTGTCTGGAGAAAAAGTTGACTACGCAGTGATAGAGGTTTCCAGTTTCCAACTCGAAACCATTAAAGATTTTCATCCAGTGATAGGGCTTATTCTCAATATTTTCCCTAATCATTCTGAAAGATATGAAGCGGTTCATGATTATGCTAAGGCGAAGTTCAGAATGCTCCTGAATATGACTGCTGATGATCATCTGATTCTTGGTACAGAGAATCCTTATCTGGATGATATAAAGGATCATCCCGCCAAAAGGACATATTTCACTAAAGGATCTTTACCTCGTGACTTCAAAAGGCTGTTTGATTTTTCACAGGCCAGGGCCCGGGGTGAACATAATGAAGCAAATTTTTTTGCGGCATACGAAGTTCTGAAGCTGCTTCAGATTCCGGATCTCCAAAAAGTATTTCAGGAATTCATCAATGAGTTTACAGGTGTCGCTCACAGACTGGAATATGTCCTCTCTCATAATGGTCTGACCCTTTATAATGATGCAAAATCCACCAATAGTCTTGCCACTTTAACCGCCATTAAGGCCTTTCAAGATTCAGAGGAGCCGCTTTATCTTATCCTCGGGGGAAAACTTAGGAATGAAAGCGACAAGCTTTTACCTGACCTCCTGCCGTTCAAGGGAAAGATAGAAACAATCTTCACTATTGGAGATGTTAGCGAAAGGCTTTACGAAGAGCTCCGTCAGGACTTTGATGTTGTGAGGGCCTATGACTTAAAGGGCGTTTTCGAGAAGGTAAAAGGATTAAAGGGGAACCTGGTTTTTTCACCAGCGTTTCCTTCGTTCGATCAGTTTAAGAACTACGTGGATAGAGGGGAGAAGTTCAAGGCCTGGGCGAAAGAAGCGTTTTAGCGCTTGTTCATGTGATCATTATAGCTTTGATCAATTGAGGCCGGTGAACGTTCAGAAACATGTTCGGGAATTTTTTCGGCCATAGCAGTTTCAAATGAAATTTTTGCGATAAAAAACATGACAAGAACCATCACTACTGAACTAAATTTCACCGTCATCATAATTATGCCTCAGCTTCCAAACCAAACTTATTGTACCTGAGGCTTCTATCGGCATAAAAAATCAAAACTTTAGGTTTTTCCTGAAAATATTAATCGGGAATTTCTGCCAATTCTTTATGGCACCGGGAGTCCACCTGTTAATGACCTCTTAAAACCCCTCCATCGACAGCGATGCTTTGACCATTGATATAGGCACCTTTCTTTGAAGCAAGAAAGGTCGCAAGATCGGCAAGTTCATTTGGATGGCCAAGACGGCCGGCAGGCACCATTTCTTTGATCTCAGGCTCAGATAAATTTAGTGCTTTAATCCGATCTGTATCGGTAAATCCTGGAAGAAGAAGATTTACGGTAATTCCGAAGGCAGCGTACTCATTCACAATGGATTTTGAAAGCCCTGAAAGTCCTGCCCGGAGGCCATTGGAAGTGGTCAGTCCTGGAAGTGGTTCCTTCGCGGCAATAGAGGTAATCATCAGAATCCGGCCGTAGTTTTTGTCCTTCATCCTAGGGAGTAGAACCCGCATGGCCTCCACAGGACTCATCCACAAAGATTGGAAGTCCTCCTGCCATTGTTCATCTGTCACCTCCAAAAAATTATTTTTCTTTGGACCCCCAGTGTTTGTCACCAGGATATCGATCTGCCCCATCTTCAAGAGAACCCTTTCAACGAGTTTGGTGGTTTCGCCTTTTACAGAGAGATCAGCGGTTTCAAAATAAGGTGTGCCGATTTCCTGAGCAGTCTTTGAGATGTTCTCCAGACTCCTTGAAACGATACAAACCTCAGCACCTTCATTCAGGAGTGATTCGGCCACGGCCCTGCCAAGTCCGGTTGAAGATCCTAGGACCAGCGCCTTTTTTCCTTTGAGTTCGAGATTCATTGTTTAAACCTTTCTTCGCTTATGCCTAACCATTCAAGGGCATTTTTATATAAGAGCTTTGCTTTTATTTCAGGACTAAAATCCGTGGATTCAATGAGCTCACCGGGAGTCGTCTCCCCTAAGGGGAAGGGGTAGTCCGACCCTAGGGCGACTCGGTTTTCACCAACCAGTTTCACAATGTACTTAAGAACATCCTTGTCGTGAACTAGAGAGTCCAGCCAGAACCTTCCAAGATAGTTCCTGGGGTTAACTTCATTATCAATCGCCACGAGATCCGGTCTGCAGTGAAATCCATGTTCAATTCTTCCAATTGTCATAGGAAAACTCCCCCCCCCATGGGCAAAGGCCACACGAAGTTTAGGAAACTTTTCAAAGACACCACCAAAGATCATGGAGCAAATGGCAAGACTGGTCTCTGCTGGCATTCCCACGAGCCAGGGAAGCCAGTACTTGGGCATCTTCTCCTGGCCCATCATGTCCCAGGGATGAACAAAGAGACAAAGCCCTAAATCTTCAATCGCTTCATAAACGGGAAACAAATTCTGATTTTCAAGATTCCATTCATTGATATGAGAGCCAATCTGAACTCCTGTCACACCCAAGGACTTCAGGCGTCTGAGTTCTTTCACCGCTAGATCAGGCGCTTGCAGAGGAAGAGTCCCCAGAGCCACAAATTTTTCTGGAGACCTTGAAACAACTTCAGCGATATGATCGTTGAGAAACTGAGAGACGTACTCACCGTCTTTGGGGTTGGCCCAGTAAGAAAACATCACGGGCACGGTGGAGAGTACTTGAATAGTGTCCGTTATCCTCGCTTCCGGTTCATAACAGTTTGGTTCAACTCTGCGGAAAAATTTCCCTGAATCATCCACCATATCTGCGCCACAGCTTTTGCCACAAACATGTTGGTGCTTCAGATCAATGAATCCCCCATAGCCAAACTTTTCTTTAAACTTAGGAATCTCGGGAGGAAGGATGTGAGTGTGAATATCAATTTTCATGACCACATCCTACCGTTCACTGTACCGCAGCTGCATTTCACGAACTCTGAATTATAGTAACGATCAAAGACAGCGCCAAAATCTTTTTCGATGTTCTTTAAATGAAAAGATTCCTCATAAAGTTTTCTCTGACAGGATTTGCAGTACCACTGAAGCTTATCAATGTAGTTCTCCCCTCTGATTCTTTCAATCACGAGACCGATGGAACCGGCTGACCTCTGAGGAGAATGTGGGACTCCGGCCGGAAGGAGGAAGACGTCTCCCGCTTGAAGGTGAATATCTTCAAATTTCCCCGCCTCATTAATAGTTCTAAGGAAGATTGTCCCTTCTAACTGATAAAACCACTCCTCAGTTTGATTCACATGAAAATCGGTTCTTTCATTGGGCCCGCCAACTACCATTACAATGAAGTCTTTTCCTTGATGAATGACCTTATTAGAAACGGGAGGTTTTAAGAGATGACGATTCTCTTCTATCCAAGTCTGGAAGTTAATTGGCGGCATCATGAGATCACCGCAATACACTTAAGTTCTATGGCGATGGGAGTGGGAAGGCAGTTAATTTCAAGGGTCGTGCGACAGGGCGGGTTCTCTCCGAAGTATTCCTTCCATAAACGATTATAGGCAGGAAAATCATCTTTCATGTTAGTGAGAAAGACTGTGACGTCCACTAAGCTCTCCCATGTGGCGCCTGAGTCTTCAAGGATATGTCTCACATTTTGAAAGACACTGTGACACTGCTTTTCAATGTCATAGGACACAATGTTCCCATGAGCATCCAATGTCACTCCGGGGATTTCTTTCTTCCCTCGCTCTCTTGGGCCCACACCCGAGAGGAAAAGGAGATTTCCCACGCGTCTGGCATGAGGATAGGCCCCAACGGGCTCCGGTGCTTTGGATGAATCAATTGACGTCATACTAACCCTTACAGATATTTTTCATGTTACTAAAAAATTCGAGAATATATTTTCCACCTTCGCGACCCCGGCCGGATTCTTTCATTCCCCCAAAAGGAGTCCGCAGATCACGCAGCATCCAGGTATTGATCCACACGATTCCGGAATCGATTTTTAAGGCGACCCTTTCGGCCTTTTGCTCGTCACGAGACCAAATGGATCCTGCTAGTCCATACTGAGTGGAATTGGCCCAATCAATCACTTCTGCTTCCGTATCAAAAGGAGCAATCGTGGCCACTGGGCCAAAAATTTCTTCCTGGTTGGTGGAACAATGATAGGGAAGGCCTTCAATTAAAGTTGGGGCAATAAAATATCCTTCTCCCATCTTCACTTCATGACCACCGGTGAGGATTTTCCCGCCTTCTGTCATACTTCGCTTGATACAACTCATGACTTTCTCAAAATGGGCCTTTGAAACCACTGCGCCCTGCTGGGTTTCCGCTAATGTCGGATCTCCCTGCTTCAATGCCTTCACTCTTTCAACCAGAGCATTCCGGAATTTTTCATAAATCGGACGCTCTACAAAAATCCGTGAACCACAAAGACAAATCTGTCCTTGATTGGCAAAAGATGATCGAACTGTCGTTTCCAGAGCTTTTTCAAAATCACAATCAGAGAAAATGATATTGGCATTTTTTCCACCCATCTCCAGATGGAGTCGCTTCATCGTTTGGGCCGCGTCCTGGGCTATCATTTTTCCGGTGGCAGTTGATCCGGTAAAAGAAATGGCCCTGATCGCAGGGTCTTTTGAAATAGCGGCTCCCACGTTTTGTCCCAATCCGTGAACGATATTGAGAACTCCCGGTGGAAGACCGGCCTCCTGACAAATTTTTCCCAGAAGATAGGCGGTCATGGGGGTTACTTCAGAGGGCTTGGCCACTACCGTACATCCAGCCGCGAGAGCAGGTGCCACCTTCCAGGTAAAAAGGTAAAGAGGAAGGTTCCAGGGTGAAATACATCCCACGACACCTACAGGAGAATAGTGAACAGTGTTCCGGCCTTTGCCGCGGTCATCAAATTCATGAGATACAAATTCTTTAATGATTTCAGCGAAGAAAGAAAAATTTTCTGCCGAACGGGGAATGTCGACAGTTTTGGAAACCATGATGGGTTTTCCATTATCAATGGTCTCCGCCAGGGCCAGGGCATCCAGATTTTTAAGAATGAGATCTGAAATTTTTTGCAGATACTTCGAGCGATCTTCTGCAGATAGTGCGCTCCAGGCAGGAAAAGCCTTTTGGGCCGCCGCCACTGCCTTCTCTACATCGGCGGCTTTAGAATTTGGAACTTTTGAATACACCTTTCCTGTGGCCGGATTCACATTGTCCAGAAACTCTCCATCCAGAGGAGGAGTAAACTCACCACCGATAAAATTCAGAATTTTTTCCATTACGGGTTTTCCTTCACCAAAATCGCTCGAACGGGGGAAGCATCAGCCCCTTCAATCCGAAGAGGCAGAGCAATCAGCTGATAGAGTCCAGATGTGACGCTCGTCAAAATAATCCCTTCTAAAATGGCCATATCACATTCATAGATGGCCTTATGAGAGACAAGGGTTTTGTCTGTTGCCGGGTCCACTGAAGGGGTGTCTATTCCAATGAGAATGACGTTATTTTCTTTCAAAAAATAAACAAGTTCCGGACTTAAAGCGGAAAAACTTTCATTCCACTGATCAGGATCAGTAAATGAGTTGGTTTTGAAAAGAACTCGAGGGGCACGGATTTTTTCTTTTACGTCTTCTGGTTTTATCCGCGAGGGTTTTCCCTGGACTTCAATTACCTGACAAGGACCCAGGTAGAAAGCCAGGTCTCTCTTCTCCATCGTTTCACCTTCACCGTGGTAATGACTCGGGGCATCTGTGTGAGCGCCCACATGCAAAGTCGTTCGAACATCAGAAAGGTCCAGATGCTGACCCTTTTTAAAACTCATATTCACAGTGCGTTCAAAGGGCGTATCACCGGGAAAGACAGCAATCCCCCTTCGCAAGACGGGAGAAATGTCGATAAATTGGCCTGTCATATTCATCAAAACTACCTATGATTTTAGACGAAATCTTAAACCTTTCCTCTCTTATTAGAAAAGGCATATTGCTATGGAAAGTTCCCTAATCCAGAAAATCGCTCAGACGTTGCATAATGCGAGGCTTAATGCTCAATCTCTTTCCCAATTCTCAAGGGAGATAAAGGACTTTAAGCGAGAAGATGCCTATGCTATTCAGGAAATCGGGATCAAGATGCGTGAGATTGCCGGTGAGAGAGTGATAGGTCTCAAGATGGGGCTCACCAGTGAAGGAAAACGCAAACAAATGAATCTTGATGCTCCTCTCTACGGAGTTCTGACTGATAGGATGAAAATTGAAAACGGTGGGACTTTTAGCTTAAAGGGCTCCATTCACCCGAAGATTGAACCAGAGATTGCTTTCTTCATAAAAACTGAGCTTAAAGGAAAAGTATCGCGAGAAGAGGTTTTAAACGCGACCGAAGCTGTTTGCGGCGCTCTCGAGATTCTTGATTCCCGTTATGAGGGATTCAAATATTTCTCCATGGAAGACGTGATCTCAGACAATTCTTCATCTTCTCATTACATTCTTGGGCCGAAATTTTCAGACTTCAAAAACATCGATCTTAAAAATCTATCAATGAAGATGAAGGTGAATGGAGAAACCGTCATGGAAGGAAACTCAAGGGAGATTTCCAATGATCCGGTCATCTCTCTAATTCAACTCGCAGAACTTCTGGCCCTTAGGGGTAAATCCATTCCAGCAGGAACTTTTGTGCTCGCCGGTGCCGCAACTGCCGCCATCCCACTGAGGCCAGGCATAGTGGTCTCTCTTGAAGTGGAAAATCTACCGAGCTTGAACGTCGCGATAAAGGAATAATATGTACAACTCTACCCATAACCATATCGACTCGGCCCGAGACTTAGACTCCAAAGATCCTATGTCAACTTTCCGGGGGCGTTTTCATTTTCCGGAATCACCCGGTGGAAAAGGTCTTTATTTTTGTGGGCACTCATTGGGTCTTCAACCGAAAGACACAAGGAAGGCCATTGAAACAGAACTCGATTCATGGGCAACCTACGGGGTAGAAGGACATTTTGAGGGGCCTTATCCATGGCTTCCTTACCATGAAAATATCACCAAGAGTTTTGCAAATCTTGTAGGGGCTAAGGAATCGGAAGTGGTGGCCATGAATACGCTGACGGTAAATCTTCACCTCATGATGGTGTCTTTCTATCGTCCGACTAAAACCCGCTATAAAATTTTGATCGAGAATAATACTTTCCCATCGGATAAGTACGCGGTTGATTCCCAGGCACGTTTCCATGGATTTGATCCATCAGAGGCCATCGTGGAGTTAAAACCAGCACCCGGAAAAAAAACGGTTGATCCAGAAGAAGTCATCGCTCAAATTAATGCTCTCGGTGACAGTCTTGCTCTCGTGATGCTCGGAAATTGTAATTATCTTTCCGGCCAATGCTTTAACTTTAAAGAAATCACTGCCGCCGCTCATAAGAATGGGGCCCTGTGCGGGTTTAACCTCGCTCATGGTGCCGGAAATCTCGCTCTCAATCTTCATGATGATGATGTGGATTTTGCTGTCTGGTGCAGCTATAAATACCTGAACGCCGGCCCCGGAGGTCTTGCCGGTGCTTATGTTCATGAAAAACATTTCAATGACAAAAATATTCCGCGTTTTGAGGGTTGGTGGGGCCACGATAAAACAAGTCGCTTTAAGATGGGGCCAACATTTCAGCCCATCCCCACAGTGGAGGCCTGGCAACTATCTAATCCTCCGATCTTTCAGCTCGCCTCATTGCGTGCAAGCATGAATATCTTTGATGAAGCGGGTATTAAGAATCTAAGAGCTCGTGGTGACAAACTGACCGCTTACCTTGAATTCCTTTTGAATACTAACTGCGAAGGAAAGCTTGAAATCATTACACCAAAAAATCCAGGCGAACGGGGCTCCATGCTTTCTGTTCAGATGAAAAAAGACCCTAAACCTCTGGTTAAAGTTTTCGGTGAAAAAGGTGTGATCCTGGATTTCCGTGAACCGGACATACTCCGCATCACGCCGGCCCCACTTTATAATTCCTATGAAGATTGTTATCGGTTAGTACAGATTATGCGTGAGACGCTTTAATGGATAGACCAAAGAAAATTATCGTAGTTGGTGCTGGCCTTGTGGGATCCCTTCTGGCGATTGCCCTTAAAAAGCGTGGCCATGAAGTTTATCTTTTTGAAAAGCGCTCTGACATCCGCAAAGGAAATCTCAGTGCCGGTAAGTCCATTAACCTCATTATTACTGCTAAAGGAATACGTCCTTTGCAGCAACTCGGGCTCTGGGAAAAAGTAAAAAAGATCACTTCTCCCGTCATGGGCCGCACGATGCACTCAATTGAAGGAGAACTCGCTTATCAACCTTACGGAAAAGACCAGTCCGAGTGTAACCATTCCGTTTCAAGGGGAGAACTCAACCGTCTTCTTATGGACGAGGCCGAAGACTGTGGCGTAAAGATTTCTTTTAACTCTGCCTTGAAGTCCCTTGATGTGAATAAAAAAAGCGCGCGCTTTGAAAATGGTGAATCTCTTGACTACGATCTTCTTTTTGGTGCCGATGGAACTGGTTCGGCCACTCGAAAGATCCTGATCGATGTCCTTGGTGCAAAAGCTGAATATAAAGTCGAACCTCTGGGAACCGACTATAAGGAAATGACCATGCCAGGAATCGAGGGGAAGTATGCCATGGATGAGCACTCTCTTCACATCTGGCCCAGGGGAAATCACATGCTCATGGGTCTTCCTAATAGGGATGGATCGTTTACCATGACTCTCTATATGCCACAGGAATGGTTTGAAAAATTTAAGGGGCCAGAAGTCTTTGAAGATTACTTCAAGAAATTTTATCCTGATGCCGTCTCACTCATGCCTCATTTCGTTCAAGAATATGAGTCAAATCCTCAAGGGTTCCTCGGGATCGTTCGTATGAAACCCTGGATTTACCAAGACCAGATTGCGCTGGTTGGAGACGCGGCTCACGCGATGGTGCCATTCTTCGGGCAGGGGATGAACTCAGGCTTCTCCGACGTTCAGTTTCTGATGGATCAAATGGATGCCCATCCAAATGATTACCAAACGATCTTAAAAAACTATGATGATTTCCAAAAACCCAGCGGAGACGCCATCGCGGACATGTCCCGGGAAAACTTCAGCGAGATGTGTGATAAAGTTGGAGACTCAAAATTCCTCCTTCGTAAGAAGGTAGAAAACAAGCTTGAAAAGACCTTCCCAAAAGAATTTCGCTCGCGATATGGGCTTGTCACTTACACCCTTATTCCCTATCACCTGGTTAAAGAAGTGGGATCCATTCAGGACGATGTCCTTGATATCCTCTGTGAAAACCTGAAAGATGCGGAAGATTTAAACCTTGATAAGGCCCATAAACTTATTCAGGAAAAAATCACACCTTGGTTTGCTGAAAAAGGTCTCACTCCTGAAAGATATCGATTTTGAGTTTTAGGGTCTGAAAGTGTCATAGACGATATCCAGTTGATCCTTCAGCGGACGTGGAAGTACAGGGCTCATACTGACCGGAATGAGGAAGGTTGCAAGGTTAAAGAAATCGATGAAGGCCCGGTTTCTTTCTGTTGTTGATTTTAAAAACTCATGGCCGGCAGAGCCGCCAGTTCCAATCTTAGTGCCTAAAATGCGCTGAACCATAATGGCATGTCTGTAGCGCCAGGTTGTAAACTTCTCATCCACCTCAACCAGAGCGTTTAGAATGCGAAATGGCATCTGAAGAGCAGGGTAGTCCCGGTACTGATAAATAAAGACGGCACTGAGCATGGCCTTCTGTGAAAGCCTGACTTTTCCCTGTGCTTTCCACTCCTCATAAAGTTTTGAATCAAGGAGTGTGTTAAAAGTATTTCTGGTGAGATCAAGATTTTTAAGTTCCATTTCCCGGGCCCTTTCATCGAGGGCCGGATTACTTTTAATGATCTCCCTATCTGTTTTGAGCATCTTATCCACCGCTTCTGAATACTCCCCCCAGAAATCAAAATCTTCAAAGTCGCTGAAAGGCATTCTCTCCAGCCAGGCTTCCAGGAGTTCGAAAATGCTTATCTTGTTTTCTGTTTCTTCAAGTTTCTTTTTATCTTCTTCCTTAAGCCTTGAAGTGAAAAACTGTTTCTCAACGTCCATCCGATGATGGGCCTTGATTCCTAAAGTCGCTTCAATGAGACGGAACTGCAAACTCTGAAATCCGGAAGCCGGAACAAGAAAATCCCTGAACTCCATGAAGTCCAATGAAGTCATTGTTTCCATAACATTAATCTGATCTATCAGAATCTGTTGAATTGTTGTGACTCTTTCAATGCGGGCGTTCACTCTGGAAAGGTCAACTGATGGAACGAAGGGCTGAGTCAGAATGGCCCGAACGGAATCAAGCTCATGAAGGATTTGTTTAAACCATAACTCATAAGCCTGGTGGATAATTATGAACAGGGTTTCATCGTGGGCAGCCTTGCCATATTTTTCACTCTCAGGGGCCTGAGCATTCAGGATTTTAGGGAGTTGCAGGTAGTCGCCATAGTAAACAGGTTTTTGTATTTTCATAAAAGCCTTCCCAAGTATGAGAGAGGAGAGTATTTTTATTGGGCGAGGTTATTGTATGAAAAAATCATTCGATCTATCAAATCAAACTATTAAATCTAATATCCAAAAGCTCAAAAAGATCATGACGGAGCGTGGCCTTGACGGCATGTATGTCTCCAGTTTTGACCCTTTCTTGAATGAATATGTCCCCCTTCAGGATAACCATCGTTACTATGTTACCGGGTTTACTGGGTCCATGGCGGAAGTTCTGGTTCCTCTGAACGACAGAGTAAGGCTTTACGTTGATGGTCGCTATCATGAGCAGGCCGATCTTGAAGTCGATGACGCTGAAGTCGAAGTGGTTAAAGTGGGACCTGATGCCTCTACAACGAATGAGCTGGCAAATGACGTCAAAAAACTTGGAATAAGAAAATTAGGCTATGAAGCAGACAGGACCACTCTCGGCTATCTGAAGCGCCTCACACAATTTGCAGGAGAAACTATTCCTCTTGAAGCTGGTGAGCTCGCAAAAGAAATTGAGTTTGCCCCACTACCTGCACTTAAAGAAATTGAACTTGTTCCGAGAGAATGGAGAGGCAGAGACACTCTGGAAAAAACTCGCTCAATCTTTCAAAATGAAAAGCAGGGGATGTACGTGACGGCCCTTGATTCTATAGCCTGGATTACAAATTGCCGTGGTTATCATCTTCCGTTTCTTTCAAGCTATTATGCCAAGGCCCTTCTGACGAAGGAAAAAGTTTATATCTTCGTCACACCGGAAACTCCGGTCAGTTCTAAGGCAAAAAAAGAAACAGGACTGGAGTTCATTTCTCTTCCGTTTACAGACTTACCTAAAGAGCTGGACCGAATTCAAAATACGTTACATCTTGAGAAAGTATGGTTTGATCCTGCTATGCTTAATAGCGCTGATTTTGGCATGCTGGTAAATGTTTTTGGAACTGACAGACTTGAAGAGAAGGCCGGTGGTCTTTATGACTATCAGTCTGTAAAAGAGCCTGTTGAATTAAAGCAGATTCAGGCTTCATTCAATAAAGCAGACAAAGCAATTTTCAACACCATCAAGTGGGTGAAAGAATCAATCAAGGCCGGTAAGCGAATTACCGAGCTTGATCTTTATAATGAAACAACTGTTAAGTACAAAGAGCAGGGAGCTGTTGACCAGAGCTTTAATACAATTGCAGGTGTCGGTCCCAACGGTTCCATCATTCATTATGGAAATCCTTCTGACGAAGTGGTCATTAAAGATACTGACATGATTCTCCTCGATTCCGGTGGGTACTTTGATGGAGGTTGGGCCACTGATACAACCCGTACCTTCTTCGCTGATTCTTCCAAGAAGCCGGATCCTAAGATGAAAGAAATGTATACCCTGGTCCTGAAAGGAACTCTTGCCGTTCAGTCTGCAGTGTTCCCTGAAGGTACGAAGGGGATGGTCCTGGATGGACTTGCCAGGAATGCCATGAGGAAAAAAGGGTATGACTACAGTCATGGGACAGGACATGGAGTCGGCATTCACGTCCATGAGCCAGGGGTAAGGCTTTCATCTATCTCCACTGTCCCAATGAAACCGGGACAGGTCGTTTCAATTGAGCCTGGAATCTACATCCCTGGCTTTGGGGGAGTTCGTCTGGAAAACATTGCATGGGTTGAAAGACATCCGGATTATCCAAACATGTTGCGGATGGTACCACTCGTTTACATAGGCTTCGATCCTTCATTGATTGATATGAATCTTCTTAACAATGAAGAAAAAGCGATCCTTGAAGAGTATGAAGCCATTTGCTCAAAGAGAGGCACGAGCTTTCGTTCTCTTTAACCAACGATAGATCTCAAAAAGAAGAATGAGTAATCCGAAGGTGATCCCCATGAAAAGAAATGGGGGATTACCTCCCGGAGGATTTTTATCTGTAGAAATGGTTCCGCAGCCTCCGAGAATCCCGCCATCAGACAGGCCGAATAAATCTCCGTGAATGGGATAGAGAAAGCTCACTCCATCCACATCATCTGCTCCAAGTTTCTTCTGGAGGTCCTTAATCTTATAATGCATCAGTGCCGCTGAATCCTTTGAATGTCCTAATCCAAAAGCGTGACCAATCTCATGAGCAATGACTGCAACCTTATCAGAGTGGGAAAGAGCACCGAAAGTGCTGCTGGCATCATTGATGAGAATGACTGCGCCCTTGATTTTTTTTCCTGAGAAATTATTAGGTATGGTCACAGCAAGAACATTGCCTCCTCCAAAGTTGAGAGGGTTTGAATTGCAGGCAATTACAATTTCACTTACTGCAGGGATAAGCCCCTCTGCCGGGTCGATATTACCTGCGGCAGTTCCTGCAGCTATGCAGGCTTCATCAGTAGGTGAGCAGAGGCGCCCTTCATTCATGGTGAAAATCGCTTGAGAGAATCCGGAAGACTCAAGACGAAGGCTTGACGTAGGAACGGTATTCCAGAAGTCATCGATGGCCGGCGATATTAATGCCTCAAGTTCATTCACTGTCATTCCATTGGTGGGACACACAGTTCCTGCGTCCACAAAAACTTTTACATTACTGTTCTTAAAGGAAGCGCCGAAGTTATTATTCAGAGTCCAGGCATGAGAAATGGATGTTAGAAGAATTCCAAGAATAAAAAATCTCATAAACTTCACCGGTCCCAATAGTATGAAAGGAAAAGGGTATATGATAGCTGACGTCGCTCTTCTTTAAAAACGGAGTAGATATAGGTTTGAAGCCTTATGGCCCAGTTCTCATAGAGAGCTTCTGCTCCAACATCGAGCGTGTTGTTTAAACTCGAACGATTCTCTTCAGGATAATAAAAAGTTGAAGTGGTATTTCCGTTGTTGATCTGTGTGGAACCGCCCCGCCCATGCTGATTCATCCACATGAGAGAAGTTCCCATGCGAACTCTGAACCAATCGACAGGATCATAGCCAAAGTCTGCTCTTACCATGACTAAATTCTTGATGATTTTTGATTCTCCGGCGCTCCTGGGAAGAACCCAGTTAACTTCCGGGACGAAACGAAAACCATTGGCCATGGGAATGTGGAGTCCAGCACCAACAGTGGGAGCGAAATCAAATTTTCGCACTCCGCCTGAAGTGTCTGTCTGGATGTTATTATAAAAATCGGTATGTACCCCGAAAGATAAGATTACTTTATCAAAAGTTTTATCTTCTTTTTTGACAGTCTTCTGAGCATTAGGTCGCTTAGGCCTGGACTTCCTCACCCGGTCGGATAAATCCTGAGCCTCTGCAGCAGCAGCTAGAAGTCCGGCAAGGAGCAACCAAATTAATTTTTTATCCATTGTTAAAAGCTACCAAATTTCTTGAGAGACCGCTATCATTGAGCAGTATTTATTTGTCGGGGTTTTTATGTTTGAAAATTTCACTGTCCCTCAAGAACTGATTCCCTCGGATCCTCGTTTTGGAGTGGGACCTTCACTGGTTCCGGTGCAAGCGGTGGAAAATCTCCTGAAAACAGGTTCATCGCTTCTGGGAACCAGTCATAGACAACTACCCGTCAGAAATCTTGTTAAAGAAGTTCAGGAAGGGCTTAAGTCTTATTTTAAACTTCCTTCGGGATACGAAATTATCCTCGGAAATGGTGGGGCAACTTTTCATTGGGATATGATCGGCCTTGGGCTGGTAGAAAAGTCATCACTTCATTTTATTTGTGGAGAATTCTCAGATAAATGGCATCGTTCCCACTCGCTTATTCCCTGGATTAAAGCCGAGGCCCGCAAAGTCGAGTTCGGCGAAGGAATAAATCCAACAGAAGAACCCGGCCATGATTTCATTTGCTGTACGCTTAATGAAACTTCAACCGGCGTGCAACTTTCCCTGGTCCCAAAAATTCAAAGTCCTGAAGTCCTTCTGGGGATGGATGCGACTTCGGGGGCGGGACAAATTAAAGTTGATTTTAATAAAGTAGATGTTTACTACTTTTCACCTCAGAAAGTGTTTGCTTCAGAAGGTGGATTTTATATATCCATTCTTTCCCCAAAGGCCCTGGAAAGAGCAGAGAAAATCGGAAAAGACATAAACCGTTTTGTGCCAGAGTCGATGAAGTGGAAGAATGCCATTGAAAATTCGAGGAATAATCAGACTTATAATACTCCTGCCATTTCCACTATATTTTTCCTCAACGAGCAGATAAAGCTCATGAATAAATTAGGCGAAGATAAAGTTATTGAAGAGGCCCGTAAAAAAGCCGATCTGGTTTATGGTTGGGCAACAGAGAAGCCTTATCTCTCTCCTTTTATCAAAAAACCTGAGTTTCGCTCTCAAGCAGTGGCAACTATCGATCTGGATAACAAATACAACGTTGATGATCTCACCCGCATGTTGAGAACAAAAAATATCGCCGTTGATATAGATGGCTACAGGAAGTTGAATCGGAATCAGTTACGAATTTCACTTTTTCACAATGTGAGTTATGAAAATCTTGAGAAACTCACAAGAATCATTTCGCTGGCCATTGAGAGTTAAGAAAAATTCTAGTGTGAGAAATTAGGCCATAGAGTTTACTTTCAGTCAGTTGAATCAGCAGTTTTAAATTTTTAACAGTGTCATTCTGTCGCCTTGAGAGATGAGCTATCTCTTTGCTATATATGCCGCAAGACTTTGCAAGAAAAGGAATGAAAATGAAAAGTTTTGTGCTTATTACTGCTATTCTTCTTTCTCCGAAAATTTTCGCTGAAAGATACGACGGTTACAACAATCCCGAAAATTTTAATAAGATAGTAGGGTCCAGAATGGTGAAACATTTTGATTCTCTACCACTTGCCGGAAAGCTCAACGACGATCGCCTGGGGTGGTCAGAAACCTACTGGCCTTCAAACAAAGGAGGTATTGCCTATCGCTGGAATCATCCTGATCCTCAGCCTTTCAAATATCGTCTGCATTCAAAGCAGGAACTACTTCATATGAATCAGGAAGAAATCGGACAGCTTTCTCCTGCAGAACTATATGATATTTCCCAGGGGGATTATAGTTACTCCCTTACCCGTAAAGTTCTGGGAAAAACTTCACCCAAAGACTTGTGGTGGGAAGGTATTTGTCATGGATGGGCACTTGCCGCCTCAAATTATCCTGAGCCAGCTCCCGTTACCATTAAAAATCGGGATGGAATCATCGTCCCTTTTGGAGCATCCGATGTGAAGGGCCTCCTCGCCCTACATGATGCTTACAATTACAGGGGAACCTATGCACAGGTGGGAAGACGCTGTAATGCCATGGGAAAAGTTGAAGGGGAAGGAGATGAGCGGGATGCTTTTCCAAATCCACCTCTTCCGGAAGCGGCAAATTCCCGTGACTGCAAGGATCTTAATGCAGGTTCTTTTCATGTTTCAGTGGCCAACATGATCGGAATTCATTCAAGAAGTTTTGTGGCCGATGTGGACCGCTTTAACGATGTCTGGAATCAGCCAGTCACTTCCTACTCCAGTAAATTCATAAGTGAGGAGCCAGTGACATCTGAACATCGCTCTTATGGAGTGGAAAGACGAGTTAAAGTGGCAACCCGTTTTACTTATGGAGAGGAACTGAAATTTTATACCCCTGAAGCAGAAGCGGCAGGAGCAGATAACTTTGTGTCTAAACTACCTGTAACCGGAACACCTCATCAGGAATTCAGACATAAGGATTATGAATACGTTCTTGAGCTGGATGAAAAAGGGGAAATCATCGGCGGAGAATGGCTGAGCGAAACCCGTCCAGATTTCATGTGGGCTATTACCAGGGATAAGAAATTTAATAATCGGCCTTATCCTTTATCAGGTCTTAATTTTATTTATCGTCCTGTAAAAAGATAATTTTTTCAGTTTCATTGCGGGTTGAGATGTAAAATGCCTCTCCCGCAATGGTCACTTTTTCATAAGATTTTTCAATTCCGTCATGATAAACTGGTTGAGTGGAATGTTCCATCTCTGTTCCAGATAGGCGAGACTGATGGGATTATTCACTGGACCAATTTTGGGTCTGAACTGGTGAAGATCTGTCCCGCTTTCCTTGATCTTTACGAAAACGTGTTCAGGGAGGACACCTGCCCCCATTGAATGCTTTACCAGGGTGGCAATGCCCTGAACATCGAAGCAGTAAGAAGATATGGAGAGTTTCATCTTTCTGAAACCATAGGCCCTTTCAAACCAATTCCTGAGAATCGCCTCGCCATGTTGATAATCAACGTAACTCAGCCCTTCAAAAAATGTCCTCTCCTTCTTCTGGGAACCCAGCCCTTCAAGATACTCCTTAGAGCAACAAAGAACCAAAGTTTCGTGGTACACGACCTCTGTTTTGATTGCTGGATTTAACTGTGCCTGATCAATGAAAGCAAAGTCCAGTTTCCCATCAAGGATGAGGCTGTTGAGCTCATGGGGAAGCCCATAAGTGATGTGGAATTGAATTTTTGGATAGGCCTGGCGAATTCTGGAAAGCTGGGGGAGCACTCTGGTGTTACCAAATTCAATGGGTACGCCAATTTTAACTGTCCCCATGAACTGCCTGTCTTTCTGGGAAAGGTTAGAGAGCAAGGCTTCTATGTTATCCAGGGATTCCGAAAGACCCTCGTAAATCATTTCTGCCTCTTTAGTGGGGAAAAGCTTTTTCCCTAGTCGGTGGAAAAGATCGACATTCATAAGGGATTCTAAATTTTTGATGTGTTGGGTGACCCCAGGTTGTGTCATGCCCAGTTCCTTTGAAGCGAGAGTCATGCTGCCGTTGCGGTAGACACAGGAAAAAACCACTAAGCTATTTAAATTTAATCCCCTTAACTGCATAGAACTCCTGGTCTCTTTTAACCCATAAGTATTACTTATGAATATATTATACAACAAATAATTGGAGTTTATGTAAGGACTATCTTATTTTCCGCTCGCACTTAATCTTTAAAGGAGTTTATATATGAAAAAATTAGTAACTTTATCTCTGTTAGGACTTTCTCTCTCAGGTTTTGCCCGTGATTTTGAACCCCGCTATTATGCCCCTGAATTCCGGATTGTTAATGTACGTCCAATGTGTCCAAGAACCATTCCAAGTGGAGCCGTCTGCATGGGACTTGGTTCCGTAGTGACTGTTGAAACGACTTTGGAAGGATGCCTGGACAAGCTAGTGTACACAGATTTTGAAGTAAGAGGTGGATACCGGGGAGTTGTGGAAATTCATGCAGTAGGACTCGCCAAATGGGACCCTAAGTCTCTTTCCGCAAGATGCATCCGGGCCAACACTATCAGAAAAACAGTTAATGTTGATGCCTTTGGTGAAATCAAAATCATTAACCAGAAAATTGAGCAGTAGAAAGAAGGGAGGAAAAAATGAAAGCCTTAATAACCATCCTTGCTTTTGCCGCTCTCATTTCTTCTGCGGGGGCAAGTGTTCACTCAGTTAATAACCTGGGCCTTGCACTGGGAATGGAAATCTCTAAACAAGCTCCCGGGAAAAACTTTATGGTCTCTCCCGTTTCACTTCATCAGGCCCTCTCCATCGCCGCCAATGGAACAAACCATGAAACCAGAAGCCGCATGGAAGATTTATTCGGCATTACAGTTGAAGAGAATAATCTTCTTGGGATGGGACTGAAGAAATCACTGACTCAAAGGAGTCACAACAAACTTGTCCATCTCAACAAAGGGAACGTTGTTGCCATTGAGAACAGTCTTTGGCGGACAAATGGTAAGACTGATAAAAGAAACTATGTCTTCAGTCCTGACTTCCTTGAAGTTTCATCTCAATACTTTGAAGCTGAAGCTTACTCTCTGGATTTCAGAAATACGCAGTCTGCAAGAACGATCAATCAATGGGCCGACAAGAAAACCAGGGGATTAGTTAAAGAAATTATCGATGCGGATACTCTTGATCCCATGTTATGGGTAATCATGAATGCTACCTACATGGAAGCAGCATGGGCAAAGCCGTTCCATAAAATAAAAGAAAACGCTCCACGTTTTACTCTTCTTAATAAATCGCAGGTAGAGGTTAGAATGATTGGTGGTCGTCAAAGCATTTCATATTCAAAAATGTCTGACGGCTCGGAAGTAGCGGCAATCCCGTTCAGCTATTCCCGTGGAAACCCTGACCTTGAATTTATTGTTTATCTGCCTCATGAGAAGAAAGATTTTTCGAAAGCAAGGAATGAGTTCTTTACACCAGCTTTCTTTGACCGTGTGACAAATGCTCATAAAGGAAGAGTGGATGCGGTCATAACATTGCCGGAGTTCAGCTTTGATTCCAGCGTGGAAATGAAAAAGGATAAGGAACTCACGAAGGTAATGGGTCTTAACTTCCTTTTCCAGAATTCTGCTGATCTAAGCCTGATGGCCACACGTGACTCCCTTCCAAGTGTGGTTGGCATTATCAAGCAGAACTCCCGAATAGAACTGGATGAGAAAGGGGTCAAGGCCGCTGCAGTAACGATCGTCGGTGGGATTGAAAGAACAAGTCTTCCGGTTGAACCTTCTGTTCAGATGGTTATTGATCGTCCTTTTTTCTTTGCCATCGTTGAGAAAAATACCAAAGCCATTCTTTTTACCGGTTCAGTTGTTGATCCAAGGTAAAAGTCTCTCCGTCTAAAGAAAGGCCGGGATAACCCGGCCTTTCTTCATCTCAAATTCAGGCCCCAAGTAGCTGAATCTTAGTTGCAAACGATGATTCCGACTAAAGTAGTTGGTTGGTTTGCCGATAAGCGAGCAAATGGAGAAATATGTCATGAAATCTATTTTTTACCTGTCACTCCTGGTTGTTGCGGCCTGTGG
>JBKHWS010000030.1:0-35741 GCA_046566385.1 Bacteriovoracia bacterium | reverse complement strand
GGTTTATCGCAGGGTGGCCCTTTTCTCAACCGCCGAGTTGCACTGGCAACGTTAATCTAGCACGCTACCTTTTCGACGCTACCTTTTCGACATTAGAAGCCCATTCCAAATCGAAGAAGTAGTCCCAGGCGGTGTCCATCCAGATGCTCACCGCCTATTCTTGCTCCCGGATTATACATATGAAGTACTCCTGCCCCGGTAATGAGATCCATGATCTCCCCATGGGGAGTATGAAACTTATAAAAGTTCCACTGGAGCATCAGTTTCTGTGAGAAAGAGAGAAAGTTCGCTTCAGTCTGAGGAGTTTCCTCATCTGTATCATCGAGGCTTTCATGACCGAAACCAATTCCATACTGAAGATTAAGAGATGAAGTAAAAAAGTGTCGATAAAGATACTGAAGGCCAACATAAGAGGAAAGAGCACTGTAATTTTCCCCCTTTTCAAAGTTCCGATAGATCCTGCTCTTCTTCGATTTATCAAAGTTATGTTCAGCATTAAAAATTAGTCCTGCCCCATGATGAGGATGTGGGAAGACATTGAACTCCAGTCCGAACATGCCATCAGGACTGCCCATCCTTTTGATATTTCCATACTGCTCCAGAGATGCTCCTCCATCAAAAACAAATTCGAAGGCGGTGTAGGAGAACTCTTCTGACTTTATTCTTTCTTTTTTTGTAAATGTGGTGCGAAGAATGCACTCTTTGTTTTCTTTTCCCAAGAGCAAAGGAACTTCAACTGTGATCTTATCCACTTCCTGAAATTCATCTTTGGAAGGGAAAGGAATCCAGGTAAGAATCCACCACCCAGGATCAAGCTTATAATCCTGAGCTTCAGTGGCAAAACCCGGATAACGAGTTCGCACGTCGTTGTAAGTAAAACGGGTCCCCTTCATCTTAACAATGGTGGGAGTTGCAGTGGAATTAGTCACACCTAAAAGAAGAGAGTTCTGGCGATGATTCCCCACCAGGTGAAATTCCCCTTCCACATCACAAGTGCTTTCTAGCTTGACCGTTGAACCAGTTTCTTTATCTGCCCAACCTTTGAGTTCCATTCGTAAAAGCGAGTGGTAAATCGCCGCATGGGTTCCGGTAATGGTGGCGGCCGTGACTCCCCCTACAATAAAGGGAGTCGGAAAATAGGAACGGGCAAAAGCAGAAGAAGAAAGAAAAGCTAAGGCCAGGAAGAGGAGTCTCATTGAAAGTCCTCCGCTCTTAAAAGGTAGGCAAACTTCACGGACTCAGACTCCAGAGGAATATCAATGATGGATTTATAATCACTTATCTGAAACATCCCTTCTTCCCGATAAATTCTGACTTCACAAATGAGGGCCAGGGTCTCAAGGGGCTTCATGGAAAACTGCTGCTTTTTTCCTTCTAAACTGGAGCAAGTAATGGGTATTTTCCTGAGACCAATCTGAATGGAGGAGCCGGACGTATTAACCGTTCTAATAGCAGGGCGATTGTTTTTCAAGATGACCTTATAATCAAAAGAAATGATCTTTCCATCCTTATCCAGGACCCATGGATGAACGTACATATTGGAAACGATAAAATCCTCCACATCCACCAGGTGGTATTCACTACGGACAGTGGGGGGCAGGTGATGGCAGGACATCAGGAAAAGAAGTATAAAAAGCAGTAGTAATTTCATAGGTTTATTGTTCCAGAATCTAACAATTCCGCAACATAAGAATTCATCAGTCGAAAAGGTAGCGCGAAAAGGTAGCGTACACCTTTTCGACACCTTAGGGGAATAGTTACAAGGGGCCCCCTCCCTCCTCCGGAATCCGCTAAAATGGACTCATGATTAAGTACTTTCTTACTATCCTCTGTCTTGTCTCAAGTCTTGCCTTTGCAGAAGACTTCAGCGAGATTGTGGAAAAGTACAAGGTCATCAATCAGGAAAAAATCAAGGTCATCACTGCTCACAGAAACCGCATCAAGGGAGTGGAGATCATCGTTGCTGACAGAGCGGAAAACATCGCCAGCCGTTTTGGTCATGGACTCCTTCGCCTGGTGGATGATGATAACTCATGGTTCAACGATCCGGTCATCAGCTTTTCCGCCCTCTCTTACGATAAGAACTACTCAATCAGAAAAAGTATCTTCGGGGGCTACGAAGTCACTCCTCAAGTCCAGACCCTGTATGAATTCTGGAAGCAGTATACAGAGAACGAAGAAAGGGACCTCAAAAGATTCGTCATTAATCTCAATGGCAACGATCTGGATAAATTCCTTGATACACTTTTTAAGTTTATGCAGGAGCCGGAGCTTCTTGATGATTACAAGTTCCTATCCAATAACTGCATCGGGGTTATCACTAAAATTTTTGTAAAAGCAGGTCTTACTCAATCAAATAAAATCGCCAAAATTCCTTCCAAGGTTTCTGGTTGGATAGAGAAGAACAATCTTTCTCTTTATCCTGATTTTGTGATGAAAAATCACGCACAAACAAAAAGAAAGATGGAAGAACTGGATCTCAATGAAATGTCCAATCAGGAGATCCAGAAAGAATTCTCTCCTGAAGAGCTTCACTACATTTACTTTAACAACAATCTCCTGACGGAAGAAAAAGTTGATTTTCTTGCCGGAATCATTAAGGAGCATTCTCTAAACCTCAATGACACTTTCAGCTTTGCTCCCGTACACTTCACTCTTTATTCAGACATTCAAAACGAGCAGCAGCACCTAAGGACCCCAGATTTACTTAGGACCATAGTATACCGACTGGAAAGGGGCATGGATACTGAAGTAAAACATCTTTCATTCAAGAAAGAGACAATTGCCAGAATAAACATATCGGGATACCGCTACCTGGATCACAAGGAAGTAAGCAAACACGGCAAGACTTATATTGAGATCAACCTCCGCTCAACAGGGCATGAAAATGATTATGTCACAGAGAGGATTGAGCTTGAAAAAGATCAAAAGAATGTTGCTGTTATAAAAATTAAAAATAGCCTGGAAATTTTAAATTTATCTCTATAAATAAGGTCATCTCACTCATTCCGATTGAGAAATCTCACCATGCGGGATTTGAAAAGCCTTTCATTCCACTTAAGTCCAGCTCGCCTTAAAACCTTGCGGTCAAAGCTCAGGTAGCTCCCTTCTACTTCTTGGTAAACTTTCTGGATGGATTCATGTGAAAGGTCTTTCAGGAAGTAGGCCCCTTGAGAGAGATATTCTCTTTGAACTTTCTGGTCACGGACGATGACAGGTCTTCCCGTGGCAAGTGCTCCGAAGGCCTTGGCAGGGAAGAAACTCTTGCTCAGATCCCAGATGACCTTGGCCTGATGGGAATACATGGCAGTTGTGGCCTCGCAGTGATCACCGGCAAAGTCCACTTCCGGAAAATCTTTTTTAATAGATTCAAGATGTGCTTCAGGGCCCAGCACTCTTACTGTTTCTTTTTTCTCCAGAAGAACTTTAACGATTTTTCTGAATTCATCTGCAGAAAGATCATTGGAAAGAACCAGGTGATGAGTGAACATGAAGTTATGGTCTTCGTCTCTTACGAAAGGATATTCTTCCGTTCTGTAAGTGGGAGCGATGACTTCCGCATTGGGAAGCTCAAGATATTCTTTTAAGGCTTCTGAGGAGACAGCGATTTTAGGAAACTTTGTGAGGGCCTTTTCTCTCCATTCATTTACGTATGGGGCGAATAATTTCTGCCAACCAAGTTTCTCCTGAGTGACGAGATTCCACTCCAGGATATAGAGGTATTTTTCAACGTGATCAGGAAGATTAAGGCCGTGGATAAAACCCCGGGAGAGAATGATTATTTTAGATATAGAAGGATGAAGAGGAATGGCCTTCACTGCTGAAGGCATGATCCAGAAATTCTTTTTAAAGACCGATGCATCTTTCGCCCTATGTGTGAGGAAAGAAGATACGATGGGCCTGGTTTCAATGGTTCCGAGGATTCCGCCTTGCTTATGAGCGATGGTGTAAATTTCTGAATTGGGAAAGAGATTCAGGATCAGTTCCAGGAGAAAGATTGAATCGTCACGGAGTAAAAGAGAGTCAATAGCGATAGCTGTTTTCATTTCAGTACTTTTTTAGCTGGATCACAAGGGAGCCGAAAATGAGAATGGCCCCTCCGATCAGTTGGAGTTCAGTCAGTTGTTTCCCAAGAAAAATCCAGTTCATGATGATTGCAAAAAACGGGAAAAACATTTCTGCAATGGCCGTTGTTCTGGCCGAAAGTCTCTTCAATCCCTGGTAATAGAGCCACATGGCAAGAGCTCCGGAAATGATGACCATGATGACGATCTTGAGAAAATCTTCTCCTCTCGGAAGGACGAGATTACTACTGTCCCACTCCACGAATGGAATGAGGAAGATGAGTCCAGTCATGAATCTTCCGGACATGATGTCTTTGGTGTCAAAACCGGATATGGATAAGCGCTTTCCGAATACAGTGGTGGCCCCCCATCCCAGAATGGAGACAGCAACCAGGACATACCCTTTTAAGGCAGCGTCAGAAGTTACAGTGCTGAAGTCCTGAACCATCAGAGAATAAAAACGGGCAATATCCGGAGAACTCACCAGAAAGCCTCCCATGAGGCACACAAGTGCCCAGAGGATAAATTGTTTGTGAATTTCCTCCTTAAGAATCAGGGATGCCAGGATGATCACAACAATGGGCTGAAGTTTTTGCAGTATGATGACAAGTGATGGATTGAGATAACGGAAGGATTCAGTAAACGCGACTGTAGCGATGGCCGAACCTATTCCACCAATAATGATAAAGCTGAATACATCAGCAAGTTTCAGATCCCCCAGACGTTTGAGTTTCAGGATCAGTCCACTTGAGAAAATCAGTGCCAGAATGCAGTGCTCGTAAAAAACGATTGTGATGGGATTGATTCCTCGTTCCACTAACGGGTAACGAATGAGAGTATCGACTCCCCAGAACAGGCACGCAAGAATGACAAGAAAAGTTCCCAACATGGAACTATCCTAACGAAGATTGAAAGCTTTGGAAAACTTCTTGTGCTCTTCTGGCAACGAGTTCTTTTTTAAGCTTCTTTCCACCCGCCTTCTTTTGCTCCTTGGTAAAAGGAATTGAAGGGAGAAGACCAAAGTTAATGTTAGATGGACAAGGCTTTTCGATGGTCATGATGTAGTTCACCAGCGCCCCTATGGCCGTTTCCACTGGAAATGAAACTGGTTCCTTTCCTTGAATTCGACGCAAAAGCTGTATGGCAACGTAAAGACCCATGGAAGCTGACTCCGTGTAGCCTTCTACACCAGTTATTTGTCCGGCAAAATAAATGTCAGGAAATTTTTTTGACTTAAGATCGGAATCAAGGAGTTTTCTCGCGTTTAAAAATGAGTTCCGATGACAGGATCCCAGATGAACGAAGCTCGCCTCTTCAAGACCAGGAATCATGCGGAATACACGCACTTGTTCCTTATAAGTAAGTCGGGTCTGAAATCCCACCAGATTGTAGGCGGACCCCAGAAGGTTTTCTTTCCTGAGTTGAACGACGGCAAAGGGCCACTTTCCATTGATGTCCGGCTCAAGCCCCACTGGTTTCATGCAGGAGAATCTTGCTGTATCGGGACCACGCTCGGCCATGAGATCAATCGGAAGACAGGATTCGAAAAACTTCCAGTCTTCAAAATCTTTCGGCTGAACTTTTTCCGCGTTCTTTAACTCTTCGATAAAGGCGTAATATTGTTCTTTGGTCATGGCAGAATTGAGATAGTCTCCTCCCTCGTCCATTTCCTTGTGACGGTCTTTGAAATACATCTTGGAAAGATCCAGTGTATCGGCGTCAACGACCGGAGCGATGGCATCGTAGAAATAGAAATCATCGCTGGAGACTTCTTTGATGATCCACTCTTCAAGTTTTTTTGTAGTTAAAGGCCCGGTTGCAACTATGACGTACTGACATTCAAATTGTTTTTTTAGAGCGATCGGATCATCGGCCTCAAGATCAATCACTCTGATATTTTCATGAGCTTTTAATTTTTCAGTGATCTCCGCAGAAAAATTTTCCCGATCGACCGCCAAGGCATCACCGGCCGGAACAGCATGTTTGGTAGCCGTTTCGATGATAAAAGAACCGAAGGCCTTCATTTCAGTTTTTAAGAGTCCATGTGCCGAGTACGGGTCGAGGGACTTCAGGGAATTGGTACAGACGAGCTCTCCGAAAGTAGGAATTTTCTGAGCAGGATTTAACTTGATCCCTTTACTTTCAATTAAAACGACCTGAATACCATTTCGGGCAAGATACATGGCCGCTTCTGAACCAGCCAGACCTGCACCGATAACAAGGACCCGAATTTGACCTGAATTCTGCATGGAAAGCTCTCTTTTTGGTCTGTTTTTTTGTATAATCAGGAGGTCCTCAAATACCCTCTTTTTAAACGATGTGTCAAGCAAGAGACCTATTCTTATGAAAACTACTCTCATTCTTCATCAAACTCATCACACTCTGGCCGATTTTGATGCCATTTTTCAGACGGCAACGGAAGTTTTAAAAGGTGAGGGTCTCCATCTTTTCCCTGAACTTTATCTCACCGGATATCCCCTGCAGGACCTGGTTTTACAAAAACCTTTCATTGATAGCTACGAGGATCATCTTAAAGACTTAAGTGACTGGGTAAAAAAGCAAACTGGAAAATGGCGGGCCCTGATGGGAGGCCTCCACTATGAATATGAGGTCAGTCACCTTCCAAAAAAAATCCGCAATGTGATTTATGAAGTGATTCCCGGTGAAGGATTGAAAGTCCTTTATACCAAAAGGCTTCTTCCGAACTATGATATTTTTGATGAGCAAAAATACTTTTCTCCCGGGAAAGGAAATGCTTTTTATGAATTTAACGGGAAGCGTTTCGGCCTACAGATCTGCGAAGATATGTGGACCTCTAGCTTTCATGAACTTGATCCCTGTGAATTGATGCTCCAGGAAGTTTCAGAAAAAAAATCAAAGATTGATGCCATTATCAATCTGTCTGCTTCTCCGTTTGAAGCGGCTAAAAAGACCAAGAGACTTAACCGGGCAAGTAACATTTCTCTTCAGTTCCAGTGCCCTTTTGTCTATCTCAACCGGGTAGGTGGTGAAGATGAAATCCTTTTTGACGGCGGAAGCTTTGTCATGGCGGGTTCAAAGCTTCTCCTTGGGCTGGAAACTTTCAAGGCCGATCAGAAGAGCTTCACCCTTGATGATCAAAGAGGCCAGTATGAAAAGAAGCCGGAGTTTCATAGGGAAAATACCTGGGAAGGTCTCTTTAATCCGAAAATTGATTACAGTGTTAAACCAGCAAGATTAAAAAGCTGGTCTGATGAGGAATGTGCTGAAGTGTTGAAGGCCCTGACCTTCGGATTCCAGGAATACGCCACCAAGAGTGGGTTTAAAAAATTTCTGGTGGCACTCTCCGGCGGAATGGATTCGGCCCTGGTTCTTGCAATTGTGAAGCTGGGACTCAAACCTGGTCAATCAGTGGAGGCCATTTATATGCCGAGCATCTACTCTTCTCCTGTCAGCACAGAGCTGTCTGAGAATATGTGCAAAGGACTGGGAATTCCCCTTTCCTACTTTCCTATTAAGTTCCTCCACTCAGCAGTGAAAAATGCCTTCACTCAGACCTTCAGTGAGCCATTTCAGGGACTTACTGATGAAAATGTTCAGAGTCGCCTGCGGGGAACTCTCCTCTATACACGTTCCAACCAGACCGGGGCCATGGTGATCAATACTTCCAACAAGTCTGAACTGGCGGTGGGCTATTCCACTCAATATGGAGATTCAGTTGGTGCCATTTCCTTACTGGGAGATTTGTATAAAACGGAAGTTTATCGGCTGGGTGAATTCATCAATGAGCATTTTGACAGACCTATACCTGAAGGAATCATTGATCGGGGGCCATCGGCTGAGCTCCGGGAAAACCAGCTGGACCAGGACTCGCTTCCTCCTTACGAAAGACTGGATGCCATCCTCGAGGGAATCTTAAGTTTCCGTCTAGGAAAGAAAGATTTGTTAGATTTAGGTTTTGATGAGCAAGAAGTGATAAAAGTCCTTCAACTCTATTTAAAATCAGAGTATAAAAGAGCACAGTTCTGCCCGATCTTAAAAGTGAAGGCAAAAAGCTTTGGTTTTGGCTATCGCGTGCCGATGAGTAAAGGCCACAGCTATCAACTGCATTCCTGAGCCGGAGGTTTCCTATGAATGAAGACAAAAAAAAGAAAGTTATCGACAAGATCAACGAAATCAGAGCGAACATTGAGTCGTTCATCGCTGATGTGAATATCAATGAATTAAAATCCAGCTTTAATACCATGATCAAGGATGCTCAAAAAGACATCAACAATCTGGTTGATAGAGATCTTGAAAATGTGAAAAAGAAACTTCAGAAGGAAAAAGTCGACTTAGAGTCTAAGGCGAAAAAATTTCTGGAAAAGCAGAAGAAGGAACTGGCCACTCTTCAGGCGAAGTTTGACAAGCTGGTGAAGGCGACATCAAAACTAAAGGGCAAGAAACCTGCTCCGACAAAGCCCGCTCCTTCCAAGCAGAGTGTGAAGAAGAAAGTGGCCAAGGCGAGCAAGAAGCCTGGGTTCAAAAAGACCACTAAGAAAGCGACAAAAAAATCTTAAAAAAAAAGCCCCTCTTCTGATCGAGGGGCTTTTTTTTTAAGCAACGACTTCGTTAATATGGAAAACTTTCCCGCGACCCGACTTCTTTGACATGTACATCATCTTATCAGCGAAATCGATAATGGCCTTGGCATCAGTGGCATCATTTGGAAACTGGGCCACTCCGATGGAAAGTGAGAGATGGTACTTCTTATCCTGATCAATACTAAATTCTGACGATTTAACAGATTCAGAAATTCTCAAGGCAATTTTTTTTGTTTCCTCTACTGAGGTCCTCGGAAGAAGCACAATGAATTCATCCCCACCATAGCGGTAGACAAGATCAGATGAACGCAGCTGCATTTTCAGCACATTCGACATGTCTATCAAAAGCTGGCTTCCGACCACATGACCAAACTGGTCGTTCACATTCTTGAAGTAATCGATATCCACAAAGAGAAGGCTGAAGCCTACCTTTTCGTGTTCGAATCGTCCCATGAAGAGGTCCAGGTCTTCCAGGAGTTTTCTCTGATTATAGAGACCAGTAACCTCATCTGTGAGTGAGAGCATCCTGATTTCTTCTCTTCTCTTTGATTCAAAGAGAATGGAAAGAGATGTTTTTAAAACATTGGCAAGGTAATCACTCAGGATTTCCCTGGTGGTATATTGAGAAATATTTCTGGCCACGAGGTAAGAGAGTGATCCATTTCCTTTCTTAATCAAGAAGTAGAACCTGTCTTTGAGGAACCTCAGCCCGAAGATAAGCCCCGACTCATCCGTTAGAAAACGGCGGATCCTCTTCATCTGATGCTCTGAAAGTTTGAGTCTTCGCTGAAGGGAGTTCAGGTTCCTCTCATGAGAATTAAAGTCCAGCTCTTTTTCTGCTTCAAAAAAGAGATTGAGATATTGGTTCAGGCTGGAAGCAATATCAGCAACTGTTCCGAAGTTCTCAGGCCTTGAGAATAAGTGCAGGACCGCTCTTTCAGGAGTCCATTGCCCGCTTTGAATGGCGCCATGAATTTTAAGACGATAGATAACAGTTCTGATTTCATTTTTATCGATTGGTAAAGACAGGAAATCAAATAATCCGGCACGGAAGCCCCCAACGATGCCGGGAATGTCGGGACGTGGAGAAAGCAGAGTGACTCCGGCCCTTGGAATGAATTGATTAATCTTTCTGATGTCATCAATGGTTTTCTGGCTTTGGCGGTTGGAATAAAAGAAAACGGCATTGGCGTTTTTCTTGTTGAAACTTTCCAGATCAGCGATGTCGTGCAGGAAACTAATCCGATACTTTACCCGGTTTTCGCGCAAAGACTGCTTTATCGTTTCAATAGAAAACGAATCCAGTCCTATGGCGAGAATTTCGAGATACTGATCTTTTTTAATCATTAAACTTCTATATTTTTCTTCAGGGCCTTCAGGGCATTGGAGCGATCAGTTTCGTCTTCAAGAACGGTGATGGCCGTTCTCAGTGTCTTGATTGCTTTATCCAGCTTGTCTTCCAGCTCATAGCGGGACTCCACCGATCTCTTTTCCTGCTGAGAAATGGATTCCATATCAAATTCCATGGCATCAATTTTTCTTTTCAGTTCCAGAATCTTGAGGTCCCTGTTCCTTATTTGTGTTTCAGCATCGGCCTTCAGAAGTTCCAGCTTCTGCTCAAGCTCCCTTTCCCTCATCTGAACCTTTTTCACATCAATTTTATTCTTTTGTGCTGCTTTATCAAGCTCTTGAGCAAGAAGTCTGTTCTTCTCTTCCAGGATCAGCTTCTTTTCATCAAAGAGCTTCAGTCTGTCTTTGAGTTCATTTATTTCTTCATTGAGCTTTTTCCGGATGATCGTCAGTTCAATTTTCTTTTCATCAAGCTCTGCCCTGATGGTCAGGGACTGGCGGGATTGAAGAACTTTCTCATCCTCAAACTTCTGGATCTTTTGCAGAAGCTCTTCCCTATCGGCCCGAAGATTTGAGATGGTTGCCTGCATTCTTTCCATTTCACCGGAATAGGCCCCAGAGATCTCCTTGAGCTCTTTTCCATAATCATGATCAGGAGCCGCTTCTCGGACTTCTGTAACTTCTTTTTTCTTTTTCTTGGCCTTCTCTTCCTTAGGAGGAACGACAACTTCTTCCTGTGTTTCATCTTCTTGAGTGAAATTGAGACTATCAAGGTCCAGATCCGGAGAGACTAACGGCTCATCCAGGTCTTCATCCTGTGAGGAAAGATTCGGCTGTTGCATGACCTGGGAGGCATCCAAATCCATGATGGCATCGATCTCTTTGAGTTTTTCCAGAGCATCCTCAGACAAATCTGCTTCTGCAGCTGAGAGACCGGCAGAATCACCCGCATCGAAACTCAGGGAAATATCTGCGCCTTCAACGGGAACTTCCTGACCAAAGTCAAGATCGCCTCCGGAAGGAATGTTGTCACTGAGACTAAGACCAGCATCATCACCTAGTGAGAGTTCATCAAGGGAATGCTCATCGCTGAGGCTAAGGTCATCTGGAAGTGGCTCATCAGAAAGGCTCAGCTCACCGACCTCACCCAGGTCGAGGGAGTCTCCGGCTTCAGTATCTGTCAGTGATACCTCCCCGCTTAGGGATAGTTCAGGGGCATCTTCAAAGGTTAATTCGCCAAGGTTTTCAATTGTATCCTCTTCTGCAGCTTCGCCTTCTTCTTCATCCGACAGGTAGAGCTCTTCCTCTTCTTCCCCGAGAGAAATTTCACCGTAGTGACCATCATCACCAGCTTCTGCCTCACCATCTTCAGCGAGATCAAAACTTTCACCTTCATCAACGGCCAGTTCGAATCCCTCTTCCAGAGGAGTTTCTTGTTCAGAAAATTCCTCCCCGCCACCCAGGTCAATTTCAAATTCTCCATCTGAGTCCAGTGAAAGTTCATCACCGGCGGCAACAGGGTCACTATCAAGGGCTAATTCTTCTTTTGGCTTTGACACTATTTCTTCCTTAATGACGGTTTTAAAAAGTTGATCAATTTGTCCACTGACTGGATGGTCTTTCATGGCATCAAGTTCTGAGAAGTCCGAGAAATCTTTCATACTAAGTTTCCAGTAGTTTTAGAGGTTCTTACCCTCTACTCTTCGACCAAATTGGCGAAATGAATAAGAAAAAAATAAGACCATGCAAAGCTGTCAGAATTACCTCTTAAATATTCCATTTTCACTCTTGTTATTTTAACTTTTATCTCCCTGGAGGAGCAGTAAGGGGCAAAGTTTGCACTATTCCTCCCCATATATCTGTATTGCTTCCTATGAGCGGTCATAATACAATCGAGGCATCTCATGGAGGAATTTTGAAAACGCTTAAATTCATCAGCTTTCTTTGCTGTACTATTTTCATCAACCTTGCCTTCGCTCAGGAAAATTATCTCCCCTCAAATATTCTGATGATGGATGGGAAATTCGCACATCATGTGATCCTGGTCGAAAAGGCCACTCACAAAATTCATCTCTATGAGAACAATGGTTCTGTTCCTAAGCTTCTCAAGACGTTCCATGCCGCCACGGGAAAGTTCAAGGGTAACAAGAGCGTTAACGGTGACCATAAAACTCCTGAAGGAATTTACACCATCTATGAATTCCTCTCCCAACAGGAACTCCTGAAAAAACATGGTAAATATGCCGAGATCTATGGTTCAGGTGCCTTCCCTATGGATTACCCCAATTTCATGGACAGAAGACAGGGCAAGGGCGGCGGTGGAATCTGGTTACACTCAACGGATGATGACAGCAGGATTTTCAAAGGGCTTGACTCCCGCGGATGTGTCGTTGTTCAGAATCAGGACCTGAAGGAAATCGCCCAGTACATCCAGCTTGACCATACTCCTGTCATTGTCGTTCAGGACGTCTACCATCTGGCCAGGCCAACATGGGAAAGAAACAGAAAAGAAATCAGTGACACTGTCTTAAAGTGGGCAGAGGCCTGGCAAAAGAAAGACTTCAACACTTATATCGAAAGCTACGATACCCAGCGCTTCTATGACAAAAAACATGGCGGCTACAGTGGCTATAAGTCTTATAAAAGGGCCGTCTTCTCAAGAGCTGACACACCAGAGATCAAACTTGATTTCATTTCTATTTTTGCCACCCGAGAATACGCCGTTGTTCAGCTTGAGCAGGATTATCGCTCTTCTATCATCAATGACATCGGTAAAAAGACGCTCTATCTTCAGAAAGATGCAAACTATGACTGGAAGATAGTCGGAGAGCTCTGGTCCCCGCTGGAAGACAATGCCCTGGCCTTCACACCCTCTAAAAGGTTTTTCAAAGAATAAGCATGAAGGAATTTATCCAGAAAAGCGCAGATGAAGTTTCCATTGTTATTTACGATGCGCCTCTTCCTCCAAAATATTTCAGACTGACTAAACGGTTTATCAAAACTCTTTTTGTCATCGTGCCTTTATTTATGATCACCCTGCTTTCCCTGCTTTTTTTATGGGGACTCGGAACCAGATTAAAAGACACTCCCGCCCCTGTTCTTCCTAATGTCATGTCAGAGAGTGACAGTAAGATCATGACCCTCGAGAACGAACTTAAAGACCTGAAGGAAAGCTATCAGGCCTTATCTGATAAACTCGCCGCGGGTCCTGTTGCCAGTGGGGTGGATGATCCCAACCTCATGCTGATTAAGAAGCCATATGGGATGCAAAACCTTCTTTCCCAGAATAAAGTGACTCTTGATCAGATCGAATTTATTCCTACCCCGGATAAGGTGACTCTTAAATTCCAGATTATCAGTGCGACTCCTGAACACCGAGTTACCGGAAACGTGATTGTCTTCATGATTTCTGATTCCGGACTCCTGGCCTGGCCAAAAGTAATTAATTCCTCACTCGCTCAGGGTGTGAAGTTCTCCATGGGTGAGCCGTTCTCAGTGTCCCGCCTCCGCCCTACAGACGCTGTCTTTAAAAATCAATCAATCGATGAAACCGTCAGATTCATCATCTACATTTTCAACCGTGAGGGTGATCTTCTGCTCATGAAAGAAACTGATTCATTCCAAACGGGGGCCAAATCATGATTGATGATCGCGAGTTCAGGGAATTTCATTATAACGTCCTCGGGGCCAGTTCACATATCACGGGAGATCTCATTCTTTCCGGAGATGCTATAGTAAACTCTTATATTGAAGGTAGTATCGAAGTGAAAGAACACGGAAAGCTGATTCTCGAAAGAGGAAGCTTTGTTAAGGGGAAAATCAAGGCCATTGATCTGGAAATTTTTGGTACGGTCGAGGGTGACATTGAATGTTCCGGACTGGTTTCCATCCGTTCCAGCGCCCTCGTTCAGGGAAGCATTAAATCCGGAAGACTGGTAATTTATCCGGGGGCCATTGTTGAAATGAATGCCAGCTCCCTCGAATAGGTTCCAACACACTTTTGGTAGAGGGTTGTGTCATGAATGACTCAACCCTCTACCAAAAGTGTGTTGGAACCTAATTAATTAAAGATAATCTTTGTAATCTATCACTCTCACAGGACGAATTCTGGAGAGGCTTTTCACCAGACTTTTATCCCCTACAATCACAACTGTTTGCCGATCCCAAGGAAAAGCTTCCATATTGGCCGAGGATAGTTGGGAAGGAGTGAGTTTCTGAATATGTTCAGGAAACTTTACGAGTTCTTCAAGGTCTCTATTTTGGTGATCATAGAGCATGATTTGACCAAGGAAGGCAGTGGTTTCTTCGAAGTTAAAGGCATAGCCACCGATCTGATGATTCTTCTGATGAAGGAACTCCTTTGGCTCAAATTTTCCATTGGTAACATCAGAAAGGATATCCCGGATGAGGGAGACAGTTTCTGCTGCGGTTTCATTCTTTGAAAAAGTGAGAATCCCTGCTCTTCCATAATCTCTCTGCATAGAAACATAAGCACCGGCAGAATAAGTAAGACCTCTTTTCACCCGGAGTTCCTGAACGAGTTTGGAAGTGAATCCTCCCCCCATGAATCCAGACAGAAAGTAGAAGTGATCATATTTCCCATCGAATTCACGTGGCACCATATAGCGTCCGACACGAATCTGGGCCTGGTTGGCGTTGGGAACATTCACAAGATAGATAGCAGATTGTGATGATGGTTTTCTAAGATCCTGCTTTGAGACCTTCGTTTCATTGGTCCAGTTACAGTTCTTGGCAATGACGTCTTTGATCTTTTTCACGTCAGATGGGCCAGCAAGATAGAGAACTTTTCTGGTTTTATTGAGGGCCGCCAGCCTATCCTTTAGCAGAACAGGAGTCATTTTCTCAAAGCTCTTGATTGTTCCTTCAACCGGCTCAGCGTAAGGAGTGCCTTCAAGTGAAATTCTCCTGAATACACGGTCGGCGAGGGCCGAATGTGAGGTCACAAGATTTTTCAGACGGCTTTGTGAACGACTGACATGAGACTTTAATTCGTTTTGAGGGTAGCGGGCCTGGTTGAAGACTTCGCAAACTTTTCCCATGACAGGATCGATATCCCTCGTCAGGGCCTGGACCGTGAACACAGAATATTCGTGGGTGACTGAGTGTCTGAGATTAGCTCCATAGAAGTCAAAGAACTCTGAAATTTCGCGCTGACTTTCCTTATCAGTTCCCGCAGTCAGAAGATCGAAAGTTGTTTGCGTGAGTCCGGATAAGGAATCATTTAAAGCCCCGTCCTGAAAGTAAACGGAGGCAGTGAATCTCGGAAACTTATCGTCCTGGATCCAGACGACGTCGAGCTTCTCCCCTTTACCTATATCCCATTTCATTCTCTCAACAGAATCAAGAAAGTTCTCTTCCGCAAAGGCGGAGGTGATCAGAAAAAATGCAGTTAAAATATACTTCATGGTAGTTCTCTCTTCTTATGCTGATTCCAGACTGAGACAAAGACGTTATTTTTAACAAACGTCTCGTGACAAACAGACTTCACATCTTCAACTGTAACTTTTTCATAAAGCTCCAGCTCTGTTTTATAGAATCTCCAGTCGCCCATTAGCATCTGCCGGTCACCCAGGAACTGGGCAATTCCAGCATTGCTGTTTAGTCCTCCATAGAGATCAACCAGGTAGTTATTCTTGATCTTCTGGATATTTCTTGGAGTAATTTCTGTTTCACAGTACTTCTTCAGTTTACCCTGAAGATCTTTGCGGAAATCATCGAGCTTCACCCCTTTTACCAGTTCTCCTCCAACGAAGAAGAATCCGGCTTTTTCCAGCTGCTGGTGAGCGGCGTACATGGAAGTTGCCACCGGACGATTGATGAGGATGTATTCATTGATAAGGGTCGCACTTTTTCCGGATCCCAGAATTGAAGACAGGACGTCCAGAGCATAGCCTTTTGGATGGCCGGCCTTGTAGGTCGGGAAGGCCAGCATGAAAAGTGGATTCGGTGACTCTCCCTTCCTGTTAATGACTTTGGATTCTTTAAAAGAAATTTTAAAATCTTCATCTTTTAAAGATTCATGGGCTTCATTCACAGAAGGAGAAGAAGGAATTTTACCAAATTTCTCTTTGATGATTTTTTTGGCCTCTGAAGAATCTACGTCCCCTGCCAGCACCAACACCACATTGTTGGGAGCATAAAAGCGTTTGAAGTAGGCGTGGATCTGTTCACGGGTAACGGACTTCAGATCAGGAATTTCTCCGATAACCGGTCTTCCATAAGGAGTACCTTCAAATAAAGATTTCATGAGAAGCTGATACAACTGGCCCCGGGGTGAATTCTCATAGCGCATTTTTCTTTCTTCAAGGACAACCGCTCTTTCCTTATTAAAATCATCCGGATCAAGGGCCAGGTTCGCCATCCTGTCAGCTTCAATGTCCAGAATCATCGACATTTCTTTAGAAGGCAGATTCTCATAATAAACAGTCGAGTCATTGGTTGTGTAAGCATTGGTAGAACCTCCGCTTCCTTCAATGATGAAATCGATACTGTTCTTACCGTATTTTTTTGCTCCCTTGAACATCATGTGCTCAAGGAAATGGGAAGCTCCGGTAATGCCAGGTACTTCATTTTTTCCGCCGACTTTATAAAAGAAATAAAGGGAAAAAATAGGGAGCTTGTGATTGGGAACAATCAAAGCTGTCATACCGTTGTCGAGTTTTAACTCTTCAACTTCAACATTAATACTGTCTGCGAGAGTTTTCTCTTCTTCTTTTTTTTCTGTTGTTGAACAACTCAACATAAAGAAGGAGAGCACGAGTAGCGAAAAGAAAAACTTCATAGTAACATCCTCAGATGAACAAGATCACAATATTAGGATCAGGAACAAGTACGGGAGTTCCTATTTTAGGTTGTAACTGCAAGGTTTGCCAATCAACAGAACCAAGAAATAAAAGGTTTCGTTCTTCGGCCATTCTTGAATTAAAAGATCAAAAAAGAATCTTGATCGACACGACTCCTGATCTTCGCACTCAGTTACTAAACAATAAAATCGATCAGCTTGATGCGGTTATCATAACTCATGATCACGCCGACCATACTCATGGTATGGATGACCTTCGGCCCTTTGGCTTTAAAAAAGAGAGCTCCCTCCCCGTCTACACCAGTGAGTCTGCGGCAAAAGACTTAACCAGAAAATTTCCCTACATCTTTGACAGTAACAATTACTTCAAAGATAAGAAGATTCTAGGTGGTGGGATTCCTCTACTGGAATTACAAACCGTCGGAGAAGGAAAAGAAAAAATTCTGGGCGAAGAAATAGACTTCCTCCAGCTTCCTCATGGCCATGAAGATACGCTGGGAATTCTCCACAGCAAAATGGCCTACATTATTGATTGCCGGGAAATCCCCCTGACTTCCCTGAAAAAACTTTCTGACGCCAGGCTCGACTTACTCATCATTGATTGCCTGAGACCCCTTCCCCACCAGACGCACCTTCACCTGGAGCTGACCCTCCAGTATATTGCCGAGATCAGGCCAAAAAACGCTGTCCTCACCCACATGTCCCACGAGTGGGATTACCTGGATTTAACCAGGGAGCTTAGGAGGCGCGGTGTAAAAAATACATTCCCCGCTATAGATGGCCAGTGCTTCCTCTATTCTTGAGGCCAAAAAACGTGTAAGATGTGTGGAATTTTTAACAATAATGTGTCGGTGCTTTTTAAAGGGAGTCCCTGATGAAAATTGCAGTTCCTAAAGAAATCAAAAACAATGAAAATCGTGTCGGTCTAGTGCCGAGCGGAGTTCGTCAACTTGTTCAGGATGGCCATGAAGTCTTCGTTCAACACAATGCCGGTATGGGTATTGGTATCTCAGACGAAGAGTATGTAAAAGCTGGGGCAAAAATCGTTCCTACTCTTGAAGATGCTTTCGCCGCGGGTGAAATGATCATTAAAGTTAAAGAGCCTCAGCCAAATGAGATCGCTCTTCTTAAGCCTCATCACATTCTTTATACCTATCTTCACCTTGCTGCCGACAAGCCTCAGACAGAAGGACTTATGAAGTCAGGGGCAACATGTATTGCCTATGAAACCATTCAGCTCGAAGACGGTTCTCTTCCGCTTCTTGTTCCTATGTCAGAAGTTGCTGGACGTATGTCTGTACAGGTTGGTGCAACTTATCTTCAACTGGATAAAGGCGGTAAAGGGGTTCTTCTCGGAGGTGTTCCCGGAGTTCGTCGTGCAAAAGTTGCTATCATTGGTTGCGGTATCGCAGGAACAAACGCTGCTCAGATGGCAGTAGGTCTGGGTGCGGATGTTACCCTTATCGATCTATCAACTAAGCGTCTTGCTGAACTTGACCAGCTTTTCGAAAATAAAGTGAATACCATCTTCTCTAACTCTCAGAACATTGAAGACGTTGTTCTTCAGTCAGATCTGGTTATCGGTGCTGTTCTCGTTCCGGGTGCTAAAGCGCCTAAGCTTGTGACTCGTGAAATGATCTCAAAAATGCAGAAAGGTTCAGTTGTTGTGGATATCGCCGTTGATCAGGGCGGATGTATTGAGACCTGTAAGCCAACAACTCATGAAAATCCGACTTTTGTAGTTGATGGTGTTGTTCATTACTGTGTGGCCAATATGCCTGGAGCTGTGGCCAGAACAAGTACTTTCGCTCTCACAAACGTGACTCTGAAATATGCCAGAATGATTGCCCGAGACGGTGTAGACCGCTCCATTATGAAGGATAAGCCTCTTCGTTTAGGGGTCAATATCTATAAAGGGAAGCTGGTTTACGAGCAAGTTGCTCGAGATCTGGACCTGCCTTTCACTCCCCTTCAACTCGATAAGTACCTATAATAAAAGTCAGGGGCGCCAAGTGCGCCCCTTTCTTTTTCTCCACCCCGTGTTATCATTAATCTATGATGAAAATTCTAATCATCGTTAATCTTGTTGTGGTCCTTGCGGGTGCAGGAGTTGTTTTTTATTCCCATAACTTGATGAAGCCTCTTCCGACAGATCAGGCCGCAGAAACTCTTGCTCTTAAACAAGGCGCTATTGCCATCACGCAAATCAAGCCTGTTCCCATCAAAAAGTTTGTTGTTAATCTCCATTCCAAAGGAACACGTCTTCGTTACCTTGATCTGGAAATGAATATCCTTCCCTTCACTGAAGATCAGAAAGGAATCATTAAGGCCAATGAACACATCTTTAAGGATGTAGTGATTGAAATTGCCTCGAGACTTGAACCTCAGGATCTTGACTCTGTGACGGGAAAAATTTTGCTGGAGAATAGAATTAAAAAAGCTGTAAATGCAAAGCTTGGTGAACAACCGGTTGTAAAGCAGATCTACTTTTCAGGATTTGTGGTTCAATAAAAAAACCATCCGCTCAATAGTGAATCAAACGGATGGTCTTAATAAAAAAATAATTGTCGAAAGTTACTGAAGATTCTTAGCTTCTTCGTGATCAAGAGGAACAGCGTTTGTTGTTTCATCTTGAAGAGTTTCAAGATATTTCTTCACGTCTTCTTTTGTGATTTTGCCTTCAGCAAGAAGACGGTCACGCACTCTGACGTCCATAAGTTTTTCTTCAAGAGCTAATCTTAATTTCATAGGTCCTCACTTTAATTCGAGAAGTCTTTGTACCACTGCTACCAGCGGTTCGGCAAGAAATAACGCTACTTGTCGGATATTATTGCCAATATTTAGGTGGCTTTTGATCATCATCCTTCACCACATAAAGGTGCTTTTTACTGCTCGAAGAGCTCTTTTTTCTCTCCCAGGAGGTATGGAGGGCCTTACGGATGAGTGGATTGTTCTGGAAATGGATAATTAAAAAACTAACTCCCATGGCCAGAAGATGGGCCCAGGAGGTTTTAATTGATGCAAAAAGGGCCATATAGGCCTCTATTCCGGCCAGAATCCAGCAAAAGGTCCTCGCCTTCATAGGGAAAATCATCATGAAGGCCATCTGGCGATCTGGGTAGAGCATGGAATAAGCAATCAGGAGGGCAAAGGTAATTCCGGACAGACCATGAAGAGGAGAAAAATAAACAGGAGTTCCGAAAAAGAAAATGAGATTAATAATTGAGAACAGGATTCCCACTACCAGAACCGTAATCAGAAGGAATCGGACATAAATTTTCTGTCCCCAAAGAGATTCAAGTTCAGAACCAATGAACCAGATGATGAGCGAGCTGAAGAGAAAACTCATTAGCTGAACTTCGATAAACGGATATGTGATCAACTGAAAGATGAAGCCGTTAAACAATCCGTTCGCTGACAGACCCAAAAAACTTACTAATGAGAAAGCACCAATCGCTTTAAGAATAGATGCCGTAAGAAAACAAATCCCAGTCGTGATCACAATGATCTTGTTTATTTTAGTCAGCTGGGGAGCATGAAACTGAGTCTGATTCATTCGGGCCTCTGTGATAACTCAATGAGAACACCACCGGTAGATTTAGGGTGCATGAAATTCACCAAACATCCTCCGGCACCGATTCTTGGTTCAGGGTAAATGAATTTATAACCTTTTTCACTCAGCTCCTTGGTCTTTGCTTTTACATCCTTAACCTTGAAACACAGATGATGAATCCCTTCCCCTCTCGATTCGATAAACTTATGAATGGTACTTTCGTTAGAAGTTGGTTCAAGCAGTTCTATGTGAGCATTGACATCGATATGAGCAAAAGCAGTGATGACTTTTTGCTCTTTGACTTCTTCCATTTCAGAGGCAAAAGTAAAACCTATATCCTCATAGATTTTTTTTGAAGTTGAAATGCTTTTTACAGCTATTGCAATGTGATCAAGGACAGAGTCCTTAAGGTCAGGTAAAGACATGAGAAGGTCTCCTTAGGTACCCTATTATGCCCTGAAGGAAATTCCTGATCAATGATTAAAAATTAGGTGCAGGGACAGCGTTCAAGCAGGCGTCCGGATCATTTGGATCGAATGGAGGAATCGGTTCCTGCTCAGGAGCGACACAAACCCCATTCTTACAATCGCCATATTCTTCAACATTGTAACAATGCTGGCGACAGGTTGTATTTCCAAGATTATCGGTACCGGTTCGAACCACCAGACATTTCACCACCGTGGTTTTCTGACACCATTCTTTTGCAATACAGTAATCCCCGATTGGTTTACTACAAAGAACGGCAGGAGAAGTAATGGTATTGTGAGGGGCGCATTCTCCGGAAGTACGGTTACAACATAAGCTTGAGCATTCAAGGTCGGAAGTACAACTTTCGCCAATTATACGATTCCCTTGTGTACTTGAGGAATCCAGACATTGAGAAACCAGAGACTGATCCCAACAACGGTTATTAAAGCAGCACTCGGAACTACCGCAACCGGCATTCTCTGTACAGCTCTTGAAATTGGTATAGAGTACCTCATTTCCAGTATCAGTACGGTACTGGCTTGGTCTCACTAACTGAAGTTTTACGTCTTTAGAAAGTGAAATAACATAATCAACGTTGTTGTCATCTTTAGCGATGATTTCAATTGTTGCAGACACGTTACATGAGCCGATGTGCTCAAGATCATAGTTACGGCTTTGAGCACGGGCATTGGCACCGTCCATCCACATTGTCTTTCCGGCCACAGGAAGAGTCTGTTCTGTTCTCACACCATCAGCATCATTTGAAGCAAGGTGTGTGACGTTCGCCGTAAGATCAAGCTTGGTGGCAAGCGGAAAAAGATAAGAATTGTAATAAAGCCTGTACTGTTCCGGTTGAGGTAGAGGAAAAGGCTGGACCGGATAATCATCAGGCAATGGATTGGTTAGATAAAGTGGATAATCTACCCAGGAGTTTTCCCTGAATAATCTGTTTTTTCCGTGGATTTGATCAAAAGGAAAATCAAACTCCCAATTAGGTCTATTAACTAAACGATAAGGTCCGCGGTAATAGTACTGGGTTCCCAGGATGGTAACCGGATCCCAGATAGAAGTCGGATAGACAAAGTTTACATCAATAGAGTCAGTTGAATTTGCCGGTACTGCAAGGGTACTAAAAGAAAATGATCCGGCAACGTTCGGAGCCGTCAAGGACATGGTATCCGGCAGAGGCTTCAGAAGTTTCTGGCTCATGTAATCCATGAAGTAATTCGAACCGGTCACACTTTTAATTTGTGGAAATGAAGGAGTAATCGGAACTTTCACACTTCCTGAGAGCTGAACAAGTCCCTGATCGAGAACTTTGGCGTAGGCATAAAGACATTCTTCATCCGGCTGTCCTGTTGTGGACTGGAGGCCATCACATGCGCCTACTCCCTGGAAAGTGGGATCGTCCTCAATGCGAAGACCCCGACAATAGAGACCGGTATTACGGTTGTCCTGAACAGGCTCGACACCGTCAGCGAAGGTTCCATCCGGATCAAAGGCATATTCATTGTAATCAAAAAGATCATAGGGAAGACGGATATTTCTGAAAGGTTCAGAGCGAAGATCCATCACCAGAACACTGATGTCAGTTTGAGGAGTTATTCCCGGGGCCCTTGTTACAGTTGCCGGAATGGTTACTGCTTCACGGTTAACACCGAATTTAAATCTTACCTTCACGTGCCTGTCGGCAAGGGAGCCGATATTGATACCCGCTAGATATAATCGTCCGGCGAAATTTTTCGGAAGAGTAATTTTTCTTACGTAACTCCCTCCGCCGGCAACTCCGGTTCCTGTTGAGTATGAAGTATCAGTTGAAAGATTGGGTTCAATGAGATGGCGGATTTCAACTTTAGGAGGAAGAGAGGTTCCATTTCCAAGATCAGGGTCCTCTGCCCCTGCTCCACTACCACTGGTTACTTTTCCGTTTTTTCCGGCCTGAGCGGCCGTCTGAGCACTGGGAACATCCGCAGGCATACAACCTGAGATGATGAAAATCATCACGAGCAATTGAGTTAGAATTTTCTTCCCGAAAGTAAATTTATCCATGGTCTTAGACCTCAAAAGTTTTATCGGTCCTTTTAATTCAAATTCTTAAAACAATTATCCCTCTCTTTCATGGAGGATAATTATTCCTTTCCATGATGGTGGATTTTCAAGGATTTATGGATTTAAAGGAATTTTGTCGGGATTAGCTATTGCCTCAGATAACAGGCAAAAAAAGCGGAACCTCCCGGCCCCGCTTTTGATTTTAAAGATGTTGATTGAGAAGGACCGCCAGACGAAGTCCCGCCTGATAGAGCCTTTTTTCTACGACAGGAACAAATTTGTAGCTGTATTCGTAGCTCAGCTTCGGCATAGCTTCTTCAGTCACCACGATGTCATTCCTGCAATACTGCTTGGTCGAAAGAGGAACTTCAGAAACAATCGTGTTTGCCGGATAAATAGTAGGCCGAAGAATTTTCGATTCATGGGCCCAGTCAAGTGGTGTTCCTTTTTTCCAGTCCCTGATTTCCTGCTTACTTCTTCCCGTCGAAATATAGTCGGCGAGTTCTGTGTAACTTAATTTGGTGAAGTCTATCATGCCTTCATCCCAGAGAGCATGAAGGTTGGTTTCTTTTTTATGAAACATAACCTTGCATCTGTTTCCGCCATGGTCCAGACCGTTTCCGACGTGAAGAGGCTGATGAAGGTCGCCAATAAGATGAACAATGAACTTAAGGGCAAAGTTTTTCTTATCGAGTGAGGCATTTTTATCTTTCAGTACGGCCAGCTGCTCTTTGATGGCAGTCATGAGTTTACCGGAAGAGTTAGTTTCATCATGCTGATGGTCTTCTTCTTTCCAGTCAGTGTAATGCCAGTTGTAGGTATGAGAATAATTCTCCGGCTCAGATTTTATTTCATCCGCCCAGTTTGCAACCCGGGAAAGAGAATGTCCCTGGAGGATCTTTTTCACCTGTCTCGCTGCTGAACTAGTAAGATGTTTTTCAGCCACCGCACCTACAACTCTGTGGCCGGTAGGCCCCCACGCTAGCGCGGCTCCTGAGGTCAGTGTAAGGGCAAGGATTAAGAGTTTCATTATTCAATCTCCTCAAAAGTTCCACGTTGCTTATTTTTTCTGAAATTCGGTACTCGAAAAAGTTTTCCATGAAAAGTGGCGAAGTAGCCGGGTTCCAGCAGACGGGCAATAAAGATGGCCTCGACAACATTCTGGGCGGCATCTGAATCATCAAACCCTAAGGGCTTCATTGCACCCGTAAAGACAACCGGTACTTTTACCTCAGGATAATGTTGAAGACAGTACTTTGCCGTCAGATCCATGGTATCTGTTCCATGAAGGACAACAATCGGATTGCCCCCTCTTTCATGGGCCTTAATAGAATTTAAAATGAATTCACGGTCCTGATCATCCATGTACAAGGAATCCTTGGACATGATTTGTTTGACGGTGATTTCGGAATAAGGAAGTCTTAGCTTCTGAAGAATTTTATTTTTGACAATGGTATCGCGATTTTGAAGTGACCCTTCAAATTCGTCATAGATTTTTTCAATTGTCCCACCCGTTGTGAGGATGTAGAGAGGCAATACTTCATTCGCCATAATTTCTCTTGGTTACCCTTGACGTTCCTGCATTCGTGCCCATCTTTTGTAAGGATTATTACGCTAAATGACAAGACGACAATATGACACCAGCTTTGGAGGATTTATGACGACCCGTAAAGGCTCGATTTCAGTAAAAACAAACGACATTTTTCCTATTATTAAGAAATGGCTTTACTCAGAGCACGATATCTTTGTCAGAGAACTCGTTTCTAACGCCTCGGATGCCATCACCAAAAGACACACAATTGCCCGCTCACAAGGTCATGAAACCCCTGAAGGCAAGGTCAGGATTGAACTCAATAAAAACAACCGAACCATTGTGATCGAAGACAATGGAATCGGGATGACTGAAAGTGAAGTGGAAAAATATATCGCTCAACTCGCCTTCTCTGGCGCAGAAGAATTTGTTCAAAAAATGAAAGATATGGGAAACACCAGTACCAAGGATGAAATCATCGGAAAATTCGGTCTGGGCTTCTACTCAGCTTTTATGGTTGCTGAGAAAGTTGAAGTTGAATCTCTTTCCATGACTCCCGGATCAAAACCAACTAAATGGACTTGCCATGGTGACACTGACTATGAGTTTTCGGATTCACAGAAATCAGAAACTGGAACCACCATTACCCTTTTCATCGGTTCAGATGGAGAGGAGTTTCTGGACAAGTGGAAGCTCAAAGAAACTTTGTCACGCTACTGTGACTTCATGCCTTACCCGATCAGCTTAAAGGATGTTAACGAACAGGAGGCCAAAGAGGAAGTGGTCAACGAAACCCAGCCACTCTGGAGAAAAGACCCGACAACTTTAAAAGATGAAGACTATAAAGAATTTTACCGGAAGATGTTTCCCATGGATCCGGAGCCTTTATTCTGGCTTCATCTCAACGTGGATCATCCTTTTACCCTTCAGGGAATTCTTTTCTTTCCAAAACTTAATCAGAGCAAGCCTATTCAGGAAAACGGCATCAAGCTTTATTCCAAGCAGGTGTTTGTTTCTGATAATGTGAAAAACGTTGTTCCCGATTTCCTGGGACTTCTTAAAGGGGCAATTGATTCCGTTGATATTCCTCTGAACGTTTCCCGATCCGCCCTTCAGGGTGATCCTAATATCAAAAAGATTTCCAACTACATCATCAAAAAAGTTTCTGAGTCCCTTAAGAAGCTCTTTAATTCAGATCGCGAGAGATATGAGAAGGCCTGGGAAGACATCGGCCTCTTCGTAAAATACGGATGCATGCAGGATGAAAAGTTTGATGAAGTCATGAGGAAGTTCGTCCTCTTTAAAAACACTGACGGGAAGCTGGTAACGCTGGAAGACTATCAGGCCTCTATTCCTGAAAACTTCAAGGAAAAGCTTAAAGACACCTACATCTACTTTGAAAAGAACCTTAGTGATGAATCATTAAGAAAACAGCTCCAGTCTGAAGGAGTTCAGGTTCTAGAAACTGATCAGTACATTGATCCCCACTTCATGCAGCACTCTGAATACAAGAAACTCGGTGAGCAAACCTTTAAGTTCACTGCCATTGATTCTGTCATTGAGACCCTGCTTGAGACAGCGGAAACCACCCCGGATGATATTAAGGTGAAAGATTTCTTCAAGCAGGTCCTGGTGGGAGATAACAAGGAACTGGAATCCCGTCTGGACGTGGAAGTGAAAAATCTTAAGAACGCTTCATCCAGCGCTTACTTCAAGGTAGATGAAAACATGAAGCGCTTTCAGCAAATGACTAAATCAATGGGACAGACCGCATTTGATATGCCTCTGAAGAAAACACTCATTGTGAACCCAAGAAATGCTTTGATCCAGAATGCTTTCAAGATCTGGGAAAAAGGTGAAAAGAAAGAACTGGCCGAAAAGATCTGTCATCACGTTCAGGATCTGGCCTCGCTATCTTCAGAGGGCCTGAGTTCTGAGGAAAAAGAGAAGTTTGTTAACAGGTCACAATCTTTGGTTCAAGAGCTTTCTCAGTACATTGTTTAAAAAAGAAAGGCCCCGAGGGGCCTTTCTTTTTTATTTTACAACTATTCGGTAAGAACCATAGGGCCGAAGACCTTCATCGATAATCATACCATTGTCAGCATCAGTGATTTTCATGATACTCTGAATATGGATCACAAGGGACTTCTTTCCGACAGGAGAATTATCATATTGAGTCGTGATAAGATTGATGGAACCTGAATAAAGTCCATCTGATCCTTTTTTAAGTGAAACACGATCAACCAGTTTTCCATTCCCATTTGCTACTATCAGCTCAAGATTCTTATTCTCAATCTGAATCCTTCTATCAGGGCTCAAGAGAGGAGAGATGGTATGATTTTCGAAGTCTATCACTCGTTTGAAGGTGAATTTATCATTCTCCTCAGTACATCTCAAAAACTCGATCTTAATCACTGCACGATTCCCTTTACTCCCCAGAGCAACAGGACGATAGACTCCCGAGATTTCGTGGCGGGCAGCATCTACTTTTGAGTTACAGCGGGCAACTGTTCCATCAAGAAGTTTGATCAATCCGGCGTGAGAAACAAAAGAAGTAATTAGAACACAAAGAGCGATGAGAGCTTTCATAGATTCCCCTTTTATAAATTCATTTAGGGAATCATAACAAGAAGACCCTCGTGAGAGGGTCTTCTTGTTAAAACTGTGAAAAAAATTCTTAGTTCACAATATCCTGATAGTCCATATGACTTACCTGAAAATTGGATGTGCCAGTATCGTCGGCCTTAAACCCTTTATCAAGATGCTCAATCGGAAGAACGCGGCCATTTTTGACGGAGTTCCTGTTACGATGAATCATCTGGTTTTCTTCTTTCTCTTCTGCTTCTTTACAGTAAATACAAAGATCGGCAGTCGGGCGGGCCAGAAGACGGTTGTATGAAATTTCAGCGCCACAATCTTCGCACTCGCCGAACGTGCCATCTTCAATCTTCTGAAGGGACTTGCGTACCTTCTTCAGATATACAGCGTTTCTTGCTTTAAGGCGGAAGTCCATCTGATTCTCTTTTTCAGTGGACACTATATCAACCTCGTCCCCTTCGAGAGTAACGGGTGAGAGCTTTCCTTCGAAGATTTCTTCTTCAGAAAGGATCTCCATGAAAAGATTTTTGAAGTGTTCTACTGTTGCTTTTTCCATAAAGCTCTCCTTAATAAAGGTACTCATCCATGATCGTTTAAACCGGTTCTAAAATCCTTTCAAAACCGCGCCATTCCTTTGACGACGAGACCGAAGGTGAAATCCGTTTCATGGTCACTCATCCGTGAGTGTCCCCTCGCTCTCTCGAATCCAGTGGGAGCAGGAATCGTGCCAAGTCGAAAGCTTATGGATTCTGGGGGTTTAGTGAGAGTTGCCAAAATGTCCTACTTGAAAGGAGGGGCATTTTTGACGGTCATTGAGGCCAAATTAGCTCCGTGCTTGGAGTCACTTAGACCCCTGCAAGAAAGAGCCTGTAAGATATTCAGCCCTGCCACTCTCTGGCAACAATATGGTGTATGACTGCGCGATAGAATTTTTAAGGAGACATTTATATGAAAAAAGTCGTCGCACTATTCACCCTTGTCCTCTCTCTCGGGGCTTTTGCTCAAGAATCTGAAAGAGAACCTATTGTCCTTAACTCTGAAAAGATTGAAGTTAATGCTTCAAGTGCAACAGTCGTCAGAACAAATCAGAGTCCTGATGTTGTAGAGCTGACCTTCTTAGTTCCAATGGAAAACTCTGTTTGTGAAAGATATGAGACACGCCACGTGCTTCGCACTTCTGGTGCTCACTGCGGTTACGATGTTCATACAAGAAGGATCAGAACCGGCCGCGTTTGTGTACGCACCAATCCTCATAATGGTGAGTGCTTACGCTGGGGAGATACTTTCCGCACAGAAACAGTCCGTCGTCCAAGATCTTGCATGGTACCTGAAACATACTGTGCACAATATGGAACAGCAACTTCATTCGAGCGCGAAAATATGAAGATTAAATTTAAGAATCTTCCGGCCCTTGGAGATTCTGAATCTGAAACTTTCTCAATCGAAGCAACTCAGAAGCGATATGATTCTGGTTCTGTAGTGTTCGATGTAAAACCTCTTGAAACTCTTCGTGTCTATGAAGTGAAAAGAGAAAAATTCTTATTCTGGAAAAAAGACGTTTACGTTGTTCAGGAAAAGTAAGTCCTGATGAAAGGGCCGCAGATGCGGCCCTTTTTTTTTCTTCACACCCGGCCAACCCCTCCAAATCCTTTATCTTTCTTCCCTTCATTTAAAAAAATTATGAAAAGTACCGTATTAACCTCCAATCCAAATGAATTGGATTCCGGAGGATTCTCCATATGACAAGATGTCTGTTTCTTCTTTTGTGCGTCTCCTTTTCTCTCCCTTCCTTTTCAGGACAAATTGAAATTGCTCAGTGGCTTCCGTGGAAATTTATCAGTAACAACTTCATACCGAAAACACTGGATCACTCTTTCTCACAAAACAATCTCTCCTTTGAGGCCGGAGAATTCAGGCCGCAAATTAGTTTTGATGTAAATATCCATAGCGAAGGTAAAGACATCATCTTTACTGAAGAAGGAATAGAGGCTTCCCACCTCCTGACTTCCACCATCTTTGTCAGACAGTTAACAATCGATCAGGTGATCGTAAGAGTTGTGAACGGAAATGTTTTTCGGGTTCACATCACGGCCGCATGTACTCCCTTTGCCATTCACGTCAATGAGATGCAGACAGAGGCCCAGCTGCTCTATAAAGAAGATGGAAACATATGGGTTCCACAACTTGCTGCTTTCGATCTTCAGATACCAGAATGGGAACTTGGAAACATCCAATGCAGCGGCATCGGCGGCGTTGGTAATGAAATCAGAGAACAACTTATTTCAGTGCTTTCACATCCAGCAATGTTCCGGAACCTTTTGAAGGAAGTCATGGCCGATCAACTCAACCAATACTTCTATTCCTCCTGGGACTCCCTCATCGCATCCACCGGAAATGACCTTGTCATTTCGGGGATGGGACATCCAACTGCAAAGGGTGTCACTATCTACGCCCACCTTCAGGGGTCAAAAAACATTTCACTGAAAACCCCGGACGAATCACTTTTGTCAACCGAAGTTCCTCAGCTAGTCTTCTCTCAGGAAGGGTTTGAGACTCTGTTGAAAGATAAAATCAATGAAACGATTCCCAAGAACCATAACCTACAGAATGTCAGGGCCTTTTCAAAGCTCATGTCCTCCCGCTTTATGCAGTATTTTGTATGGCCGGATCTGGCCCGCTTTCCAACCAGAACGCCTTTTTATTTCTCCACAATTCCCGAACAATCACAATTGATTCTCAGGCCGGCATCAGGAAACAGTTACCAGGCATACTTCAATACTAATGCCTCCCTGACAACGATAATGGGTGGTTCAATCATTGAATACCTTCAGCTGGGGCTGGGAATGCAGACGAACTTAAATGTGAAGGTAAGTGATGGTCAGTTGAGGTTGAAGACAGCTTCTGCCAATTTAACCCTTGCCTGGTCCTATGGACTTCTCTATCAAATGATCTTCCGTCCGAAAGGCCAGATCGCAACTGATATTATGCTTGAATCCATGAACTCACTGTTCAGTAATCAATCCGCTTCACATGAACTTCCGTCGATAAAAATTGAGAATAAAGTTTTCCGGTTACAAAACTGGAAGCAAAACCGTGAAATCATCACCATGGATTGGTTATGAGAAAAACAATAAAAGCTCTCTGGGCCCTAATGGGCCTGTCTTTTCTTTTCAGCCTTTATCAACTGGGGAGTTTAAAGACTGAGTACTCAGTAGATCAATTCTATCCGAAGTCCCATTCCTTACTTCATCAGAATGATGAAATAGGCCATATCTTTCGTCTGAACCGTGAACAACCCTACCTCATCGTTGTTGAGTTTCCTGAAAAGGATGCCTGGTTAAGACCTGAGAGGATCACGAACTTAAAACAAATTACCAATCATTTTCAGGAAAGGGAGGACGTTGAGCAAGTAGTGACCATGACACATATTGAAGGCGCGAGTACCAACGCTGACGAAATGGTCATTGGAAATCTTTTCTCACGGATTTCTCATGAAAACTGGAAGGAAGAGATCCTGAAAAACTCCCTGCTCTATCCGCTCCTTATTACCAGGGATTTCAGATCCACTTTGATCATAATTGAATCATCTTTGAAGGATCGGAAAGCTCTCGAGAAGTTTCATGATGAGACACTAAGAACCTTACAGGAAGCTTTTCCAGAGGCCAGATTGCATACCGCAGGTGTTCCTCTGCTTCAGACCCGTTTATCAGGGATAATTGAATCAGAGCTGAGTCTTTTTCTGGGTTTTATCCTGCTGGGTTTTTGTGTTGTCTTCTATTTCCTCTTTTCCCACTGGACGGCCATCGTTTTCGCTCTTGGAACTCTTATCGCTTCTAACGTCTTTGGTCTTGCTCTCATGGCCTTCTTCAATATCTCGATCAATGCCATCCTGGTGACACTACCGGTGATTATCAGTGTTTCCATCATGAGTCTTCTCATTCATGGTCTTCATCTTTGGTCAGGGAAAGACATCCATCAGAAAAATTACAATGAACGTATAAAAATAGCGAAGGCAACACTGGTAGAAATCGGAGTTCCCAATGCCCTGGGAATTCTCACCACTGCTTTAGGGTTTCTCACTCTCGCCCCTTCGGCCATACCTCTTATTTCTCAATACGGAATTACGGTTTCACTTATTCTTACCCTTGTTTCTATCCTGTCCCAGGTGCTGATTTTTCTCTCTCTCCCTTTGGTAACTCCAAAAGTTCGTACCTGGCCAAATCGCCCTGCTTACTGGGCCCTGGCCCCACTCCATCATTCAGGAAAAATAGCTCTTGTCACAATATTACTTTCCCTGATGGGATTCTTGCTTTTGCCACAACTTAATTTCTCTTTTCGCTTATTTGATGATCTCCCTGAAAATGATCCGATCAGGACAACGACGAACTGGATTGATTCTTCATTCGGAGGCATTGTGAGCTACGATGTTCTCGCCCGTTCAAATGAAGAAGGCTTCTGGAAACAACCGGAAAACCTGAAGCGACTTCAACTCCTTTCCCAACAATTACGGGAGCTGGAATCCATTGGTACAGTCGTGACAGTTTCAGATTTATTCCAGGGGAAAATTCCGGAGAAAAAAGAACAGATCTCAGAAACGTTTTTCCTATTCTCAATGGCAGAGAAGAATCCCCTTAACTCCTTTATGACTGAAGACGGAAAAGCTTTACGGATTGCTATCAGACTCTCTGACATTCCAGGAGAAAGTCTTGAGAGAGTTAAACAAAACATTCACGGAAGGCTTCAAGAGTCCTTTCCTGGGGTTGCCTTCACTTTCGGAGGAATGGCAAGTTATGCTCATTCAATTAATCAAGCTGTGGCCAAAGAGCTGATTTATAACTTCTGGCACCCCTTACTGTTAATCGGGCTCTTTCTTATTCTAGTTTTCCGGTCTGTGAAATGGGCCATCATCTCATGTCTTCCCAATTTTATTCCACCCATGGTTCTTGTCAGCGCCCTGGCCATTACTGACGAACCCGTAAAACCAGGCATCGCTCTGATCTTTTCTATCGCCATGGGTTTTGCGTTCAATAACACCCTTTATATCCTTAATCGCCTTCGCTCCTTCGAGCAGAATCATGAAGTTAATTCACTTAAGAAGGCCATCCTCATGGAGGCCAATCCCTGTGTTCTCGAATCACTGGTGATGTTTACCGGTTTTTCTATATTTTTATTTTCTGAATTCAACATGAACCAAAACTTTGGAGGGTTTATGCTCATTTCTATTCTGGCAGGATTTGCCGCCGACCTGTTATTTCTTCCTGCTCTTTTAAAAACGTTCCCATCCATCTACAAAAAAGACTTTCAGATTCCCGTCCGTGCGTTGGGACTCCTGGCCCTGATGGGACTTCAATCAGCTCATGCTATGGATGCCAGAGAGATTTTAAGAAAGTCACAGGCCCTCCTGGATTCAAAAGATGATGAAGCCTCAGTTCAGATGAAGATCATAGAGCAAAACGGCGAGGCCAAAGTACGTTCCTTAACCATCAAGACATTAAGAGAAACGGGCTTCTCAATGCTGGCGAAAATCCAGGCCCCGGCAGATATTAAAAACATGGCCTTTCTCGGAAACGTTGATGAAGAAGGAAATGAGAAGCAATGGATTTATCTTCCTTCCAGCGGGAAAGTGAGACGGCTGGTGACGGGAAAAACCAAAGCAGGAGTTCTTGGCTCTGAAATAAGTCCTGAAGACCTCAACTCAGAGGCGATTAAGGCTTCCAAAGTCACCCTTCAAAAAAGTGACAAGAAATTTTACTGGGTGGAATTAATACCTTCTCCGGATAGCTCTGAGTATTCAAAAGTTGTGACAAAGATTTCCAGGGATGACTTTCTCCCGAAATTCACCGCCTACTATGTGAAAGAAAAAATTAAAAAGACTGTGGCCTTCAAGGACTATAAGAAAATTGGCCCTGTCTTCCGGGCCCACTTTATGAATGTGCAGAATCATCTGAATGGAAGGGCCACTGAAGTGAGGCTCTCCAGTGTGAAAGTTAATACAGGGCTTAAGGCAGAAGATTTTTCCCAAAATAACCTGAAAGACCTGGATTAATTATGAATGCCTTCATTCCCTGTCTTGTCATGATGACAACGACAACTGCCCTTGCCGACTGGAGCTTTTCCGGTCAGGCAGGGCCTTACATCAACGATCTTGGAGTCCCTTCCTCCACAGTCACTCAATCACAGAAGGTCGGGACCGTTTTAGATCTCAAGCTCAACTATAAGTTCGACTCACCCTGGAGATTTAAGTCGGACCTTCTGATCCGGACAGACTTCGTCGCAAGAGATCCGGAAGAAAGTTTCCAATTCATGCCTCAGAATTTTTACCTGCAAAGGAAGATGGGATCATTTCTGTTCAAGGCCGGTTACCAAACTATTGCCCTGGATGGACCAGATATCGTGAACCCGGCAGATATTGTGAATCCCAAGAACTGGATAGATCCAACTTCGCCGATCACAATGGGCTCTCCAGGTCTTTCTCTCTCTCAGGAAGTAGATGATTGGAATTGGGAAGTTTTCTATGTTCCCCGACAAACGACTCCCATACTTCCGGGAGAACACAGTCCCTGGCTTCCACGTAAAAATCGTCTCCCGATAGAATCAGAAAACACCACAATTCTTATTCCTGACAATGTGGAATATGACTATATGAATGCCAAAGAACTGAACAATGCCTTAAACCATAATGTGACCCTCAAAGTTCAGAAGAAGTCCGAGAATCTTGAAACCCAGCTCCTATATTACAATGGTCTGAATATGAGTCCCTTCCTCAAAACTCAGGTTCAGGGGACACTCCTGTCTCTCAATCCCGACGTCATTCTTGTGGACTCTCCGGTCAAACTTCAGCCTCTTCATTACCGACAACAGGCAGTGGCCGGAACCTTTCTAGTGCCCTTTGAAAGCTGGGCCATTCGTGGTGGTTTTAACTGGCTTAAACCAGATAGTGGCGATGACCTTCCCAAGGAAACAACCATGATGGTTTTTGGATTTGAAAAAAGTTTTGAAACTTCTTTTGGACTTGTCACTGGTATTGTGGATTACATCCGCCAGGAGAGACAGGACGAAAATCAGATCAGTTTCCTGCGCTCTTTTTTTGAAGAAGCCGTCTCAGCTGGTGTGAGGGTTCCCTATGGTGAAGAAACAAGTTTTCTTGCCGGTGGGATGTATGATCTTGTAGGAAGCTCCTCCCTCCTTAAATTCAGTGCTCAACACCGCCTGACTAATTCATGGAGTATGGAGGCCGGGGCCCAATTTCTTCAGGGACCGGATGATACATTGATCGGGATTTACAACAGGCATGACTCCTATTCATTGAAGCTCATGTTCTCATGGTAAGAAGAGAGGCCGTTGTCGAAAAGGTATACGCTACCTTTTGGACAAATTAGACGAGTCTCTCTGACTTATCTTTGGAGAGGATGATCTCGCCCCTGTCTCTGAGTCTCAGGACCACATCCATGATTTTTTTCTGGGCCTCAAGCACTTCAGATAAAGGACGAGGTTTACCTTTAAGAATGTCTTCCACGTCTCTTTTCATGTTGGTTGAGAACATGTTGAGAAGGTGATCAGCGGTTTCCTTGTTGGCCCCTCGAAGAGCGAGACCTAAGACTTCGAGGTCAATGTCCTGGAGAAGCCGCTTCATCATGCTGACTGTGAGATACTGTAGATCATCAAAGGTCACGAGACTCTGCTTGAGCTTTATCGCCATCTCGGGATCTTTGCGGGCTATTTCAGCGATGAGGGATTGTTGGGCCGCGAGGTCCAGTCCCTGAAGCATTTCTATGGCCTGTTTGAATCCGTCGATTTTCTTGTTCATTCTTTTCTCAGGTAGGGATCAGGTTGAGCGAGGTAGTTCCTCACGTAGTCATCCACAGCATCTTCAAGCTTCATGAACTTGAACTTCGGAAGAGCTTTTTTAAGTTTGCTCATATCGGCCTGAGTGAAGTACTGGTATTGGTTCTGGAGTTCCGCCGGCATATCGAAGAAAATTATTCGAGCTTCTTTATCCATAGAAGCGAAAGTCGCTTTGGCCAGATCCAGAAAGCTTCTCGCCTCACCTGTTCCGAGATTATAAATTCCAGACAGCGACGGCTTCTTCTTTCCGGCCTCAATGAGTTCAATCATGGCCCGGACAACATCCTTAACGTAAACGAAATCTCTGAGCTGTTCTCCATCCTTGAAGTCTGGACGATGTGATTTAAAAAGTTTCACTTCGCCAACGTCACGAATCTGGTTGAAGGACTGGAAAACGACCGAGCTCATCTTGCCCTTATGATATTCATTGGGACCAAAAACGTTGAAGAACTTCACTCCGAACCAGACTTTTGGTTTTTTCTTTTGCTTTAAGATCCATTCGTCTGAAAGCTGCTTGGAGTATCCATATTTGTTCAAGGGTTTAAGTTTCGGGATGCCTTTGTGATCATCCGAATACCCTTGCTCACCGTCCCCATAGGTAGCAGCGGATGAAGCATATACGATTGGTATGTTTTTCTGGGTGGCAAGAGTCAGTAGCTTGTTGGTGTATTCCGTGTTGTTTTTATAAAGGAAATCCATATCCAGCTCAGTGGTGGCAGAACAGGCCCCCATGTGATAGATGGCCTTGAAGGGTTGAGGTTTTTTCCATACCGGATGGTCAAAAAGATCCTCAACCTGGACGAAGGAATCAAACTTCAATCCTCTCAGGTTTTTCCACTTATCAGAGCTTTCGAAATGATCACAAAGGATGATGTCTTCAACCCCTTTGTCGTTGAGC